>CANQRU010000017.1 GCA_947626395.1 uncultured Lachnospiraceae bacterium | reverse complement strand
GTGCCGGAGGTACAGTCAGATTTCCTCACAGAGCTTTATTACGGAAATGTGGAGATTGGAGCCAGCTCCGAAAGAGGATATTCGGATCAGTATATTAAGGAACTGCTGCCACTTCAGAAAGAACTGGAAGAGAAGCTGACGCCAGAGCAGTGGAGTTTATGTTTAAGGTGTCAGGAAGTAATCAGTAAATTTACTGAGCAGGAAACCGTGCGAATGTTTGAACATGGCTTCCAGTTAGCTATACAACTGATAGTCGCGGGATTAAGCACCCACCCGGATACGAAGGAGATTTTTTGATGAAAATGTTTGAGATGGTAAAGGACGGCCGCCTGTTTCATGTAGCATTAAAAATTATTCCCGACTCAGAAGACAATTTGTCTATCAGGCTTTCATTTGATGATGGAGAAAATGTACGGACGGAATTATTGACAATAAGCTTCCCAGGAAAAAGAATAAAGAACCATGCTTATATTGATACCAATCGCCATGGCTGGGAGATTACAAAATGGCTTATTGACAATAATCTTGCAGAGCCCGCCTTGGGTTATCTTGCCGATGAGAAGGGAATATATCCGGTATACCGTTTTCCTGCTTCCATGCTTAGGAAGGCCGATCCTGCCGGGTATGCGGTATATTTGGCGGGGTTGAAAAAGAGTGGAAAGGTATAATGTCAGTTTTAATTCTGTGTAGATGTATCTTTATGGGGACTGGGGAGGCTGATGATGCTTCCCCGATCCCTTTTTTATTTCTGAATATGCGATTGGTGAAAAAGTTGCAAAATAATTCTGATTTGTCGTTTACTTTTTTCAAAAAGTTCCACATCGTTCCTATTTATATATTGAAAGGGAAATTTCCCGTTGCACATTGAAAGCAGAATATGAGAACTGCTCTGCAACGAAGCAGGTTCCGAGCATGCGGGGGATACGCGATGGCAGTGATGCCGCGGCTACTGTCCACCTCAAATAGACCAGGCATAGGTCTGATGGTTCACGACGGCCGCGTGGACTGTGCGAAGACAGAATCTGTGGGAGACATATATGGGTGCCGCTCACCAAACGAGGGGGAACTGGCTGGAATCGGGGGATTCCGGCCTGTTCGTGCCGTTTTGCAGACGGGCAGGGCAGTAAATGTAACCTGGCTTTGGAGAAAAAACTTTAAAATGCATATGGCGGGCGGGAATGGCAATTTGTTATAGTTATTATGGAGGGGAAATATTCCCGCCCTTTCAAACACCATAAGATTTGAGAGATTCGATCTTATACTGGTGTGTTTTCAAAAGTGGGGGAAGATAATATGCCGGATGTATCTGAAGTAGAAAAGAAAGTCTATGATGCAGAGGATATCCAGAGACTACTGGGAATAGGCAAGAGCAAGGTGTATACATTTCTGGATGAAGTGTATAAGAATAATGGTCCGTTTCGTGTAATAAAGATTGGTAAATTGTTCAGGGTACCAAGGAAATCATTTGACGACTGGCTGAGCGGACAGTTCTAAAGAAGGTGTTTGATATGGCGAAGGGAAGCCGGAAAAAGGGAGTAGCGTTCCCGGAGAATAATTCGTGGTATCATCGGACAAAGACGCTTAAGGAAGATGGCACCATCACATATAGTAAAAAAGGCGGCTTTGCAACTGAGGATGCTGCAGTTGCAAGTTATTGGCAATACGAAAAAGAGTTTAATACGGCATATAAAAAGTATCAGATTACAAACCAAATCAATTCAGACATTTTTTTTCGTGATTATCTGATTTATTGGTTTGAGGAAGAGTTTTCCAGCCGTATAGAATCGACGACTAGAATGGTAGGCGCCTATGCAATTTACTATCTTATTTTGCCGCAAATAGATTATGATATCAAGCTGCGACATGTAAATGTGGATTATCTAAATAACCTTCTGGAAAAGATTGCAAAGGTAACTGCTTCGGCAGGTAATAAGGGCAGGGAAATATTGAATCTTGCGCTGAAGGATGCGGTCATTTCCGGCTATATAAAATATAATCCAGTACAGAATACGAGAGTTTATAAGCGTAAGAAGCCTAACATTATTATATTGAGTAAAAGTAAGATAAAGGTATTACTGAGGGCAGCAAGTGAGAGTAACTGGTACTTGGAGATATTGTTAGCACTGTTTTGCGGTTTGAGAAAAGGCGAGATTATGGGACTGAAATTCTCGGATTTTGATTTGAACCGGAAAACGGTGTATATCAGCAGGCAGATTGCATCTGATCCTAAAATACTGCGAGAAGATGCCGGAAAGATCAGTGAGTATGGTTTGGTTGAACGTGATCCGAAAACTCCTAACAGTTTTCGTGTATTGCGCGTTCCTGATGTGATTTTGCAAGAACTTCAGAAGAGAAAGCTGCAAGTAGAAAAGAATATACAAATACAAGGTATAGCCTATGTCGATAACGACTACATATGTTGTCAGAATAATGGAAAACTGCATAGCTTATCTGCTATGAATAATGCTTTGACAAGGCTTTGTAATAAGAGCGGTCTTCCGCCTATTACAGTGCATGGGCTTAGACATATGTACGCAACAATCCTTATCGAGATGGGTGTACCATTGGTTAAGATATCTGCTTTACTTGGACATGGCTCGATTCATACTACATTTGAATATTATTGTGATGTAATGGACGAGAATGAGAATATTCTGGCATTTATGAATAATGCGTTTGTACCAATGAAAGAGAAGGTGATTTGATGCTGGATCTGAGTTTGCATGATTTTGTTGATTGGGAGGTGAAACCTGTATTTCCGCTTAAGGAAAAATATGCGTACAGGGTTGTCCTGAAATATTTAGATGGTACTGAACGCGTTCAGCAAAAGGGCGGTTATAAAACAGAACGCGAAGCCAATACTGCGCGTGATAACACGATCGGAGAATTATACGCTGGATCATATGTAGTATATTCGAATGTTAAGCTTGGAGAGTTCCTGGAATACTGGTTGGAAAAAGATATTCGATATCGGGTTGGAAGCAGTGGAACCTATGATACATATAAGAACATTGTGTATCATCATATCATTCCGTTTTTGGGTACAAGAAGAATAAAAATGATTAAGAGAAGCGATATACAGATGCTTTATAATGACAGGACCGACTATTCGGTATCTGTTGCGCGGTTAGTAAAGACAGTAGTGAATATTTCAATGAAATATGCTGTAGTAAAGAAATTAATTCCCGAAAATCCGGCTGAGGGAATCAATCTGCCAAAGAAAGTCAAGAAAGAAACGTACCATACAAGGAGCATAGATGATCAGAAAGCCTTGTCTGTTGACCAGATTATGATTTTATTGGAAGCAAGCAGGGGCACGCCTATCCACATGCAGATATTGTTTAATGTATTAATGGGCCTGCGCAGATGTGAGATTAATGGCGTAAAGTATTCGGATATCGATTATATTAACCGAACTCTGCACCTTCAGCGGCAATTAGGAAAGAAGCTGAATACAAAAAAGGAAGACTTTGCACCGAAAACATATACAAAGCAGGAAGTACGGCTTAAAACATCATCCAGTTATAGAACACTTCCTATTCCTGATTATGTGTTTGAAGCTATTTTAGAGCAAAGAGAAACATATGAGAAAAACAGAAAGCGGAGAAGCAAGACATTTCAGGATATGGGCTATATATGTTGCTCCAGTTATGGGAGACCCAGAAGTAAGGATTTCCACTGGCAGTATTATAAGCAGCTGCTGAAGGAAAATGGGCTTCCCGATATACGATGGCATGATCTAAGGAGCACATTTTGTACGTTGCTTCTGAAAAATGAGTTTAGTCCAAAAGCAGTAGCAAAACTAATGGGACATGCAAAAGAGATTATTACGGTAGATACTTACGGGGATAACAAGCTACTGATTGCGGATTGTGTAGATGAAATGCAGCCATTCATTGAAGATGTTTTACCAAAAACTGAGGAGGCGTTTGATACATCCGGAGAAGAGTTTGATATTGATGTCAGTCAGTATTTTGATCGCTCAACCAGATTAAAGATTGTTTGACGGAAAGCATCGACTGAAATATATGAGACGAATCATTTCTACATGCTGGGAGAGAAAAGTGCAGAACAAACATTCGGTTTGTCTGTACTTTTCTCTCTTTATATGATAGAATGACGACGGTGGCATTTATAGCGATTGGATAAAACGGTATTTGGCGAGCATATTTGCAGAGAAGATTGTTGAAATGAGATTCCATTTTGCGACATTTTGAGTTACAATTTCCACCTGGTTTTACCTCGTATTGCGTAGTTGAGAAAAAAGGGTTTTAGTGACTTTCATTCGTAATCAGGGTAAAAAAGTGCTTTTTCGGAGATACAAAGTCTCGTCCATTACGAATTTTGGGCCTATAGACGAACTTTTTTGTTATGGAAATTGGAGGCGATTTTTAGTCCATGTTGTTCAAACTGCACAAAGAGTACGAGCCCACCGGCGATCAGCCCCAGGCCATCGAGGCACTGGTGAAAGGCTTCCAGGAAGGCAACCAATTCCAGACTTTACTAGGGGTTACGGGCTCCGGCAAGACCTTCACCATGGCGAACGTGATCGAGCGGCTGCAGAAGCCGACTTTGGTACTTGCGCACAATAAAACCCTGGCGGCGCAGCTTTACGGCGAGTTCAAGGAATATTTCCCTGAGAACGCGGTGGAGTATTTTGTGTCGTACTACGACTACTACCAGCCCGAGGCCTACGTTCCGTCCACCGACACCTATATCGAGAAGGATTCCGACATCAACGACGAGATCGATAAGCTGCGCCACTCGGCGACGGCGGCGCTGTCGGAGCGGAGCGATGTGATCATCGTGGCGTCGGTGTCGTGCATCTATGGCCTGGGCAGTCCCATCGACTACCAGGAGATGGTGATCTCTTTGCGGCCGGGGATGGAGAAGGACCGGGACGACGTGATCCATAAGCTGATCGATATCCAGTATGAGCGGAACGATATGGATTTCCACCGGGGGACGTTTCGGGTGCGTGGCGACGTGCTGGAAGTGTTCCCGGCTTATTCGGACAGTTCGGCTTACCGGATCGAGTTCTTTGGCGACGAGGTGGACCGGATCATGGAGATCGATACGCTGACCGGGGAGGCGAAGCTGCAGCTGAACCACATCGCCATTTTCCCGGCGTCCCATTATGTTGTGCCGAAGGACAAGATGATGATTGCCACGGAGAATATATTGGCGGAGCTTAAGGAGCGGGTGGCGTATTTTAAGAGTGAGGATAAGCTTCTGGAGGCGCAGCGGATCGCGGAACGGACGAATTTCGATGTGGAAATGATGCGGGAGACCGGTTTCTGTTCCGGCATCGAGAATTATTCCCGCCATCTGGTGGGGACTGCGCCGGGGGAGCCGCCGTATACGCTGCTGGACTATTTTCCGGACGAGTTTCTGATGATCGTGGACGAGTCCCATATGACGCTGCCGCAGGTGCGGGGGATGTATAACGGCGACCGGTCCCGGAAGCAGACGCTGGTGGACTACGGCTTCCGCCTGCCGTCGGCGCTGGACAACCGTCCGCTGAATTTCGGGGAATTCGAGGGCAAGATCGACCAGATGATGTTCGTGTCGGCGACGCCGGGAGACTATGAGGCGGAGCATGAGATGCTGCGGACCGAACAGATCATCCGGCCTACCGGGCTTCTGGACCCGGAGGTGAGCGTGCGGCCGGTGGCCGGACAGATCGATGATCTGGTGGCGGAGTGCAATAAAGAGATCGAAAAGGGCAATAAAGTTCTGGTGACGACGCTGACCAAGCGGATGGCGGAGGATCTGACCGATTATATGCGGGACGTGGGGGTGCGCGTGAAGTACCTTCACTCCGACATCGACACGTTGGAGCGGGCGGAGATCATCCGGGACATGCGGTTGAACGTATTCGACGTGCTGGTCGGCATTAACCTTTTGCGGGAAGGTCTGGACATTCCGGAGATCTCGCTGGTGGCGATCCTGGACGCGGATAAGGAAGGATTTCTGCGGTCGGAGACTTCCCTGGTGCAGACGATCGGCCGCGCGGCGAGAAATGTGGACGGCCATGTGATCATGTACGCGGATGTGATCACGGATTCCATGCGCCGGGCCATCGACGAGACCAACCGGCGGCGGAAGATCCAGCAGGAGTATAACGAGGCCCACGGCATTACGCCGGTGAGCATCCGTAAGGCGGTCCGGGACCTGATCGCGATCTCGAAGGCGGCGGACGAGGATCGGAAGGCGAAGGAGAACGAGAAGGATCTGGAGTCCATGGACGCGGCAGAACTGAATAAGCTGATGAAGGAGCTGCAGAAGAAGATGCACAAGGCCGCGGCGGAACTGAACTTCGAGGAAGCGGCGGTGCTGCGCGACCGGATGCTGGAAGTAAAGAAAACGCTTCTGGATATGGAATAGAATGGATATAGAATAGAGGGATCATGGGGATGAAAAAGTTATGGATGCGGCTTGGCTGTGCGCTGATCGCGGGTATGCTGGCGGCCGGCTGCGGAACCGGCGGGCAGAAGATGGCGGTCGAACCGGCGACGGCGGACAAGGCGCTAACGGAGAGAGACGGCGGTGTGGCGGGACGACAGGGGGAGATGCAGTCGGAGAAGCCACAGCAGCAGGAACCGAAGCCAGAGGAGAGACAATCGGAAGGAACACAGTTGGAGAAAGCACAATCAGAAGAGAAACAATCGGACGGAGCTCAGCCAGAGGAAAGACAGCCGGAACTGCTTCAGCCGGAAGACAGGCAACCGAAAGGAACCCAGTCAGAGGAGTCCCAACCGGAACTGCCGCAGTCAGAAGAGCCCCAGTCGAAGGAGAGTCTGTCAGAAGAGCCGCCGTCCCGGGAAGCGCAGTCAGACGCAGCTGCTCCGGAGACGCAGCTGCTCCCGGTGTCTCCGTTTTTTACCATCGATGACGCGGATCTGCAGGACAAAATATCTGCGCGCCTGAATCGTATGTCCCTGGAAGAAAAGGCGGCGCAGCTGTTCATTATAACGCCGGATGTGCTCGCGGGCAGCGGAGAGCCGCTTACTGCGGCGGATGAAGGATTTAAGGCGGCGTTTGATGCGATTCCGGTCGGCGGATTTATTTACATGGGCGATAACCTGGTGGATCAGGACCAGACCGTGGCAATGCTGGCAGCGGTACAGGAATACAGCGAGGAACGGCTTCAGCTGCCGGCGTTCGCGTGCGTGGATGAAGAGGGCGGGACGGTCACCCGCATCAGCGGCACCGGGAAGTTCCGGGTGCCCACGATCGGGGATATGTCCCGGATCGGGAAAAAGAATGATCCGGACAGGGCCTATGATGTGGGCGTGAAGATAGGCACGTATCTTCACGATCTGGGTTTTAATGTGGATTTTGCTCCGGTTGCCGACGTGCTTACCAACCCGGACAATCAGGTCGTGAAGCTGCGCTCCTTCGGGGATGATCCGAATGTGACAGCCAACATGGCGGCCAGCGTTGCCTATGGTCTGGCGTCGCAGAGGATCTTGGGGACGTATAAGCATTTTCCGGGACACGGGGCCACGGAAGCGGATACCCACGAAGGATACGCTTATACGGAACGGACGAAGGAGCAGCTTCTGGAAAGCGAACTGGTGCCTTTTCAGGACGGGATCGCCAGGGGGATCCCATTTATCATGGCGGCCCATATTTCCCTGCCGAATGTGACGGGAAACGATGTGCCGGCTTCTCTGTCGGAAGAGATCATAGACGGTATCCTGCGCGGGGAGATGGGTTACGACGGTATCGTGATCACCGACGCGTTGAATATGGGCGCCATTGTGCAGGAGTATTCGTCCGCGGAGACCGCGGTGAAGGCATTGCAGGCAGGGGCGGATCTCCTGCTGATGCCTGAAGATTTTGCGGCGGCCTATCAGGGGGTGCTGGATGCCGTCGCGAACGGTTCTTTATCGGAGGAACGGATCGACGAATCGCTGCGGAGGATTCTGCGGGTGAAGCTGGGATATCTGGGAGAAGAATGATCCCTGCGGATCCGCGGTTGCGGCTACGATACGTATGCGGAGGCGGAATCCTGCGCCAGAATGATCTCGTCGGCCGTCCGTGAGTAGAAATACACATGATTGGACAGCCGGTCTTCGAGGGACACCGCAGTTTGGTTGATCTCAGCCACCATATCTGACAATCCGCTGAATGTAACGTTATCGTCATAAGGCAGCAGCAGAACTTCGTGGATACTGGAGGGAAGGATCACGAGATCCCGGTCCAGCCGGTCCGCGAAGTTTTTTAATACGTCCGGATAGAGCATGACGCAGGCGCCGTGAAGTCCGGTCGTATTGCTCAGAACATAGAGCGGCGAATACGCATGATCCGGGAAAAGTGTGTCGATCACGCCGGGATAATAATCGTCGCCCATATGTTCCCTGGCGACAGCGTCCATGATCTCGTCCATATTTTTCAACTCCGGCGGCAGAAGAAGCGGCGTGTTCTTCTCAGCCAGAGCCAGAAGCTCTTCCGGAGTCGTCTTCCACAGCTCCATATGGCGCCTGCGGACCAGGGCGGTCATCTGCCCTATGGGACTCTGCTGCAGGAACAGATAGAAAATGATGGACAGATCCTGAAAGGGAAATGATACTGTGTCCTTCAGAAGGGCAAGATTGTCTCTTGTGCTGATCACGCGGTAAGTGATCCTGTCCTTCAGCCGCTCGAAATCGTTTAGTATGGAAAAGTCCGCATGAAGGATGCCGGCGCTTTCCCGGTAAATGTCCACGATCTCTTCGACAAGACTATCGATCGGGTGCCCGCCGAGAAAACGTTCATAATAGTAATTCAGATAAATGACCGGCGACGCGGTCTGGTCTCTCAGTGTGATGGTGAGACCGTCCAGAAACAGTCCGTTGTTTTTCGGAACCTTGCTGACGATCAGCCGGTAACCGGTTCCCAGGCGGCTCTGCAGCCTGGAGGTGATCGTCTCCTGAAATGTTTTGTATACCATATGTATACCCCCTTAATAGATATAATTATGTAAACTGCGCGCACAGTAACATACCACCCTGTCTGTTCTTCAGTCTGTGGAATCTCCGGCCGGTCCGGCCTGCGATAAGTGAAACGTTGAAATAAATGAATAAGCTGATTGATGTCCCTATTATAACGGAATCGGTACCGTTTGACAAGAGAGAAAATAAAAATGCGTCTGAGAGGAATCGAACCTCCGCACGCGGCTCCGGAGGCCACTGCTCTATCCACTGAGCTACAGACGCATCGTATATATAATACTACGTTCCGCCGGGGGATGCAAGCGGAAAATGAAAGATAACGGAAAAATTTTTCCTGCATTGCATTTTACAGGTCTTTTTGTTAGAATAGAACAAGACTCGGAGCGGGAGGCATTTGGATGAAGGATAAATGGAATTTCAGCGGAAGGTTCGCAAACAGCGACCTGATGCATTACCTGCGGTTTGCGGCAGTTCCGCTGATCGCAGTCATATTGATCGCGGTGATCCTGAGTGCGGATAAAGGAAAGGACGAAAGCGGCGCGGAGGGAGACGGCGCGCAGACGGCGCTCGCCGGGGATGTGACGGACGCCGGAGGGGATCCGGACGGCGGGAATTCGCTTTCGGAAGATGGAAGCTCTGCGGATGACGCTGCGGCTCTGACGGACGGGGGATCCGAGAGCGGCGCGTCAGCGGCCGGAGAAGGGATGCCGGGAGACGGCGCAGCGTCAGAAAACCCGGATAGTACGCAGGAAAGCGTGCCGGGTCAGGCATATGCGGATATCGACATCTCGCAGTATACACTGAAACAGGATGAGGTTCCGGAACTTCTGGCCCTTGTGAGGACCTACTGTCAGGCGAAGGAGGACTGCGACCCGGAACTGCTCGCCAGATTATTCGGCAGAAGCGGTCTGACGGAAGAGGAGATCGCGGCGGAGAAAGAGCGGATGGAACTGGTGAAGGCAAGTATTAAGCGTTACGAGAATATTTCCTGCTATTCCATCGAAGGTCCGGAGCCGGACTCCTATGTGGTATTTCCGTATTTTGAGCTCCGGTACCGCGAAGCGGAGACTCTGATGCCGCAGCTGACCTGGGTTTATGTGACGAAGCTGGAAGACGGAAGCTTCGTGATGAACGAGGAGGTCAGCGAGGACGTGGCCGCGTATATCGCCCGGATCGGAGAGAGGGAGGATGTGGCGGCCCTCAGGACGCAGGTCGCGGACGCCATGGCTGAGGCGGTTTCCTCGGACGAGAAACTGAAGAGCATCTACAGCAGCGAGTCGGAGGTCGTGATCAGCGATTGAGCCACAGTGGAAACGAATGCGGAAGCCGGCTGTCGGAGCGCCTGCAGGGGAGCTGGCCGGCGGAACGTCTGCCGGGAGGTGGCTGGTTCGGATGGAAGAACAGTCTGCAGACCGCAGAGACAGAATGGAGAAATGCATGAACGTATCGGATTTTTATTTTGAGCTGCCTCAGGAACTGATCGCCCAGGATCCTTTAGAGGATCGGTCGGCGTCGCGGCTTCTGGTACTTGATAAGACGACGGGCCAGGTCGCCCACCGTCATTTCCGGGATATCACGGATTATCTGCGTCCCGGCGACTGTCTGGTCATCAATGATACGAAGGTGATCCCGGCCCGGCTTTACGGCGCGAAGGCCGGCACCGGCGCGAAGATCGAGGTGCTCCTTCTGAAGCGGAACGAGAATGATGTGTGGGAAACTCTGGTGAAGCCGGGGAAGAAGGCGCGGCCGGGGACGGAGATCATTTTCGGGGACGGGCTTCTGAAAGGACGTGTTCTGGAAGTGGCGGACGAAGGGAACCGGCTGATCCGGTTTTCCTATGAGGGGATCTTCGAAGAGATCCTGGACCGGCTGGGACAGATGCCTCTGCCGCCGTATATCACCCATCAGCTGAAGGACAGGGACCGCTATCAGACGGTGTACGCCGTCCATGAGGGATCGGCCGCCGCGCCTACAGCGGGGCTTCATTTTACGAAGGAGCTGCTGGTGCAGATCGAGGAAATGGGTGTGAAGATCGCCCGGGTGACTTTGCACGTGGGCCTGGGAACGTTCCGCCCGGTGAAGGTGGAGAATGTTCTGGATCATCATATGCATTCGGAATTTTATATGGTGGATGAAGACGCGGCGCGGAAGGTCAATGAGACGAAGGCCGCGGGCGGCCGTGTGATCTGCGTGGGAACCACCAGCTGCCGGACGATTGAGTCGGCGGTGGGAGAGGATGGGCTTCTGAAGGCAGGGAGCGGGTGGACGGAGATCTTTATCTATCCGGGGTACCGGTTTAAGCTTCTGGACGGTCTGATCACCAATTTCCATCTGCCGGAATCCACGCTGGTGATGCTGGTGTCGGCGCTGGCCGGCCGGGAGCATGTGCTGGCGGCGTATGAAGAGGCGATCCGGGAGAGATACCGGTTCTTTTCGTTCGGCGACGCGATGCTTATTCTGGATGGAGTCGGCAAAGCGGCGGATGCGCCGCGTATATAAACAGCGGAAGAGTGCGCAGGGAACCGGCGCCGGAATATCGTCCGTGAGTCAGAAATGAAAAGAGGCAGGCTTTGGAAGAGATCCGTTTGAATAAATTTTTGAGTGAGATGGGCGTCTGCTCCCGGCGGGAAGCGGACCGCCTGATCGAGGCGGGGAAGGTGCTGGTAGACGGAGAGATAGCGTCAGCCGGTATGAAAGTAACGGCCAGACAGCTTGTGATCTGCGACGGAAAGCCCGTGGGGCGGCCGCAGACAGGATCTGAAAGAACGGCTGCCGTCCGTCCGAAGCCGGTGCTTCTCGCGGTCAATAAGCCCCGCGGCGTTGTCTGCACTACGTCGCAGAAGGATCGGGCCATGAATATCGTGGAACTGGTTCATTATCCGGAGCGGGTCTATCCGGTGGGACGGCTGGACAAGGACTCAGAGGGCCTTATTTTCATGACGAACCAGGGAGAGCTGGTCAACCGGATCATGCGGGGCAGCAGCGGCCACGAGAAGGAATACGTGGTCGAGGTGAACAAGCCGCTGACCGAAGATTTCATCCGGGAGATGGAGGCCGGCGTCTGGCTTAAGGATCTGGATGTAAGAACAAAGCCCTGCAGGGCGTGGATCACCGGCAAGAGGGAGTTCCATATCGTGCTGACCCAGGGACTGAACCGGCAGATCCGGCGGATGTGCGGCGCGCTGGGTTATCAGGTGCAGTCGCTGACCCGGGTACGTATCATGAACGTACGGCTGGGCAGACTAAAAAGCGGGACTTTCCGCAAGGTGACGGAAGAGGAATATGAGGAACTTCTTGCACTGCTTGAGGATGCGGAAGATGCGGACAGCGCAGGCGGAGAAGTCCGCGGATGAACGCCGGACGGCCGCTTATGAGGCCGGAACCGCCTGAATATTTCCATGGGAGGAAATGAGATCCATGCAGGATAAGATCCGGAGAATGAAGGAACTGACCGCGCTGCTTTCCGAGGCTTCGAAGGCCTACTATCAGGAGAGCAGGGAGATCATGAGCAATTTCGAATATGACAGGCTCTACGATGAACTGCTGGCTCTGGAGGCGGAGACCGGCGTGGTGCTGGCGGGCAGCCCGACCCAGCGGGTGGGTTACGAGGTATTGAGCGAGCTTCCCAAGGAAGCGCATCCGTCGCCGATGCTTTCCCTGGATAAGACCAAGGACGTGGGCGCTCTGCAGGAATGGCTCGGGCCGCAGAAAGGCGTGCTTTCCTGGAAGCTGGACGGCCTGACCGTCGTGCTGACCTATGAGGACGGGAAGCTTGTCAAAGCCGTCACCCGCGGCAACGGAGAGATCGGCGAGGTGATCACTCCCAACGCCAGGGTATTTGAGAATATCCCGCTTCAGATCGCGTTCAGAGGCAGGCTGATCCTGCGGGGAGAAGCGGTGATCCGCTATTCGGATTTTGAGAAAATGAACGCGGAGATCGAAGATGCGGACGCGAAATACAAGAATCCGCGTAACCTTTGTTCCGGGTCTGTAAGACAGCTGAACAGCGAGGTTACAGCAGGCCGCCATGTGAACTGCATCATTTTCGCGCTGGTGCAGGCGGAAGGCGGGGAATTCGCGGACAGCGCTGCCCCCTCGGAAACGACACCGGCCGCATGGGATCTGAGCAATTCCGTCAGCAGCCGCTTTGCCTGGCTTAGGCAGCAGGGCTTCGAGGTTGTGGAGCATAAACAGGTTACGGCGGAGACGCTTCCGGACGCGGTGGCGCAGTTCGCCCATGCCATCACGGATTACGACATCCCGTCCGACGGCCTGGTGCTGACCTATGAGGATATCGCCTACGGCGAGTCCCTGGGCCGCACGGCCAAGTTCCCGCGCAATTCCATCGCGTTTAAATGGGCCGACGAGACGGCTGAGACGACGCTGTCGTACATTGAGTGGAGCCCGTCCCGAACGGGACTGATCAATCCGGTGGCGGTGTTCGAGCCGGTGGAACTGGAGGGGACTACGGTCAGCCGCGCCAGCGTCCACAATATCAGCATCATGGAAGGACTCGAACTTGGGGCGGGAGATACGATCACGGTCTATAAGGCCAATATGATCATTCCCCAGATCGCCGACAACCTGACCCGCAGCGGCGTGCGCGACATCCCGAAGATCTGTCCGGTCTGCGGCGGTGAGACGATGATCTGGCAGGAGAACGACGTGAAGTCTCTCTACTGCACGAATCCCGACTGTCAGGCCAAGAAGATCAAAAGCTTCACGCTTTTCGTCAGCCGGGACGCGCTGAATATCGACGGTCTGTCGGAGATGACGCTGGAGAAATTCATCGGCGCCGGATTTATCCACGAGTACGCGGACATTTTCCATCTGGACCGCCACCGGGACGCCATTGTGGAGATGGAAGGCTTCGGACAGAAATCCTACGACAATCTGATCCAGGCGGCCGAAAGGGCTTCCCACACAACGCTGGTGCGTGTGGTCTACGGGCTTGGGGTGGCCGGCATCGGCCTGGCCAACGCCAGGGTACTGTGCCGGAAATTCCGCTATGATTTTGAGAAAATGCGCCGCGCTTCCGCGGAGGAACTTCAGGAGGCCGACGGCATCGGCGAGGTTCTGGCCGACGGCTGGTGCCGGTATTTCGCGTCGGAGAAGAACAATGCCGTCGTAGACCGGCTGCTTGCGGAACTGGATATCGAGCAGATGCCGGAGGACGGCGGAGAAGACGGAAGCAGTCAGCCGCTGTCGGGGATGACGTTCGTGATCACCGGGGCGGTGGAGCATTTCGCCAACCGGAAGGAGCTGCAGGAGCTGATCGAGGCGAAGGGAGGCAAGGCCACCGGATCGGTGACCGCGAAGACCACCTATCTGATCAATAACGATGTGAATTCCACGTCGACGAAGAATAAGAAAGCCCGGGAGCTGGGGATCCCGATCCTGTCGGAAGAAGATTTTCTGAAACTGCTGGACGGGGAATAGGAGGAAACCATATGCCTATCAAGATACAGAGCGATCTGCCGGCCAAGGCGATCCTGGAGTCAGAGAATATTTTTGTCATGGATGAGGAGCGGGCCCTGAGCCAGCACATCCGGCCGCTGGAGATCCTGATCCTGAATCTGATGCCGGTGAAAGAGGAGACGGAACTGCAGCTTCTGCGGTCATTTTCCAATACGCCGCTTCAGATCAACTGCACGTTCATGATGCTGGCGTCCCATGTGTCCAAGAACACGTCGGCCAGCCATATGGAGCAGTTCTACCGGACGTTTCAGGAGATCCGCCGCAAGTATTACGACGGCATGATCATCACGGGAGCGCCGGTGGAGATGCTGGAGTATGAGGAGGTCAATTACTGGCAGGAGCTCTGCGAGGTGATGGCGTGGAGCAAAACCCATGTGACGTCCACGCTTCATATCTGCTGGGGCGCCCAGGCCGGTCTCTACTACCATTACGGGATCCCCAAGTACAAGAGAGATGAGAAGCTGAGCGGCATTTACCGGCACAAGGTCCTCCACCACCGTCTTCCGCTGACCCGGAATATGGACGATTATATCATGGCGCCGCATTCCCGCTATACGGAGGTCCGCAGGCGCGACGTGGAGAAGCATCCGGAGCTTCTGGTGCTGGCGGAGTCGGAGGAAGCAGGGATCTTTCTGATCATGAGGAAGGACGGAAGCCAGGTCTTCGTCCAGGGCCACCCGGAGTACGACCGGATGACGCTGAATAACGAGTATCAGCGCGATATGGGGCGGGGGCTGAATCCGAAGCTGCCGATCAATTACTATGAGAATGACGATCCGCTGTCCAGGCCGGTCTTAAGCTGGAGAAGCACGGCGAATACGCTTTACAGCAACTGGCTGAATTACTACGTGTACCAGACTACGCCCTATAAGCTGGCGGAGGATGCGGAAGAGGGCGGTCCGGGGAAATAGACCCGGCTGCGCGGGGACTGCAGCCGCGGCGGTTGTCCGGATAATATTGACATAATTGTCCAAAAGGAGTACACTTAAATCATGAAATTGCGGGGCGGAGCAATATCCGCCTGCCCGATGGATAACGCCGTCGGACATGCAAATAAAAAAGAAGGAGAAGGGTGAACATGAAGAAAGAACAGGTATTATCGAGAATGCGTGAAGACTGCCTGGTGGCGGTCGTGCGCGCGAAGAATCTGGAGCAGGGCGAGAAGGTAGTCGACGCCATCATCGCCGGCGGGATCAATTTTATCGAGATCACGATGACTATGGACGACGGCAATCCGGTGGATTTCATCGCAGCCATGGCGAAGAAGTATAAGGACAACGACAAGGTAGTCATCGGCGCGGGCACCGTTCTGGATCCGGAGACGGCCAGACAGGTGATTCTGGCGGGCGCGAACTATGTCGTGAGCCCCGGACTGAATGTGGAGACGATCAAGCTGTGCAACCGCTATCGCGTGCCCATGCTTCCCGGCGTCATGACGCCGACCGAGGCGATCACCGCGCTGGAAGCCGGCTGCGACGTGATCAAGATCTTCCCCGGCAATATCGTGGGACCGGCGGCGATCAGTTCCTTCAAGGGACCGCTTCCCCAGGGCGAGTTCATGCCTTCCGGCGGCGTGGATGTGGACAACGTTGACAAGTGGATCAAGGCCGGCGCGTATGCGGTTGGAACCGGAAGCAGCCTGACCAAGGGCGCCAAGACCGGCGATTTCGCGGCGGTGACGGCGAAGGCGAAGGAGTTCGTCGAGGCGGTGGCCGCGGCCCGTGCGAAGTAAGAGAAATTACACAAGGAGCGAAGTTTTATGGCAAAAGTAGTCACAATGGGTGAGATCATGCTGCGGCTGTCCACCCCCAACAACGAGAAATTCATTCAGGCAGACGAGTTCGACATCAATTACGGCGGCGGCGAGGCGAATGTGGCTGTGTCGCTGGCCAACTACGGCCATGACGCGGAGTTTGTGACCGCGGTTCCGGCGAACCCCATCGGCGAGTGCGCTGTGGCGGCCCTGCGCAAGTACAACGTAGGCACGAAGCATATCGCCAGAAGCGGCGAGCGCCTGGGTATCTATTATCTGGAGACCGGCTCCGCGATGCGCGCGTCTACCGTGGTCTATGACCGGGCCCACAGCTCTATTTCCACGGCGAAGCCGGAAGAATTTGATTTTGACGAGATCTTTAAGGACGCCGACTGGTTCCATTTCACCGGCATCACGCCGGCCGTCAGCGACGACGCCATCGTCCTGACCGAGGCGGCTCTGAAGGCGGCCAAGGCCCACGGCGTGACGGTTTCCGTGGATCTGAACTTCCGCAAGAAGCTGTGGTCTTCCGAGAAAGCCCAGAAGGTCATGACGAACCTGATGCAGTATGTGGACGTCTGCATCGGCAATGAAGAGGACGCGGAGAAGGTCCTGGGCTTCAAGCCCGGCAATACGGACGTGACCTCCGGCGAGCTGGAGCTGGCCGGATACGTGGATATCTTCAACCAGATGGCGGATAAGTTCGGTTTTAAGTATATTATCAGTTCCCTGCGCGAGAGCCACAGCGCTTCCGACAACGGCTGGTCCGCCTGCATCATGGACGGTAAGACCCGGGAGTTCTATCATTCCAGAAAGTACCGCATCGCTCCGATCGTGGACCGTGTCGGCGGTGGCGATTCCTTCGCGGCGGGCCTGATCTGCGGCCTGCTGGACGGTAAGGATATGAAGGCGGCTCTGGAGTTCGCGGTCGCGGCGTCCGCGCTGAAGCACACGATCCCCGGCGACTTCAATCTGGTGACCCGCGCCGATGTGGACGCGCTGGCCGGCGGCGACGGTTCCGGAAGAGTACAGAGATAACGACGGAATAAGAAAGATTCAGCCTGGAGAGGACAGCGGCCGGAATGCAAGGATCCGGAACTGTCCTTTTCTATAAAATGCAGTATATATAAGGAGGAGTTTTGTATTATGCAGTACCGTAAGTTTGGCAACACAGGGGCGGAGGTTTCGGCTCTGGGATTCGGCTGTATGCGCTTACCGGTCCTTGAGGACGGTTCCGTGGATGAGGCGGAAGCCATTTCCATCATCCGCCACGCGATCGACGAGGGCGTCAATTACATAGACACCGCATACCCCTATCACGGCGGGCAGAGCGAGCTCGTCGTGGGCAAAGCCCTTCAGGACGGCTACCGCGAGAAGGTCTATCTGGCTACCAAACTGCCGTTATGGTCGGTGCATGAGGAAGCGGATTTCGACCGGCTCTTAAATGAGCAGCTTCAGAAGCTTAAGACAGACCATATCGATTTCTATCTTCTCCACGCCATGGGGAAGGAGCGGCTGGAGCAGACGGTGAAGCCCCTTCATCTGGTCGAACATATGAAGCGGGCGAAGGCGGACGGAAGGATCCGCCATATCGGCTTCTCCTTCCATGACAGCCTGGAGGCGTTTAAGGAGATCGTGGACTATACGGACGCCTGGGAATTCTGCCAGATCCAGTACAACTACATCAATATCAACGACCAGGCCGGCACTGAGGGCATGCGCTACGCGGCTTCGAAGGGGCTGGGCGTCATTATCATGGAACCGCTTCTGGGCGGGCGTCTGGCCAATCTGGCCGGGCATGTGGCGGCGGCGTTCCCCGCGGACAAGACGCCGGTGGAGCATGCGTTTGATTTCCTGTGGAACCAGCCGGAGGTGGGCGTGGTCTTAAGCGGCATGGGAAGCCGCAAGCAGGTGGAGGACAACCTTCTCTACGCATCCAGAAGCGGCGTCGCTATGCTCAGTGAGGAAGAGACGGCAGTCTACGGGAAAGTCAAGGCGATCTACGACAGCATGTCCATGGTCGGATGCACCGGCTGCGCGTACTGCATGCCGTGTCCCTTCGGCCTGAATATTCCGGAGATCTTCAAGGCGTACAACGGCTTCGGCGTCCACGGAAGCAGAAACCGTGTCAAGACGGCCTGCGAAGCGTTCGAAATCGGGCCGGATCAGTGCCACAGCTGCCATAAGTGCGAGCAGATCTGTCCGCAGCACATTAAGATCAGCCAGGTGATGAAGGATATTACGGAGCTTGTGAAGTAGGCAATTGAAAATAAGACCGCGGGAACAGCCGCGGGAAACGGAACAGACAGAAACAAAACAGACAAAAACGGCTCGCGCCGGCTAAAGTATTTGAGAATACCTGCCGGCGCGGGCCGTTTCCATACAGTCGGATCGTCAGTGCCACTCTGCTCGTTTTTCCGTACGAACTGAGCGCCGGCGGCGCCCTGACTGTATTTCTATGCAAGCAAGGCGCCAGTGACGCCCTGCCTGTATTTTCTACTTGAACATATTGGCGAATTTGGCCAGGGGCTCTACCGCGTCGTTCAGGTTCCCGATCGCATTGTTGAGCTTTTCAATATCGATGGCGTTGATCTTCTTCATAGCCTGGTTCAGACTGTCGGAGCTTCCGACCACCAGATCGTCGATATTGCCCACCATACCTTCGATATCGACGGTTGACAGCTCCTCGGTGATCGTCTCCACATTCTCCATGACCGCGTTCAGGTTCTCAAAGGTCGCGTTGATCTTCGGCAGCATCGTAAAGATCAGGAATACGGCGAGACAAAGCACGATCACATTGGCTCCGGCGCTGATCAGCGACATCTTATACTGCTTCTTCGCGTAGCGTTCCTGGGCCGCGTTGCTCGCCTCGATCCGCTTCATGATGGCGGCGCGTTCCTCTGCCTCATTTACGTAAGACTGCGTTTTCTGTTCACTCATGGTAAAACCCCCTTTTGCAGATGTATGGTATGATTACGGCGTTGACCGGTTTCAACGTCTATAGACTCAGTATACAAAAGTTTGGTATACTTTGGAAGAGAAAAATGAAAAATAAACGGTTCTAATGTGCGGCGGATCGTGCTATACTTTTCCTGTCGGCGTTACGATTGATTGTTACCGGCGAAAATGGAACTGTTTGAGGAATAGGAAAATGGAAGAGAGCAGAGATATACAGACTGGCGGCGGAAATACGCAGATTGGCTTCTGCGGCCTGCGCGTTGAGAAGACAAGGCCGGAACAGCTTGAGAAGGTTCTGGCGGTCTATGAGCGCGCCCGCGGTTTCATGGCGGAGCACGGCAATCCGAACCAGTGGGGAACATCGGATCCGCCGGAATGGCAGGTCCGGCAGGATATCGAGGAAGGAAATTCCTATGTCTGTATGGCTGGCGGCGAGATCGCCGCGGTATTTTATTACAGGGAGGGAGAGGATCCGACTTACCGCGTGATCGAAGACGGTCAGTGGCTCAGCGGCGCTCCTTACGGCGTCGTACACCGGATCGCTTCTGCCGGTATCGTGAAAGGGGCTGGCTCGTTCTGCGTCAGATGGGCCTTCAGCCGCTGCGGGAATCTGCGCATCGACACCCACCGGGATAACACGGTGATGCAAGGGATGCTTAAGAAAAATGGATTCGCGTACTGCGGGATCATTCATCTGGAAAATGGTTCGGAGCGGCTGGCGTTTCAGAAGGCTTACGGAACGGGTCTTGTGCTGGAAGGCGGCGGAATGCGCGGTATCTACACGGCGGGAGTTCTGGATGTATTTCTGGAACATGGGATCGCGTTTGACGGCGTACTGGGCGTGTCCGCCGGGGCGGTCCACGGCTGCTCCTATGTCTCCGGACAGCGCGGCCGGAGTATCCGCTATTATAAGAAATATTGCCGGGATAAACGGTTTATGAGTTTTTCCAATCTGCTGCGCCATGGCGAACTGGTGAATACGCAGTTCTGCTATCACGAGATCCCGGAGAAACTGGATCCTTATGATTACGAGGCATTCGCGGCGTCGCCGACCCGCTTTTACGCCGGATGCAGCAATCTCAGGACCGGGCGGCCGGAGCTTATCCGGATCACGGATATGAAGGCTCAGATCGATGCGGTGCGGGCGTCGGCTTCCCTGCCGTTCGTCTCCCGTATCGTCCGGTATCAGGGAATGGAGCTTCTGGACGGCGGCTGCACCGACAGCATTCCGATCCGGGGAATGATCGGAATGGGCTATCGGAAGAATGTGGTGGTCCTGACCCGCGACGCTTCCTATGTGAAGCCGCCGGAGCATGTGGGGCCGGGACATATCCTGTACTGCCGCTATCCGCGTTTTACGGCGGCGATGAGCCACCGGCACAAGACCTACAACGAGACGGTCCGGCTGATCCGCAGGCTGGAGAAGGAAGGCAGCGTGTTTGTCATCTGCCCCAGCCGGGTGATGACGATCAGCCGTACCTGCAGCGATCCGCAGGAGATCATGCGGGCTTATGAACTGGGATGCGCGGACGCTGAGGCGCGGCTTGAAGAGCTTCGCCGGTTCCTGGAGAGGCCGTAAGGGCGTACGGAGCCATGGTGGTGTTTTACGCGGTTAGGATCAGACCCGGCGCGGCAAATAAAACTGCGGATTACGGAACGAGAAAGACTTCTTTGCTCTGCATACCGTAAGCCGCAGCCTCGGCGTGGGTATCGCAATAGATATCGATATGTCTGCCCCTGACGCCGCTGCCTTCATCCTCAGCCGTGTAGACGATTCCGTCGATCATAAGCTTCGTGCCGTAGGGAATGATCTGCGGATCGACGGCGACCGTATGATGGGATACAGCGACAGCGCCTGTGCTCGTAAGTCTTCCCCAGCGGCCGGAACAGCGGCGGCAGGAACAGTAGGCGGTGGTTCGGAACGTACCGAGGGAAAGCGGCTGCGGAGCCGCGACGGCTTCCGGAACGGCGGGTGAGGATACAGCCGCGGCAATATCCGTGGAGAAGGCGTTTTCCGCGGCGTTATCGGTGGAGAAATCGGCTGCCGCAAGGCTGTTATCGGATCCGCTTAGAGGCCCCAGCGGTCTGTGCGGTATTTCCGGCGGATCCGGGCTTTCAGTCTGTATCGGGAAAGCTTCTCCCTGCCAGTACAGCGTTCCGTTTAGAGGAGCGCCCTGGGAGGAAGCTTCGATCAGACAGGAACCGCCGCTGAATGAAGAAAGATCAAGATCCGCGGCAAACGCATGGAAACCGTCCCCGATCTGCCGCAGGTCTTCCCGGTAGAGGCCGGCAGAGCATGTCTGCGTATAAAGAAGAGAATGGTCCTCCGTGTTTCTGACAGAGATCTGCACGTCTACGGCGGAAGCGGGGCTGGAGGGATCCCACGCCCATCCGTAGACCGTTCGTCCGTCTGTGCGGTCGAGATATCCGGTCGTCTGCTGGCCGGCGTCAGCCGGGATTGTCCATAAAAGGATCATGAATAAAGCCGCCGTCAGGGCGGCCGGCCTTTTGCGGATTTTCATCGTATATGTTTGTCCTTTCTTTTAAGATTCGATCCGGGGATCTGATATAATATATTCGCGGTTGGGGTTTGATATGAAGAAAAGCTGGATCGTAAGAGGCGCGGATGCGAAAATGTTTGCGGCGGCCCGGCGCATACCGGCAAAAAAAGACACGGTGCAAACCGTGTCTTTTAATGATCGGATCAATCGTGTCTTATTCGGCGATCACTGAGAATACTTCTGCGGACGTTGTGCCGAGGGCTTCCGCCTCCGCATGCGTGGCGCAGTAAATGTCGATATGGCTGCCGTTCACGCCGCTTCCTTTATCCTCGACGGTGTAGACGATGCCGTTGATCATGACCTTCGTTCCGAGCGGAAGCACATTCAGATCGGCGGAGATCGTGTGATTCGCCTGAGGGACGGTGCCGCTGTAGGTCAGTCCCCAGCCTCCGGAGCAGATAGCGCAGCTGCAGTAACCGGTGATGGTGAAATATCCCAGGGACGTGCCTTTCTTCCATCCGGGTTCGGAGACAGATTCCTTCGCGGAGTCTGATCCGGAATCAGAGGATCCGGAAACGGGGCCGGAGACGGTATCCGCTTTGTCTTCTTTCGGCTGCCCGGCTTCGTTACCGGCTTTCGTGTCGGCGTCCTTTGTCTGCCCGGCTTCGGTATTGGCTTTCCCGTCAGATTCCTGCGGCGTGCTTTCATCGCCGTCGGAAGGAAGGGATACGCTGCCGGCCACAGGCCCTAAGATGCCGCCGGCCGTTCCGGATCCGGAAGCAGTCTGTCCATCGGAAGAAATAACGGCCAGTACAGGCCCTTCCGCGGAAGCGTCATAGGAGATCGTGCCTGCAAGCGGAACCTTCTTATCTCCGGACAGGACATAGGCCGTTACTGTAAATGAATCGCCGGAGAACTGTGACCAGTCAACAGGACAGAAGAATCCGTGATTGCCGTCGTTCGCCCCCGATACCAGGTCGCCGCGGTAGCTCTCCGCGGTGACGGTAAGGGTTTTAACTGCGGACCTGGCGCCTGCCGGCGTGATATCGATCTTTACTTCGAGGGCCTGATCGGGATCGGCCGAATCCCATGACCATCCGGCGATCGTATAGCGGTTGGCCCAGTCCAGGTGACCGGACGGTTCCGCCATGACCGGGATGCTGCAGGCAAGGCCGAGGGCCAGGACAAGCGGCGCGGCGGTCAGGTATTTTCTGATATTATCCTTCATAATGCATACCTCACATACGTTTCTTTTGTTGGGGAAAATCTACCAATTACAATTATATTACAAATGTGTTAAAAGTCAAGTACGATGAAGAAATGTAGGAAAAGCGTAAGAAAACAAAAATATTTTAGAAAAAGGTATTGACAAATATTGGGGGAAGTAATATATTAAGAACGTAGGAATTAGCACTCGAAGCTGATGAGTGCTAACAACCGAATGAGAAACGGATGAAAGGAGCAGGAACATGGAACTGGATGAGCGTAAGATCACCATATTGAAGGCGATCATCAAGAACTATATGGATACCGGGGAGCCGGTAGGATCCAGGACCATTTCCAAATATGTGGACAACAGATGGAGCTCCGCCACGATCCGCAATGAGATGTCCGATCTGGAGGAGATGGGCTATATCGTACAGCCTCATACTTCCGCCGGGCGGATCCCGTCGGATAAGGGCTACCGTTTCTATGTGGATCAGATCGTGCTGGAGAAGGACAGCGAGGCAGCCGGAGTCCAGGAGCTGATGATCAAGCGGATCGACCGCCTGGAATCGGTTCTGAAGCGGCTGGCGAAGCTTCTGGCCAACGATACCAACTATGCGGCGCTGATAAGCGGCCCCCGCTATCAGCAGAACAAGCTGAAGTTCATTCAGCTGTCGCGGGTGGATGAGGATAAGCTCCTGATCGTCACGGTGCTGGAAGGCAATCTGATCAAGAACACGATCGTCCATGTGAGGGATATCCTGAACGACGATGAGCTCCTGAATATGAATATCCTGCTGAACAGCAATTTAAACGGCCTGACCATCGAAGAGATCAATCTGGACGTGATCAGCCGCATGAAGCAGCAGGCGGGAAGCCATGCGGATGTGGTGGATCTGGTGCTTGAGCAGGTGGCGGAAGTGATCCGGGCGGATTCGGAGGATCTGCAGATCTACACCAGCGGGGCCACGAACATTTTCAAATATCCGGAACTGAGCGATAACCAGAAAGCCAGCGAGCTTCTGCAGACGCTGGAGCATACGGAGCTTTTGAAGGATCTGGTGGACACCGGCGACGACGGAGAGAATGGAACAGGGATCCAGGTCTATATCGGGGAAGAATCACCGGTGCAGGCCATGAGGGACTGCAGCGTGGTGACCGCCAATTATGAATTGGGAGAGGGCATCCGTGGAACCATAGGAATCATCGGACCCAAACGGATGGACTACGAGAAGGTGCTCAGGACCCTGAGGACATTGATGGTCCAGCTGGAAACCACCTTTAAAAAAGAAGAGAGGTAGATGAGACGTGGACAGCAAGGCACATGAGGAAATATATGAGGATGAGCTGAATAAGGCGGAGCCGGAGAAGTCCGGAGAGGACGACGGCTGGTCTGACGCCGAGGAAGTAGACGCTACAGGCGGGCCTGCAGAGGACGCCGGGGCGGAGACGGAAGACAGCGCCGGAGCGGAGAATGCGCAGACGGCGGACGCCGGCGGCAAAGCGGCGGATGCAGAAGCCGGGAACGGGGAAGCCGCGGAGGATGCGCAGGAAGCCGAACCGGAAGAAGGCGCGGACAGCGCGCAGGACGGCCCGGAGCCCGCGTCCGACGGCAAATGGCATGTATTCGGCAGGAAGAAAGAAAAGAAAGACCCGAAGGATCAGAAGATCGAGGACCTGACCGATCAGCTGAAGCGCCAGATGGCGGAGTTCGATAACTTCCGCAAGCGCACCGAGAAAGAGAAGTCGGCCATGTTCGAGGTGGGAGCCAGGAGCATCATCGAGAAGATGCTGCCGGTGATCGATAACTTTGAGCGGGGCCTGGCCACTGTGCCGGAGGACGCTAAGGGAACTCCCTTCGCCGAAGGCATGGATATGATCTACAAGCAGCTTCTTAAGAACCTGGAGGAAGCCGGCGTGAAGCCCATCGAGGCCGTGGGCCAGCCCTTCGATCCCAACTTCCATAACGCCGTGATGCATGTGGAGGATGAGAACCTGGGCGAGAACATAGTCGCCCAGGAGTTCCAGAAAGGCTACATCTACCGCGACACCGTTGTAAGGCACAGCATGGTGCAGGTGGCGAACTGACTGTGAGCACTTAGCGAGCGCGAGCCGATAGGCGAAGAGCGAGGTTAGTGCGAACGTCGTTCCCGAGACTTAGCGAACGCGAGCCGGAAGGCGAAGCGTGAGGTTAGTCGAGCGGAACATACCCGCCGGCACTTAGCGAACGGAAATAATCAATTTCAAATATATATGTAGGAGGAAAAAATCATGAGCAAGATCATAGGAATCGATTTAGGAACAACCAACAGCTGCGTAGCAGTCATGGAAGGCGGCAAGCCGACCGTTATCGCCAACGCGGAGGGCGTCCGCACGACCCCGTCCATCGTGGCGTTCACGAAGACCGGCGAGCGTCTGGTGGGCGAGCCGGCCAAGCGTCAGGCCGTCACCAACGCTGACAAGACCATTTCCTCGATCAAGAGGCATATGGGAACCGATTATAAGGTAGACATCGACGGCAAGAGATATACTCCCCAGGAGATCTCGGCCATGATCCTGCAGAAGCTGAAAGCCGACGCGGAGAGCTACCTTGGCGAGCCGGTTACCGAGGCCGTTATCACAGTTCCGGCGTATTTCAACGACGCGCAGCGTCAGGCAACCAAGGACGCCGGCAAGATCGCGGGCCTGGATGTGAAGCGTATCATCAACGAGCCGACGGCGGCCGCTCTGGCCTACGGCCTGGACAATGAGAAAGAGCAGAAGATCATGGTATACGATTTGGGCGGCGGTACCTTCGATGTGTCCATCATTGAGATCGGCGACGGCGTCATCGAGGTTCTGTCCACCAACGGCGATACCCATCTGGGCGGCGACGACTTCGACAACCGCGTGACACAGTGGATGATCACAGAATTCAAGAAGGCGGAAGGCGTGGATCTGTCCAATGACAAGATGGCCCTTCAGAGACTGAAAGAGGCGGCTGAGAAGGCGAAGAAGGAGCTTTCCACCGCGACCACAACCAATATTAACCTGCCGTTCATCACGGCCACCAGCGACGGACCGAAGCATCTGGATATGAACCTGACCAGGGCGAAGTTCGATGAGCTGACCCATGACCTGATCGAGAAGACGGCGGTTCCGGTGCAGAACGCGCTGCGCGATGCCGGCATCACGGCTTCCGAGCTGGGCAAGGTCCTGCTGGTAGGCGGTTCCACCCGTATGATCTCCGCGCAGGATAAGGTGAAGCAGCTGACGAACCATGAGCCCAGCAAGACCCTGAATCCGGATGAGTGCGTGGCGATCGGCGCGGCCATCCAGGGCGGCAAGCTGGCGGGTGACGCCGGCGCCGGAGACATCCTTCTGCTGGATGTAACCCCGCTGTCCCTGTCCATCGAGACCCTGGGCGGCGTAGCTACCAGGCTGATCGAGCGCAACACCACGATCCCGACCAAGAAGAGCCAGATCTTCTCCACGGCCGCGGATAACCAGGAAGCTGTCGATATCCATGTGGTACAGGGCGAGAGACAGTTCGCCCGCGACAATAAGACTCTCGGCCAGTTCCGTCTGGACGGGATCCCGCCCGCAAGGCGAGGCATGCCGCAGATCGAGGTTACCTTCGATATCGACGCCAACGGTATCGTAAATGTATCCGCCAAGGATCTGGGAACCGGCAAGGAGCAGCACATCACCATTACTTCCGGCTCCAACATGTCTGATTCCGACATCGAGAAGGCCGTGAAGGAAGCCGCCGAGTATGAGGCGCAGGATAAGAAACGCAAGGAAGCCATCGATACCCGCAATGAGGCCGACTCCATCGTGTTCCAGACCGAGAAGGCTCTGCAGGATGTAGGAGACAAGATCGCGGCCAGCGACAAGGCGTCGGTGGAAGCGGATCTGAACGCCCTGAAGGAAGCCATCAATCGTGCTCCGGTAGATCAGATGACCGACGCCCAGGTGGAGGACATCAAGGCCGGCAAGGAGAAGCTGATGGCCAGCGCCCAGGCTCTGTTCACGAAGATGTATGAGTCGATGCAGGGCGCCGGCGGAGCCGGTGCAGGCGCGGGGGACGGTTCCGGAATGGGCGGCGGCATGGGCGCAGGCCCGCAGGGCGGCGCGTCCCAGCCGGACGACGATGTGATCGACGGCGATTTCAAGGAAGTATAATCTGACAGACATTTCGATACAGACAGACCTATCCGCCAGCCGGGGCATTTCCCTGACTGGCGAATAGTGTGGAAAGGTAGCATGACATATGGCAGAGACCAAGAGAGATTATTACGAAGTCCTGGGCGTTCCCAAAGACGCGGACGACGCGGCGTTAAAGAAAGCGTACCGGGTTCTTGCGAAGAAATACCATCCGGATGCCAATCCGGGCAACGCGGAGGCGGAGCAGAAATTTAAGGAGGCGTCCGAGGCTTACGCAGTCCTAAGCGATCCGGAGAAGCGCAGGCAGTACGACCAGTTCGGCCATGCGGCATTTGACGGCGGCGCGGGCGGCGGTTATGGCGGCTTTGGCGGATTCGGAGGCTTCGGCGGCGGGTTTGACAGCGCGGATATGGGGGATATTTTCGGAGATATCTTCGGCGATCTGTTCGGCGGCGGCCGCAGCTCCAGAAGCTCCGGTTATAACGGTCCCATGCGGGGCGCCAATGTCCAGACAAGCGTCCGTCTGACCTTCGAGGAGGCCGTATTCGGCTGCGAGAAGGAGATCGAGATCAATTATAAAGAGGAATGCTCCTCCTGCCACGGAAGCGGCGCCAGGGCCGGTACTTCGAAGGAGACCTGCAGCAAGTGCAACGGCAAGGGCAAGATCATGTATACCCGCCAGACGCCTCTGGGAACCATGCAGAATGTGACCACCTGCCCGGACTGCGGCGGCGCGGGTCAGATCATCCGTGAGAAATGTCCGGACTGCCGGGGAACCGGTTACATTACCCGCAGGAAGAAGCTGAAGGTGACGATCCCGGCCGGTATCGACGACGGACAGAGCGTGAGAAGCGTGGGAGCCGGCGAGCCGGGCGTCAACGGCGGCGAGCGCGGCGATCTGCTGGTGCAGGCCGTAGTGTCCAAGCACCCGATCTTCATCCGCCGGGATATGGATATCTATTCGACGGTTCCGGTGTCATTTGCAAGAGCGGCCCTGGGCGGACCGATCCTTATAAAGACCGTGGACGGCCAGGTGGAGTACGAGGTGAAACCCGGTACCCAGACCGATACCCGCGTGCGCCTGAAAGGCAAAGGCGTGCCGTCGGTGCGCAATAAGAACGTCCGCGGCGACCACTATGTGACGCTGGTGGTTCAGGTGCCGGAGCGGATGAACGAGGAGCAGCGGCAGGCCCTGCGGCGTTTCGACGAGCTGATGACCGGCAAGATCGACGACAGCGGCGACGGAAAACGGAAAAAAGGACTGTTTAAATAAATAGCGGAGCAGATAAAATTGGGAGAAACCTCATATGAATATTGGTTTTATCGGTTTCGGAAATATGGCCCAGGCGATGGCCGACGGCCTGATTTTGACGAAGGCGGCAGAGCCGCGGCAGATCTTCGCGTGCGCGAAAAACTGGGATAAGCTGGCTGCTGCGGCCGGAAGCCGCGGCGTAAATCCCTGCCGTACGGCGGCGGAGACGGCGGAGAAGTCCGATCTGGTGGTCGTGGCTGTAAAGCCGTATCTGGTTGAGGAAGTACTGGCGCCTGTCGGCGGGCTTCTGCGCGGAAAGATCCTGATCAGTGTGGCGGCCGGCGTCGGCTGCGACCGGCTGGAGGAGATCCTGCCGGAAGGGATCCATCATCTGACGGTCATGCCGAACACTCCGGTGTCTGTCGGCGAGGGAGTTATTCTCTGCGAGCAGAAGCATACGCTTACGGAAGAGGAATTTGAGAAGTTCACGGAACTGTTTTCGCGGCTTGGACTGGTGGAGACCCTGCCCGCGTCCCAGTTCGGGATCGCGGGAGATCTGACCGGCTGCGGGCCGGCGTTTACGGCCATGTATCTGGAGGCGCTGGCGGACGGAGCGGTGCTTTACGGACTTCCGCGGGAGGCGGCGTACCGGCTGGCGAGCCAGATGATCGTGGGAACCGGAAAGCTTTGGCAGGCGTCGAAAGCGCATCCGGGAACGATGAAGGATGCGGTCTGCTCGCCCGGAGGTCTGACGATCGCGGGCGTGGCGGAGCTGGAACAGAAGGGTTTCCGTGCGGCTGTGATCGGGGCGCTCGGCGCGATCCAGGAGAGAAAGAACTGAAAGACCCCAAAGAGGGTTGGGAAGAATGCCGTGATACAGAACGGCGCGCCGCGAATGAGCGGCGCGCCTTCTTGTTTCCATGCAGGAAGGACGCCAGTGACGCCCTTCCTGCATTTCCTTCCTGCCAGCATTCTTTTGTACCTTATCGTCTTTGGTATGCTTCCTTCTTTGGTATCTCATCGTCATTAGTACCTTCCCGATTGGATACGGTTTTATATTTGCGGCGGCGCCTGGGGGTACAGACGCAGCCGTTAGGTAAGCGTGATTGAGGTCGTAATGTAATGCATTCAGGATTTTATGCTTTGTTGTAAAAGAAACGGTTTCTATATGAAATTTTCTGTCTGCCCGGTCATGGCCGGAGTATCTTTCGTCCGTGGGATGTCCTTTCATTGGTATTGTGATCTCCGTTAACAGGGGCCGCCGGCAGGGCGGAATGTGTATCACCCGTTCACTACATTAATGCTCAAACGGCACGTTTTATTGCATTTTCAGAACAAAATTATTCTGGGAAATGCTGGCAGATCAGAACGCCGCTGCCGGGGCCGGATTTCCTGCCGGTAAACTGCGGCGCAATCACAGGTTACAAAAATACGGCGGATACGGTTGACAGTCAGGTTATATTAGGTTACAATGTTCGCAGAAGAAAAGGAGGTATTCTTATGGAGGCATGGAATACGACGGATAAAGAGAATGTTTCTGTGGAAACGGCGGGGGAGGCTCCGGAGACCGGAACAAAACAGGCCGCGGCGGCTGCGGAGGAGAAGACCGATCAGCAGGTTATCGCGGAACTGGAGAAGCAGATCGCGAAGCTGCCGATAGGTTATATTTCCAGAAAGATGATCCACGGGAAGCTGCGTTTCTACCGGCAGTGGACAGAGAATGGCAAGATCAAGAGCCAGTATATCAAGGACGGCCAGCTGGAGGCTCTGGAGGAAGGGATCGAGAAGCGGCGGGAACTGCAGAAGCAGTTGAAGGAAGTAAAAGCCCGCCAGGCCTCAAAGAGCGCCGCCAGGGGACGTGCGGGCTTCAGCCGCGGCGGCAGGTACCAGGGACAGAAATTCCGCACCAATGTAGTCATCGGGGAAGCATTGGAGGGCCTGACGGCAGGGCTCACAGATGAGAAGACAAGGCTCTGCCACGGAAAGCTTAAGGATTATCTGGAAGGCCAGATCGGAAATGACGGCAGAGTGTGCCTGATCACCGGCCTGAGAAGAACCGGAAAGACCACGATGATCCGGCAGGCGATCCGCGGTCTGACGCCGGAGCAGGCGGCACAGGCGGCGTACATCAAGGTTACCGCCGCGGATAACATGGAGAAGCTGAACCGCGACCTGAATCTGCTTTATGATATGGGGTACCGCTATGTGTTTATCGATGAGGTTACGCTTATGAGCGATTTCATCGATGACGCGGCCCTGCTTTCGGACGTTCACGCGGCCCAGGGGATGCGGGTGGTCCTGACCGGAACGGATTCCCTGGCTTTCTGCCTGGCACTCCGGCAGGAACTCTATGACCGGGCGGTCACGATCAGCACCACATTCGTTCCGTTCAGGGAGCACAAACAGCTTCTTGGTATCGACGACGTGGATGAATATATCCGTTACGGCGGAACCCTGCGGGCCGGGGAGATGACGCCGGAAGGCCTGAGTACGGCGAACGCGACGTTCCGCGACGGCGGATCCATGAAGGAGTACATTGCCAGCGCCGTCTGCCGCAATATTGAGCGTTCTCTGGTAGGAAGCAAAGACTTGAGTCAGTTCCGCGGACTTCGCGAGCTGCAGGCGGGCGGCGATCTGATGGAGATCGTGGACCGTGTTATGGTAAATATGAACCTGAATTTCCTGCTTCTGATCCTGTCGAAGAATCCGCAGTATCAGAATCTGCGGCTGGCCGCGTGGAATCTGAAGAACGACCGGGCCCGCGAGGAGCAGGCCGCCGGGATTACCAGGGCCCATGTGTCTGAGATCAAACAGGCGCTGGTGGAGATGGATCTGGTGGTGGAGTGCCCCGCGGAGATGCCGCAGCCGGGCAGCGAGCCTATCGAGCGCGTGATCTTTACGCAGCCGGGCATCCGTTACTGTCAGATCAGAAGTCTTCTGGAGGACCTGATGGGCACGGAGAAATTCATGGGCATGAGCGAGCTCAATAAGCGTGACCTGACGGAGAAGGTGCTGGCGGATGTGCGCGCCCGGATGCTGGAGGATATCATCCTGCTGGAGACGGAGAAGGCTGCCGAGGGACGTCATCAGGTATACAAGCTGCAGATCAACGCGGGCGTGTTCGGCATGGTGGTCTACGATCCCGCGGAGAACGACTGCTTCATCTGCGAACTGCGCAGCGGCGGACGGATGGCGCCGGAGCAGTACCGCCGTCTGGCCGACGCCGACAAATACAACCAGATCGAGAAGCGGTTCGGAACCATACGGCAGAGATTCATTCTCTGCGACGACCCGCAGGCGCAGTCGGCGGACGGTATCACATTTTGCCGGCCGGAAGATTATCTGTGCGGACTGTAAGACGGCGCGGCCCGCACATCGAAAGATCCGTGCGGCAGGAAATTCCGGCAGTGCGGCTCGCATTGTGAAAGAATTGGCGGCTCGGCCCGCATAAGACTGCGGCGAGGAAGCAGCCCGGCATCGGAATGGAGTGACATTTATGAAGTGGAGAAAATACACGCTGACCACCACCACGGAGGCGGTGGACCTGATCAGCAGCATGTTCGATGAGATCGGCATCGAGGGGATCGAGATCGAGGACAATGTCCCCCTGACGGAAAGCGAGACGAAAGGCATGTTCATCGATATCCTGCCGGAACTGCCGCCGGATGAGGGCGTGGCGAAGGTCAGCTTCTATCTGGAGGATATTTCCAGGGAGGAAGAGATCTTGAAAGCAGTGGAGGAAGGACTTAACGATCTGGCTATGTTCGTGGATCTGGGCGAGAGGAAGATGGAGATCTCAGAAACCGAGGACAAAGACTGGATCAACAACTGGAAACAGTATTTTAAGCCGTTTACGGTGGATGATATCCTGATCAAGCCGACGTGGGAGGAGATCCCGGAGGGCCAGGAGGACAGGCTTCTGATTCAGATTGATCCTGGCACCGCGTTCGGTACCGGCCAGCATGAGACGACCCAGCTGTGCATCCGTCAGCTCCGCAAATATATGACCGCGGGGGCGAAAGTGCTGGACGTGGGCACCGGCAGCGGGATCCTGGGGATCACGGCGTTAAAGCTGGGAGCCGGAGAGGTTTACGGCACGGATCTGGATGAGAACGCGATCACGGCCGTGGGCGAGAATATGGAGGCCAACGGCATCAGTGGGGAACAGTTTCATGTAGTCCAGGGCAACCTGATCGATGATAAGGTTATCAAGGACTGGGCAGGTTATGAGCGTTATGACATCGTTGTAGCCAATATTCTGGCGGATGTGATCATCCTGCTGACGCCGGAGGTTCCGCCTCATCTGAAGCGCGGAGGGATCTTTATCACTTCCGGTATCATCGATATGAAAGAAGACGCGGTGAAAAAGGCGATCGAAGCCAACGAGGAGCTGGAGATCATTGAGATCACGCGCCAGGGCGAGTGGGTCAGTGTGACGGCGAGGAGAAAGTAACGAGTCCGCTCCTGCCGGGAGAACGCGGCAAAGAAAGCGACCGTAAGAGAGTGGAATGCAGTATGTATCATTTCTTTGTGAAACAGGAACAGATTGACAGCGGCGCGGCCATGGTCACGATTGCCGGACCGGACGTAAACCATATCCGCAACGTGCTGCGCATGAAGCCGGGCGAGGAGATTCTGGTGGGAAATGGAACCGATACGGATTATCTCTGCCGGATCGAACAGATCGCGCAGGATCAGGTGACGGCCGTGATCCTGTCGCGGGCGGAGAACACCGAACTGCCCGCGAAGATTTATCTGTTCCAGGGTCTTCCGAAGAGCGACAAGATGGAACTGATCATCCAGAAGGCCGTGGAATTGGGCGTGTACCAGATGATCCCGGTAAATACTTCGCGGACAGTGGTGAAGCTGGACGCGAAGAAGGAGGAATCCCGCGTCCGCCGCTGGAACGCCATCGCCGAGAGCGCCGCCAAGCAGTCCGGCCGCGTGCTGGTGCCGGAGGTGACGCCGGTGATGGATTTGGGCAGGGCGCTTGCTTACGCGGCGGATCTTGACGTGAAAATGATCCCTTATGAGAACGCCAGGGGGATGGAAGTTACTGCGCAGGCGGTGGGAGCGGTCCGCCCCGGGACATCTGTGGGAGTGCTGATCGGTCCGGAGGGCGGCTTTGAGAGAGCCGAGGTGGACGAGGCCTTTAACGCCGGATTTACTCCCATTTCCCTGGGACGGAGAATTCTGCGGACAGAAACCGCGGGACTTGCCGTTCTGTCGATCCTCATGTATCAGTTGGAGACGTATTCGGATCCGAACGCGGCCGGCAGCTTCGCGGCTGAGGAAGCCCTGATATAATGCCGGATGGCAGACAGTGTTTTATACGATTCTGATACGGTATCGCATCAGAAAGTTTTTGGAGGGTTCCATGCAGGCGTATTTTGATAATTCCGCCACCACGAAGGTCTTCGACAGCGTGCGCGACATCGTGGTGAAAACAATGACCGAGGATTACGCCAACCCCTCGGCCAGACATACGAGAGGGATGGAGGCGGAGAACTATATCCGCAATGCCCGCGCCGTGATCGCCAGATCCCTGAAGGTGCAGGAAAAGGAGATCCTTTTCACCTCCGGCGGTTCCGAATCCAACAATATGGCGCTGATCGGGACGGCCATGGCCAATAAGCGGGCCGGAAACCATATCATCAGCAGCAATATCGAGCATCCGTCGGTTTATAACCCGCTTGGATTTCTGGAAGAGCAGGGGTACGAGGTTACGTACCTGCCGGTGGATCACGCGGGCCATATCGACCTTGAGCAGCTTGAGGAGAGCATCCGTCCGGAGACGATCCTGGTCTCCGTCATGTATGTGAATAATGAAGTGGGTACGGTGGAGCCGGTGGAGGAGATATCCCGGATCATCCGCCGGAAGAATCCGAATACCTTGTTCCATGTGGACGCGATCCAGGCCTACGGCAAATACGAGATCCGGCCGAAACGCCAGGGTATCGATCTCTTAAGCGTCAGCGCCCACAAACTGCACGGCCCCAAAGGCGTCGGCTTCCTTTATATTGACAGCCGGGTGAAGATAAAGCCCCTGATCTACGGCGGCGGCCAGCAGCAGGGCCTTCGCTCCGGCACCGAGAATGTACCGGGCGTGGCCGGTATGGGCGCGGCGGTGGAGGAGATGTTTAAGGACCACACGCAGAAGATCGATCATTTGTACGAACTGAAAGAATATGCGGAAAGGAAGTTTTCCCAGCTTCCCGGCGTGACGCTCAACAACCCGCCGGGACGGGAAGGCGCGCCGCAGATCGTAAGCGCCAGCTTTGAGGGCGTGAAGAGCGAGGTGCTGCTCCACGCGCTGGAGGAGAAGGGGATCTATGTGTCTTCCGGATCCGCCTGCTCCTCGAACCATCCGGGATTGAGCGGAACGCTGAAAGGCGTGGGCGTGCGGCAGGATCTGCTGGATTCCACCCTGCGCTTCAGTTTCGGACTGTTCAATACGAAGGAAGAGATCGACTACGCGGCGCAGCAGCTGGAAGAGATCCTGCCGGTGTTGCGGCGGTTCCGCAGGAAGTAGAGGCAGCGCGTCAATTATAAAACAGCAGTACCGGTAGCCGGGTGGAAATCCCGGCAACGTGCCGGTACATTGATAGGGAGCAGCAGGTAAGGAGAGAAAACAACATGCTTTATCAGTCATTTTTAATAAAATACGCCGAGATCGGCACGAAAGGGAAGAACCGGTTCCTCTTCGAGGACGCTTTGGTCAGCCACATCTGCCACGCCTTAAAGCGCGTGGACGGCAAGTTCGACGTCACGAAGGACGCCGGCCGCATCTATGTGGCCGCGCTTACGGAATATGATTACGAGGATGTGGTCGAGGCGCTTAAGAAGGTCTTCGGCATTGCCTGGATCTGTCCCATGTTCCAGACGGAGGAGAGGGAGTTCGAAGCCCTGAAGCGTCAGGTGGTCGACTATCTGGATCAGGTATACCCGGATAAGCATCTGACCTTCAAGGTGGTGGCCCGCCGCGCCGACAAGCGCTATCCGGTTCCGTCGGAGCAGATGAACCGGGATCTGGGCGAGGCGATCCTCGGCGCGTATCCGGAGATGACGGTCAACGTCCACGAGCCGGATGTGCTTCTGCGGGTGGAAGTGCGGAACAACGTCGTCAACATTTATTCGGAAATGATCCCCGGCCCCGGCGGCATGCCGGTAGGCACCAACGGCAAGGCCCTGCTTCTGCTTTCCGGCGGCATCGACAGCCCGGTGGCCGGTTACATGGTAGCGAAGCGCGGCGTGAAGATCGACGCGGTCTATTTCCACGCGCCGCCCTACACCAGCGAGCGGGCGAAGCAGAAGGTGGTGGATCTGGCGAAGCTGGTGGCGCAGTATTCGGGGCCCATCGAGCTGCATGTGGTGAATTTTACGGATATCCAGATGACGATCTACGAGACCTGCCCCCATGAGGAACTGACGATCATCATGCGGCGGTACATGATGCGGATCGCGGAGCAGATCGCCGGCGAGACCGGAAGCCTGGCGCTTGTCACCGGCGAGAGCATCGGCCAGGTGGCGTCCCAGACGGTTCAGTCGCTGGCGGCTACCAACGACGTGTGTACGCTTCCGGTCTTCCGGCCGGTGATCGCCTTCGACAAGCAGGAGATCGTGGATATCTCCGAGAAGATCGGCACCTATGAGACGTCGATCCTGCCTTACGAGGACTGCTGCACGATCTTCGTGGCGAAGCATCCGGTGACGAAGCCGGTGCTTAAGGCGATCCGCAAGTCGGAAGCGAAGCTTGCCGGGAAGATCGAGGAGCTGGTGGAGACGGCGGTTTCCACGCGGGAAGTTATCCGCTGTGGCTGAGGCGGTGTGCGCTCTGTGCGCGATTATGTATGTGTCGGCTCGGTTGTCCGACCGAAGAGGCTATATGATGTGGGAGTAACCGTGAGACCAAATCGTGGAGTCAAATTGTGAGGACAAACCGCAAAGTCAAATTGTGAAAATAAATTGTGGGAACCAGCCAGGTACAGTTTCGGGCAATGTGACATAATTACAGAAAGCATACCACTGGCTGCATTTCTGCATGGAAATGCGAACAGAAATTCACTGGCGCTCTGTTCACATGGAAATAGAAAGAACCTGCCATGACAGCAGGTTCTGTGCTTTGCAGATTTGTACTTTATCCGCGCCGCGCGGGAAGCCCCGCCCGGGGGCCCGGTTCCGCGGAAAGTTATGAACGGCGCCGCGCTTATTTGAGAAGATAGGGCGTCAGCACGCTCATGATCTCGCTGATGACCGGTTCCGCCTCCGCGTGGATATTCAGGTCGATGGGCTTGGAAAGATCCAGGCTGAAGATGCCCATGATGGACTTGGCGTCGATCACATATCGGCCGGATACCAGGTCAAAATCCACGTCGAATTTAGAAAGATCGTTGACAAACGATTTTACTTTATCAATCGAATTAAGCGAAATACGTACGGTTTTCATGTAAAATGCCTCCTTGATTCTGTCAGGTGTTGTTGCTGTGATAGGCGCCCTCCGGCGTCTACCGTAATAGTAGCGATTGGCCGGAGAAAAGTCAATAGACAGATTGCATGAAAAAGTAAAAAGAATATAAAATGTAAGACAAACGTAAGGGCATTAAGCCGGGGAGAAGATCAATGAGAAAGGCTGCTCTGCACAATCTGGGATGTAAGGTAAACGCATACGAGACCGAGGCGATGGCCCAGCTTCTTAAGGAAGCCGGCTATGAGATCGTGCCGTTCGAAGAAAAAGCCGACGTCTATGTGATCAACACCTGCACGGTGACCAATATCGCCGACAAAAAGTCCCGCCAGATGCTGCACCGGGCGAAGAAGCGGAACCCGGAAGCGGTGGTGGTCGCGGCCGGCTGCTATGTGCAGGTAGCCGCGGACAGGCTGCAGGGCGACGACGCGGTGGATGTGATCATCGGCAACAACCGGAAGAAGGATCTGGTCAGGATCCTGGAAGAGTATTTTGCGGCAGAGACCTCCGATGCAGCTGGCCGGTCCGCGCAGGCGGAAGAACGCCGGCATTTGTCTGGGGCGGATCGGCTCGGGCAGGCGCAGGAGAACCGGCATTTGTCTGAGGCAGACCGGACCCCGCAGACAGAAGAACGGCATAGGATGCCCATGACGGACGGTCAGACTACGCAGACTGAAGCGGAGAAGTCTTCACCGTCAGATTCCCAGTCCCGCAATACAGCCATAGAAGCAGAACCGGCGGCCAGAAGAACGCAGTCCGGCAGCGGGTTCGCCAGCGTCATCGACATCGCGTCCGACCATGAATACGAATCCCTCTCGATCAGCACCACAGCGGAGCACACCAGGGCGTTCATCAAGATCCAGGATGGCTGCAACCAGTTCTGCAGCTACTGCATCATTCCCTACGCCAGAGGCCGGGTCCGGAGCCGGGCTGCGGCGGACATTCTGAAAGAGGCGGAAACACTGGTTGGCGCCGGTTACCGGGAGATCGTGGTCACGGGCATCCATATCAGTTCCTACGGGATGGATATGCCCGAGGAGACGCGGCTGAAGCTGATCGATCTGCTGGAAATGCTGGACGGCGTTAAGGGGCTTTCGCGGCTGCGCCTGGGTTCCCTGGAGCCCCGGATCGTAACGGAGGATTTTGTGCGCCGCATCGCGGCGCTTCGGACGATCTGCCCCCATTTCCATCTGTCGCTGCAGAGCGGCTGCGACGCCACGCTGAAACGTATGAACCGCCATTATACGGCGGAAGAGTACGCGGCGGGCTGCAGTCTTCTCCGAAGATATTTCGATCGTCCGGCGATCACGACGGATGTGATCGTGGGATTTCCCGGAGAGACGGAAGAGGAGTTCGCGCAGACGGTATCATTTCTAAAGAAGATTGGTTTCTACGAACTGCATGTGTTCCCCTACTCCCGCCGGGAAGGCACCCGGGCGGCTCTGATGCCGGATCAGGTGGACGAGGCGGTGAAAAAGGAGCGCAGCGCTTGCCTTCTCAGAATGGACGCGGAGGCGTCCCTTGCCTACCGGAGATTATTTCTGGGGGAAGAGCGGGAAGTTCTCATGGAGGAAACGGTCACGGCGGAGGGCGCGGAATACCTGGTGGGCCATACCCGCGAGTATGTGAAGGCGGTCATCCCGTGGGAGGAAAATATGCGCGGCCGTATCGTCCGGGGCCGGATGGAGAAGATGGTAAATGAGGAGCTGGTGCTGCTGACGCATGTGACGGAAACGGAGGTTTCGCCGCCCGTATTTCCATGCAGGATTTCCATGCAGGAAGAGCGCCGGTGACGATCTTCCTGTATTACGTCAGTATGCAAAAAACGCGCCAGTGATGCGTTTTTTGTATTGTCATGAAGTTGTCAGAAAGAATTTATAAAATTTTCCTTTACGAATGGAAAAATGTGGTATAGAATAAATTATGACCAGTAAAGGACGTGAGGACATATGGGCGATATTCAGAATACGAGACATTTCCGTGCGGTACAGGAGAATCAGCTGGACGTCAGCGAGGTTCTGGAACAGGTGTATGACGCGCTGACCGAAAAAGGATATAACCCTGTCAATCAGATAGTAGGATATATCATGTCTGGAGATCCAACCTACATTACCAGCCATAAGAGTGCCAGAAGTCTCATCATGAAGGTCGAGCGGGATGAGATCCTGGAACTGCTTCTGTCTGCGTATATCGAGGAACGGCTGAAGTAGCGGCGGATACGGCTGCCGGCCGGAGTCATTTGTACTGTGAGCGTGAGCGGGATTTAAGCGGAATCGGATAAGGAAGACGGTGTTTCGGGGAGCGGAACTTTCAAGAGAGAGGGAGGCTTTCCGGGCATTGTTGTGTTTAAGTGTATGAGAATTCTTGGACTTGATTTCGGAACGAAGACGGTAGGCGTGGCGGTCTGCGATCCTACGGGGCTGATCGCCCAGGGAGTGGAGACCATTACCCGGAAGGAAGACGGTAAGCTGCGGGCTACCCTTCGCAGAATTGAAGAGCTTGCCGCCGAATATCAGATTGAAACCATTGTTTTAGGTTATCCTAAGAATATGGACGATACGGTCGGAGAACGGGCGAAGAGGACGGAGGAATTCGCGGAGATGCTGAAGCGCAGGACCGGGCTTCCGGTGGTCCTGTGGGACGAGCGGCTGACGACGGTGGCTGCGGACGAGATCCTGGCGGAAAGCGGCGTCCCGGTTACGGAGCGCAAGAAAGTGATCGACAAGGTAGCGGCGGGGATCATTCTGCAGGATTATCTGGACAACGCAGCGCCGCGGACCGGGAAGGTGTAAGGAGTTTAACGGTATGGAAGACGAGAAGATGATCACGCTGGAGACGGACGACGGAGAGCGGATCGATCTGAGTATCCTGGAGGAGACCAGGATCAACGGTATGAATTACATCCTGGTGACGGATGCCGCCGGGGATGATGAGGACGGGCAGTGCTATATCTTAAAGGACCGGTCGAAGAAGGAAGACGCCGACGCGGTCTACGAGTTCGTGGACGACGAGGATGAGCTGGATTACCTGTTTAAGATCTTTTCCGAACTGGTGGCGGATCTGGATCTTGACCTGGAGAAGTAGGGTAAGGGACAGCAGATGAACGAGGACCTGTTTAAGCAGATGCTGAAGGAAAAGGGCCTGAAGGTGACCAGACAGAGGCTTCTGGTCCTGGAACTGATGGCCGCCCATCCGGGCGAACACTTAACGGCGGAGGATATCTATGCCCTGGCGAAGGAGCAGTACCCGGATATCGGGCTGGCGACCATTTACCGTACGGTGCAGGTGCTTCTGGATCTGAAGCTTCTGGACCGGATCAGCTTCGACGACGGGTTTGCCAGGTTTGAACTGGCCAAGCTTCCCGGCGAGGAGAGCAAAGGGCATCACCACCACCACGCGATCTGCCTTGACTGCGGCCGGGTGTTCCCTTTCGAGGAGGACTTACTGGATACTTTGGAGCAGAGCCTTATGGAGCGGCTGGGCTTTGCGGTAACGGACCATGAAGTGAAATTATTCGGATACTGCCGCTCATGCAGAGAGAACAGAGAAGACGGACATCGGAACGGATAGAATTTGGAGGTTATTGAATTTGAAAGCATCAAAACAACAGAATAGACAGGTCTGCAGGGCGGACAAGGTGAGGATCATCCCTCTTGGCGGCCTGGAGCAGATCGGTATGAATATCACGGCCATCGAGTATGAGGACGAGATCATTGTCATTGACTGCGGCCTGGCGTTCCCGTCAGACGATATGCTGGGGATCGATCTGTGTATCCCCGACATCACCTATCTGAAGCAGAATCAGGAGAAAGTAAAGGGCTTTTTTATTACACACGGACATGAGGACCATATCGGCGCCCTGCCCTATGTGCTGCAGGAGATCAACGTGCCGGTCTACGGCACCAGACTTACGATCGCGCTGATCGAGAATAAACTGAAAGAGCATAACCTGCTCAAGAATACGAAGAGAAAGGTTGTAAAGCACGGGCAGACGGTTACGCTGGGCTGCTTCCGTGTGGAATTCATCAAGACGAATCACAGCATCGCCGATGCGTCGGCTCTGGCGATCTTCACGCCGGCCGGCGTACTTCTGCACACTGGCGATTTCAAGATCGATTACACGCCGGTCTTCGGCGAGCCGGCGGATCTGCAGCGCTTCGCCGAACTTGGGAAGAAAGGCGTCCTGGCGCTGATGTGCGACAGCACCAACGCGATCCGGCCCGGCTTTACGGCGTCGGAGCGGACCGTGGGCAAGACCTTTGACGCGATCTTCGCGGAGCATACGAACAACCGCATCATCGTGGCCACGTTTTCATCCAATGTGGACCGTGTGCAGCAGATCATCGATTCCGCCTACAAGTACGGGCGGAAGGTGGTGGTCGAGGGCCGCAGCATGGTGACGGTCATCGGTATCGCCAGCGAACTGGGTTATATCAAGATCCCGGAAGGGACTCTGATCGATATCGACAATCTGAAGAATTATCCGGACGAGAAGACCGTCCTCATCACCACGGGAAGCCAGGGAGAGTCCATGGCCGCCCTGTCGCGGATGGCTTCCAGCATCCACAAGAAGGTCTCCATCAAGCCCAACGACGTGATCATCTTAAGTTCCACGCCGATCCCGGGCAACGAGAAGGCGGTCTCCAAGGTGATCAACGAGCTGTCCATCAAGGGCGCCGAGGTCATTTTCCAGGACACCCACGTATCAGGGCACGCGTGCCAGGAGGAGATCAAGCTGATCTACTCCCTGACCCATCCCAAATACGCGCTGCCGGTCCACGGCGAGTACCGCCATCTGATGACCCACAAGAGCCTGGCGGAGTCCATGGGTATCCCGAAGGAGAACATCCTGATCATGTCGTCCGGCGATGTGGTGGAACTGTCGGAGGACTCCCTTAAGGTCGTGGATCATGTGCAGGCAGGCGCGATCCTGGTGGACGGTTTAGGCGTCGGAGACGTTGGCAACATTGTCCTTCGGGACAGGCAGAACCTGGCCCAGAACGGCATCATCATCGTGGTGCTGACGCTGGAGAAGTATTCCAACCAGCTTCTGGCCGGGCCGGACATCGTGTCGCGCGGCTTCGTCTACGTGCGGGAGTCGGAGGATCTGCTGGAGGAGGCCCGTAAGGTCGTTGAGGATTCGGTGCAGGACTGCCTGGACCGTCATGTGACCGACTGGGGCAAGCTTAAGAATATCATCCGGGATGATCTGAGCGATTTCCTGTGGAAGAAGATGAAGCGGAATCCGATGATCCTGCCGATCATCATGGAGGTATAACTCCCGCGCCTTCGGGGAGATTATGAGAGAAGGGAATGACTGGATATGAGCGGAGCGACAAGTACAAGAGATATTAACCGGGTGACAAAGGCGATCATTACGATCTCATGGAAGCTGATCCTTTTGGCGCTGGTGATCCTGCTGGTCTATGAGTCGGTTTCGAGAGGATATCAGTTCGGGTACGGGCTTTTTCACAACACGGCGGTGGACGAGGCTCCCGGTGTGGATCTGCGGGTCACCATCGGGGAGGACGAATCCCTCGTAAATCTGGCGGTCGCCATGGAGCAGAGCGGATTGGCGAAGGATCGTTTTTCTTTCATTATTCAGTGTATTTTCTATGAGTACGGATATAAGTTTATGGGATACGGCAATCCGATCAAAGCGGGGACGTATCTGTTAAATACATCCATGTCGGCGAAGGAGATCATAACCACTCTTCGCGACGGCAAGGTGGAGGTGCCTGAGGAAAGCGGCGAAGAGGAATGACAGGAGACGAACGGATGGCGGATTTCCTGCGGTCGCTGGAACCGGACGGCGATCCGCTGTGCGAACAGATCGCCTCTGACGCGGCCGCGAGAGGAATTCCGATCGTAAGAGAAGAGACAGGAAGATTACTGAAGGTTCTGGCAGCGGTGGGAAGGCCCGGGGCGATTCTGGAGATTGGGACCGCCGTGGGCTATTCTGCTGTTCTGATGGCGCTTGCGTCGCCGGCGGACTGCAGGATCACGACGATCGAGAAGGATGAGGCCAGGGCGGCCGAGGCGCTGGAAAATGTGCGCCGGGCCGGGCTGGAGGAGAGGATCACGGTGATCGCCGCGGACGCGGATGAAGTCCTCGGGACGCTGGACGGTGAATCCTACGATCTCGTATTTATGGACGCGGCGAAGGGACAGTACGGGAAATGGCTGCCCGAGGTGTTCCGGGTCCTGAAACCCGGCGGCATATTGGCCGCGGATAATGTGCTTCAGGAAGGAACCATTCTGGAATCGCGGTTTGCGGTGGAGCGGAGGGATCGGACGATCCACGCCAGGATGCGGGAGTTTTTGTGGAAGCTTGAGCATCACGGGGGATTGCAGACAGCGATCCTTACGGTGGGCGACGGCCTGGCGGTGGCGGTGAAGAAAGGGACGCCGCGGTGATGCCTGCGGCGGAATACGGCAGCGGGAGCGTCTTGTCTGCCGGGATGGAGAGTATATAGAGAAAAGGATGCGGCGATGCGTAAGATCGAGTTGCTTGTGCCGGCGGGAAGCCCGGAGGTATTGAGGACAGCGGTGCGCTACGGGGCGGACGCGGTCTATATCGGCGGCGAAGCGTATGGGCTTCGGGCTAAGGCGCATAATTTCTCCCTGGAGGAGATGAAGAAGGGCGTGGAGTTTGCCCATGCCCGCGGCGTGAAAGTCTATGTGACGGCGAATATATTTGCCCATAACGGCGATCTGGAGGGCGTCCGGGAGTATTTCCGGGAGCTTGCGGATGTGGGCATGGACGCGCTGATCATTTCGGATCCCGGCGTGTTCGCGCTTGCGCGGAAGCTGCTGCCGGATGTGGATGTGCATATCAGCACGCAGGCCAACAGTACGAATTATGAAACTTACCGCTTCTGGTACGGTCTGGGGGCGAAGCGGGTGGTCGCGGCCCGGGAGCTTAGCCTTTCCGAGATCGCGCAGATCCGCGCGCAGATCCCGGAGGATATGGAGATCGAGTGCTTCGTTCACGGGGCCATGTGTATTTCCTATTCCGGGCGATGCCTTCTGAGCAATTATTTCACGGGAAGGGACGCCAATCAGGGCGAATGCACCCACCCCTGCCGGTGGAACTACGCGGTGGTCGAGGAGACCAGGCCCGGGGAATATCTGCCGGTATATGAGAATGAAAGAGGAACCTTTTTATTTAATTCGAAGGATCTGTGCATGATCGGCCATATCCCGGAACTGGCCGCCGCCGGGATCGACAGCTTTAAGATCGAGGGGCGGATGAAGAATTCGCTTTATGCGGCCGCGGTGACCAGGACCTACCGGATGGCTCTTGATGATTTCCGAAAGAGCGGGGAAACGTACAGGAAGAATCTGGGCCGATATCTGGAGGAGATCGGCAAATGCACCCGCAGGGAATTCACGACGGGCTTTTATTTCGGGAAGCCGGGAGCGGAATCCCAGATCTACGGGGAGAGCACCTATATAAAGGAATACGTCTATCTTGGAATGGTGGACGATGTGGACGGGCGGGGATTTTGCCGTCTGGAGCAGAAGAATAAATTCTCCGTGGGAGAGACGATCGAGATCATGAAGCCGGACGGACGGAACCTGGAAGCGACCGTGGGCGGTATTTACGATGAGGAAGGCTGTCCGCAGCAGAGCGCCCCTCACGCCAGGCAGATCGTTTACGCAGATCTGGGCGCGGAAGCGGAGCGCGGGGATATCCTGCGCAGGTGCGATGTGTGATCGGCCGACGGATCTATGGCCGGAGGAATTTACGGCGGATATATTTCGCTCTGCGGCGGCGTGCAGGCGAAACGGCGTGTTTGGAAAGCGGGAACCGGCGTGACAGAGACAGGCCGGCAGCTTTAATCGGGAGAGAGGTGATATTATGCTTGCGTGGATTGCGGGAATAGGAGCGGTGCTTTGCCTGGTATACTATATCATTATAGCCGTGTACGCAGGCTTTTCGGTTTCCTTCTCCTGGTTCTGGCTGGCCGCGGCGGGCTTTCTTTCCTTCCTTTCCTGGGGGAGCCGTTACTGCAGGCTGCATCCGAAGAAAGTGCCCATGTGGGTGACGGTGCCGGTCATGACCTGCGTCGCGGCGGCGGTCATCATTTTCTGCGTGGTGGAAGCCTGTGTGTTCGTAGGCGCGGTATCTTCCGAGAAGCCGGGGCTGGATTATGTGATCGTTCTGGGAGCGAAGGTTCACGAGCGGGGAATCAGCAATTCCCTGCGGCAGCGGCTGAATAAAGCGATCCAGTACAGCAGGAAGAGTCCGGGAACCGTGCTGATCCTTTCCGGCGGCCAGGGCGCCGACGAACCCATGACCGAAGCCCAGGCCATGTATCAGTACCTTCTGGAGAACGGCGTTTCGCCGACCCGGCTGATCATGGAGCCGGTGTCTTCCAGCACGGTCGAGAATATCGCCTACAGCCAGCTGATCATTCTGCAGCGAGAACAGAGCAAGCGCGACCTGGCCGGAAAAGGAGACGGAAACGTGGCGCCGGGGCCATATCTGCAGGTGGAGGAAAAGCCGGTGCAGATCGGTATCCTGACCAGCAATTACCATGTGTTCCGTGCGGGGATGATCGCGAAGAAGCGGGGGATGGAGGATGTATACGGGATCGCGGCCGGTTCGGACCCGGTATTGTTTCTGCATCTGTGCGTGCGCGAATGCGCGGCGATCTTAAAGGACCGCTTGATGGGTAATATGTAAATGTATCCGTATGTAAGGGAAGCCGCCGGATGCGGCCTCTGCATATGGAGAAATAAAAAGACAGAAAGAGAGGAATGAATTATGAACGATCTGAAGAATCTGGCGGCTTATGAACTGCTTGCCCAGAGCCGCATAAAGGAACTTGATTCCGAAAGCTTCCTTCTGGAACACAAGAAGAGCGGCGCGAAGTTATTTCTGCTGTCAAACAGCGATAACAACAAAGTATTTTCCATCGCGTTCCGGACGCCGCCTTCCGACAGCACCGGCGTGCCCCACATCATGGAGCACAGCGTCCTGTGCGGGTCGGAGAAATTCCCGGTGAAGGATCCGTTCGTGGAGTTGGTGAAGGGGTCCTTGAATACCTTCCTGAACGCCATAACCTATCCGGACAAGACGATCTATCCGGTGGCCAGCACCAATGACAAGGATTTCCAGAATCTGATGGATGTCTATATGGACGCGGTGCTGCATCCGAATATCTACCGGGAAGAGAAGATCTTTAAGCAGGAGGGCTGGCATTACGAGCTGGAGGATGAAAATGCGCCGCTGCGTTACAACGGCGTTGTATACAATGAGATGAAGGGGGCGTTTTCCTCTCCGGAAAGCGTGCTGGACCGGTGGACGCAGAACGCTCTGTTCCCGGATAACTGCTACGGCTGTGAATCCGGCGGCGATCCGGCCTGCATCCCGGATCTGACCTATGAGCAGTTCCTTCATTTCCACCAGACTTACTATCATCCGGCCAACAGCTATATTTATCTGTACGGCGATATGGATATGGAAGAGCGGCTGAACTGGCTTGACGAAGCGTATTTAAGCAAATATGACCGTAATGACCCGCAGGCCCAGGTAGATTCGGAAATCCGCAGGCAGAAGCCGTTTGGCGAGCCGAAGCAGGAGGAGATCACCTATCCCATCACAGACGAGGAATCGGAGGAGAAGGCTTCCTATCTTTCCATCAGTACCGTGGTGGGCGACCGTCTGGATCCGGTGCTTTTCACGGCGTTTGAGATATTGGAGTACGCGCTGATCGACGCTCCCGGAGCGGCGCTTAAGCAGGCGCTTCTCGACGCGGGGATCGGCGGCGACATCCTGGGCGGTTTTGCCGACGGTATCCTGCAGCCTTATTTTACCGTGACGGCCAAGAACGCGGACGCGGACCAGAAAGGGGAGTTTCTGGCCGTGGTGAAGGGAACTCTCCGGAAGCTGGCTGAAGAAGGACTGGATAGGAAATGCCTGCTGGCGGGCATCAATCACTATGAATTCCTTGACCGGGAGGCGGACTACGGATGGGCGCCGAAAGGGCTCATGTATGGCCTGCACGCCATGGAGAGCTGGCTTTACGGCGAGGACCCGTTAATGCTTCTGCGCTATGAGGATACCTTTGCGTTCCTGAAGAAAGCGGCGGACGAGGGATATTTTGAACAGCTGATCAGGGACTGGCTTTTAGACAATCCCTTTGAGGTCACGGTCGTGGTGAAGCCGGAGAAGAACAAGACGGCCAAAGAGGACGCGAAGGTCGCGGAGAAGCTGGCCGCTTACAAGGCGTCCCTGTCCGCGGAGGAGATTAAGCGGCTGGTAGAGCAGACGAAGGAACTGAAGGCGTATCAGGACGCGCCGTCGCCGAAGGAGGATCTGGAGAAGATCCCGATGCTCCGCCGGGAGGATATCAGTTCTAAGGCGGAGGAGAATTACTGGAAGGAATCCGTCACCCACGGGGTCATGACCGTGTGCCACGAGTATTTCACATCCGGTATCTGCTATGTGAAGGCGCTGTTCAATACGGACCGGGTCCCGATGGAGGATCTGCCCTATGTAGGACTTCTGAAGTTTTTGATGGGATATGTGGATACGGAGCATTACAGCTATTCGGATCTGAGCAGTGAGATCTATCTGCAGACCGGCGGGATCGGATTCAGAACGAGCACCTATGCGGATTTTGACCGTCCGGGCACCTTCACCGGCGTATTCGCGGCCAACATGAAGACGCTTTATGAGAAGCTTCCGGACGGATTCGGCCTTCTGGCGGAGATCCTGACCGGCTCGAAGTTTACGGATGAGAAGCGGCTGGGCGACGTGCTTAAGGAAATACGTTCCCGCTCCCGGATGAAGCTGGAGGGCGGCAGCCATCAGGCGGCGATCTCCCGGGCCATGTCCTATTTTTCCGCCGCATCCAGGTTCAATGATATGACCGGAGGTATCGGCTTCTATCAGTTCCTCGAGGATACGGTGAAGGCTTATGAGAAGGATCCGAAGGCGCTGATCGCCAGGCTTGAGTCGGTGGCGGCGGAACTCTTCACGGTAGATAATATGCTGCTCAGCGTTACCGCGGACGAGGAAGGCCTTAAGCTTCTGCCGGACGCCATGAAGGTGCTGGTGGACGCGCTTCCCGCGGGCAGCGGCCGGACTTATCCGTTCGAGTTCGAGAAGAAGAACTTAAACGAAGGCTTCAAGACATCGGCCCAGGTCAACTATGTGGCCCGGTGCGGGAATTTCCGGGAGAAAGGTTACGATTATACCGGCGCTCTGCAGATCCTGCGGCCGATCTTAAACTACGACTACCTGTGGATCAATCTGCGCGTCAAGGGAGGGGCCTACGGCTGCATGAGCGGCTTCGGCCGGTCCGGCGACGGATATTTCGCTTCCTACCGGGATCCGAACATGAAGGAGACCAACGAGGTCTACGACAATGTGGTCGGATATCTGGAGAATTTCGACGCGGACGAAAGGGATATGACCAAATATGTGATCGGCACGATCAGCGAGATGGATTCGCCGCTGACTCCGTCCGCGAAGGGGGACCGCGGCCTGTCCGCCTATCTTTCCCATGTGAGCAATGAGATGCTGGCGAAGGAGCGGGCGCAGATCCTTTCGGCCCAGCCGGAGGATATCAGGGCGCTGGCCCCGATCATCAAGGCGGTGCTGGAGAAAGAGAGCCTGTGCGTGATCGGCAGCGGCGAGAAGGTGGAAGCGAATAAGGAGATGTTCGGCGAGGTGAAGGCGCTGTTCCGCGGGTGATGATATGAACGATAATTACAGATCCGGATTTGTGGCCCTGATCGGCCGGCCGAACGTAGGCAAATCGACGCTGATGAACCATCTGATCGGGCAGAAGATCGCGATCACGTCGGAGAAGCCCCAGACCACCCGCAACCGCATCCAGACCGTCTATACGGACGAGCGGGGCCAGATTATTTTCCTGGATACCCCCGGCATTCACAAGGCGAAGAACAAGCTGGGCGAGTATATGGTGAATGTGGCCGTGGGCACCTTGAGCGAGGTGGACGTGGTGCTGTGGCTGGTGGAGCCGTCCACATTCATCGGCGTCGGCGAGCGGCATATTGCGGAGCTTATGGGGAAGGTGAAGACGCCGGTGATCCTGGTGATCAATAAGATCGACACCGTGAAGAATCAGGAGGATATCCTGAAGTTCATGGAGGCCTACCGGGGGCTGTGCAAATTCGCCGAGATCGTGCCGGTGTCGGCGTTAAAGGACCAGAATACGGATAAAATGACAGACATTCTGTTCCAGTATCTGCCGTACGGTCCGCAGTATTACGATGAAGATACGGTGACGGACCAGCCTATGCGGCAGATCGCGGCGGAACTGATCCGGGAGAAAGCGCTGCGGATGCTTTCGGATGAGATTCCCCATGGTATCGCTGTGACCATCGAGAAGATGAGCGAGAGAAAGGACGGCATGTTCGATATCGAGGCCACGATCATCTGCGAGAGGGACAGCCACAAGGGCATCATTATCGGCAAGGGCGGCGCCATGCTGAAACGCATCGGCACCGCGGCGCGTCAGGAGATTGAGAACCTGATGGGAGCCCGTGTGAATCTGAAGCTCTGGGTCAAGGTGCGTAAGGAGTGGCGGGACAGCGAGCTGTATATGAAGAATTACGGGTATTTTCAGCAGAAGGAATAGGTAACATCTTCGCGGCGGCATGTGTCGCGGCCTGAAAGGAGGGCGCTTTCGCCCGGAGCGTGATTGCCTGGATGAGAAGCTGTCGGAATGAAACGAAAGAGACAAAAGGGTATGCGGGAACTGATCGAACTGACCGGCATGGTATTGAGATCCACCGCGGTGGGAGAATATGATAAGCGGCTGGTGATCCTGACCCGGGAACGGGGGAAGATCACGGCGTTTGCACGGGGCGCGAAGCGGCCCGGAAGCAGGCTTATGGGGCCGAGCAGGCCGTTCGCGTTCGGGACATTTAAGCTCTATGAGGGGCGGGAGGCGTATAACCTGCAGGACGCGGAGATCAGCCGGTATTTCGAGGAGCTGACGGGGGATGTGGAGGCGGCCTGTTATGGGCAGTATTTCCTGGAATTCGGGGATTATTATTCGCGGGAGAATCTGGATGGGTCGGCGATGCTGCTTCTGATCTATCAGTCGCTGCGGGCGCTTTTGAAGCCGGGGCTGCCGGATCGGCTGGTGCAGAGGGTGTTTGAGCTGAAGGCGATGGTGATCGGGGGGGAGTATACGGAGAAGCCGCCGGCGGAAGTCAGTGAGGCGGCGGCTTATGCGTGGGAGTATGTGGTGTGGAGTCCGATGGAGAGGCTTTATACGTTTACGCTGACGGATTCGGTGATGGAGGAATTCGCCAGGTGCGTGGAGATGAATCTTAGGAGGTATGTGGACAGGGAGTTTCAGTCGATTAAGATTCTTGAGACGTTGCGGGGCATGTAAAGGGATAAAATCGAGGGGCGGGTATTGAAAATATAGGGAAATCATGGTATACTGCGGGCTGAATGCGCAGGCGATGCATAAGAGAACCGAAATGTGAGCAGGGTACATAGCAACAGCTACATCACATGATGGGAGGGATCTTATGCGTAAGGATGAAGACACGGGAAGGTCTGGCGGAAGAGCGGAAAAATCTGCGGGGATGATGACCGCTGCGGTAATCGTCGCTGCGATGTCGGTTTTTCTGACGGGCTGCGGCGCCGGTGGAAATTCATTTCCGGATGACCGGAGTGCGATCTATATCGCGCGGGACGGCGGGCTGTATACGGTGCTTTGCGGAGCGTATGACGCGGCGAAGGATTATTACAGTGAGGAAGAGCTGACGGCGCGGGTCGAGGAAGAGGTAGCAGCTTATAACGCGGAGCGATCTGCCTGTGAAGGGCAGGAGGATGAGCCGGTTACAGTGGAAGAGGTCCGACTGGGAGACGGAGCGGCCAGCATAGTTTTACGGTATTCGGACGCGGAGAATCTGATGCGCTTTACGGAGGCGTCTCAGGACGCGGAGAATCATACGGAGAAGCTTTCTGTGACCATGGTCGGAGAAGGGCTGCCGGATGTTCCGGGTGAGGATGAGGCGTGGACCGACGCGAAGCGGAGTGATCCGGTGACGCCGGAGCAGATCCGAAGGAGGACAGATCTGCATCTGATCGCGGTAACCGGACCGGTTACGGTTCAGGCGGAGAAGCGTATTCTCTATTACAGCGGGGCGGTGAGCCTGCTGGATAAGTATACGGCGCAGGTGGCGGATGGGGACGCGTATATTGTATTTAAGTGATATATTGCTGCCTGTCCGGTGTGAAAACAGGTATGTCAGAACGATAACATAAATCATAGAAAAGGCAGGGTAATTATTATGGAAAAGACAATGGACAAGATCGTGGCGCTGGCCAAATCCAGAGGGTTCGTCTATCCGGGCTCCGAGATCTACGGCGGCCTGGCCAACACCTGGGATTACGGCAACCTGGGCGTGGAACTGAAGAATAATGTGAAGAAGGCCTGGTGGCAGAAGTTCGTCCAGGAGAGCCCTTATAATGTGGGCGTGGACTGCGCGATCCTGATGAACTCCCAGACCTGGGTGGCCAGCGGCCATCTGGGCGGATTTTCGGATCCGTTAATGGACTGCCGCGCCTGCCATGAGCGGTTCCGCGCGGACCAGCTGATCGAGAATTACATGAAGGAGAAGGGCATTGTTCCGGACGAGGCCGTGGACGGCTGGAGCCAGGAGCAGATGAAGCAGTACATCGAGGATCAGAACATTTGCTGCCCCAGCTGCGGCAAGCATGATTTTACCGATATCCGTCAGTTTAATCTGATGTTCAAGACCTTCCAGGGCGTGACCGAGGACGCGAAGAATACGGTCTATCTGCGCCCGGAGACGGCCCAGGGCATTTTCGTGAACTTTAAGAACGTCCAGAGGACGTCGCGCAAGAAGATCCCGTTCGGCATTGCCCAGATCGGCAAATCCTTCCGCAACGAGATCACGCCGGGCAATTTCACGTTCCGCACCAGGGAGTTCGAGCAGATGGAGCTGGAATTCTTCTGCGAGCCGGACACGGATCTGGAGTGGTTCGCCTATTGGAAGCAGTACTGCATCGACTGGCTGCAGACCCTGGGCATTAAGCCGGAAGAGATGCGGGTGCGCGACCACGATCCGGCGGAACTGGCGTTCTACAGCAAGGCCACGTCCGACATCGAGTATTTGTTCCCCTTCGGCTGGGGCGAGCTCTGGGGCATCGCGGACCGCACCAATTACGATCTGACCCGTCATCAGGAGACTTCCGGCCAGGATCTGACCTATTTTGACGACGCGAAGAATGAGAAATATATCCCCTTCGTCATCGAGCCGTCCCTGGGCGCCGACCGCGTGACGCTGGCGTTCCTCTGCGCGGCCTACGACGAGGAGGAGCTGGCCGAGGGCGACGTGCGCACGGTGCTGCATTTCCATCCGGCCATCGCGCCGGTGAAGGTAGGCGTGCTGCCGCTTTCGAAGAAGCTGAACGAGGGCGCGGAGAAGATCTACGCCGATCTGTGCAAATATTTCAACTGCGAGTTCGACGACCGCGGCAACATCGGCAAGCGCTACCGCCGCCAGGACGAGATCGGCACGCCGTTCTGCGTGACCTACGATTTCGATTCTGAGAACGACCAGGCGGTGACGGTACGCGACCGCGATACGATGGAGCAGGTGCGGGTGCCGATCGCGGAGCTTAGAGATTATCTGGAGGAGAGGATCCGGTTTTAAGCTGCATAGATAGCGATGCGGCTGAAGAACGTAAAAAATAAATCCCGCGCGGGATGACTGCAGTTGCAGCCGGCCTGCGCGGGGTTTCCCGAGAGCCTCATTTCCGCAGGCCGCTTTTTTCAAGAAATTCATCCAGATTCCCCGCGCGACGTGCGATTTTCAGCCACGTCTTAAGTGTATCAGGATTATCCTCGGCTATGATCCGCTTACGCCACCTATCTGGAAGGACGCAGATGTCTTCCAGTATATCGCAGACGGCTTCCGCCTTCCCATATGCATAATTTTCTTCCCGTTCCATCTTCATATGTTCTTCGAAATCATAATCCGTCAGAAACATCTCCACTACCTCCTCTGTATGCTCTTCCAGGACGTCGGACAGAATCCCCTTCTGCAGGCAGACTTCCATGGTTTTACGCACGGCTGCCTCCAGTTCAAGTCCTGTATCCAGGTGCGCCCGCACTATTTCCACAAATGTAGCATATTCCTCCAGACGCCGGCACTGCCGCATCAGCTCTCGGTTCTTTCCGAGATTGATATTCAGCATGGTTGCCGTCACCTCCACGCAGGGATCTGGAAAGCCGCATCGCGGCTTTGCGCCTTCGGATGTAAATACTGACCCAGCCGCATATTCTTCCGGCTTCGCAAATGCGTCCGACAGCCGCAATACCTTCCGGTCCGGTTCATCCTCTCTGCCGTTATAAAAGACAATATACTGCGGATAAGGCAGCGCCTGTATGCGGCTGCTGTACAGGTTCAGCTTGTGTATCTTTGCGTATTTCTTATAAAGCCTTGCAAAATAGAACAGTCCTCTTACCGGCATGTTTGGATTCATTGTGCTTTGGTGTTCCCACAGGTGCAGTTCCGCCCCGAATAAGAACGCGACATCATTCTTCATGTTCATGTAAATGACGTCTTCCAGCGTCATGATCTCCAATTGTTCCGGATCCGTGTAATGCGTCCCGTTCAGCGCGTTATAGAGCGCCAGCATTTCCCGGCGGTTCCCGAAAATGAACCGGAACAGCCGATCCTTGTACTTTTTATTAACCTTCTTCCCCATTATACCGATTCTCCCCCTTAAGTTCAATGATTTTTTGCGAAAAGGACAATATGCCCCCTCTGCACATTAAACCTGAATCTGCGGCTGGCACGCCGAGAAACAAAAAGATGTATCAGAATCCCGTCCTGACAGAATGCCGGATGAAGATCTTGATTCTACTATAGTCGGCAGACCGTTCTATGTCAAGTGAATCCTCCTTATGATTTGCTGATTGCACAGAAAGACAGTTTGGATTATAATTCGAAAGAGAGCACGCCGGCGACGGCTTGTGTTCTGCTGCGGTAGATGCATTTCCGGGAATTACGAAGGAGATTGTATATGGACACGAATGAATTGTATCAGAGGATCGTGAAAAATGAAGAATATCAGGAGCAGCTTGTTCTTGACAATCCGCATCCAGAATTCACCGCCTATCTGTCGAGCCTGATGGAACGTCGGGGCGTCAGCCGCGCCCGGCTGATCCGGGTGCTGAACGTGGATCGGGTCTATGGTTATCAGCTGCTTAACGGCATCCGGCGGATGAAACGCGATCAGGTAATCCTGTGCGGGCTGTATCTGGGATTGGATCTGACGGAAATGGACCGGCTGCTGCGGCTGGCGGAGCGTGAGAAACTCTATGTGAAGGATCCCCGTGACGCGAGGGTGGTCTTTGCTGTCAGCAGGGGGATGAATTTCGAGAAGGCCAGGGATTTTATCTGGCAGGGGGCGGAAGTGAATGGATGAACGTGCTGAATTTGAGAAGTATTACAGTGAGATCCTGGCAGGGGAAGAACTGCCGGAGGCTGTGACCGCCGGGTACCGGATACTGGGATGCCTCCGGCGGGGAGAGGGAAAGGAACTCTATCTGGCCGCGGACAGGCAGACGTACCGGTATTGCGTGGTCAAGCTGGCTTACGGGCGGCAGAGAGAATTCCTCCGGCGGGAAGCGGAAAGCCTGAGAGAAGTCTGGACGGCGATAGAAGAAGAAGGAGGAACGGCCGGAGCGGAGAAACCGGCAGGGGACGTCAACTCGGAAACGCTACGGGGGGGGTATCGTGCGGCGCGCGGGCCGGAGACTCCTGGAATCATACATATTTACGGATATATCGAAGGGGAAGGGTATGCGGCGCTGGTCAGAGAATACTGCGAAGGCGTGACGCTTAAGCAGCTGACAGACCGGCGGGGCCGTCTGACGGAAGCGGAGACGGTCGGGTACGGCATTCAGATCTGCGGGATCCTTGACCGGCTGCACCGGATGACGCCGCCGATGATCCACCGCGACGTGAAGCCGGAGAATCTTCTGGTGACGGCGGACGGGCAGCTGGTGATGCTGGATTTCGACACGGCCAGGCGTTTTCAGCCGGAGAAGGAGCGGGATACCGTTTTCACAGGTTCGAAGGACACCGCCGCTCCGGAGCAGTTCGGTTTCCGTCAGACGGATGTGCGCACCGATATCTACGGCACGGGGCGGACGCTTCTGTATCTGCTCTGCGGGAGCTTTGAAGAGAGACGGCTGGCGGACGCGGACTGTTCCGGGAACCTGAAAAAGGTGATCCGAAGGGCCGCAGCGTTCGAGCCTGACAGACGTTATCAGGAGGCTGACCTGCTTGGCGAGGCTCTTCGCCGGTGCGTCCGGGCAGAGAAGGCCTTCCCGCCATGCCGCGGGAAACGGCGCAGGGGGCAGGCGTCCGCTGCGCTTGCGGGAGCGGCGGCCGGAGCGGTTCTGACGGCACTGGCGTGTGCGGCTGTCTGGAAAGGAACCGCAGTGCCGGATATATACAGTGAGAACATGGAAAGCCAGTTAGGCGCTGAACCCCGCTCAGATACCGACAGCCGGTCAGAGACCGGAATTCTCCTGTTTAATCCGGAAATATACCGGGAGGAGCTGGATCGGGCGATGGAGGCTTACTGCAGTCAAGATTATAAAACGCTGGGTGAAGCCAGCAGCCGGCTGGCAGAGCAGATTTATGGCGATCCTGCGCTGAATGCGAAGGCGGCCGAGGATCGGGAATTTTTCGAAAGCGGAGAATTCTCGGAGGATATGATCCGGCGGGGAGAGGTTTCCCTGATCGAGAAGTTAAATTACCGGCTCTGGTATGATGACGAGCTGCTGCTTCGGAAACAGGACTGGTACCGGACAAACGGCAGACGGATCGCGGATGCGATGGATGAGATGCTGAATACCGTCATAGAGGAAGGCGACGGCATTGTCAATTTGTATAATTATCTTTTTTCTGAAAATGCAGATGATTTGCGCACGGCGGATATCCTGTGGGATTTTCTTTCGGTTCTGACTACCGCCGCGCCGTATTCTGACTAATAGGAGAACGGACGAAAATAATGCAGATTTGCTGACCTTTTGAATTCTCAGATATGCTATTCTTGGTACTGTGGGAAGGATTGTGCGCGGTTATCCCGCGCAGGATCTGTTCGGACAGGATATCAAGAAGACAAGGAGGAACAGTATGAGAGAATTCAGAAGAAAATTAAGTGTGATCCTGACAATCGCCATGGTCCTGGCGCTGATCCCCGGCGCAGGCGCGCGGGAGATTACGGCGCGGGCGGCGGAAGGATTGGAAGAAAAGGCCGGTCCAGCGAGTGTAATCAATCTGAACGGCGAAACCGAATTTTACAGGAAAGCTTCAGATAACGCAATTTATTTGCGTGCTGAATTCAATACGGCGACCGCGGCAAACGCGTATCGCGATCGTGTGAACAGCGACCCTGAAGGGATGATAGGCGTGGAATTTGTCGATGATCCGGAAGGATTGAGTGTTGATTTCTGGGGGGATGAAAGCGCCTGGCATCCCTATGATTGGGAGGCTGAGGAAGATGATGAAACTGCTCTTATTATTGGCTATGGGGTCCGTGTCGATGAAACTGCGCCTGATAAGGCAATTATCAGAACGACGCTTACGGATCAGCCTGACAGTTATTCCTATGAATCAAAGGTGACGATCAAGGACATACCGGTCGAATCAAAGATTAAGATTACGGGCAGAACAACTGTGGAAGTAGGTAAGAGTACCCGAATTGCTGTTAAGGTAGATGATAAAGACGCTCTGCGGTACTTGTGGGGCGAGTCGAGCGATGAGAAAAGCGGGGAGGAGAACAGGCCGAACTGGAAAACGGATTATTGGGCTGAAAGCGGGACAGAGGATACGGTCTACTTTAAAATTGTAGGCGTTAACCCGGGAACCTCGACATACCGGTTCTGGATCGAAGGCTCCGAGAATGAGGTCACGACGACAGTCACTGTCAAAGAACGTACGATGACGCTGAGTGATGAAGAGATTAAAATCGATATGAATGAAGCTGACTCTGGCTGGCTTGGCATCGAGGATATTGGCGTTGAGGATATCTATCATAATGGAATGGCTGATTTTGAGGACAGCCAGTACTGGGACGGCAGATTGGAGTGGTATTATACAGAAAATGAAAGACCCAAATGGAGTATCAGCGACGATAAGATTGCGGAGCTTGAGGAAGAGATGGATGAGTGGGATGACGAAGAGGGTCATCATGAACAGCCTGGTTTTAGATGGAGAATCATACCGAAGGAGGCCGGAACCGCTACGATTACGATCGAATGGCTTGGCGCGAAGGCGACCGTTGAGCTGACCGTGACCGGAAGTTCGGCCAGCAGGGATGTTCATAGCATCATGGACCAATACGAGATTGAATTGGATGAGAAAAAGAATGAAGGTACTTGGACCGAAGAAGCAGAATCCCAACTGCTGACAGAGATGGTAAACAAGATAGCGGAACGTCTCAAAACGATGAAATCCCCGCTGGATGAGAGAACGTGGGATGCTCTGAACAGGCTGCAGAACATGATTTCGCCCTATGTTGAGGCAGGCGATTGGTGGTTAGAGGAGAATGGCAGCATGGTGGGAATGCTTGAGGATGCTCAGTATTTCCAGGGAAATCTGCCGCTGGCGGACCATACTGTAAACGGGGAGGGCGATCATTTTCAGGTAATTCTGGACGATGCGGCCGGGGCAGATGTGAACGCGGTCTCTGGTTTGAATCCGTTTGGATTCAGGGTAAGTTTTGCCCGTGGTCAGGATACGAGCCAAATGACGCCGATCGCAACTCTGAAGGTGCCGGTTCGTTTAAGGATGGCGCTTCCGGACAGCCTGACAGATGTGTCTGAGAAGGATCTGGTTGTTTATTCTGTAAGCGGCGGCGTCCCTGCGGAGCTTCCGTCCGGAGTTGCGAAGAAAAAAGGAAGCTATATTCTGCTGCAGATCGATCAGCCCGGCACCTATGTACTGGCGAAACGCCTCAGCAAGACGCCGTCTTCATCCGGCGGCTCCAGTTACAGTTCCGGCTCTTCTTCCAGGACCAAAACGATCTATACTGCCGGCTGGGTTCAGAATGAGACAGGCTGGTGGTACAGGAATGCTGACGGTACATGGCCCGCGAATACCTGGGCGCAGCTGGCCTATAACGGCCGCACTGACTGGTATCATTTCGACGCCAACGGCTATATGCAGACCGGATGGTTTACGGATACGGATGGACGCGTGTATTATCTGAATCCGGTATCCGACGGATGGATGGGTTCCATGTTTGTAGGAAACCATGTCATCGACGGTAAGAGCTATTATTTCAATGAGGCGTCTGACGGCTATAAGGGCGCGCTGGTGCAGTAACATAGAGAGCGTACTGTCAGCAGGATATCGTAAGTGGTTTTTCTGCGCAGAAGTTAACAGGTGAGCGAAGCGTAAGTTATGACAGAAGCGGTTTAGCGGTACAGATGTGCCGGTGAACCGCTTCTGTTGCATCAGTATGCAGGCGTCAATATGCAAAAGGAAACCAGTTGCCATACAGCCCGGCATATGATATACTTCTTTTGTCAGTTCCGCTTTTTCTGATTGCGATTCATGCGAACCGCCGGGAACCCGGTGTGATCTGGCGGCTGCGGATCATGGGATTATCTGCATGTCTGCCGCGAAAATTTCCGAAAGATCAAAAAACGTTATGGAAGAATAGGTGTGTTATGCTGCGGAAAGATTCTGTATTTTCAGCAAAAAAATCATGGAGAAGGTTTGCGCGTGAGGGCGTGTGGAACCGGAAGCTCCGGCGCGCTTGCATTGCGGCGCTTACTCTGGAGGCGGCGGTACTGTTTTATCAGTATGGCGGCACAGATTTCTTCGCGCTGCGCGCAGAAAGTGAGAGCCAGCAGTGGCTGAGTCCGGCGGAGGACAAGGGCGGGGACGGCGCTCTTATAGAGGAGATCTTCGGCTTCCGTCTGCGGATGCGGGACGGGGCCGTCGAGTTCTACCGGCAGGAGGAGAGGGCCGGGGAGACGGAAGCGGGAGATGGGGTGTGAACCGGCCGGAGATGTACTGCCGGATAGTTCGGAGGTACCTTGACAATATAATATGTTTACCCGGGCGGCTGGGGAGGCGTGCAGTCATCCGTTCCTTCATTTTGCGGAAAGGGTGATGCTTATGAGTACATATGAGGAGTTTATGGTCATTTTGACCGCAGCGCTGCTCATAGTAGCGATTCTGAATTATAGAAAATAAGCAAGCTGCCTCGTCTCTTGGCAGGAGAAGGCAGCTTGCTTATCAGTAACTGTTGAATCTGCGCCGGAGCGGATAGGCTTCATCTATCTCCCGGCTGTCCAGATAAGCATATTATACACCATGAAGCGAAATAATTCAACAGGAAAAATCCCTTGAGTTTCCGCAGTTCTGTTCACCGACAATACATTACTTATGAACATCTTTGAAAAAATCTCAAAAATATAAGGAATCCTGACCGATTTTGGTGTAAAATTTAAGTGCCCAAACAAAAACCTTACTAAACAAAAACGGGGGGATTCCTTATGACCCATTTTACATCAGATACCTACCAAATGAAAAGGGAAATTTTAAAGTTCTCAAATAAAATTTCCAAGCACCTTTCCAAGCCCGATAAAAAGTTTACTGCCGACATGACCTATGGCATGCTCGCTGCCGGAAGCTGCCTCCTCACCGACATCGTCGACCAACTCCATGAAGATTCAAAAAAGGTCAATTCCGTGGAGCGCCTCACAAGACACCTGAACAAAGGAGTCCCCCAAAAAGCTCTCTCATCTTATCTTGCCGCCGTCCAGAAATGGGCACCTTCCCACCCGGTCATTCATATCGATGACAGCGATGTGGTAAAGCCCGATGGTTATAAATTCGAAGCTCTCGGCCTTGTCAGGGACGGCTCTAAAAGCACGGAAACAAAAAATGTCTATGAGAAAGGATACCATGTCACGGAGGCCTGCGTGCTGACAGACAGCAACCATCCGGTCAGTATCTTCTCCCAGGTCCATTCTTCCAAAGAAAAGAGTTTTACCTCTGTCAACGACATCACCTTCTCCGCCATGGAACGCGGCGCAGCCCTGTTCGGTAAGGCCACTTTCGTCATGGACAGGGGGTATGATGACAACAAGATGTTCCTAAAGCTCGATGGACTGGGGCAGGATTACGTGATCCGCCTTACCGCAAAACGTAAGCTGTTTTTCCATGGGAAATGGGTTCCCGCAACACAGCTTCGTAACCAGCGCAAAGGAAAGATCAAAACGCCCCTTATTTACAAAGGCAAAAACCATGACGCCTATCTGTCCCATGTAAAAGTACAGATCACTGCCTCGAAAAAGGATATTTATCTTGTTTTGGTTTATGGCATCACGGAGCATCCCATGATGCTCGCCACCAATAAGGAGATCCGGTCAAAGGAAGATGTCATCCGGGTCGCAAAGCTGTACTTCTCCAGATGGCGCATCGAGGAGTATTTCCGCTGCAAAAAGCAGATGTTCCGGTTTGAGGATTTCCGGGTGAGGAAGCTTGTTTCCATCAACGCTTTAAATTTTTACATCACCCTGTGCATGGCGTTTCTTGCCCACATGTCCATGAAGCCGGAAACAAATGCCCTGAAAGTCTCTATCCTGCAGAAAGCAGCCGCTATCAAAGAGAAAGTCCATTTCTGGTATTACCGGCTGGCAAAAGGCATCAGCGGAATACTATCGTATGCAAAAGAAGGCGTCAGACTCTGGTTCCGGACGAAACGGCCTGTATACCGTCAGCTCCGCCTTCGGCTGGTCGTATAAATATAGGGAAAAGAATATGCCCTCCCTGGTCCGGTTCCAACGGGACCTGTTTAGGTGCGTCTGCTCATGGAACCGTCCTTTTAACTCTTTCAAAAAATGCGGTAGAGCAGCACTTTGGACAGGTTCAACCGCTTTTCTGGTGCAGTTTGCGGAAACTCAAGGAAAAATCCGCCGAAACCTCTTGCTATAATCCATCCGATACGCTATAATGCTTCCATTGAGATTTCTGCTGCATCATACATATCATTTGCCGCGGACGGCGCAGGCCGTATGCAGCGGACGGATTTCCGTCCGGACGCAGCGGGCGGATTCTCGTCCGGGTGAGGCGGACGGCGCAGGCCGCGGCGCACAAAAAGGACAGGTGGCTACCCATGGAAAAGAGAGAACAGTTATACGAAGGCAAGGCAAAAAAGGTTTTCCTGACGGACGATCCGGATCTGCTGATCGTATCCTACAAGGACGACGCGACGGCGTTCGACGGCCAGAAGAAGGGCACGATCGTAGGCAAGGGCGCGATCAACAACCGCATGACCAATCATATTTTCAAATTGCTGGAGAAGGAAGGCGTGCCGACCCATCTGGTAGAGGAATTGAACGACCGGGAGACGCTGGTGAAGAAGGTAGAGATCGTTCCGCTGGAGGTCATCATCCGCAATTTCTCCGCCGGCAGCTTTGCCAAGAAGCTGGGTATGGAGGAAGGCATCAAGTTGGCCTGCCCGACGCTGGAGTTCAGCTATAAGAACGACGATCTGCATGATCCGTTCATCAACAGCTACTACGCGCTGGCCCTGAACCTGGCTACCCAGGAAGAGATCGACACGATCACGAAATATGCGTTTACAGTCAATAAAGTGATGCGGGAGTATTTCGCGAGCCTCGGCATCGAGCTGATCGATTTCAAGATCGAATTCGGACGTTATCACGGGCAGATCATCCTGGCCGACGAGGTGTCCCCGGATACCTGCCGTCTCTGGGACAAGGAGACCCACGAGAAGCTGGACAAGGACCGTTTCCGCAGGGATCTGGGCAATGTGGAGGACGCGTATCAGGAAGTGTTCCGCAGGCTGGGGATCCAGTAGGATTATTCTGAAAGGCGGACATCCGGCAGACAGGCGAAGGTGGTGCAAAACCATGGAAATGGAAAATATCCGGAACTCGGACGATAAGCTGCATGAGGAGTGCGGCATCTTCGGAATGTATGATTTAGATGGTGGAGAAGTCGCCTCCACCATCTATTATGGTTTATTTGCCCTGCAGCATCGGGGACAGGAGAGCTGCGGCATCGCGGTCAGCGATACGGAGGGACCCAAGCACGCGGTCCGGGTCCACAAGGGCATGGGGCTGTGCAACGAGGTCTTCCTGCCGGAGACGCTGGAGGCGCTTCACGGCAATATCGGCGTAGGTCATGTGCGGTATTCCACGGCGGGCAGCAGCACCCGGGAGAACGCCCAGCCGCTGGTCCTGAACTACATCAAGGGCACCCTGGCCCTGGCCCATAACGGCAATCTGGTCAATGCGCCCGAACTTCGGAGGGAGCTGGCCTATACCGGGGCTATTTTCCAGACGACCATCGACTCGGAGGTCATCGCCTACCTGATCGCGCGGGCGAGGATCGATTCGAAGAATGTCCAGGAGGCGGTGGCGAAGGCCATGAAGAAGCTGGACGGCGCGTATTCGCTGGTGATCATGAGCCCGCGGAAGCTGATCGGCGCCCGGGATCCCTTTGGATTCAAGCCATTGTGCATCGGAAAGAAGGACGGGGCCTATATCCTGACCTCGGAGACCTGCGCCCTAGCCACGATCGGAGCGGAGTTCATCCGCGACGTGGAGCCCGGCGAGGTGGTGGCGATCACGAAAGACGGCATCGAGTCGGATCGCAGTATGTGCTTTGCGGACGCGAAGCGGCAGGCGCGGTGCGTCTTTGAGTATATTTATTTCGCGAGACCGGACACGGTCTTCGACGGCGTCAGCGTCTATCATTCCCGGGTCTACGCGGGCCGGTGCCTGGCGAAGGATTCGCCGGTGGACGCGGACCTGGTGGTGGGCGTGCCGGAATCCGGAAACGCGGCGGCCCTTGGCTACGCGCTGGAATCCGGGATCCCCTACGGAACGGCCTTTGTGAAGAATACGTACGTGGGCCGGACTTTCATCAAACCCAAGCAGAGCAACCGGGTCTCGGCGGTCCGCGTGAAGCTGAACGTGTTAAAGGAGGCCGTGGAAGGCAAGCGGGTCATCATGATCGACGACTCCATCGTCCGCGGCACCACCAGCCATCAGATCGTGCGGATGCTTCGGGAGGCCGGCGCGAAGGAAGTGCATGTGAAGGTCAGCGCGCCGCCGTTTCTGCATCCCTGTTATTTCGGCACGGACATTCCGTCGGAGGATCAGCTGATCGCCCACGGCAAGACCCTGGATGAGATCCGCTTCTTGATCGGCGCAGATTCCCTGTCCTACCTGCGGGTGGAGCGGCTGAAGGAAATGGCCGAGGGACTGCCGATCTGCACCGCCTGCTTCACCGGCGATTATCCGATCGAGCCCCCCACGGAGGATATAAGGGGAGAATATGTGCGCTAGGCATAAGCAGTGCGAATGTACAGATACGTCAAGCCGCGTCGTGCTTGCACGTAAGCGGCCTGACGTATCTGTACATTCATAGGGCGCAGCCCGTACAGCGAAAAAACCGCAGGTTTTTGAGCTGCGCACTGCGGAGCAGAACGAAGGAAGAAACGCGTCAAACAGCGTCGTCCCCCCACATTTAATACATGGAGGTTTTCATGAACGACAGATACCAAAGCCCGCTCTCCGAGCGGTACGCCAGCAAGGAAATGCAGTACATTTTCTCGCCGGACAAGAAATTCAGGACCTGGCGTAAGCTCTGGATCGCCCTGGCGGAGACCGAGAAGGAGCTGGGTCTTCCGATCACGCAGGAGCAGGTCGACGAGCTTAAGGCCCATCAGGACGATATCAATTACGACGTGGCGAAGGAGCGGGAGCGCCTGGTGCGCCACGACGTCATGTCCCACG
>CANQRU010000016.1 GCA_947626395.1 uncultured Lachnospiraceae bacterium | reverse complement strand
CTGTTGACATGTCGTCAGTAGGTTTCATAAAAAAGCACCTCCGTTTCTAAGATTGATAAACGTATTATCTCAAAAACAAAGGTGCTTGAAAATCGGCTTGTTTTGTACCGTTTACCTTGTTTTGTACCGTTTACACTGTCTGACCATTTGTGTAAACATAATTAAGGGGGGAGCGCCTACAATCGGCGTTCCCCCTTTGCAGTTTATTCTCTGTTCTGCTTCATGCGGGCCGGCCATCGGCCGGCCCGCATGTCTTACTGTGATTCCGTTCTATCCGCGCGTCCCGCGCTCCGGACAAGGCTTACGCGTCCTCCTCGTCCTTTCTCGAAGCCAGGATCCCGAACGCTCCCATCATTCCCAGGGCCAGCAGCCCGAACAGCGCTGCCGCTCCCACAGGCTTGTTGTCTCCCGTCATCGGGGCAAGGAATGCTAACGGCACATCTTCATCCTCAATCGTCTCGAAGTTCGACAACGGCGTCGGCTCGTCGCTGATCGTTATGATATCCGGCGTTCCCGGGCTCTGCGGTACTTCGTTGTCAGGGATATTCGTTCCCGGACGGTCCGGCGTCGTCCCGCCGGTCGGCTGGTACCTGTAGTTCTCATACTCCACTACCGCCGTCCCATCTATCTGGATCGTTCCTTCCGCAGCAGCCACAGCCTGGCCGTTTCCGTCCACCGTCAACGTCGTCCGGTATCCGTCCGTGTCTGCTTCTGCCTCTTCCACACGGTAGCTGGTCCCGGCCGGAACATCATGGAACGTGATCTCCTGGCCGTGCCTCAGGGCCACCGTCACCACTCCGTCCGTGATCACTCCGTCCGCCGGCGCGTCCTCACTTCCGTAGATGCTGCTTCCCGTGTAGCTGTAGCTTCCCTTCAGCGGGTTCCCTGACAGGTCTGTCAGCGTCACCGTGAAATGGAAATCCCTTCTCACTTCCCCGGCGTTGCCCGTCACCGTCTTGCTGATCCGCAGCTCGCCGGGCACCGCAAAGCCGTTCTCGAACTCCGCGGCCGTCTCGCTGGTATCCGGCGTCGGCCTGTTGCTCGCGTAGCTGTGGCTCTTCACCACCAGCTGGCTGTCCTCGTCCTCTACCACCACGGTCAGCGTCCAGGTCCTGTCGTCGTAGGTCCAGTACGGGCTGTTCCCCGCCGTCTCACGAATCGTAAAGGTATACGTTCCGGCTTCCTTGAAAGTAATCTTATCAAACTCCGCGGTTCCCGCGCCAGTCACCGTCACATGCTTCGCGGAATCAGCGTCGGTGAATTCGATTCCGTTATTTGCATCCGTTTCCAACGTGAAGTTGAATGTCTCATCCCACAACGGCGTTCCATTGATCGTCTTCCTGACACCAGGTACAAAAGCCGTTTCCTTCACCTGATACCGGTTGGTAAATACTGCGGGGCCATCCGTCTGCTCCGGTTCGGAGACTTCCGTTCTGACCAGTTTCCCATTCTCATCCAGCTCGCCGACTACGGTATGCGCGTAAACCGGGCCTTCCTTAATCAGATTGCCGTTTTCATCCAGATAACCGATCATCAGCTTGCCATTGACATCAACTACGTTGATCTCGACAGTCCAGCTGCCCGGATCATAGTCATAACCTGCTGCATCTCCCGCATCCTCGTAGATCGCGAATACATACCGGCCAACCTTTGAGAATGTCATCTCACCGAATTCTGCTTCACCGCTTCCGGTTACGGATGCCGTCCAGGAAGGTACTTCCACGCCATCTAACAAACCTCTGTTCTCAAGATGGAAGTTAAAGACTTTTCCTGCCGGAGCCTTGACATTCGACAACTCGCCATCGCTCATTAACGTCTCTACTACTTTCCTGACCTTCAGCGTCGCTTTTACCTCCACCTCAAATGTATTAACAAATGTGGCGTAGATATTCGGTGTCTGATTCTCGCCGCTATCTTCCGAAATCTCCCAGATCACGTCAGGATATCCGTTATTGGGTTCGTCACTGGAAGTATCTTTCTCATACCTCACCCTTGCAACCACAAGTTCACTATCGTCGTCCACTATCGTTACCGTCAGGTTCCAGACTGTGGTGTCGTACGTAAAGCCCAGTCCTTCCTCACCTGGCACTTCTTTAACCGTGAATTCATAGGTTCCGGCAGCATTGAACTTAATCTTGTCAAAGTAGGCAAGCGCAACACCATTGACTGTAGTCTGCATGTTATCCGGCATTACCACACCTTCCGAATAGTCTTCCTTCTGTGCGATCTCAAACCGGAACTCTGTATTTCTGAGGGAGTTAAGCAGCTGATCACCAGCGATCACCTTGCTTATTCTCGGAGCATACTCGGTCGGCGTTACTTTATAGTTGTTGGTAAATGTCGCCGCTTCCAGTGAAGATATTCCGTTCTCCGGAATATAGGTAGCAGATGCTACTACAAGTTTCCCGCCGTAATCCTGAACATTTACCATCAGAGTCCACACACTGTCGTCGAAGGTATAACCTCTGTAATTCTCAGCAGCATCAGCCGGCTTAACTTCTTTGATCAGATACTTATATGTGCCGGCCTTGGTATACTCAATTGTGTCAAAGCTTGCATAGACAGGGGCATTCGTATTGTTCGTCTCTCCCGCCTTAAGTGTCAGTTTGGCAGAACTGATCACCTTACCTGCGGTAAACCGGCCACTCTCCGCCTGGACCTCTTCCAGGGTGAAGGCAAACTCTTTGTCAAGGGCGGTTGCGGATCCCTCGATGACCTTAGTAACCATCGGCGTATAGGAGGTCTTCTCAGGCGCATACTCGTTCTCGAACGAAACCATCAGCGCCTCGTCTAACTGCGAATAACCATAGTGATCATATTCATCACCAGTGCTTAGCGGATCACCGGGCTCGATCACCGTGTATTTATCCTTGTTATAAGCCGGGCCATTCTCCGATTTGTCTCCCTGATCCTTTGTATATTTCAGTTCACTTATCTCCAACTGTCCTTTGCCATTATCTATAACCGTAATAATGATGTTCCAGATACCGCCGTCATAATGATATCCGAGCTCATTGCCTTGCGTTTCCTTCACGGTTATCGTATACGTACCGGGCTTTTTAAACCGAACGTATCCCAGCTTAGCGGTTCCCTTCGTGGAACTGGGGCTCGGCTTTCCATCTACGAATCGGAGGGTCGCGCTGGTCCGCGGCTCATTGCTCTTGAAATTACGGGCGCTAAATACATCCAGGGCTCCACTTTCAAAAGCCTCGCTATCCACAGACATATTGAACGTGAACGACACCTCGGAAACTTCATATCCGGGCATAACGCCCGTCAGGTCCTTATGCACCTGTAGCGGGAGCGCGATATATCTCGCTCTGTACGTGTTGGTAAATGTGGCTTTGTCCGGCGCAATTTCAATTGAATTGCCGTTCTTATCAAGCTTCTCGTACGTCTCAGTCTTTGTGAGTGCCGTACCACGCTCGCCACTTACCGTAACCGTCCATTTCCACACGGACTCATCGTAGAAGTATCCGTCATACGCATCGGGAACAGTTTCCGTAATCTTGAACACGTAGGTTCCCGCTCTGTTGAACTGAAGTTCTTCGAAACCGGTAACATCAAAAGTACCCTCGCTACTAATCGTCACACTACCAGTCTTTGTGTAGCTTGAGCTAACCTTTGTGCCATCCGATTTCTTCGTTACATTCTTATTTTCAAACTGAGCCGCCGTCGTTTCATCCACGGTCATTGTGAAATTGAATGTTTTGTCTTTAAGAATCTCATCCTGATTTCCTAAAGCAATGACTTTCTTAACGACTGGCTGCGCGGTTACCGGCTCAGTATATTTGTTCTCGAAATTTGCGGATGCGTTGTCTGGTGGAGCATTATTCTTCTTGTAAAGATGGCTCTTCATTTCCAGTTTCTTTCCATCCGTCGTTTCTTTCACAACTACAGTCAGCGTCCAAACAGAGTCATCATAATCCACATTCGGGGAAGGAGAAGAACCCTTATCTTCTTTAATTTCAAATTTATAGGTATCTGGCTTGACAAATGTCAACTCGTCAAAATATGCCGTTGCTGCATCCGTTCCCAAGCTATTCACTGTAACTGTGGTTCTTTTGCCTTCCGTCGGGAATGCCGGAACTATGCCATCGTTATCGCCCTCTATCTTTGTCATCGTAAAGTCAAATGATTCTGAGGTATAGGAAGACTCGGACGGACCATTTACAGTTTTAGTTACCTTCGGAGTATACTTCACCGGATTGTAATTAGCAAAAGTAAATGTAGGTTCAGACATTTTTATGCCTGAAGTCAGTTCCTCTCCATACCTGTTCTTAACCTTTGTGATGGTGATACTTTTTGCCGCATAAACATTTGTAGTATATGTGACTGTAATTTCCTTAAATCCAGTATCTCCCTTATTACTGTCCGTTGTATGATTCAAGGTAACCGTTTCAGTATGGGAATCACTATTCAGTTCTACATACACTTCATACAACGATTTATCATATAATATATCGCTACCGGAGTTAGGTATATCTTCCCGCAGATAAAACGTAATAGACTTCTTATCCGTATCCGCATTCAAATGTTCGCTGATTTTCTGATACTCGTCAATAGCGAACTTAATGCCTCCATTTTCCGCATTCTTCGCTGTTGCGGCCACGGTTTTCTTATCGTTGTACAGTAATACAAAAGTATACTCATTTGCTGTCGGGGCATTTCCGTTTTTGGTCTTATTGCCGTTCAACTCCAGGTTCAGTTTATCAATCACAACCTTTGTATTCTCGCTGGAGCCGAAATAAAGCCCACCGTTGCAGCCAATGCCTCCTCCATGTACAGTCGATTTGTTGTCCGAAATTGTAACTCCGACAGGAACTTTATTCTTCGATTCCGCCGTAGGATTCGCTTTAAGGCCAACATTTGTTTCTTCGTATTTCTTTACTTCTGTATCTTTAAGCGCATACCTACCAGCACTGGTTCTTATATTATAATTTGCAGAACCACCACCAGCCATGTAGTTACTAATGATACAGGAGCCAGCAGTGTAGAAATCCGCGGAATTTGCTCCGCTTATTCCTGCATTTATTGCATTAGTATATCCGTCAATTATTTCGTTGACTCCACCTGCACCTTTTCTGCCATCTACTGCGGTATGCGCTGTACCGCTCGCTGTATTCGCATACAAAGCCGCGCCATCTGTCGCTACTAATGACATCTCTCCATGGCAGCACCCAGCAATACCACCGCCGAATCCATCTGCAGTATTATTCGTAATTTTTGCGTTGATCAGCGTCGCTATACCGCCATTATTAATGTATAAACCGCCGCCGCCTAAATCCGTCTTTGAGTTACATGTATTATGAGTAATGCTTCCGCCGGAAATTGTTGCTTTACCCCATACAAAGATTCCGCCGCCTTCACCAGCATATTTCGATTTGCTTCCGTCAACAGTCTTATTGTTCGTAACGGTTCCGCCAGTCATAGTAAAACTACTATTACCGTCCTTAATGTATGCCGTATATTTGGTACCATTCTCTCTCTCTCTTTGTTCGGTATGACACTGAATGCCCACCATAACACCGCCGCCACGATGAGCCGTGTTTCCAGAAATGGTTCCTTTTATCAGATTGAACGTTCCCTTCTTCACATAAACGCCACCGCCAACGAGAAATTTATGATCACCCCTAGGTTCCATATCTTCATGCATTATTTCAGTGCCGGTACCGCCAGTAATAGTGACATTACCATTGAGGGTAACATTAGCATTGTTCTCTATGAGGATGACGCTGGCATTTCTACCACTAGCATTAATTGTACCAGCGCCTTGAATGGTTACATTACCACCTGAGATAACAACATTTCCTTTCCACTCGCCACTGACAGTTAATGTTCCACTGTCATTGACTCTCGCCACTGTGCCTTGTGGATAACCTTTCGTTTCGCCAGCAGAAGACGCGAAAGTTAATCCCGTATTATTCGCCATCAGCGCCGTCCCCGAATACTTCACACATACGACCCATGTCAGGACAGTCCCCGGCTCCAGCGTCTTCTTGCTCTCTTCCACAGGAGCCTCTGGAGCCTCGGAAGCCTCAGGGATTCCGGAAACCTCAGGAGTCTCCGGCTGGATCGCGTTGTTTCCGGTTGCTTCCGGCACAGTTTCCGTCTCATCGGAACTATCCTCAGAAGCCGCTTCCGTCGGAGCCGCAGCAGAATCCAGCGCAGCCAGCGGCACTTCGCCTTCCGTGATCGCTTCCGTGCTGCTCTCCGTCGCTTCCGCTTCGGTTTCCTTCACAGCGGCAGACTCGGTTTCTTCCTCATTTTCAGGCGCAGCAGTGCTGACGTCCGCACTGACGGTCGTCTCTGCTTCTGTTTCCGTTTCAGTCTCAACTTCGGTCTCAACCACAGTTTCAGTCTCAGCTTCCGTCTCAGTCTCCGCCTCGGATTCAGCCTCAGCCGTGCTTTCAGTCTCCGCGTCCGTCTCCGTCTCTTCCGCCGCAGTCGTTACGGTTTCCGCCGTTTCGCCGTCTGCAGGCTGCTCGTCGCTAACCGTCTGCGGTTCGCCGATGGTCTGACCCTCGCCGGCCACCGTCGCCTCTTCCGAAGGAGCTGCCGTATCGGTTCCCTCTGCAGGTATGTCTTCCGCCGCTGCGGCCGTGACCGCTTCGCCTTCATAGGTAAATGTCACATTGACAATACCCTCGTCCTTGACCAGCGCGGTACCGTCCGGATAGACTTCCATGACATCATCGTTATCGCCTTCCCAGGTTCCGGGCAGGTTCATATCCAGAGGACCGTACTCTTCCTCATATTTGCCGGACATCAGCAGTTCCTGGCCCAGGGTATGATCGGTCTCCTGACCGTCATACATATACTGGAGCCATTTGCCCGTCCAGGTCTCCGCGGCGGCCGCGTCTTCTTCGGCCTCCTCGTTTTCCGCATCTTCACTCTTCTCCATCTCGGGCCAGATGGAGACATAGAAATCATACGCTCCCGCATCATCCGCAGTCACGCCGGCGCCCATATCGTCTAACAGATCGCCGGATCCGTCGCTATCCTGGTTCCCTGCGGATTCCCATTCGCCGTTGTCGCCCAGATGGAACGCCGGGCCGAACGCGTACACGGTCTGCACGTTCGCCGCGATGTTGGAGAACACCAGCACGAGCGCCATGAAACCGGCCAGCAGACGGGATTTCTTCTTGTTAAATGTCCACATTTCCTTCATTTCCTTTCTCTCCCTTCAAGATTTTTCCTTTTTTCATCCTTTTTTGATCTATAATAAAGCTTACTATGGAGCTGTCAGCGGTTCTTCCGGGTCCGCCCCCGGGGGCGCCTGTGAACTTTCGTCCAGAGCCCCGTCGATCAGCTTCAGCAGTTCCAGGGCGCTGCGGAAGTATTTCCGCTCCTGCTTCTCGGCCCAGACCACCTCGCCCTGCCAGGTGGCGTTCTGCCGGAATTTGACCCGCACGATGAAGGTTCCGAGATTTCCTGCCTTATGCAATACTCTGTTCTCATCCATGCCTGACATCACCTCCTCATGCGCCGCCATATGCCCGGCTGACTCGAATGCGCGGATCTGCGTCGAGCGCTGGGGGAATTTCCACTGGTCGTACAGCCAGTCCATTTCTTCAATCATCGTTACTGCTGTTGAAAATGGAACCGGACCGTCCTGATACTGGTGCCAGAGCATTCCCGAATAATCCTTTCCGCGCCGTTCATTTACGCAGATGCAGATCAGGTTCGGAGAATACATGGCGATTGAGCCCTTCATATGCGATCCCTCCCTGTTCTGTATTCCGCATACTGTTCCTAATCCTGCTGATTCTGGATTGTTACTTGTAATATATCAGCGGCTTTATCTCACTACTTATCTCACTGGCAATTTCAGGAAGGCCTTTTGAAAAAAACAGAAGACGGACAAAAGAATAAAATTACGCACAAAAACGGCCGCCGCGCATGATCCGCGCGACGGCCTGTCATGGTATCTCATTAATCTAATTTGCGGAAACTCACTAGGGACTCCATACTGTAGCTTAAGGTTCCTGCCGTCCCCTCCTGCTTCTTCCAGGTGGTATGAAGACGGTCAAATGCTTTCGCCCCGTTCTCGCGGCCGGTTCCGGTCAGAACGACCAGATACTGACAGCGGCTGTATTTGGTATAAATGTCTCCCTTACGGAAGACCCTGCCGATCACGTCCTTAAGGAGAGCCATCTGTTCTTCTTCCAGACTGTTCTCCTCCAGGGGCGATTTACCCCCCCCGAACCGGTGAGTTCCATGTACACAGGAGCAGGAACATGGACTGTCCGCTGCGCTCCACCAGCCGGGCCAGGATCTGGCAGAAATTGAAGAACACCGAATAGCTGCAGTAAAAGGCGCCGTCGGCCACTTCCTCCCGCAGCGGGACCACGATGTCCGACAGACGCCGTACGCGGCGGCGCATATGTTCTTCGATGATCTCGAGCCGCTTTACATACTCCTGGCCGGGCATGACGCCCATTTCTTCGTCATAGAAGCGCTCCGTGTTCTGATAGAGCTCGTAGGCCCCGTTATAATCATTCATGGCGATCAGCGTATCGATCTCCGCCAGCTGCCAGGAATCAAAGGGGAACAGGACCGCCGCGTCGTGATAGAGACTGCGGGCCTTCGGAAGATCGCCAATCCGCTCGTACTCTCCGCCCAGGGTCCGGATGACGCGGCCGTACAGCTGCTTTAACTCTCTCTCCCTGTGAATGACCCACAGCTCGGTACAGAACTCGTCCAGAAAGCTTCCGGTATACATGCCGGCCGCTTCTTCCAGTTTGGCGAGACGCAGCGCCTCGTCGTCGCCGCGGTAAGCCAGGGCCTCCTCCGCCTTCTGACGGAAGGCCGTCACATCCACCCACACCGGGAAATCCGACTCGAAGCGGCACACGCCGCCGTCGAAGACCAGGTTCGCGCCCTTCATTCCCCACGCGTCCCACTGCTTGCGCAGGCGCCAGAGGAGATTATTGATGCTTTTGTTGGTATCGGAGCGCCATTCCTGACCGCCGCCGTAGATATTGTCGATGAGCTCCCGCTTCGTAACGCCTTTGGAGCCGCCCAGAAGGAGCATGGCGAACAGCTGGATCAGTTTGGTGTTGTTGCCGCGGATCATATTCATGGCCTGCCCATAGAATTCCATGCTAAATGCGGACAGCATGCGTACCTTCAGCCCCTGATATACAAGGGTATGGGCGCTGTCCGTATTCATCTGCTGGTTTTGTTCTTCAAATAGGTCGAGGCTCTCCGCATTCCGGCCGCTCATTCTCTTATCTCCCGCCTGAATGGTATTCCGCATGACGGCACAGGGAATCTGCCGGCACGCGGACAGAGCGCCAGTGACGCTCCGCCAGTATTTATTGTAGTCATTGGCGTTTGGAATGTCAATCAAATTTTCGAATATATTCGAAAACGGACGACCGCCGTCCCCAGATCAGGGCACCGGCTTTCCGTGAAAAAATTATGGAAAAGTTCAATCTGGTACTTGATTTTCATAAAAAGATGTGATAGAATGAATTCCGTCGCTGAAAGGAAGCGGCAGGAATCATTAAGCGCGAGTGGCTCAGGGGTGGAGCACCACCTTGCCAAGGTGGGGGCCGCGGGTTCGAATCCCGTCTCGCGCTCTTTCTTTTTGCCCGGATTCGCAGGTTTTTCCTACGTTTTCCGGGCTTTGGCTTCAGAGCCTTACAGACATACCATCACGAAACGAAAGAGGTAGTTTATCCATGAATAAGAAAGAGATCGCGGAGATCCGCCGCCAGTACACCCCCGACCGCTGCACGGTCACCCGCATCTGCGGCTGCTATGTGGACGCGGAAAAGAACATCCGGACGACGCTTAAGGAGGCGTTCCTTTCCCTGCCGGAGGATGACGCTTACAAATATCTGGCCATTTTCAAGAAGACCCTGTCCGGCACCGTGGGGAAGAACCTGATCAATCTGGATTTCCCGCTGGAGGAAGAGCGGGAAGGCGGCCGGCAGGAATTCCTGCTGAAGCTGCGCAACAGCAGGCTGAAGGACGACGATCTGGTCGAACAGTTCTACAGCCGCGTCATCGAGAATTTCAATTACGGCGAGAATTATTATATCATCCTGATCCATGTGGCCTACGACGTACCGGGCAAGGCCAGCGACGGCACGCAGATGTACGACGCTTCGGACAGCGTCTACGAATATATTCTTGGCAGCATCTGCCCTGTGAAGCTCTCAAAGCCCGGACTGGGCTATAACGCGGAGAAGAACTGCATCGAGAACCGGATCCAGGACTGGATCGTGGACATGCCGATGAAGGGTTTCCTGTTCCCGGCCTTCAACGACCGCTATACCGACATCCACAGCCTGCTCTACTACACGAAGGACGCGGCTCAGCTGCAGGAGGATTTTATCCGGGAAATGTTCGGCTGCCGGCAGATCCCGCTGCCGGCGAAGGCGCAGAAGGAGACCTTTCAGTCGCTGATCGCGGATACGCTGGGCGAAGAATGCGACTACAGTGTGGTCCGCAGCATCCACGAGACGCTGAACGAGAAGCTGGAAGAGTATAAAGACGAACCGGAACCTCTGGAACTGGGGAAGCAGGAAGTCCGCCGGATCTTCGAGGAGAGCGGCGTCTCCGACGATCTGCTGGAGGAATTTGACTGCCACTACGACGAACGGGCCGGGGAGAAGACGTCCTTCCTGGCGGCCAACGTAGCCAGCACGAAATCATTTCAGATCGAGACTCCGGATGTGGTCATCCGCGTGAAGCCGGAGGCCGCCGGCATGGTGGAGACCCGCGTCATCGACGGCAGGCAGTGCATCGTGATCGCGGTCAGCGATAAGGTGGAGGTGAACGGGGTCAGTATTCACTGTAAATGAGATCTCATAAATGATGCTGCGGCACGACATGCAAAACGAAAATGAAAAAGTACCGCAAATACGGTACTTTCAGAGTGCGGGTAGCCGGACTTGAACCGGCACGGGGTCGCCCCCGAGAGATTTTAAGTCTCTTGTGTCTGCCTATTCCACCATACCCGCGTTATATGCCGGTTCCTCGCGGAACCGGTTTTGTTTCCATATGAGCAGAGCACCTGCGACGCTCTGCTCATACTTCCGAATGGATGGAGGTGGATTCGAACCACCGAAAGCACTGCTAACAGATTTACAGTCTGCCCCCTTTGGCCACTCGGGAACCCATCCATGACCGCCGTCCGCGCGGCACATCCCGCGTCTTCCGGCGAAATTCAGTGTATCACAGCCAAAGTAAAAAATCAAGGGGTTTTCTCCACATTGTAACCGCTCTTGTTGGATACCATCAGCACGGCGCTGTTGCCGTCCATTTCCAGTTCCACGTAACCGTCTTCCACCGACAGATCGACGGCTCCCACATTGTAGCCGTCGGCGTCGGTCTTGATCACACGGGTCAGCCGGTCGCTGTCCTCGATGCCGATCTGCCAGACCGGAATGCTCACCGTCTGGGGCGCGGCGCTGTTGTTCACCGCCACCACGCAGCGGTTATCCGAATCGAACCGGCCGTAGGCGATCAGCTGCCGGCCGGCCGCCAGCTGCTTTAAGGAACCGTGGCGCAGGGAACCGTTCATCCGGTGCAGGCCGATCATATAGCGGTGGAACTCGATCATTTCCTGATCTTCCCGGCCCCAGGGATAGGTCCGGCGGTTATCCGGATCCGTCCAGCCGCACAGGCCGGTCTCATCGCCGTAATAGATCGTGGGCGCGCCGGGCCAGGTCATCTGAACCACCACGGCTTCCCGGAAGATGCCTTTGTGGATGCCCTCTTCCGCCGCCTCCGGCCCTTTCGTCGAGATGCGCCCCGGCGTCCGGTTGGTACGGGTCATGAACCGGGAATGGTCATGGTTGGAGAGCTCGTTCATGGAGGTCAGGATCGACGGCATCTGCATCCGGCTCATATAGTAGTACATGGATCGGAAGAACGCCTCGCCGTCGCCGTACAGGTTCGGATTGTACTCGTCGCTGTGCTTCTCCATGCCGGTCAAAAACCAGGTCAGCGGCTCCATGAAGGCGTCGTAGTTCATGATCGTGTCCCACTGGTCGCCCTCCAGCCACGGCGTCGGATCGCCGTAATGCTCCGCCAGTATTAACGCCTCCGGGTTGGCCTCCTTCACGGCTTTGCGGAAATCCCGCCAGAACCGGTGGTTAAACTCGCTGCTGTGCCCCAGATCCGCCGCCACGTCCAGCCGCCAGCCGTCCGCGTTATACGGCGGAGAGACCCATTTGCGGGCGATCTGAAGGATATATTCGTAAAGCTTCGGCGATTCCTCATAGTTCAGCTTCGGCAGCGTCTCATAGTCCCACCAGCCCTCGTAGGAAGCGTTACCCGGCCAGGAATCTGCCTGCCGGAACTTAAAGAATGTGCGGTAAGGGCTGTCCTTCGACGCGTAGGCGCCCGGCGCGTACTGCCCCGTACTTCCGTAAATATTCTCCCGATCCAGCCATTTGTTGAAGGAGCCGCAGTGATTGAACACGCCGTCAATGATGACGCGCAGGCCCTTCTCATGGGCCTCATGCACGAAATCCGCGAAGAACCGGTCACTGGCCGCCAGATTCTCCGGCGACGCGGTGCGCACGCGGTATCTGGACGCGTCCCGGTTGCCGTGGGACCGGCCCGCCACCGCCTCGCCGCCGTCCTTTACGATCCGGCCGTAGTGGGGATCGATGTGGTCGTAATCCTGCGTATCGTACTTGTGGTTGGACGGCGAGACAAAGAGCGGGTTGAAATAAATGGCATCCACGCCCAGCCCCCTGATGTAATCGAGCTTATTCCGCACCCCCTGCAGGTCGCCGCCGTAGAAGCGTCCCACGTCCATGCCCGCCGGATAAGAGTACCAGTCCTCCACATGCCTGACCGGCGCGCCTACATAGATATATTCGCTGTCCGTCACGTCATTGGTCTCATCCCCCCGGCAGAACCGGTCCACGAAGATCTGGTACATCACCGCTCCCTTCGCCCACTTAGGCGTATGGAATCCGGGCGTCAGACAGAAATCAAACTGCCGGCGGTTATCCTTGTCGGCCCCCAGCCGGTTATAGTGACAGACATTATCTTCTTTTACAACCAGAAAATGGTAATTCACCGGATAATCCGGTACGATCATATGATATTCAAAATAATCGAACAACGCGTCCGAGCCCCCGCGCCACATGCGCTTCGGCTCCTCATCCTGCTCCGCGAAATAAACCTCATTCACGTCATTGCGGGCCGTCCGGAACCGGAACGTCACCTGCTGCCCCGCGTCCGCCTCCGCCGGCGTCCGGAAGTCCTGGGTCTCGTCTGTAAACAGGGCCTCTTTATTCATAAAATCATTCTCCTGTCATCCTCTTACTGCTAGATTCCATTCTATATGATTCCCCCAAAATAGGCAAGGGTCTATTTTCGGAAACTCCGCCCTCCCAAACATTACTCCCGCCAAAAACAGCGCAAAGACCGCAGTCCGCAGAAGGTGAATTTTGTGAGCGGCCGAAAATTCGAGACGAACAGCGATTTGTGTTATCACGAAAAATGGACTTGTCTGAGCGAAGCGAGTTGTCCATTTTTCGTGATGCTCTTAACAAATCGCTGTGAATCCGAATTTTCCCGCGAGCAAACCTGAACCTTCTGCGGACTGCGGTCTTTGCGCGTAACTTACGCGACCGACATACAAAGTGAAAGAACCGGTGGGGTAACCGGTTCTTTCAGGAGAAGGTATTTCGTTTCTTATGGGGTGTAGCAAAAACTAAATGTATTGGGGGGTACGTCATTATACTATCACACGCCCTCCATTTTGAAAAGCGGTACGATTCACAAAATTCACAAAACCATTTCACATTTTTTGTGCATTCCGCACAGCCGCATTTTCTCGACCGACACCGTCCCCGGTCTCTAACTGCAATACTGACGGAGAAGTTAACGCATTTTATACAAAGAGCGCCTCGAATTCCTCCTGACCGATCTTCTCTTTCTCCATCAGAAGCTCCGTGCATTTGTGAAGCACATCCACATGCTCCTCAATGATCCCCTTCGCCTTCGCGTAGCACTCGTCAATGATCCGCTTCACCTCGCTGTCGATCACGGACGCCACCTGCTCGCCGTAGCTCTTGGCGTGGCCCAACTCCCGGCCGATGAAGACTTCCTCGCTGTCGGTCTCATAGTTGATGGTGCCCACCTTCTCGGACATACCGTACTTAACGACCATAGCGCGGGCGATGGACGTGGCCTGCTTGATATCCTGGGACGCTCCGGTCGTGATGTCGTCGAAGACCAGTTCCTCGGCGATCCGCCCGCCCAGCGATACCATGATATCCTGCAGCATCCTGCCCTTCGTATTGAACATCTCATCCTTCTCCGGCAGCGGCATCGTATATCCGGCCGCTCCCTGCCCCGTCGGAATGATGGAAATGGTATGCACCGGTCCCACATCGGGAAGCAGATGGAACAGGATCGCGTGGCCGGTCTCGTGATAAGCGGTGATCCGCTTCTCCTTCTCGGAGATCACGCGGCTGTGCTTCTCCGCGCCGATGCCCACTTTGATAAACGACCGGTCGATGTCGCCCTGGGTAATGAACTTACGGTTCTCCCGCGCCGTCAGGATCGCGGACTCATTCAGAAGGCTTTCCAGATCCGCGCCGGTAAATCCGGCCGTCGTCCGGGCCACCCGCTCCAGATCCACGTCGTCGCTCAGCGGCTTATCCTTGGCGTGGACCTTCAGGATCTCCTCGCGGCCCCGCACATCCGGACGGCCTACCACGATCTTCCGATCGAAACGGCCGGGACGCAGGATCGCGGGATCTAGGATATCCACCCGGTTGGTCGCCGCCATCACGATGATCCCCTCATTGACGCCGAAGCCGTCCATCTCTACCAGAAGCTGGTTCAGAGTCTGCTCCCTCTCGTCGTGGCCGCCGCCCAGGCCGGTGCCTCTCTGGCGGGCCACGGCGTCAATCTCATCGATGAATACGATACAGGGCGCATTCTTCTTCGCGTCCTCGAACAGGTCGCGGACACGGGATGCACCCACGCCCACGAACATTTCCACAAAATCCGATCCGGAAATACTGAAGAACGGCACGCCGGACTCCCCTGCCACGGCTTTGGCCAGCAGCGTCTTGCCGGTTCCGGGCGGACCCACTAACAGCACGCCCTTGGGGATCCTGGCTCCCACGGAGGTGTATTTCTGGGGATTCTTAAGGAAATCAACCAGCTCTTCCAGGTCTTCCTTCTCCTCCCGCAGACCGGCCACGTTCTTAAAGCTGAACTTCCCCGCGTCCTCACAGAGCTTCGCCCGGCTCTTGCCGAAGTTCATCATCTTGGCGTTGGCCCCGCCGCCTCCGGCCGCTCTGGCGTTCATCATCATGAAAAGCACGACAAGAACGATGCCGGACACAGCCACCGGCACCACCAGGGACAAAAGATAGTTCTCGTGTGGCACATCCTCCCGGGCGAATTCCACATTATGTTCCAGCAGATACTGCTCCTCAGCGGTTACATCCGACACATAGAGGGTATATACCGCCCCGTCCTTCATGGTCAGCAGCAGCTGTCCGGTCGGCGTCTCCTTATTCTGGACGATCGTGGCAAATACCACATCGCCCGCTTCCACCTGACGCATATACGCCTGCTGGGTCAGTTCCTCCGGGTAACTGCGCCGGTTAAACGCATTGGCCACAAAAAGCACGATTAAAATAAGCAGGACAAGGCCCAGCCCATTGCCCATTGTCTGTCGCTGTCTCAAATCTGACTGCCTCCTTAAAATTCCACTACTCCGATATACGGGAGATTTCGGTACTTCTGGTCATAATCCAGACCATAGCCCACGACAAACTCATCCGGAATCGAAAAGCAGGTATAATCGACCTTCACCTGCTTCTTCACACGCCGTTCCGGCTTGTCAAGCAGCGTACACAGACGAATGCTCGCAGGCCCCCGCTGCTTTAAGATCTCGATCAGGTAAGCCAGTGTCCGGCCGGAATCGATGATATCCTCCACGATCAGGACGTCTTTGCCTTCCAGGGGTTCATCCAGATCCTTGACGATCCGGACCACGCCGCTGGATTCCGTCCCGCTGCCGTAGCTGGACACAGACATGAAATCCAGGGACACCGGAACCGTCAGCCTCTTGGCCAGCTCACAGGTGAAGAACACGCCTCCCTTCAGCACGCAGATCAGATGGACCGGCCGGCCCTCGTAGTCACGGCTGACCTGGGCGGCTACCTCGCTGATCTTCCTGTTCACATCCACTTCCGGGATCAATACCCGTACCTTCTCTGCCATATTCCTCTCCTCCGTACATCTGCCCGCGCCTCCCGGCAGAAGCGGCCGCCGCGTCGTCCGCGGCAGCTTCCTCTCCTCCGTACGCCCGCGCCTGCAGGATCTCCTTCGTCTCTTCCGTTACTTTATAGTATTCGCTGATCCGGTATCCGACAATCCACAATATGTGGCTCCCCTCCGCAAGAAGCAGGATCCGGTCCCGCTCCTGCCGGGGGATCTTCGCGTCGATCATATAAGACTTCACGCTCTTGCGGCCGCCGCCTTTTAAAGTGATATAATCGCCGGTCTGCCGGGTCCTTACCGATAGCACGCCTTTTATTTTATCATAATCAAACCATTTCGTATACCGATTTTCAGGAATTTTCTGGTTTTTTTCATAGGGGAAACGGGAAAATGCAACCGCGGCCGCGGCATCTTCCGCGGCGGGCCGGCCCTTTCGCGGCTCTGTACCGCCTGCCGCCGGCCGCTCTGCCCTTTCCACCCAGATCATCTCATACTGACGGACTGCCCGCAGGCCGTACGGAAGGTTCGTCTGCTTCCCGGTTCCCATACGGGCCAGAGCGCAGATCTGCTCCGCATGGACCGATGTCACGTCCTTCGCCGAGCCGGTCATCCGCTTTATCATCTTCATCGCAAGATAGCCCGCCAGGATCTCCGGCTGACTGCCCAGAATCTCCGCGGGGATCCCGCAGCGGTTCGCCGGAGATTCTGTCATAAGCCTGCTTTGCCCGTCCGGAGTCACCGCCGGTCCGCCCTGCTTTTCCGCAATCTCCACGGCAAATCCGTCCTCTGCTTCCTCGGCCACTCCGTATTCTTCCCAGATTCTTGCCGCTTCCTTCTCAAAATATGCGTCCGCCCGGGCCATCCGTTCTCCCGCCGCAAGAATATGCTCTACCGCCTGCGCGTTTACATCATGGCAGATCACAGGCAGAAGACGGCGGATCCGGTTGCGGGTGTAATCGGCCGTATCATTGGTGGAGTCTTCGCAGAAGCGGAGACCATTTTCCGCCAGATAGGAACGGATCTCCGCGCGGCTTACGCCAAGCAGCGGGCGGATGATGCAGATCCCGCCGTCCATCGACGCGGACGGCGCCATTCCCGCCAGACCTTTCAGCGCGCTGCCGCGAAAAAGGTTATGCAGGATCGTCTCCGCCTGGTCCTCCTTCTGGTGTCCGACGGCGATCTTCACGCCGACGCGTCCCAGCCCTTCCGCTTCCTCACGCAGCGTCCGGTACCGGAGGATCCTTCCGGCTTCCTCTTCGGACACCCCGTTCTTCTCCGCGTATCCACGCACATCCGCATATACCACACGGCACAGCACGTCCCACTCCGCCGCCAGCTTCTCCACAAAAGCCGCGTCCCGGTCCGCTTCTTCTCCCCGCAGTCCGTGATGGACATGGACCGCGCGAACCGTCAGCCCCAGTTCCTCCCTGAGACCCACAAGCACATGAAGCAGGCAGACCGAGTCCGCTCCGCCGGATACGCCGGCGACGACCCTGTCCCCCGCTCTTAAGAGATCGTATTTTCTGATGTACGACGCCGCCTTCGCAAACATGGCACGCCCTCCCATGCGGCTCCCGGCCCGCGGCATGAACCGCGCGCCATGGAAAATTCTCTTTTCAGATATCATACTAGGATTTCTGATTCTATGCAATCACTTTCCATTCCCGCGCTCAAAAACCAATGGTATCAGCCAGGTACTTCATTTGATCCGAAAATATGAGCAGGGCATCATTCGCGCCCTGCTCTGTCCGCCTTATTTCGTCCATATCTCCGCCGCCAGCACCGTCATATCGTCCCGCGCCCCGTCCGCGCAGGCGCCGGCGAACTCCAGCACCATTTCCGCCAATTCCTGCGGATTCCTGCGTCCGATACTCTCCAGATATTCTTTCAGGAACTGCTCCTTATCATCGCCGGGCAGCGCCTCCAGTACGCCGTCGCTGACCATGACGATCCGGTCGTCCTCCCACAGCTTCCGGGTCAGAAGCGCCGGTTCCACCGGAAGAAGTACGCCCGCAGGAGCGTCCTGGGCCTGCAGAAGCTCCACCCCGGCATCGCCGGCCACGAATGTAGCCGCGGCGCCCAGCTTCATCGCTTCCAGCACGCCGGTATACAGATCCACGCAGCACAGGTCGATCGTCGCCGGATGCTGTTCTTCTCCCGTCAGAAGAAGCACCGTATTCACCAGCTTCAGGGCGGATCTGGGCGTATAGCCCGCCGCCAGGAGCTGTTCCGTCAGTTCAACGACCCGCCGGCTCTCCTCGCCGGCCCCTTCGCCGCTTCCCATGCCGTCGGACAGGCTTATGACCACCTGTCCCGGCGTTTCCCGGCTGAATGTATAGCTGTCGCCGGAAACCGTCTCCCCGTCCTTCGGCCGCCGGGCGACGCCGAAAAGCATTTCATAGGACCCTTCTTCCAGGAAACGGATCGTCGCCGCCTTCCGCCCTACGATGCTCTTCGAATCCCTGGCGGCCGTCCAGTCCCGACCTCCCATGGCCTGTCCGAGACAGATGGCTGCGTCAGCAGAAGTCACGCACCGGCCATGGTTCGTCCGCACTGTCAGAAACACCTCGCGCCGCTTCGCCTCGTATTCCAGAACGAGCATCCGCTCTACGACCATATGGTGAAGCAGAAATGTTCTCCGCACCGCCCGTTCCCATCCCTCGGTCACATCCCGGGCCTGCTCCATCTGGCGGGAGAACTCCTCCAGTATCACCGCCAGCTCCCGGAACTGGGAGATCACCGCGTCCCGGCTCTCGAGGAAACGGTTCTTCCATGTGAGATTCATGGCAGCCCGTCCGAGATTCCGGTTCAAATGTCCCACAAACTGTTCCCGGTGCCGGCAGCTGTCCAGGAATATCCCAGGCATGTCCTCATAATCCACCGACCCCTTTTTCTCAAAAGCCCGCAGCAGATAATACAGATAATATCCGTCCTTTTTCCGTCCCTCTTCCCGCATGCCGCAGCGTTCGCAGTCGCCGCAGACCATAGCGGCCGCCATCTGCATGGCCGCCGCGGCGTCCTCGCGGCTTAGGCCGTTTCCGCAGGTATTGTCAAGGTCGAAAGTCCTTGCAAGCCTTTCCAGGGATCCTGCCATATCGCTCAGCTTCCTGGCCGTATATACATGAATTTCCGCCATATCTTTATGGCCGCTTTTCTTTCCAAACACAAAAATCCCTCCCGACTCCGCCGTCTGCCGCCATGTGGCGGTATGCCACTAGCATTATAGCGGGTCAAAAGGGAAATATTTGTCAAAATCACGCCGTCTTTTCAGAAAAATCTTCGACAACAAACTTACTTCGCAGGCTTCAGAAGGATCTCGTCCGGATTCACCAGTCCCAGCTTCTCCTTCGCGACCTGCTCGATATACTGCTTGGTCTGAACAAAGACGCGGCGCTCCTCCAGCTCCTCGGAGCGGTCCTGCTCCTCTTCCACCTGACGGATCAGATTGGCTTCTTTTACCTGATACTCCAGATCTTTGGCCTTCAGGGACGTTCCGCGCAGATTAATAGCTGCGGCCAGGCTGGCCACCACCAGCGTGATACCCAAAAGGGTCATCCGGTTTACCGCCTTGTCGTGTCTGGATCTGTCTTTCCTGGCTCTGTGTTTTCCGCTCATCTTATCACCTTTTCTTCCTGCGTCTGTGGATCTTCATCCTTATTCTAAGATATTCCTGTCCTTTTTTCAAGTACTTTAATAAAATACCGCCGATCAGCCGCTGATAAAGCAGCATGCCCAGCACCGTTCCCGCTATCACATAGGCGCGGAAGGCGCCGTCATTCTGCTCATACAGCAGGCCGAAGGTGATCACCGCGCTGTAGACGCCATAGGCCAGATCCTCGATCCCCGTGGCCAGACGGCCGTGTGGAATGACCATACGCAGGACGCAGACAAGATCATACACGATCATCAGTCCCGCGCCGGTCAGCAGACTCAGGAGCGCCAGATGGAATTCATAACGGATCGACGCAGTCACAGGCACTTTCTCCGGTCACTTGAATAACCGCGCAAACAGCGATTCCCCGGACCGGCGGTACGCCTCATTGGAGGAATAGACCAGGCTGTCCACCGTGCCGTCCATCTCCGCCTCGCCCTTCTCCAGCGTCAGCCGGCTCAGATGCAGATCCTTTCCCTTCACGGTCAGAAGGCCCATGTCCGTATCCAGGATCACCTGGTTCTCATCAAAGGAAACCACGTCCCGGATACCGGTCAGGCTTCCGGCCTGACGGTTGTTCAGTATGATCCTGTGCGCTGCGGTTCCGGCTTTTTCTTCCATAAGAAAACCCCCATCCATACCCGAATCTGTAATTCAAGTATATGATGAGGGCGGTTCCCGTATGCCTTACAGATAACGGTACAATTCCTTCGCGTCATCCTTCTTAACGGTCTCCTGAACGTCGAGGACTTCCACTTTCACGCTGTTCGTCCCGAACTGGATCTCTATGATATCTCCAGTCTTCACATTCAGGGACGCCTTGGCGGGGCGGCCGTTCACCAGAACGCGTCCCGCGTCGCAGGCTTCGTTCGCAACCGTCCTGCGCTTGATCAGGCGCGAAACCTTCAGGAACTTATCAAGTCTCATATCCGGATTATTTCACAGCATCCTTTAAAGCGTTGCCTACTTTGAACTTCGGAGCCTTGGTAGCGGCTACCTTCATGGGCTCGCCGGTTCTCGGGTTGCGGGCCTCTCTCGCGGATCTCTCAACAGTCTCAAACGTACCAAAGCCAACCAGCTGTACCTTCTCACCCTTTGCCAGAGCCTCTGTTACGGTCTCTGTAAACGCCTTAACGGCCTTCTCGGCATCCTTCTTGGAAATCTCTGCTTTTGCCGCAACGGCTGCGATCAGTTCTGTCTTGTTCATTGATATTTTCCTCCTAAAATTGATTCATAGGGTTCTGACGCCGTCCCCCGGCGCCGTCGTACTCTATCATTTATATCCCTTTTACCAGTATTTGTCAAGATTTTTCAGCCTTTTCCTGCATTTTTATCGCATTCCGCAAGGCAGGGCTTTCTTCCGGGGAACCGACCTTCACGCCGCCGGTCAGCTCTCCATCTGTCTTCCCAGAAATCCTGCGGCCGTCGTGACCAGCTTCATCTCCGGATCCCCCAGCTTCGCTTTCGCGTCGCGGCTCAGAAGCGCCACGCTCCCGATCGCGTCCCCCTCGCAGATGATCGGCGCCATCGCCATGGCGGTGATCCCCTCCATATCGTCGGCGGTTATGAAGAAAAACGCCTTCTCCTCGCGTCCGGCAAGAACCGTCTCCCTTTCCCCGACGGCGGCCTCCAGCTGCCTGCTGATGGGCTTGCCGATCACATCCTTCTTCGGGCCGCCGGCTACGGCGATGACCTGGTCCCGGTCCGTGATGCAGACCATAAGGCCGGTCGACTGGGCCATGGCCTCCGCGTACTGAGAAGCGAACGCGGTCAGCTCCACCATCGGCGAATATTTCTTCAGGATGATCTCCCCCTCGCGATCGGTAAAGATTTCCAGAGGAGTCCCTTCCCTCAGTCTTAAAGTCCTCCGGATCTCCTTCGGTATTACCACGCGTCCCAGATCATCGATTCTTCTCACAATCCCTGTAGCTTTCATATCTTTATTCCTCCATTTTGCATTCTGTCATACGCCTGTTTTCCATCTTCCGGCCCTGCTGACGCTTTTTACGGCACGGCTGATAGGCGTTTACTGTTATTGTAGTATCTGTCAAATGGGGGAATTTATACTTTCCATATTTTATTCTGAAAATAGCGAAACAGCGGCGCGGCTGTCTGACTCCAAAGCCGGTTCCCGACCGGCTACTGAACTGTCACGCAGTTCGGCTCCGCCAGTTCGCCCAGCTTTTTCAGCAGTTCCTCCGCGGCCTTCATCATCTCACGGCTGTCCTTGTACGCTTTCTTCTGCTCCTGGTAGAGGAAGCCGGGCGTCTCGCCGGTCAGCATTTTCAGGCGTCCGCCGTAGGAACGGATCAGCTCCGGGATGCGGAGCGTGTCGAGCCGTGCCTTCGGGAACATCGTCAGCCGGACCTCCTGGCGGTTGATATCCACCTCCGTCACATAGGCGCGGTGGGCCATGGATTTCAGCTGCGCCACCAGCAGGAGATTATCCACCGCCCGCGGGATCTCGCCGAAGCGGTCCATCAGTTCATCCTGCATATCCATGGATTCCTCTTCATTCTCAATGGCCGAGATCCGCTTGTAAATATCCAGCTTCTGATATTCATTCTTAATGTAAGACGACGGAATATAGGCGTCGATGTCGCACTCCACCACCGTATCGAATTCTTCTTCCTCCGTGCGGCATCCCTTTAAGGCCGACACCGCCTGATTTAAAAGCTTGCAGTACAGATCATAACCCACGGCTTCCATATGGCCGTGCTGCTCCGCGCCCAGGACATTGCCTGCGCCGCGGATCTCCAGGTCCCGCATCGCGATGCGGATGCCGCTTCCCAGCTCCGTGAACTCCCGAATCGCTTTTAAGCGTTTCTCCGCTTCCTCCCGCAGCAGTTTGTCGCGGCGGTACATGAGAAACGCGTACGCCGTCCGGCTGGACCGTCCCACGCGGCCCCGCAGCTGGTAAAGCTGGGCCAGACCCATCCGGTCCGCGTCCTGAATGATGATCGTGTTCACATTCGGAATGTCCAGGCCGGTCTCGATGATCGTGGTGGACACCAGCACGTCGATGTCTCCGTTTACGAAATCCAGCATGATCCGCTCCAGCTGCCGTTCCTGCATCTGGCCGTGGGCGTAGACCACCACCGCGTCCGGCGCCAGCTGGGCCACCCGGGCCGCCACATCGGCGATATCCTGGACCCGGTTATACACATAGTAGACCTGGCCGTCCCTGGCCAGCTCCCGGCGAATGGCTTCCCGAACCATTTCATCATTGTATTCCATCACATAGGTCTGGATCGGTACCCGATCCACCGGCGGCTCCTCCAGCACGCTCATGTCGCGGATCCCCGCCAGGCTCATATGCAGCGTCCGCGGGATCGGCGTCGCCGTCAGGGTCAGCACGTCCACGTTTTGCTTCATCTGCTTGATCCGCTCCTTGTGGGCCACTCCGAAACGCTGTTCCTCGTCGATGACCAGGAGTCCCAGGTTCTTAAACTGCACGTCCTTCGACAGGATCCGGTGGGTACCGATCACGATATCCACCAGCCCTTTGCGCAGGTCCTCCAGCGTCTTCTTCTGCTCCGCCGGAGTGCGGAACCGGGACAGCAGATCCACCCGCACCGGGAAATCCTTCATTCTCTGTACAAATGTATTGTAATGCTGCTGGGCCAGGATCGTGGTCGGCACCAGATAGGCCACCTGCCGGCCGTCCTGCACCGCCTTAAATGCCGCCCGCAGCGCGATCTCCGTCTTGCCGTAGCCCACGTCGCCGCAGATCAGCCGGTCCATGATCTTCGGGCTCTGCATATCCCGCTTGGTGGCTTCGATGGCCTCAATCTGGTCCTCGGTCTCCTCGTAAGGGAACAGCTCCTCGAACTCCCTCTGCCAGACCGTGTCCTCGCTGTAGACGAAGCCGTCCGTCTCCTGCCGGGCCGCGTAGAGCTCCACCAGCTCCTTTGCGATCTCCTTTACGGCTCCCTTGACCCGGTCGCGGGTCTTCTTCCACTGCTCGCCGCCCAGACGGTTCAGCTTCGGCGCCTTCGCGTCGGCGCCGGCGTATTTCTGGATCACGTCCAGACGGGTGGCCGGCAGATAGAGGTTGCCGCCGTCGGCGTACTCGATCTTCAGATAATCCTTGACGATATGGTCCTGCTCGATCTTCTCGATTCCCCGGTAAATGCCCAGGCCGTGTTCCTCGTGGACTACATAGTCGCCGGGCGAAAGCTCCGCAAAGCTGGCAATCTTCTGCCCTTCATAGGCGGATTTATGGCGGCGGCGCTTCTTTTTCGCCGTGCCGAACATATCGCCCTCCGTGATAACGACGAATTTGATCTGGGGGTACTCGAAACCCCGGTGGAGATTGCCGTACCGCACCATGATCTCCCCCGGCTGGACCTTCCGGTCCGGGTCGTCGCTGCAGAACGCGCTCAGTTCATAATCCCGCAGATCGCCGGCCAGACGGCTGGCCCTGGTATGGGAGCCGGACAGCAGAACGACACGGTATTTCTCCCGCTTCCACCGCTTCAGATCGCTTATCAGGATCTCGAAGCTGTTCTGGTAAGAATTGATATTCTTCGCGTTAATGGCGTAACGCCGGGCTGCCGGCATGCCGGCCAGGCGCTGCTCCAGTCCGGTCACCAGAACCGTATGCGGTCCCAGAAGGCCGGCCAGCGTCTCCTTGGCCATATACAGAAGCTCCGTCTGCTCCGGCAGAAGATAGCCCTTCTCCAGACGGCTCGTCATGCTCTCCCGGAATTCTGCCTCTACGGCGTCCCCGTGCTCGGAAAGTCTGGCCGGTTCGTCTAAGAATACCGCCGTGCGGTCTGCCGGAAAATACTCGCGGAAGGAAACGGTATCACTGCAGAAGCAGGTAAGGAAGCTGTCCAGACCGCCTACGCCAAGGCCGTCCTCCAGACGGTCCTTCACATCCTTCGCGATCGTATAGATCCGGTGGGCCTCCTCCGTCCGCATCTGCCCGCGCAGGGCCTTCTCGTAGCGGCCGGCCGACGCCTGGATCCGCTCCAGGCCTTCGGCGATCTGGCTTTCCGTCAGCACCATCTCCGCGGCCGGATAGATCACCGCCTCATCCAGCTGTTCCACCGACCGCTGGCTTTCCACATCGAAGCTGCGGATAGAATCCACCTCGTCGTCCCATAATTCAATACGTATCGGCAGTTCCTCCGTCAGCGGGAAAATGTCCAGGATCCCGCCGCGGATCGAGAACTGCCCCATGCCGTCCACCTGGGCCATACGCTCATAGCCCAGCGTCACCAGACGGCTCTTCCATTCTTCAATATCGATGATCTCGCCGGGACGGACGCTTAAGATCTGTGTCTGCAGGGCGGAAAGCGGAAGAAGGTGGTCCATCAGGCCGTCCAGGGTCGTGACGACCACGCCGCCGGATGGGCTTTCCGCAGCAGCCAGGCCTTTGCCCGCCGCCGCAGCCGCTCCATCACGGCTTCCGCCCGCGTCCTCCAGAAGCGCCTTCACTACCTGCATCCGCTGTCTCGTGATCAGGTTTCCGTGGATGTCCGCGTTGTAGAACAGCAAATCCTTCGCCGGGTACAGCCACACCCGGTCCGTAAAGCACCGGAAATCATCATAGATCTCCTTCGCCCGTGCCTCGTCGTAGGTCACCACCAGCTTCCAGGGCAGAGTTTCCCCTGCCTCCTGCATCAGATGCACCTTCTGGGAATCCATGCACCCGCTGACCTGCACCGGCCCTCTGCCCCGGTTCAGATCCGTATTCAGTTCCTCGAATTCCGCCAGCTCTGCCAGCGCGTTTTCAAATACTCTGCTCATTTTTCTTCGCATTAAACCGGTTCATCGCCGCATCCGCGCCGTCGGCGATCATCACTTCGACCGCGTCCGCCGCCTCTTTAAACGCATCTTCCATCATTTCCCACTCGCCTTTTGAGAAATGGCTCAGCACATAATCCGCCAGATCCATCCTCTCCGGCTTCTCACCGACGCCCACCTTCACCCGCGGAAATTCCTGGGTTCCCAGCTGAGCGATGATATTCTTGATGCCGTTGTGCCCGCCGGCGCTTCCCGACCTTCGGATCCGCAGCTGGCCGGGGCTTAAGCTGACATCGTCATAGACGACGATCAGCTCGTCCGTTCCGATCTGGTAGAAATCCACGGCGCTCTTCACGCTTTCTCCGCTTAGATTCATAAATGTCTGCGGCTTCACAAGCATTGCCTTCTGCCCGCCGATCAGGCCCTTGCCGCAGAACGCGCGGTGCTTCCGCTCCGTCATCAGAATATCATGCTTTTCCGCCAGACGGTCAATGACCTCGAAACCCACGTTGTGCCGGGTATGCTCATACTGCTTCCCCGGATTGCCCAGTCCAACTATAATATACATTTAACAGATTCTCCTTATTCCGCGCACGCGCACAAAGCGCTAGTTTTCCGCGGGCGGGGGTATCTGCCCGGGCGACTAACGCTTACGTCTGACGACAGCTTCATTTATGCCCATACTATCACAGATGAACGCCGTTTGTCACTATCTATTTTGCCCGGCTTAATACTTTTTTCATTTCTTTCCCGATTGTTTTCTTACATAATTTATGGTATATTGAAGTACGAAATGAATTAGCGCATAACTCAAAGGCCGCGGCTGACGGCCTTTATGCTATGTCAACGGAATGCAAAGGAGGCAGGGGAGTTTCCCCCGCAGATATGAAGCAGTACCTGTCACTGGGGATCGACATCGGTTCCACAACAGTCAAAGCCGTGATCGCCGGCCGCAATGAGACCGGCGATGCGAAATCATATACCTACGAGATGCTGTTCTCCGACTATGAGCGCCACTACGCCAATATTCAGGAGACTCTGGCAGCTCTTTTAAAGAAAGCCCGCGCACAGCTGGGGGCTGTCACACTTCATCCGATGATCACCGGTTCCGGCGGTCTGACTCTGGCCAAGCATCTGGATATTCCGTTTATCCAGGAGGTAGTCGCGGTGGCTTCCTCCCTGCAGGACTATGCGCCGCGCACGGACGTGGCCATCGAACTGGGCGGCGAGGACGCCAAGATCATCTATTTCACCGGCGGCATCGACCAGCGGATGAACGGCATCTGCGCCGGCGGCACCGGATCCTTTATCGACCAGATGGCCTCGCTTCTGCAGACCGACGCGGCGGGGCTGAATGAGTACGCCAAGGGCTACCGGATGATCTATCCGATCGCGGCCCGCTGCGGCGTATTCGCCAAATCGGACATCCAGCCGCTGATCAATGAAGGCGCCACCCGCGAAGACCTGTCCGCGTCCATTTTCCAGGCCGTGGTCAACCAGACCATCAGCGGTCTGGCCTGCGGCAAGCCCATCCGGGGCAACGTGGCGTTCCTGGGCGGCCCGCTCCATTTCCTGTCCGAGCTTCGCGAGGCGTTTATCCGGACGCTGCATCTGACGGGCGACCAGATCATAGCGCCGGAGCATTCGCATCTGTTCGCGGCCCTGGGCGCGGCGATGAACAGCGCAGACGACACGACCGTGGAACTGGACGCGCTGATCGACCGTCTGGAAAACGGCGTCCGCATGGCCACCGAGATCAAGCGGATGGACCCGCTGTTCGCCGATCAGGCGGAATACGACGAATTTCTGGCCCGCCACAGCGTTCACTGCGTAAAGAAAGCGCCGCTGGCGGATTATAAAGGCGACTGTTATCTGGGCATCGACGCCGGCTCCACCACCACGAAAGCCGCGCTGGTGGGCAAAGACGGCTCCCTGCTCTACGATTTCTACAGCAACAACAACGGCAGTCCTTTGGCGACGGCCATCCGCGCCATGCGGGAGATCAAAGCCCTGCTGCCGGAGGGCGCGCGGATCGCCTACTCCTGCTCCACCGGCTACGGCGAGGCGCTTCTGAAAGCCGCGTTCCTGCTGGACGAAGGCGAAGTGGAGACCATTTCCCACTACTACGCGGCCAAATTCTTCGAGCCGGAGGTGGACTGCATCCTGGACATCGGCGGCCAGGATATGAAATGTATCCGGATCAAGGACAACAGCGTGGACAGCGTCCAGTTAAATGAAGCCTGCTCCTCCGGGTGCGGGTCGTTCATCGAGACCTTCGCCAAGTCCTTGAATTACAGCGTGGAGGATTTCGCGAAGGAAGCGCTTTTCGCGAAGAATCCCACGGATCTGGGCAGCCGCTGCACCGTGTTCATGAATTCCAACGTCAAGCAGGCCCAGAAAGAAGGCGCCAGCGTGGCCGACATCTCGGCCGGTCTGGCTTATTCGGTCATCAAAAACGCCTTATATAAAGTCATCAAGATCACAAGCCCTAAAGATCTGGGTGAAAATGTGGTCGTCCAGGGCGGCACCTTCTATAACGACGCGGTGCTGCGCAGCTTCGAGAAGATCTCCGGCTGCGAGGCGGTCCGCCCGGATATCGCCGGCATTATGGGTGCCTTCGGCGCCGCGCTGATCGCCCGGGAGCGCCACGAGGGCAAAGAAACGACAATGATGCCTCTGGACAAGATCATCGGGCTCAAATACCAGACCTCCATGGCCCGCTGCAAGGGCTGCACCAACCACTGCGTGCTGACGGTCAACCGCTTCGAGGGCGGCCGCCAGTTCATCAGCGGCAACCGCTGCGAGCGGGGACTCGGCAAGGAGAAGACGCGCAAAGAGATCCCCAACCTGTTCGATTACAAATACCACCGGATTTTCGACTACGAATCCCTGACGGCCGACCAGGCGCCGCGGGGCGATATCGGGATCCCGCGGGTACTGAATTTCTATGAGAATTATCCGTTCTGGGCCACGTTCTTTAAGGAACTGGGCTTCCGCGTCGTGTTGTCGCCCCAGTCCACCCGGAACCTCTACGAGCTGGGCATCGAATCGATCCCCAGCGAGTCCGAATGCTATCCGGCGAAGATTGCTCACGGCCATGTGGCGTGGCTCATCGCCCAGGGCGTGAAGACCATTTTCTATCCCTGCATTCCGTACGAGAGAAATGAGCAGCCGGACGCGGGGAACCACTACAACTGCCCGATGGTCACCTCCTATGCGGAGAATATCAAGAACAATATGGAAGAACTGGAGGAAAACCATATCCGGTTTTTGAATCCGTTCATGGCGTTTACGAACGAAGAGGTGCTGACGGAGCAGCTGGTGAAAGAGTTTCTAAAAGAATTTGGTGCTGAAACCGTCGGCCAAAACCGTTCCGGCAATGCAGCTGCGCAGGCTGCCGTTTCCGACGCTTTGTCCGGCGCGGCGATTCCTCCTATGACCGCCGACGAGATCCGCTCCGCCGCCCACGCCGCCTGGCAGGAGCTTGAGCAGGCGCATCTCGATATCGAAAAGAAAGGCGAAGAGACCATCGCGTGGCTTAAGGAGCATAACCGCCGGGGCATCGTCCTGGCCGGCCGCCCCTACCATATCGACCCGGAGATCCACCACGGCATCCCGGACATGATCGCGTCCTACGGACTGGCGGTGCTGACGGAGGACTCCGTCTCCCACCTCGGCAAGGTGGAACGCCCGCTGATCGTCACCGACCAGTGGATGTACCACTCCCGCCTCTACGCGGCGGCCTCCTACGTGAAGAACTGCGATTTCCTGGATCTGATCCAGCTGAATTCCTTCGGCTGCGGCCTCGACGCCGTGACCACCGACCAGGTCCACGATATCCTGGCGTCCGCCGGGAAGATCTACACGGTCTTAAAGATCGACGAAGTGAACAATCTGGGCGCCGCCCGGATCCGCGTCCGCTCACTGATCGCGGCGCTGCGCGTGCGGGACAAAAACCATTTCCAGAGGAAAGTGATCTCCTCCTCCTACAACCGGGTGCTGTTCACCAAGGAAATGAAGAAGGAATATACGATCCTGTGCCCCCAGATGTCGCCGATCCATTTCGACCTGCTGGAACCGGCAGTTCGCACCTTCGGCTACCATGTGGAGGTCCTGCAGAACCATAACCGGAACGCCATCGACGTGGGACTCCAGTATGTCAATAACGACGCCTGCTATCCGTCCCTGATCGTCATCGGCCAGATCATGGACGCCCTGCTTTCCGGCAAATACGACCTGGACCGCACGGCTGTCATCATGACCCAGACCGGCGGCGGCTGCCGCGCGTCCAACTACATCGGCTTCATCCGGCGCGCCCTTAAGAAGGCGGGCATGTCCCAGATCCCGGTCATTTCCCTGAACGCCAACGGCATGGAGACCAATCCGGGCTTCACCTTCACGCCGGCCATCATCATCAAGGCCATGCAGGCCCTGGTCTACGGCGACGTGTTCATGCGCGTACTCTACAACACCCGGCCCTACGAAGCGGAACCCGGCGCGGCAGACGCCCTTCATGAGAAATGGAAGCAGCGCTGCATCAGGTCCCTCTCCAAGCGGTCCCCGTCCATGGTGGAGTTCGGCCGAAATGTGCGCGGCATCATCCGCGATTTCGACCAGCTGCCCCGCCGCGATGTGAAAAAGCCGCGGGTCGGCGTCGTCGGCGAGATCCTGGTGAAATTCTCACCTCTGGCCAACAACCATATCGTGGACCTGCTGGAAGCGGAGGGCGCGGAGGCGGTCATGCCGGACCTGATGGATTTCCTGCTGTACTGCTTCTATAACAGCAATTTTAAGGCCGAGAACCTGGGCGGCAAATCTTCTTCCGCCCGGCTCTGCAACCTGACGATTGCTGTACTGGAATATCTGCGAAAGGCCGCCCGGAAGGAGCTGGCGGCCAGCGAGCATTTCGCGCCCCAGGCCAGGATCGACAAGCTGGCCCGCATGGCGGAGGATTTCGTGTCCCTGGGCAACCAGACCGGCGAGGGGTGGTTCCTCACCGGCGAGATGCTGGAGCTGATCGAGAACGGCGTCTGCAACATCGTCTGCACCCAGCCCTTCGGCTGCCTGCCGAACCACATTGTGGGCAAGGGCGTTATCAAGGAACTGCGGAAGGCGTATCCTCAGTCCAACATCATCGCCGTGGACTACGACCCCGGCGCCAGCGAAGTCAACCAGCTGAACCGGATCAAACTGATGCTGGCGACGGCGCAGAAGAATCTGGAGCAGGATTAGATATTCGAGAATAGGAAAAGATCGTTCACTGACGCTCCTGATCAAAGGAGACCAGAAGACAGAAAGGCCCGGGAGAATCTCGTTCATCCCGGGCCCAATATTAATAAATGATGAAATTTATTCCATTCTTTGTTCAATCGCTGACAACCTCCACTCCCGTCATCCTGCCGTCATCATCATAAACTGTCTTTACAGTGAGACTCCCCTGTTCCGCAGATGTGAAAGTAAACGCGCCGCCGTCCGGAGTCAGGTCAGCGAACCGGCTGACGAGCTGCCCATTATAATACACATTTCCTCTTCCGCTGTTTCCGTCAGCCTCTTCATAAGTAATACCGAAGGGGACGTACTTTTCGAAAATCCCGGCAAAACCCGTCCCCGGCTCCGCCGCGTTTCCCTCCGCCGCAGAGATTTCTCCGTCAACGCTTTCCAAAGCGACGATTCCTGACACGGCAGTTCCCGCAAAGGCAGCTTCCGAAGTGGCACTCCGTACAGAAGTGTCTTCCGAAACAACGCTCCCCGCAGAGACAGCCTCCCGCGCAGCGGCGACACGCAAGGTATCCGTCCTAATATCATATTCTTCCTGAGAATATTTCTCCAGTCCTGTCAGCGGTCCCAGAGGATCGAAGCTGCCGTCGTCGTTCTGCACGCGCCGACGCACCGTATGGACGTCGATCTCCCCCTCAAATTCCGCGTCAAGGTATTCAAATCTTACTGCCATTGCTCCCGCACCGTCCAGATCTGCGCCGTCGAAGAAATAGCGCACGCGCTGTCCGTTCCAGAATAACGCCCTCTCTCCCTCATCCCATGTGAGGCCATATGGCTCATAGATCGTAAAGTCTGATGCTGCCGCATCACCCTCGTGAACCTCTGTCTCTGTATCCGTCCCGGAGGACAGAGTACAGAAAGCAGCTTCGCCGTCTATCGTTTTCGAATAGAGCATTCCGTTTTTGATATTCTCAAGGATACCCTCGTACATGGCTATTGTTTCGTCTACGATCTCCTGCGTCCAGACAAATTTACCCCGGCTTCCGGTCCACGCCTTTTGCCCGATCATCTCCTGCAGCTCAACTTTCTCATTCTCCAGCCACGCCTTGTATTCGTCATAGGTCCACCACTCCACTTCGGACGTGGTGAAACGGGCGGTCGACGCATTCCCGGCAACCTGTGCGGATGTGGCAAATGCAGTCGTCACGCCGGCAACCAGAGCCGCTGAAGCAATCAGCGCGGCCGGCGAAGTCTTTTTTATTTTCATAATCGCTGTAATCCTTTCTTCTATCGCATTTTTACTGAAGTTATTGCAGAGAGGAGCCAGGCCGCTCCGGGTTTCCTCCATGCGGATGAGGGCCATGGCATACGCGGATTTCGCGCGTTCTCCGAACCGGCGGATCACCGTTTCATCGCAGGACAGTTCAATATCCCGGTTGGTAAGAACATACATGAGCCACACCGCCGGATTGAACCAGTGAACGCAGAGAACGGCAGTAAGCATCAGTTTTGTCACCGCGTCAAAACGGCGGATATGCACATACTCGTGGGTCAGCACATATTTGAGCGTATCCTGATCGTCCCAGTCCGTAGTCTTCGGCATCAGGATGACCGGGCGGAACACGCCGTAGGTCAAAGGGGCGGAAATCCTGCCGGACTGCCTGATCTCAATGGGGCGGTAAATGCGATGCTCGCTGAGCCAGGCTTTCACATACGCATTGTCATTGTCAACAGGCAGGGATGCATTAAACTCGCGGCGGCATTTCCAATAAGCTGCCGCAAAGAACGCCGCGCATACCAGCGCGCCGGCCGCCCAGACGATCACCCATGGATCTGCAGCAACAGCTGCCTTGGCAAGCTCCCATGAATCAACAGCGCCAGCCGTGCTTTCAGTTACCCATGAATCGATAGCGCCAGCCACCCTGTCGATTACCCAGGGACCGCCGGCGCCGACAGTCGTATTGGAGACAGCGTCACCAGGCGCAGACATCATATTTTGCACCGGAACGATCGGTGCGAACAGAACAGCAAGACTGTCCTTTATCGCATCACCCGCGGCTGCCAGCCGTCCCAGCAGCGAATAAACGCTAAACGCGGAGCGGAAAGAATACGGTATCAGCAGCCGCGCCGTCACCGCACCCCACAGCGCCAGAAAAGCTTTTTTAGGAAGCTTATTGATGGACAGGACGCGAATGACGGCGATCACCAGAATCATTACAGCCCCGGAAAGGCTCATCTGCACCAGACTCATCCGCATCAAGTTCATTTGCATCAGACTCATCGTTCCACCTCGTCCAGATCGCCAACGATCTGCTTCAGCGCCGCGATCTGTTCAGCAGACAGTTTCTTTCTGCCAAGCAGGGCGGCAAAGAGTTTGTCCACGGAGCCGTCATAAAGCTTGCCGATCAGTTCATCGGTCTCCGCCTCCTGCGCCGCCTCTTTCGGAATAAGCGCATGACACAGAAAGTTCGGCTCACCGCGCTGAATCGCGCCCTTTGCAATACATTTCTTGATAACCGTGTAAGTCGTGTTCATGTTCCAGCCGATCTCTGCTTTGAGAATATCGGAAATCTGTTTTGCGGTCATATCGCCCTTATTCCATAAGACGTTCATGACCTTCAGCTCTGAATCAAAGAGCTTCACCGCCATACAATCAGATCCTTTCTTCTGCACTACTCAAGTAGTTTGTACGCCTATACTATCACAATAGTGTGGCTTTGTCAATACTATTCCGATAGTTTGAGAAAAGTGTTGACATCCATCCGCATTCATGCTATTATGTAATTACGCAATTACGAATTATCGTAAATACGGAATCTCGTAGGCAGACGCACTCAACAATGAAAGAGAAAGGACTGGAATTAAGCATGGAACGGGATTATGGAATGGAAATTGACGCCCTCAAGGAACAGATGGAAAATTTACAGAAAACGATCGCATCCCAGATGGGTCAGGTTTCAAAAATGCTGCAGGAATCGCTTTCCGGCAGATATTTCGACGGGGAGCCAGACAAGTGCTGCAGCAAGGAGCCAGGCAAGTATTCTGACAGGGAGTCGGGCAAGGATTCAGACAAGGATTCCGACGAGACGTCAGACAAATGCTCAGACAAGGATTCCGACAGAGAACCGGGCAAGGATTCTGACACGAATTCAGACAAACACTCCAGCAAAGAGCACCGCAAGTGTACCGGCAGGGATCTGGGCAGAGTGCAGCTCATGCAGGGAATGCACCCGGACAAGCGGCTCAGCGATCTGATGGAAGAACTGTGCTATAAGACCCAGGAAGAAGGCGGAAGCGGACTGATAACCTACCTGGGCATATACACTACCAGCAGCCGGCAGTCCAACTGGATCCGCAGTTCCGTCCCCACGGAAGATCTGCTTTCCCTGGCTGAAAGCGGCATTGCCGGCAGAGTGCTGGCCTGCATCGGCAATACCACCCGCCTTTCCATCCTGCTGGAAATTCTTCGCGGACCCAAAACAGTATCCGCGCTCGTGGAAAAGTGCGGTTTCAGTTCCACCGGCCAGGTTTATCATCATATGAAACCTCTGCTGGCCGCCGACCTCATTGCGGAGAATGAACGCCAGAAAGGCACCTATGTGATCCAGTCCAACAGAGTACAGGGCATTATCATGCTGCTGGCAGGCATCAGCGACATGGTGGATGAAACCTATACACAGGGGAATTGGGACGAGGAGCTTGACTCTGATATGTAAAATGAAGAAAAATGATAAAAAGGCCCGGGAGGAGTTCGCTCATCCCGGGCCCGGTCATTTCAATTCAGCTTTTTGGACACCCTCATACTCTCTTTCATTCTCGTTCATTCACATTCTTCCAGCATCCATTGTAAGACATTCTTTTTTCTTATCCCCTCATAATTTACATCGTCAAATATCCGATCCAGCGTAAGAAGGTATTTCGGATAATTGTCGTTGATCTGCCGCAGCGGAGCAAGCTCACGCATGAGAACCCCTTCATCCAGCGTGGACTGCGCCACCTGAAAGTAGATCGGATCTCCATCTTCAATGGCTACAAAATCAATTTCTCCGGTTGAACCGATCTGCCCCACATACACTTCACGGTATCTTCGTTTCAATTCGAGATAAACAAGATTTTCCAGTATATGGCCTGCGTCTGTGTCCCTGCCGCGTACAAGCATATTTCTCATAGCGATATCGCAGACATTTTCCTATGTTTCAATAACTATTATACTCAAAATATCAATAAAAATGGAATATATTCCATTTTTTATTGATATTAATTATAATTATGGAATCTATTCCACTGTAATGCTCCTGTCTTCAACAACCTCCACTCCCGTCAGCCTGCCGACACCGCCATGAACTGTATTCCGCCAGTTTGATGAAAAATGAAAAGTGAAGACTAAGCCATGCAGAAATATTTGAAAAGTTGAATTTTGTAGGCATTTTCTATATTGAAAAGTCGTTCAAAATTGGGTATAATATATTTGAAAAGTTTTCACGAGGTGATCCGCCATGCTGAAACGAAAAATTGCAGACCTGATTGAACAGCATTTCCGTTCCGATTCTGACCGCATTTTACTGATCGACGGCGCGCGTCAGGTCGGAAAGACGTATATTATCCGATATGTGGGGAAGAAATTGTTTCCCAATTTCATTGAGATCAATATGCTGGAAGATTCCGTTGGCAGCAAGCTGTTTGAAAGCGCCGCGACGGTAGAAGATTTCTATCTCCGTGTCAGCATGATCGATGGCAATAAGATGGGGAAGGCTGAAGACACATTGATTTTCATCGATGAGATTCAGGCCTACCCTCATCTTCTTACGCTGTTGAAATTTCTCCGCGACGACCATCGTTTTACCTACATCGCCAGCGGCTCTCTGCTTGGCGTGACACTTTCGGAAACGACTTCCATTCCTATGGGCAGCATTCGTAAAGTTCGTATGTTCCCGCTGGACTTTGAAGAATTTCTTTACGCCAACGGTATGAACGAGTTTGCCGTCCATGCGCTGCAGAAAAAGTACGAGGCGCAGGAATCGCTGGATGAAGCAATGCACGGTAAGATGATGAACCTTTTCAAGCGTTACCTCTTGGTCGGCGGTCTGCCGGCCGCGGTCAACGCCTATCTGGAAACAATGAATATCCAGGCTGTGCGCGAAATCCAGCGTGAGATCCATGATTATTATGCCGCGGATGCTTCCAAGTATGACGCAGACCGCAAGCTGAAGATCCGCCGGATCTACGATCAGATCCCCTCCAACCTGGAGAACAAAAAGAAACGCGTGGTCGCGCAGCGGATAGAAGGCAGGAAAGGCAGCACATTTTCCAACTATGAGGACGAGTTTGAATACCTGATCAGTTCCGGCATCGCATTAAATGTGCAGGCCATCTCCACACCGGTTTTCCCATTGATCGAATCCTCCGGCAAGAATCTGCTGAAGCTGTATCTGAACGACGTAGGCATTCTCACGTCAATTTTATACGGCAGCAATATACGGGCGATCCTGGACGATGAGGAAAGCATCAATTTAGGCTCTGTATACGAAAGCGTCGTCGCCAGCGAGCTCATCGCGCATGGTTACAAGCTCTATTATTACGATAACCGCAGCAAAGGAGAGGTCGATTTCCTGATCGATCATTACGAAAGCCTCTCCGCCGTTCCCATCGAAGTGAAATCCGGCAAGGATTACACGATCCACAGCGCGCTGAACACGTTCGTGAAGAACGACGATTATCATGTCAAAAAAGCTTTTGTCCTGTCCAATGCACGCGAGATCCGGACAAACGGGAAGATCACATATCTGCCGATTTATGATGTGATGTTCTTTGGCGCGGAGGAGACTTCCACCCTTACACTTCCTTATTCTTCACGATCCTGACCGACACCACGATCGAGATCCCGTACGCCGCCGCGCAACACAGCAGCACCGCGCCGGCCAGCGCCCCCGGCCGCCCCAGCACCGCCGTCAGTACCGGACTGTTCGGATCGACGCGGGGAAGCAGGATCAGCGTGAGAAGATACCCCGTCACGGGAATGAACTGAAACATTTTCCCACCCACCGCGCCAAACTTATAGTATCCCGGCAGCTGAAACACCACATAAAAGGTGTACACAAAGAATCCCAGCACGGCGCTCACGGCGATCTCCCAGGCATGCACGGTCTCGCCCAGCGCTTTCAGCACGGCCGTGTGGGTGACCAGCGAGATGCCGAGCGCAAGAAGTCCTGTCGCGCAGATCAAAAGGTATTTGCCAAAGACCAGGTGCCTTCTGGCGACCGGAAGGGCGCCGTACAGGCGCTCCATGCCGTTCTTCTCCGAAATGGCAAAGGTGTAGGATGCGGTGATCCCCAGCATGCACATTTCAAATGAGATCCCCGCCGAAAGCGAGCGGGCGACGCCCGTATAAATAACCGGCATCAGAATGATAAAGCAAAGCGTCTTCCAATACGGCCGCAGCAAAGCAAAATCAAGCCGCGCGGCTTTCAGTGTCTCGTTCATCGTATTCTTCCTTTCTCCCTATAAGGTTCCTGCGAGGTCTGCAAATATCCGGAAATCCGTTCCCGCAGATCGATTCCGCCAACGGATTCATTCTCCATTGTCATCCGGGGTTTTCGAGGTAAACACTACGATCTCATCGATCGTGGCCGGTTCAACAGTCCAACTATCCACCGGAGACGACTTTCCCAGCGCACCGGTATAAGCCGGGAAGCGCACTGTCTCACTGTCTCTATTGCCCCGGACACTGCGATTTTCAGCTGCTTTGCCGCCCGTACGCCTCATCCTCTCCAGGTCCTCCGTCCGCACCAGCGCCTCAAACCCTGTCGGGTGCGTCCGAAGCCCGATCAGCCGCGCCTTTATCTCCTCCGTTAGATCTTCCGGCCCGCCCTTCACGATCCGGAAACTGTCCACGAATTCATCCTTCCCTCCAGTGAAAAACAGACTGCCCCGGTTGATGTAGGTAATATAATCCGCCGCCCGCTCCAGATCGCCGGTGATATGGGTCGAAAACAGGACGCTGTGCTCCCCGTCCTCAATGTACCCGGACAGAATGGTCAGAAGCTCGTCGCGGGACACCGGATCCAGACCGCTGGTCGGTTCGTCCAGGATCAGGAGCTTCGCCCCGTAGGAAAATGCGCAGGCCAACATCAGCTTCATCTGCATTCCCCTGGAAAGATCCTTCACCTTCTTCGCCGGATCGATACGGAACCGCTCCAGCAGCTGATGAAACCGATTCGTATCCCAGTTCTCATAGAAGCCCGACACCGCCGCCTCCGTCTGCGCGGCGGTCCACGCCTCGCAGAAATAATTGGAATCGAAGACGACCGCCAGTTCCGCCTTCGCCGCCTTCTCCTCGGCAATATTGTCCAGCCCCAGGATCTTGACTTCCCCGCCGTCGCGCTTGAGCATATTTAAGATCAGCTTGATCGTCGTCGTCTTCCCGGAGCCGTTGGGTCCGATAAGCCCCATGATATAGCCCTTCGGCAGCGTGAAACTGATATCCTTAAGCTGAAAGCCCGGAAATGATCTCGACAGTCCCTTTACCTCCAACACATTATCCATTCTCATTCTCCTCCCATAAAATGTCCAGAAGACGGTGCAGCTCCTGTGCCGAAAGTTCCGCCATCCGCGCCGCCCGGACTGCCTCAGTAAGTCCCGCCTCCGCCTTGCAGATCAGCTGCTCCCGGATCAGCTCGGAGCCGCGCCCCATCACGAAGCACCCGCGCCCCTGGATATTCCGGACGAAGCCCTCCTGCTCCAGTTCCGTGTAGGCCCGCGTCACGGTCAGGACGCTGATCTTTAAATCCCTGGCCAGCGTCCGAAGCGACGGGAGCGGCTCATCCTCCTGAAGCTCTCCCGACAGGATCGCCGACTTCACCTGCTGTTTGATCTGCTCGTAGATCGGCACGCCGGATACATTGGAAATGATCAGTTTCACATTTGTACCTCCGCTGTTTTAACTGTTATTCTGATATGTATAACAGTATAGCACTTATGGTAACGTATGTCAATCTATTTCATAAAAAAAGAGCTGCCTGGTCTTCCTCCAGAAGCTCCGAAATGCGAGACAACAAAGCGAATCGCAGGAAAGCCAAACAGGAAAATCAGGCCGCCCTATCAATAATTAATATTAATTCCAATCACTCCCGGCACGCGTCAAACGCTGGCTTCATGTAATTACACGCCTCCCGCGACAGCCCGTTGGCCGCGGCCGCCTTCTCCCACTGCCCGCCGACGATCCGGCATATCTTCTCGGCTATCATCTCCGCGTCTATTTTGCTGACTCCGTAATGCGGGGCGGCGCTGACCGCGGCCGGAATCGATATCTCATTGCTGGTCTCGTTCACCATAAGGGACAGCGTATCTCCATACGGCACCGGATTGATATCATAAAACGGAGCAAGCCGCCAGCCCTCTTTCGTCAGCAGAAAACCATGGTTCCGCAAATGATCGTCGGTATTGGATATCGCCATGTTGAACACGATCCGTTTCCACAGCTCAGCCAGATCCTCTTTCGGCCGTGCGCCGTAGGATTTTAAAAATGACGCGATGTCCAGATAACCTGCTCCATCGGAGGCCGACGTTCCGTCCGTTTTCCCCAACATAGTCATCGCCGACGCAAAATGGATCCGCCTCGTGCCTTCCCGGTCGAACCGCCGGACAAGAAATGTACTTCCATGCCTGGAGAATTTCTCCAGCTTCGCTTCCGATACATGCAGCCCGCAGAGCCCCGCCAGATCATACGCCGTCTTTTCCCAGGCTCCCACGTCATAGTCATCTTTACGGGATGGAAACTTGGCGATCCATAAACTGCCTTCCGGGCTTCTTACGGTCGCCTTCGGTCTCGCTCCACCAAGGGAGGATCCGGGCCGGATCAGCTGGTTCAGCCATTTCTCCTGCATCGTGGTTTCTTCATTTTCAAAATTCCGGGCCGCTTCCTCCAGCGCGCGGAGCGTGATCCACGGCGGAACCGCCATCTCCTGATCGTCCGAAACGAACGCCCCGGCCGGATCCAGCCGGAAACGGAGCGCTCCCATTCTGGTCTCATCGTACACGCCCAGAAGATAATCGCTGTCATTCAGCTTCCGCGGCTTTCTTCCCTCCCGGTCCGCCGCGAAGCGCTCCCGACGATCCATCAGCGTCCTGCCCCACCGGTCCGGAGACGCGTCGGCGAACAGGCCGAACATATCCTTCCCGGCCGGATACTGTCTGCCGGAGAACGGTCCGAGATCGGGATCTATATAAAACTTCATTCCGGTCTGCTTAAGCCACCCTCTGTCAAATTCAAAGGAAATGCGCTCGCGGCCTCTCAGCACATCCGAATAGAGAATGCCCATAAGTTCCGGTACCCCGGAACTGAATTCCTCATATACATAGACCTGCGGCATATCATTTCTCCTTCCTCGCCCGCTTCCGGACCGACAGTTCCAGATCCTGCATAGTTCTTCCCATGACGTCATCCTTCGCCACAAGCAGAAGATCCTTATCCATATTGTTCAGAGCATGCAGAACCGCCGCGTAGATCCCGATGGCGACGGATGGGTCGCCTTTCTCCACCTTCCAGAGCGTCGCCCTGCTGATATCCGCCCGTTCCGCCACCAGTTCCACAGACAGGTTCCGGCGCAGCCGGGCAAGCCGGATCTGTTCTCCCATCCTGCTTAGTATCTCCGCCGTGCCGGGTAATATGAGCACCGCTTTTCTTCCCATGTTGATCACCGCCTTATGTTTTTAATTATAGACGATATGCGATATAATGTCAATATTTATGTTCAGTACAACATGTTCCACGGCCTCATCTCTCTCATACTGTCGAGATAAAATAAGCGGAAGCATATTCATTTCACAGAATAATACTCCCGCTCAGGTACATATTCTATTAATCATACTCCCAACGTCCTAAATGCGCCGTTCTGTCATCCGCCCAGGGAAATCCCTCACCGCAGAAACACCCTAAGCAGCGGCCCATAAAGCTTCCGCGCATAAGGCTGGTACCTCATCGGAAGGTCGATCCACATTTTCTTATCCACGATGGACTTGCGGTGGGAAAACGCCTCAAAGCCGCGCACGCCGTGATAGGCGCCCATGCCGCTCTCCCCGACGCCGCCGAACGGCATGGCGCTGGTGGCCAGATGGATCACCGTATCGTTGACGCACCCGCCGCCGAAGGAAATGCGGGAAATAACGGCCCGGATATGCGCCTTGTCCTTCGAGAAAATGTAAAGCGCCAGGGGCTTCTGCCGCCCCCGAAGAAGCTTAAATACGTCCTCGAAGCGATCAAACGTCAATATAGGCAGAACAGGCCCAAAGATCTCCTCACCCATCGCAGGATCGTCCCAACCTACACGATCCATGACCGTAGGAGCGATCCGCAGCGCATCCGGGTCACTCTGTCCTCCGATCACTACCTTATCCGGATCGATTAGGCCCATAAGGCGGTCAAAATGTTTCCGGTTCACGATACGCCCGTAATCGGGATTCGCCAACGCATCCGCGCCAAATTGCCGGATGATCTCCGCCTTTATGGCGTTTACAAGCCGGTCCTTCACAGACCGGTCGCAGAGAATATAGTCAGGCGCCACGCAGGTCTGCCCGCAGTTCAAATATTTTCCGAAGACAATGCGTCTCGCCGCCAGCTTCAGGTTCGCCGTTGCGTCCACAATGCAGGGGCTCTTGCCGCCCAGCTCCAGAACCGCGGGCGTGAGCCTTTCGGCGCAGTGGCGCAGGACTTCTTTGCCGACCGCCTGGCTTCCGGTGAAGAAGACCATGTCAAATTTCTGCTCCAGAAGCTTCGCGTTCTCCTTCCGGCCCCCGGTGACCACCGCCACATACTCGGGCGGGAAGCATTCGGCCGCCAGTTCCGCCACGATCCGGCTTGTGGCCGGCGAATAGGCGCTGGGCTTCAGCACCGCCGTGTTTCCCGCGGCGATGGCGTCGGCCAGGGGATCGATGGTCAGCAGGAACGGATAGTTCCAGGGACTCATGATCAGCACATTTCCGTAAGGCGACGGTTTCATGAAGCTGTGGGAGGCAAACTGCGCCAGCGGCGTCGCAACCGTCTTTTCCTTGCTCAAAGAACGGACATGATCAATCATCCAGGTGATCTCTGTCAGCGCCAGCCCGGTTTCGCACATAAATCCCTCGTAGTCGCTCTTACCCAGATCCTCCTTAAGCGCGGCGGCGATCTCATTTTCATGCCGCTTCACGGCCTCGCGCAGTCTCTTGAGGGCGGCAATCCGGTACTCCACCGGGAGGGTAACCCCGGAAGCGAAGAATTCCCGCTGCTTTTCCAGAATCGTTTCGATGTCCATTTCTTCTCCTCTGTCCATGACTTTGTAATAGATCTTCTCAAGCGCGGCGGCGTCCATCAGAACGGGCACCGGGTAGAGCGGATTGGCTTCCCGCGCGGCGTGCCTCGCCAGCTTCGGCACATCTTCCGCGCGAATCCCCGTCAGGCGGTCCGGTATGCCCATGCGCCGGTTCATGGCTTGGATCTCTCCGATGAACCGCCGGGCGGCCGCCTCATCCGACTCGCCCGGCGCAGCGATTCCGGCGGCAACCGCCAGTTCATGGAGCTTCTTATAGGCCGCCTTGCCGTAGAGATCCAGAACGATCGGCATCAGCACGGCGTTGGCCAGCCCGTGGGGGATATTGTAAGCGCCGCCCAGAGAGTGGGCCACGGCGTGAATATAGCCTACGTACGATTTGGAAAATGCCCGGCCGGCCAGAAAGGCGGCGTTCAGCATGCTGCGGCGCGACGCTTCGTCCCCGTCGTTATACGCCTTTTCCAGGTTCGCAAATATCAGCTTTACGGCGTCCAGCGCGTCGGCCCGGGTGCTTTTCGTGGTGGAACCGCCGATATACGCCTCCACCGCGTGAGTCAGAGCGTCCATGCCGGTCATGGAAACCATATGCTTCGGCAGGCTCTTCGTGTTCGCCGGATCCAGTACCGCCAGTTTCGGGATCAGCGGAAAATCATTGATCGGGAACTTATGGCCTGTCTCCGAATCGGTGATGACGGCCGCCAATGTCACCTCGCTCCCGGTCCCGGCTGTGGTGGGCACCGCGATCAGATAGGGGATCGGACGCAGGATCTTCAGGATCCCCCGCATTCTGCTCACCGGCTTGCGCGGACGGGCGATTCTGGCGCCCACCGCCTTGGCGCAGTCGATGGCCGATCCGCCGCCGACGCCGATCAGCGCCTGACAGCCGTGCTTTACATAGAGAGCACGGGCCTCCTCTACATTTTTCACTGTCGGATTCGCGACGGTATGGTCGTAAACGCCGTACCGGATCCCGGCGTTATGAAGCTCCCGCTCCAACGGCTCCAAAAGCCCTGCGGCCCTCACGCCCGCGTCGGTGACAATGAGAACTCTGCCGATTTTCCGGGCCTTCAGCTTCCCCGGAACCTTGCCGACGCTTCTTACGATCTCCGGGTCGCGGTAGGGCAGTATCGGGATCGCCAGCTTGAAGCAGAATTGGTAGGCACGGCAGCCTATTTTGATAAACGGATTCATTTCGATCGATCCTCCTTTACAACGCAGCACAGGGTGTGCTGAAATACACCAAAAACGTCATCGATGATTTTTCCGGCTTGTTATTCACCGATGTTTTTCCTGCATTTTGACAATATGCTATAAGCAACATGCAGTTTTTTATCTTCCTCATCCCTTCATCCCATCCAGAAATACTCCGAACGAATACCGGAATCCCCTCACAGCCTCCTCCTCGGGAATCTCCCGCGCCAGAGCGTCGGTATTGTACCCCCGGATAAAGCACCAGATTGCGTAGCTCATAACCTCGCAATCCAAATCCGGCCGAAGCAGTCCCTTCTCCTTGCCAAGATCGATATACTCCCGGATATGCTCCTGCCACCAGAGGAAATTTTCCGAAGAAACGCTGTCTTGAATAAAGACGTACTGATTCATGCCAAGTTTCAGCTGATAGGAAAGCCTAAGCGTCCCGGCGGCGATGTCCGTGATCTGTCCGAAGAAATCGCCTTCCGGGTCGAACCGCTCCATAATACTACGGCGCATTTTAACAGCCATATCCTGATAAACAATGCCCAAAACCTCTTCCACATTGTGAAAACGATTATAAAATACCCGGTTCGTCACGCCAAGCGCCCGGATGATCTTCCGCACCGTGACTTCCCCAGCGCCTTCGCGAAGAGCGATCCCGGCGGCTTCGTCCACGATCTTTCCGCTCATTTCATCGCGAATAAGCTGCACATTCTCCGCCATACTCTTATGTCTCCTTCAGCACACTGTGTGCTGAAAAGAATATCATATATGTGCATTTTTGTCAAGAACTATATCCCAAGACTGAATTTCGACATTTTTCTGCTCTAACGAGATTCCACACATTTTACAATCAAAACTGCGGCATCCCCATCAATGAATATCCTTACGTTCAAAATATAAGCAGCACCCAACATTCAGAACAACGATGAATACCAGCGCATACACGCCGCTGATCCAGAAAGATACGTCGTACAGTTCCCCCAGGACGACTTTCTGGCTGCTCAGTTCCAGAACATTGATCGGGAACATCCGAAGCATGGTCATGTCCACAACTCCTGCCATATCCAATACTCCGCGGGCCAGAAGCTCCACGACCATCCATCCGAAGCCGCTCACCATGGTAATAAACTGGCTGCCGCTTATAAAACCGATCAGATTTACAATGGAGCAGTAGACCCAGATCTGCAGAACCGCAACGCCGAACAGAACCGCGATTTCCCCCGGCGTCACGGCGATCTGAAACCCTTTTTGCTGGACAGTATAAGCTAACCCATAGGCAATCCAACTTACCGCATACAATAGCAACGTATATACACCCATCACTGTCATCTTTGACAAAAAATAGCTTTTCCGACTTACTCCGGTGGAGAGAATATTCTGGACGGTCCTTTCTGAAAAATCAGCGGTGCACAGATAGGCAGTCAGAAGAACGGAAATAGCCATCATGACCCGCGCACTGCACTGGACAAAAACGGCATAGCGCAACCTCGAGGACTCGGCAATCTGAGAAGCAATGTAATTGTCACGAATCATGGAGCCGCAAATAACGATACCAGCAAGGAAAGTCACCCAAACAATCCAATACAATGCATTCTTATAAAATTCTGTTACAATGTTTTTTTTCATTCGGTACCGCCTCCATTTTAATCGATATCCCTTTTCTGGAAAATAAGATAGGCAATGAACAGAAACAGGCATCCTATGACCAGGCAAGGGATAAATAGCGTGACGAACTCTGCGGACAGCACAAGCTTGTTGCGCAGATAATACCGCATGATCTGTATCAGATACATCGGGCTCCAGTATGGCTTAGCATTGCCGACCGAAAAACCATTCATAGTATCGAAATAAAAAGCACAGATGCCAGCGAAAATTAACGCTCCGGGATTACGGAATATCATCCCAAGGAAAAGAAAGCACGACATATAGAAGAAAACAATGACAGCCTCGCCCATATGAAATACAATCATCGTCTCCACTAAGTGAGGATAATGATAATATGGCGACGCCCAGCCCACCAACAAACCAACCAGAACAGTATAAAAAACAAGGGATATCAGTTGGACAATAAATCCAAAGGAATAGTAAACACAGACTTTGCTGATGAAAATCTCACTGCGGCTCACGCCACAGCTTAGTGCGTTATGAACCGTATGCTGCTTAAAGTCCATCGAAAATATACCGGCAGCAATCCCGACCATAAGGATGCTCACGATACCTCCCACCCTTTTCATGAATTCTGTGCTTGCCAGCCAGGCATAATCATACACCGTCACTTCCTCTAAACGCACACATGCGGCGGCAAATACAGAAAAAGCGATTCCCACCCCTGCGAATGCCAGAACTACTCGGTTATACCTTAATTTCAGCCATTCGTTGTGTATGTACCTTCCCATCTGCCGTTCATCTCCTCTCCTCTGCAAAACCATGCGTCCGGTCAGAGTATCTCCTGCCATCAGCAAAAGTCACTGTATTCACCGGTTTTTCATGAGAAGTTCCACGAAATAAGTTTCCAGATTAATTCCTCTCTCCTCACAGAGCTTCTGCACTTCCTCCGCCGATATCACCTCGAGAAGCTTTCCTTTATTCATGAAGCCGTATTTTGTCGCGACCTGCGCCATCTCCGCCAGATTATGGCTGCTGAAAAGGATCGTGATACCCCGCTCCCGATTCAGTTTCCGCACCAGTTCCCGCAGTTCCATCACGCCGATGGGATCCAGGCCGATCGTCGGCTCGTCCAGGATCAGAAACTGCGGATTCCCTACCAGAGCGATGGCAAGACCGAGACGCTGCCGCATTCCGAGGGAAAATTTCGAGGCTTTCTTGTCCGCAGCCTCCCCAAGCCCCACCAGTTCAAGAAGCTCCATGAGGGTTTTCTCAGGATCTTTGCCGAAATCCACGTCCAGGTATCTTCTCTGGATCTCCAGATTCTGCAGCGCCGACAAATTCGGATAAACCGCCGGATGCTCGATCAGGGCACCCATCTTTCTGCGCATTTTAGGCAATTCTTTCGCGGAACTGGCCCCGAACAGTTCCAGACTCCCTTCCGTGGGGTAGATCAGCCCGCAGACCATGCGCATGAACGTGGTCTTACCTGCGCCATTGGCGCCGATAAAGCCGAAAATGTCCCCCTTCTCGATAGTCAAAGATACTTTATTGACCGCGAGGTTTTTTCCGTACCGTTTTGTCAGATCCTGCGTCCTAAGTACACATTCCATACGCGACGCCCCCTCCTGTCATTTGCTCCTTATGAGTACGATTATAAAGGAAGGGAGTAGTTAATGTCAAGCATTATGTCTGAAGAATAGCATATTCTCAGTAAATTGCGTGATTTATCCCAATTTGTCCTAAATGGGCAGAATAGGCGGAATATCTTATTCCCACATTGAAAGATTCCTTAACCTATGGTAAGATATAGATGGGAACAATCATGTCACTGCAAGGTGTTGGCCTTCCATCCTACATAGATGGGAGGTGGTGCGGATGAAATTCGATTTTAAAGACCTCATGGCCTTCGGGATGTTCATTCTCGCATTGCTGACCCTTATCGTATTGATAAGTCAGTAACGTTTTTCATATAGAAAAACCACCCTTGTAAACTTTGACCGGTTCAAGGGTGGAATTTCTATCACTTATGCTGGCCAACCTCTTGTAGAGGTGGTTGTTCCTGTCTTTATTATATGCCCTTATCTGATTATTTTCAATAGTTTTTATAGAAATTTTCCTTAACCCAACTGCCTTAGAGCATTCTATCCGTCCCACTGCCCCAGCATCTGCCGCATCCAGCCGCTCACGTCCATCTGATAGACCGGATCCAGATGCTTCGGAACAAGAACCTCCGCCGCCGGACCGCAGGCCACCTTGCGGCCGTGGTTCATCAGCAGAACCTTCGTGCCGTACGCCTTCGCCAGCGACAGATCGTGCACCACGGAAATGACCGCCCGCCCCGGCGTCTGAAGCCATTTTTCGATCAGTTCGAACACCTGCTTCTGGTAGACCAGATCCAGATGGTTTGTCGGCTCGTCCAGAAGAAGCAGTTTCGGATCCTGGGCAAATACCTGCGCGAGAAATGTCCTCTGCAGCTCACCGCCGGAAAGCGTGAGGATCGACTGTTTCCGCTGGGAAGTCATGCCGGTGAGCGCAAGCGCGTTCTCCACCGCACGTTCATCTTCATCGCTGCGGCCTGCAAGGAAGGCCGGCCGCGGCAAATGTACTGCCGTTGTCTTTCTTTCAGGCGCTGTATCTCTATCTGCAATCCGACGCGATCCAGAGTAGGCATAACGGCCCAGCGCTGCCACTTCTTCCACAGAAAATGCGTATTCCGCGAAATGATTCTGCATCAGCACGCCGACGCAGCGGGCCCTCTCGGCGGCCTTTTTCTTCTTCATGTCCTCGCCTTCAAACAGCACCTGACCCGTGTAGGCCGTTCCCTGCGTGATCGCATTCAGCGTCGTGGACTTGCCGGCGCCGTTGGGGCCGACGATCATCAGCCACTGGCCTTCTTCCGCCGTGAAACTCAGATGATCCACGATCGTCAGATCACCGTATTGCACAGTCAGATTATTTACCTGAAGCATTTGGCCGCCTCCCTTCTGTGAACCAGTTCCTTTTTATCCCTTGCTGATACTTCATTTTTGTTTCCAGCCGGTTATTCCAGTCCAGCCTTCTCGGACTGCCATGTCATACCACATGACTATCAACCCGCATACCCTGCTGCAGAAACATCCTCATACACTCCGCACCCCTCTGGTCTGGCGCAGGAAGTATCATTATCAAACCGCATATTGCAAGGCCTGCACTACTATTGCATAACCCCACTAACTATGTCTCCTCGACCGATAGAAGATCACCACGAACACCACTGCCCCCACCAGGCTGGTAACAACGCCAATCGGCAGTTCGATCGGATTTAACAATGTCCGGGCGGCCAGATCCGCCAGCATCAGAAACACCGCGCCGCCGAACAGTGACGCCGGCAAAAGCCGCCTATGGTTCGGCCCCACCAGCATCCGCACGATGTGGGGCGTCACCAGCCCCACGAATCCGATACTGCCGCCGATGGACACGCAGACGCCGATCAGCCCCGACACCGTGATCAGGATGACCAGTTTCACGCGCCGCACATCCACGCCGATATGGCGGGCATTGTCCTCGCCGATGGCGAACGCGTTCAGTTCCTGCGCGTGCCGCAGGATCACGCCGCCGCAGATCACCAATGCCCCCAGAAGCACCAGCGCGTTCTGATAGCTGGCGCCCTGCAGGCTCCCCATAGTCCAAAACGTGATATGCTGGATCCGGTCCGCCGCAAACGTCACGATGATATTCATCAGGCTGGATACAAACATGGAAAATATAACGCCGATCAGAATGATTGTGTTGGTGGCCAGCGAATAATCCAGCCGGTACGCCAGCGTCAGGATCAATACCAGAGACAGAAACGCGAACAAAATCGCCATAACCATGGTTCCCGCAAACGGCAGTCCCGGGAAGCGGATGCCGAAAGCGATGGCGATCACCGCCCCCAGCGCCGCCCCCGAAGACACGCCCAGCGTGGATCCGTCGGCCAGCGGATTCTTCAGAAGTCCCTGCATGGCGCCGCCGGCCAGCGCCAGCGCCGCGCCGGTCATGGCGACGCAGAGCACCCGCGGCAGGCGAACCGACAGGATGATCGAGGCCTGCAGACCTTCCGGCTTCGCCGCGGAAAGGTCAACCTGATACCGCATCCCGTCCCATATCACGGACATAGTATCCGTAGGCGGAATACGGACGCTTCCGATACAGATGCAGAGACAGAGCACCGCAAAAGTCACTGCGGCGAAAATCACAAACTCTATGATAGAAAACCTATTCTTCTCCATATACAAAATCATACAGCATCTTCGCGCCGTCCGCCAGCCTCGGCGCCGGACGGGACAGTTCGTTATTCACGAGATTCAGGATCGCCTTATTCTTCACCGCAGTCACATTTTCCCAGCCCGCGCGGCCCAGGATCTCCTCCTCCGGCGTGGGACCCTCGCCATAGTACATGGTGATCGTCATGATGTAATCCGGGTTCCGCTCCAGCACCTGCTCCTCGGAAATGGCGCTCCAGCCTTCCACGTCGGCGAAGCAATTCTTAACGCCCAGCATATTCGCCACCTCATCCATAAAGGTATGGGCTCCCGCCGTGTATAGGCCGTACTCCAGCGGCGATACCTCGAAGTAAATGGTCTTGCTGCCGTCGCCGGCGGATTTCTCCTCGATCTCCGCAAATGTGGTCTTCATGTTATCGATCACTTCCGCGGCGCTCTCATCCCTGCCCATCAGTTTTCCGATCATCTCGATCGCCGTATAGACGCCCGCGATGTCCTGGGCGTCGCTGATCACTACCTGGACGCCGGCCGCCTCCAGCTGCGCGGCCTGCTCCTCGGTCTGCGACATGGTGCTCATGATCAGAAGCTGCGGCTCCAGCGCCAGGATTTCCTCGATATTGGTCTCAGCGCCGGACTGCACCGTCGGAATGTCAAGAACCTCCGCCGGATAATCGCAGTATTCGCCGCGGCCCACCAGCGTATCGCCGGCGCCGATGGTAAAAAGGATCTCGCAGTCGGAAGGCGTCAGCGCCACGACCCGCGCAGCCGGCTGCTCCAGTGTGATCTCCCGCCCCAGCATGTCCGTGATTGTGATGGGACCGGATACTTCCGTCTTCGCCTCGGTGGTTTCTGCTGTGGTCTCTTCCGCGGCCGCCACTGATACCTCTTCCGTCGTGGTCTCCATAGACGGCGTCGCGGTCTCCGTAACCGCCTCCGTCGCAGCCATCGTCTGCTGTGTCCCCGCCTGGCCGCCGCACGCCGCAAGCGCGCACGACAGCATGACAGCGATGCCCGCTGTCAAAAATTTTCTGTTTTTCATTTTGGAACTGCTCCTTTCGATATTTGATCTCGCCAGACAGAAGAAGGAGCACTCACAGAAAAAAAGTTGCTCCCCCAGATTGGAGAGCAACAAAAACACGCAGATTCGCACAGACCCGCGCTGTTCCCACCCAACCCCAGAAGTGTTTCATACGCAGACAGGTCTCCCGGCTTAGCTTCTTCCTACTAGGGCGCCTTCCCGCCTTGCGGCAGTGACTTGATTGCCCGTTCGTCAGCTTCACGGTTACTGGGATAGCCCGACAGTCTCAGTCGTGTTCCCTCGGCGCGGTTGCCCGCGTCGGCGCCTCCCGGCGCAGAAGCGTATGCTGTTTGGCTGGATATAACTGTATCATCATTCGCGGGTTCCGTCAATCGGAAAATGACATTAATTCTTCCCGGCTTTGCCGCTCTTCTCCATCCGGGAGAAACACAGCGGGTAGATCACCATCAGAAGGATCAGCTCCAGAAACGTCGCAAAGGAATTGACCCAAGGAGAAACAAAGGCCGCGGTCATCGCCGGCATCGCGCATTTCTCATAAAAGATCAGCAGAAGCGCGCCCACTCCGGCCCTCGTAACTTTCTGCGGCGCGGACACGTCCATCGAGAAATTCACAAGCCGCCGCTCCAGGAACCACCCCAGCGTGACGCCCAGGATCCGCCCGGCGTCCTTATAGCCGTCGATCATCATTTTCTTCGGATCCACCAGAAGCTTGCCGTCCACATAGTCCATCGGATAGGATTTGAGCGAAATATAAAGCAGGAAAAGCACCGTCAGCACCACGCCGACGCAGGGAAGAAGATAATCCCTGTCCGAATGCGCCTCGAACCACTCCCATACCTTAACGCCGCAGAATACGACCACAAAGCCCAGAAGCGTAGCGACCACAACATCCTGCGGCGTGTGAGCGCCGATATAATTTCTGGAAAAGATCGTGAGCAGGATCATAATTCCCAGGAAAATACACAGCGGCCTGTGCTTCCGGTATCTCTCGATCATGGTTCCGTAATTCGCCGTAGCCGTAACGCTGTGGCCGCTTGGAAATGAATACCCGGAAGCCGTTTCCACCGGCACGATCTGATCCGAACGGATCCAGGGCCGGTACACGCAGAACGTCAGCTTCAGTACCTGCATGAAGAACCGGGAAAAGCCGACGTTCAGGAACAGGAACCGGCCGTTCTTCTTATCCACCGACCAGAACATCACGCAGGCCAGCAGCCAGACGAATATGCCGTACGACAGGTCGCTCATCTGCAGAAAGAAGCTGTTGAATGCGCCTCCCAGCGCCTCTCTTATATTCTGCAGGAACAATAAATACTGAATGTCCATAAATAAAATTCCTTCTTTCACCCTGATCATTCATAAATCCAGGAGTTTCTCCTCACTTATTTGTAGATCGGATACCTCTCGCAGATCTTCGTCACTTCCGCCCGGATATAATCGGCCTTCGCCTCAAAATCCGTCGCGGTCAGCCAGATGCACTCCGCCACCTTGGCCATATCCGCTTCCACGAGGCCGCGGGAAGTCACGGCCGGCGTTCCGATGCGCACGCCGGAGGTCACGAACGGACTTCTCGGATCGCCCGGCACCGCGTTCTTGTTCAGCGTGATGTATACCTGGTCGCAGCGGTTCTGCAGTTCCTTGCCGGAGATATCCATGCCCCGCAGATCCACCAGCATCAGATGATTGTCCGTACCGCCGGTCAGGATCTTAAAGCCCTGCTTCTGCAGCTCCTCTGCCAGCGCCTTGGCGTTCTTTACGATCTGCTGCTGATACGTCTTAAATTCCGGCTTCAGCGCCTCGCCGAAGCACACCGCCTTGGCCGCGATCACATGCTCCAGCGGACCGCCCTGCGTCCCCGGGAAGATCGCTTTGTTGAAATTAAATTTCTCCGCGGCTTCCTTATTCGCCAGGATCATGCCGCCCCTCGGTCCGCGCAGCGTCTTGTGAGTCGTCGTCGTGACCACGTCCGCGTAGGGGATCGGACTGGGATGGACGCCTGCCGCCACCAGTCCGGCGATATGGGCCATGTCCACCATCAGATACGCGCCCACCTTGTCCGCCACCTCGCGGAACCGCTTGAAATCGATCACGCGGCCGTAAGCGCTGGCGCCGGCCAGGATCATTTTCGGCTTACACTCAAGAGCGATGCGCTCCATCTCGTCGTAGTCCAGGAATCCATTTTCATCGACGCCGTAAGGCACCATATGAAAATACATCCCGGAGAAATTCACAGGGCTTCCGTGGGACAAATGGCCGCCCTGATCCAGATTCATGCCCATAAAGGTATCTCCGGGCTTTAACATCGCCAGAAACACCGCCATGTTGGCCTGTGCCCCGGAATGGGGCTGCACGTTGGCGTAGTCGCAGCCGAACAGCTTCTTCGCCCGCTCGATGGCCAGCGTCTCCACCACGTCGATGTACTCGCAGCCGCCGTAATAGCGCTTGCCGGAGTAGCCCTCCGCGTATTTATTGGTCAGGACCGTGCCCATAGCCGCCATCACGGCCTCCGACACGATATTCTCCGACGCGATCAGTTCCAGGTTCCGCCGCTGGCGGGCCGCCTCCTGCTTGATGGCCGCTCCGACCTCCGGATCCTGCTGCTCAAGAAAATCCATTACCTGATTTACCATGGTATTATCCGCCTTTCTATATGCTTAACTATGGTTTTTCCCATTATATCCAATCGTATGGTTTTTTTCAACCCCGGGCGCAAATTTCCACTCCTTCACCACCGCCTGGATTGTCCGGTTCCCATTATATTCATTGATCGTCGGGTAGTATATGGCGTCCATCACGCGGCTGTCCCCCATTTCCTCCAGAAACGCGTCCCCGTCGGTAAAAACCATCGCGTCCATCGGCGTCCCGCCCGGCGTGATCACCGCCAGCTTCACCGCGTTGCGGTTCTTCCCCAGCACCCGCGCGGAGCGGATCCGCAGCCCCTTCTGGGCAAACTGCGGTTTCTCGTTCCCATTTCCAAAGGGCTCCAGAAGTTCCAGCTCATGAATGAAATCCTCCGTCACGTAATCCATGGGCATCGGCACGTCGATCCACAGCTTCGGGATGAAATCCTCCTCCGTCAGCTTCGCCCGCTCGTTCAGCTGCCGGCGCAGCCGCTCCACATCTGCCTCTTCCGCCATGGAAAGCCCGGCCGCCATCGGGTGACCGCCAAACTTGGTGAACAACTCCTTCACCTCGCAGAGCGACGCAAACATATGGTACGCCTCGATGGACCGTCCGGAGCCCTTGACGCCGTCCTCGGACTTCGTGATGACGAAGGACGGCTTATTGTACCGCTCCCGGAGCCGCCCGGCGATGATACCGGCCAGGGATTCGTGACAGTCCGGCAGATAGACCACCAGAACCTTATCATTCCGAAAATGTTCCTCCACCTGCTGCACCGCCTGCTCCAGACCCTGTGCGGTCATATCCTTGCGCTGGTCGTTCAGAAGCTTCAGCTCCTGCGCCAATGCATCCGCCTCCGCCGCGTCCCGGCTCAGCAGGAGCCGCAGCGCCAGCTTGGCGGTCTGCAGCCGTCCGCCCGCGTTCAGGCACGGGCCGATGACAAAACCGATATGGTAGGCGCTCAGATTGTGAATATCCAGATTATTCTTCTCTACCAACAGCCTAAGCCCGATGCTCTTCGTCCGCGGAATCTGCTTTAAGCCTTCTTTCACGATGATCCGGTTCTCGTCCTGCAGCCGCATCACATCTCCCACGGTGGCGATCGCCGCAAACTCCAGCATATCCTCCCATTCGCTCATAGGAATCCCGGCCCGCTCATAGAGAATCTGGATCAATTTGTAAGCCACCACCGCACCGCAGATCTCCTTCCACGGGTAGGTACAGTCGGCCTGCTTCGGATTGACAATAGCCGAAGCCCACGGCAGAATGTCCTTCCCATCCGCGTCCTGGGCGATGTCGTGATGATCCGTGATCACCACCGTCAGTCCGTGCTGCCTTGCGTACTCCATCTGCGGCACCGCGGAAATTCCGTTGTCGCAGGTCAGCACCGTATCGACGCCGTCCGCCGCAGCCGCCTCGATGATCTGCTCGTTGATGCCGTAACCGTCCTTGATTCGGTCCGGGATCTCATAGTCTGCCTTTGCGCCGAGCCGCTTAAGCGCCGTATACAACAAATATGTAGAGCACACGCCGTCGATATCATAATCGCCCACGATGCGGATCCATTTTCCTGCGGCGATCTTCTCAAGAAGAATCTCCGCAGCCTTATCCGCGTCCTTCAGAAGATGCGGCGAGTAGAGGTCCCGCCGCGTCCCGTACAGGTATCGCCGGACCGCCTCCTCGCCGACCACGTCCCGATTGCGGATGATCCGCGCCGTCACCGGCGTGATGCCGAACTGCCGCGCCAGCCCGTCAAAATCTGCTTTTTTTGCATATACCATCCATTTTGAAATCATAGGTCTCCCCACCCCTCCGGCGCGGTCTGGATATCCGTATACCCCGCATACTCCTTCAGCCGCTTTCTCCTGACCGCATAGTCCGGAATCTGCTCCGCCACGATCTTCCAGAACCGGGGCGAATGGTTCATCTCCCGCCGGTGGGCCAGTTCATGCACCACCACATAATCCTGCAGATCCTCCGGCACCAGAATCAACACCCAGTTGTAATTGAGGTTCCCCTTTGTACTGCAGCTGCCCCACCTGGTCGCCTGCTGCCGAATCGCGATCCGCCCGTAGGTCACGCCCATCCGCGCCGCCCACAGCTCCGTCTTCGCCGTCAGCACGCGCCGGGCCATCTCCCGGTACTGCCAGATCTCCATTTCCGTGAAAATGGGCCGATTCTCCTGCTGCTCCCGCACTTTCTCAACGTTCTCCTGCACCCAGTCCGCGTGGTTTTCCACAAACTCCCGGATCTGACGGACCGGCGTCCGCATAGGACACCGCACCACCACGCGGCCGTCCCGCGTCACCTGCAGGGAAATGGTTTTGCGGCGGGAGCGGACGATCTCGTATTCGCTCACAGCACGAACCGTCCCTCCAGCGCCAGGAACTGGTCCAGGAGCATCCGGCTGATCTTCGCGCCGAACATTGTCGCCGGATGGCCCGCGTAATACATGGCGTCGCTGAAATTCTTATGAAGCATCACCAGCACATACGGCCCGTACGGCGTGAAAATGATCCCGCCGTCGTTGCGGCATGCGTTCATGCTCCCGCTCTTGGACGCCACCTTGAAGATCACGTCGTCCGTATTGTCGCTGTCCATGAAATACTGCGGGAAATCCTTCGTCAGCATGCTGTTGTAATGCTGCTTCTTGAAGATCTCCACCATCTGCGCGTCCGCCTTCGGGTTCAGCAGTTCCCCCTTCGCCAGTCTCGTAAAAATGCTGGCGTAATCCCGCGGCGTCGTAGTTCCCAGCTTGTCATACAGATCGAAATGAATCGGATTGTGCAGCACCGTATCCTTACAGCCCAGCTTCTGGATGCAGGCGTTGATCGTGTCCACGCCAAGATAATCGATCATAATATTCGTAGCAATGTTGTCGCTGACGATGATCATCAGCGTCGCCACGTCCTTCACCCGCAGCACCGCTCCCGGATCCAGCGCGCACAGCACGCCGCTGCCGTCCACAAAGTGGTCCTCACGGTAGGTGAGCATATCGTCTAAGCTGGCTTTCCCTTTGTCGATCTGGTCGAACAGAGTCGCCAGTATGTAAGTCTTCACGGTGCTGGCCGTCTCGAATTTCTCATCCGCACCCATGGAAATGATATTTCCGTGGAAATCGTCGGCGTAGATGCCGACAAATCCATCATAGCTCTTCAGTTCCGCCTCGATGCGTTTCTCCAATGTTAATCTCGCGTCCATCATACTACTTTTCTCCTTCCTGCATTCCCGAAACCATATTTTTTCGCCAGGGTTTCTCGTCCTTCATCGCTTCCACTGCATTTATCACAATCAAATGCCGTTTGCGCTATAGTTTTTCACAGCTTTACGATTTTTATACTGTACGGCACAGTCCTTCACAATTCCGACCTCTCCTCACCGAAAATCGTCACATAAATATACTCCCGACCGCCTTCATGCAGTCCACCAGATCCTGCCGGTAGATCGGGCTGTCCGGATTCAGACTATTGAAAACCACTCCGCCGCTTCCGATCCTGCCAGTAGAATGGATATACAACCCATCGCCCAGATACATAGCCACATGACCCGGGAAGAACAACAGGTCGCCCATTTTCATATCTTCCTTCTTAATCTCCTTTAACGGGAATCCTTCCATGATCTTGGCGTCCCGGTAGATCAGGATACCGTTCAGCATATAGCTGGCTGAGACCAGTCCAGAACAGTCGATGCCGGCCGTGGTCTTGCCGCCCCAGCGGTACTGAACGCCCAGATAGGTCTTCGCCGTCTCTGCAACCGCCCGCCGAAATGCGTTTTCATCGGCGATCTCCGCCTGCGGAAGCTCGTCAAGCCACGCGCCGGCCTGGGAAAATTTCTTCTCTGAAAGGAACTGATTCCGCATGTATCCGGCGCGGCCGTCCGCCAGTTCTACCCTGGCCCAGCCTTCTCGCTCCGACTCCCAGTCCAGAACCTTCACCAGACTGCCGCGGAACAGGCTGATCAGCTTCACGCCCTGCACCTTCGGAAGCGACGTCACATCCACGCAGATGCCGTTCACCACCCGCAGGTCGGACGCCTCCCACTCTTTCGCCGTCTCAAGCGGCACCTCCAGCACATCCTCCGCCGGAAGATATCCAGTATAGTTATAAAATGTGCGGACCGGCAGGAACATGCCCGCAGGACACTCCATCTCCGGATATTTCTCTGCCTCCGCGTCCCCGGTGACCGCCACGATCATTCCATGCGTCACCTCATCGGCGATTCCCGACAATACCTGCCCGTCGGACATCATTTTCTCCGACGCTTCCTCATAGATCGTACAGAGCGATCCTTTTACGATTCCGTATCTCATTCTGTTGATTCCTCCTATACCTCGAACCCCGGCACCGCGGTAATTCCGATGCCCGGCGTCTCATTCATAATGATCCGGCTGCCTTCATAGACCGGTCCGCCCGTATACGGATCGATCCGGCACAGGCTCGGCCCGTCCAGATCTGCCCGGGTGATCACGCCTTTGCCGGCAGCCAGATGAGCCGCCGCGCTGACCGCGATCTTGCTCTCCAGCATACACCCGATCATGCACTCCACGCCGAAGCTCTCGGCAATCGCGCAGATCTTCAGCGCCTCATAGATTCCGCCAGTCTTCATCAGCTTGATATTGATCAGATCGGCCGCCCTCCCTTGAATCAGCTTAATCGCGTCCTCCGGGGAAAATACACTCTCGTCCGCCAGGATCTTCGTATTCACCCGGCTCGTCACATACTGCATCCCCGCGAAATCATGGGCCGACACCGGCTGCTCCACCAGGTCCATCTCAATGCCCATATCCTCCAGTGTTCGGATGATCCGCACCGCATCCTTCGCCGTCCACCCCTGGTTGGCGTCGATGCGCAGCTTCACGTCCGGCCCCACTGCGTCGCGGATCGCTTTGATCCGCTCGATATCCTTCAGACTCTCCTTGCCTACTTTGATCTTCAGGATCCCGAATCCCTGCTCCACTGCCTTCAGACTGTCGGAAACCATTTCGCCGATCTCGTTGACGCTGATCGTCAGGTCCGTCTCAAATTCCGTCCGGCTTCCGCCCAGCACCTTGTAGAGCGGCTTTCCGCAGGATTTGGCGAACAGATCGTAGACGGCCATATCCACCGCCGCCTTCGCCGACGTATTCTTCAGGATGCAGCTGTGCAGCTTGTGCATAATGCCGTCCAGATTCTCGATATCCATGCCCTTGATGCTCGGCGCGATAAATTCCTCGATGGCGCAGCGGATCGAACCCTTCGTATCGCCGGTGATCACCGCCGTAGGCGGCGCCTCGCCGTAGCCCGCTTCGCCGGTATCCGTCGATACCCGAACTACGATATCATTTACCGTCTCCACAGTCCGCAGAGCCGTCTTAAACGGCGTTACCAGCGGAATATTCACTTCCGCCACGTCGATCTTCGTAATCTTCATACTCATCTCTCCTCTCTCTGCGAATTCGTGCCGCGAACTGCCGGTAGATCTCTTCCCAGCGCACATTCCCCTTCGCCATCACCTCCGGCGAATTCTCCAGATACAGATAATATGTGATCTCCGCCATCACCCGCTCGAACATGGGCGTGTCTGTCTCATTGCCGCAGAAGCACGCCACAAACGGCTTTTCCGCATATACAATGCCCACGTCATGGGTAATCCCGGTATCCTCGCCGGTCTTATGGGCCACCACCGGTGCGTCGTCCAGTGCCCGCAGATAGAACGGCATCTTGCTGTCATACTGCTGATCCTTTAAGATCGACAGCATCTTCTCACTGGCCGCCTTGCTCACCACCCGGCCCTCGTAGATGTCGGTCAGAATCCGGCCTACTCCTTTGGGCGTGATCAGGTTCTGGATCCCCCGGCGCGCCTTCTCCCAGTCGTACATTTTCCGGCGCAGCCACGGATCCTCATAGCCCAGGGCTTTCACCTCAGCGTTGATCTCCTCCATGCCCATCAGATCGATCATCATGTTCGTGGTGGTATTGTCGCTGAAAATGATCATCAGCGTGATCAGATCCATGACCGTCACTTCCAGACCCTCGTGCATATAAGCCACCGCGCCGCAGGACGGCACGCAGTATTCCTTCTTCATCGCGATGATCCTGTCCGGATCCAGCTCGCCCCGCTCGATCTTCGCGAAAGCCGCCGCCATGATGTATGTCTTGATCACGCTGGCCGCGTAGAATTTCTCATCGCCGCGAAAGTCTCTCTCCTCCCCGTCCACAAGATTCTTATAGTAAAAGCCGATAGATCCCGGCGCCGTTTTCAGTTTCCGTTCGATCGCTTCCCAATTCATTTTCCTGCTCCTCCTGTACATTTTCCATACTCTTCGCCCTGCCTTCCGGCCCTTTCCCGCGCGGATACCCGCTCAGATATCGAACTTCCCGACCGGATCTTCTTCTTCAAAATAATCCCGGTACTCCACGTCGATCTGGTACCTCATCCGCTTCATGCTGAAATACAGATGATCCTTCAGAACCGTCTCCATTCCCGCGATATCTCCCTGTTCCAGCTTCTCCACCAGGTTCTCATGCTCGTGGATGATCCGCGCAAAATCCGTCTCCGTCACAAAATCCAGCATCCGGAAACGGGTATAATGCAGCTGCTGCTCCTGCAGCATCGCCCACAGCCTGCTCTTCTTCGTCGCGTTAAACCAGCAGGCGTGCAGATCCGCGTCCAGCCGGTAGAACTGCTCCGGCTTGAAATCCCCGGTCTGGACAAGGGCCTTTTGCTTGCGGATCATATAATAAATGTCCTCCATCAGAAGAGGTGTAGCGATTCTGGAAAAATCGCGCATGACCATAGTTTCCACGGCCACCCGCATATAGATCATCTGCTTGATGTTGCTGAGACTCAGAAGCGTCACATAGATGCCCCGATAAGGGACCGTGACGACAAAGCCCTGTTCCTGCAGGAGGCGCAGGGCGTCGCGGACAGGAGTCCTGGAAACGGAAAACCGCTCGCAGATCTCATTCTCCTTGATCAGCTGTCCCGGTTTCAGTTCCAGATCCAGGATCTCCTGCTTCAGAACCTGATATACCATATCTTCCCGATTCTTATACGCCGCGTCGTCCATACTTTCCTCATTGCCTGTACGTCTTTTTCCTGTCGCAGTCCACCGACAGAAACTGGCAGACTGCAGATTCATTCTTCCATGCGCGAACTGGCTGCCGTCAAACTGCTGCCTCACTCCCCCGCGCGGATCGGCTGCCAACAACCTGCTGCCTCTCTCTTCTCTGCGCGGGTCGGCTGCCGTTAAGCTGCAGCCTCTCTCTTCCCCGTACGAACCAGCTGCTGTCAAACTGCTGCCTCACTCTCCCCCGCGCGGATCGGCTGCCGGCATATCCGGGCAGCCTCTCTGTCATCGGTTCCGCATTACGTTTACTTCAACTCCGTATTCTTCAGATTGTCCATATCATCAAAGGCCAGATTCTCTCCGCCCATGGCCCAGATAAACGTATAATTAGAAGTGCCGGCGCCCGCATGGATGCTCCAGGATGGACTGATGACCGCCTCCTCATTCTTCATGACGATATGACGCGTCTCCGTGGGCTCGCCCATCATATGGAACACCACGTTATCCTCAGGAACCTCAAAATACATATAGACCTCCATACGGCGCTCGTGCGTATGGCACGGCATTGTATTCCAAATGCTGCCTTCCTCCAGCACGGTCATGCCCATGGACAGCTGGCAGGTCTTAAGCACATCCGGATGGATGAACTGGTTAATCGTCCTCTTGTTGCAGGTAGCCTGGCTGCCCAGCGGCCGCTTCGCAGCATCCTCGATGGAGATAAACGTGGTTTTATAAGACGTATGCGCCGGCGCACTCACCATATAGAACTTTGCTGGATTGGTTGAATCGTTGCTGGAGAACAGAACCGTCTTCGTCCCCTTGGTGATATAGAGGCAGTCCTTGTATCCCATGGAAAATGTCTCATCGTCCGCCACGATCCTGCCAGGGCCGCCGATATTGAAAATACCGATCTCGCGGCGCTCCAGGAAGAAATTGGTTCCGAAATTCTTCCAGCAGTCGATGCCCTTGTCGATGGAAACCTGCTCCGTCGTCGGCATGCAGCCCATCGTCACCATGCGGTCCACATGGGAATAAACCGCATGCACCTCATTCGGAGCGTACAGATCCGTGATCAGAAACTCATTTCTCAGTTCCTCCGTGGTATAGCGTTTTACGTCTTTCTGGTTGGCTGAATAACGAATATCCATTCTTTTACCCTCCTCTGATAATAATTTGTATTATTTGTATACGATTATACTCATTATATCACGTTCCGTCAACGTCTGTAAATGGCTTAAAATAAGGGTTCTCAAAAAAAGTGAATTTTGTCTTTGCTCGTCTTTTTTCGTCCGTTTGTTGTAAAACTGTTGTAAAAACAAAGTACAAAAAGCCTGTCCAGAATCGAACAGGCCCATCGTATGTCACGCTTATGATACTTTCCACATCTTCTTTGCTTCTGCCATTGTAAAATCATCTTGTGATTCAGAATATGTGTTCATTGTCACATCCAAGTGTTCATGTCCTAATAACCGCTGCAGGGCTTTCGGATGCACTCCATTTTCAATAGCACGGGTTGCGTAAGTGTGCCGCAGGATATGGGCAGAAAATTCCCTTATCAGGTGCGGTTCTCTGTGTTCCAAGGATGCTTGTTCATTCTCCCTGTCATTGCACTCCAGTCTTATCCGATCTATAAAACCGTTAACTGTACACTGCGTAAAAGGCAGTGATCGCGAATTGAGAAAAACAAAATTAGAATATCCGTCTATTTGGGGTGAACGTAAGCCCAACTGCATCTGCAGTTTCCGCGCCGTCAAAATCTCCTGCCGCGCTTTCGGTGATAACAGGATCGTGCGCTGTCCTGCTGCCGTTTTCGGTTCATTGATATAAAAGTGAGACTTGCCGTCTTCTCCGGGATGATAAGCAAGACTTTTTTCAATCCTGATCGTTTCAGCCGTAAAGTCAATATCTGCCCACTGTAGACACGCAGCTTCACCAATTCTCATGCCCGTTTCTTTCAACACGTTCAGAAACGGCCTGATAAAGTCAAAGCGCCCTGATTCGTCCGCATCGAGATATCCGAAAAACATTTCCTGTTCTACTTTGGTCAATGCAAAACGCTTCCCTGTTGCGGCTTCATTCTTGTCCTTAAATTCTTTCATGATGCCCGCTGTCGGATCAAGGCGTAAGCATCCATCCTGAACGGCCCGAACAAAAACCGGGTGCAGTATCTGGTTTAGCATTGCAATCGTAGAATACGACACATCTTTTTCAACGTAAAGACTGTTATAAAAGGATAGGATCGTTGAGCGTTTAATGGCAGAGAGCCTTTTCTGCCCTATGCTGTCCCTGATAAAATGCTCTGCAAAATAGCGATAGCGGTAAAGGGTTGATTCTCGTAATTTGTGCTTGGAATCCAGATAGGCCTTAACTGCATCGTTCAAAACCTGATTGCTGCCATTTGTGTCGATTCCATCAGCGAGATCTCTCAGAATCTGCTTTTCCTGCTCCCGAAGAGATAAGCCACGGTCACGCTTGCCGGCTGGTACACGGTCTCCCTTCTCCAATCTCCAGCTGTAAACCGTGTGTCTCCGGCCATCAAGCCCCTGATAGGTGTACGAATATCGTCCATCTGGTCTCTGGCCCTCGCCATCCCTGAGAATCCGGCGGTGGTTGTCCTTTCTCTTTTCTGACATATGCTCTCCTTTCTAATGCAAGGGAGGAATCTAATATTGTTCCTCCCCTACATATCAAATTACTTTCTTTCCAGATTGTTTTTCTCTATCTGGATTTCACAAATTTTGAATGCTTCAGAAACATCGCCGGAAGCTAATAATTCTTTAATGCACTGGAATGCTTCCAAGTCCCGTTTTATCACTCGCTCCTGTTCGGCCAGAAGCTCCGTTGCCAACGAACTGCGGCAATCGCTCATTACGTGTACTCACCTCCTCATCAATGTCGTATCCCTCATGTTCCAGAATAACCTGCCTGATAAACTCATGCTGCTCTCTTACGGCCTCTTCCACATTTGCCGGCTCTTTTCCGTGAGCCATGATGTAATTACGTACGGCGTTTTCTCTTGCCGATTGTTGCCATTTTTCGTCACTCATCATCGGAATATCGAGCAAGGGAACTGCCACCCCTGCAGAAACTTCCACCTCGCAGATCACTGGAAAATCAAAACCATTTACATTCATACCTTCACCTCCTGCTGCTTTCTGCCGTCCTCCACACCCGCAAAGTATGCGTCATTGAGGATACCAGCGAGAGCTTCCCCAAACTCACGATCAATATCACTCACAGTGCCATGAACTTTACGGCGGTTCTCAAGCCATGCCTCAGCAAAAACTGCTCGATCGAGTGGAAAAGTCATTTCGCCACCTCCTTATCTTCTTTCCCGGCCAAATAAGCTTGGTTGATAGCCTTTGCGATAGATGTAAACAGTTCCCGATCCGCTTCATCTGGCTTGTCCAGCATTGCCAGCCATTTGGCTACAACCTGTTCCTCATTAATAGGGTATTTCATTTGTGTGTTCCTCCTTTGTGTTTTACAGGTTTTCTAGCTGGAAAATCGCCCACCGAAGCGCGGCCGCAGATTCTTTGTCGTGTTCTTTCTCGGCTCTCTCCAGAAGTCGATACAGTACATTGATACGTTTTTGGATCATTTACAATTTCCTCCTCTGCAATTATTGTTACTTGCAATTACTTATAATTGCTTGCAAGTGAATAATAACATAAATAAGACGTATTGTCAACTAATTATTCTTGCATTTACTTACATTGTATGATAATATAAGCGGTGAGAAAGGAGAAAGGAGTATAAAATCATGGGCAGTGTAAGTTTAACAATACGTATTGATGAAACTGATAAAAAGCAAATTGAAGTGATTGCACAGGAAAATGATAGAAGCATATCATATATCGTTAACCAGGCAATTAAAAAATATATTCGCGAATACGAAAATAATAATGCTGGCAAGTAATCCTGTGGCCGCCGCTCATAAACAGTGACGGCCACCTTCTCTTTTCCCTGATAAAGCACTGTACAGTATTTCGAGCGATTCTAGCCGTTTTCCACAGTTATGGCACAATTCCCCACGGGCAACCGAAAAATGGCTAGAAATTGATTTTAACAAGTAATTACGTTATAACAATAGATCCGTGTTACACTTCCAGAGTGGTATCCTTCATAAATTTGGAATATCGCGAACTTAATGCAATCAGTTCTTTAAGGGCTGGCGCTTCATTTACTATCTGCGCTGTCTTGCGTGAAAAGTCGTCATCATTTCTACACCCGGAATAGAGCCGGTCAAGCGCTGCCCTGTCTGAATCTGAAAGTTTTGTTTTTATGCTTGAATTTGGCACGCCATCACCCCATAGCAGGGCCGCATATAAAATAGAACCGCCCTCTAAAACACTACAAGTAGCCGCGCTTGCCACCAATTTATCATATTTTGGACGGTTTGAATCAGAAAAAAGCTCATACGGAAACGGCGCACTGTCCCCGATATAATTATCAACAAATAAATCGCAAGCAGCGACAACAGATCTTAGTGCGGCCACATAATCATCAAGTGAAGTCTTTGAAAATCTCTTAAATGATGTTATTTTGTTTTTCTCCGCAAGATGTTGTATCAGTCGCCCGGCAAAATAGTTATTTGGTAGGGAATCCGCAAGCGCTTCCAATTCTGTTTCACTAAGGCTAATACCCATAGTATCCAACGTTACAAGAAGATCGAGTGAAGATTTCTGAACCGGCGTTTGCACCCATTTTTTTAGATCGTCTTGAATTTCCTCGATAATCAAATTTATGCTATGCCGCGTATCTTCTTGCTCACCTAATATATTCCCCCGGGCTGTTCCAAGAATCTTTGCCTGTTCAAGTTTATAATAGGTTTCTGAATATTGTTCCTGTTTCTCTGCGCATGATCTCCGATAATGGGAAACTATCTTATCAATTTTTTCTTTGTGCCGCCGAAGCTGGTTTAGAATCTCGTCAAACCTATTCATTTAATAAGTCCTCCTTTTTTCAATGTTTCATAATTTTTTTCGTCTTGTGTTTTGACCCTTTCACCAGACCAAGAATAGTTTGCTAGTATATCTAAATCTACGCCCTTATTGTTTGCGGCGCTTTTTTTAGCCATTTCCAGCGCTTCCTTGCTAGTGCGTTTTGGCTCTATTTTTTCCTTTACTATTCCATATTCGTTTATTACAAGCCGCGTATCATCCTTTGGTTTTAGCGGCAGTTCACCGCATCCCGTCTTCAAAAATCCCATCAAATACACCACCTTCCATTTTTTTGATTTTTTCGGCAAAAAGCGCATCAAACTCTTTTTTGCATTTTTGAAAAAATTCAATGCTTTTCTTTTTTTCTTCATCATTGAAATCTTTACACATAAAAGAATTGTATGTTACAAAGGTAAAAAGCGCTTGTTCTGCTGCACGTTTGCTTAGTGCATCGCCGTTTTTCTCGAAGTCCCATCGTATTCCATCATGCCAACATACTTCCGACATAATAAAAGCCTCCTTTCTGGTTTTTGGTTTTTAGAAAATCTTTCGCCGTCACACGGGCGGCAAACGCACCCTCTCCAAGACCCTTTCTCACGCCTCCTCTCTGGGAAAGTCCTTTTTATCTGTTCCGGCGGATCCGGGGGCAACCTCGAGCGAAACAACACCCCACCCCAAGACCCCGGCTACCCTCTTTCCAACAGTTTTCTGTACGTTGCCAGCATTTAAATCGGCATAGCGAAAACCGATAGATTCCTGGCGTTTGAACGTCTATTTGTATGAATTTAATACCAAAAATGAATCGGAGAAATGGCTTAAATACTAGCTTTTTTGACCGCAATAATATGTTGTACGTATGCTTTTACAACAATGCACCAATCTATCCTGCTTTTATTCGGTCGGATCATCCAAATTTGGCTTCTCCGGCAGTCCCCGGCGTTCTTGTCGCAATCGCAAAAGTTCCTCTGTTGAAAGTGTAGTTTGCTCATAGCCAGGCCGATGAGTCCCCGGAATTATCTCTAAAGAAGCATTCTCAACGTAACCCATCCAGACTTTGCTAAGAAAAATGCCTGTCGGTGGAGAGATTTTTCCACCCAAATTACACTGCTCAAGAAAGGCATATATCAGTTGCTTGCACCGAAGGATCATCTCCTGCCTACGCTGTGAGCAGCCTTGTCCCTCGGCCCACAGATACACAGACTGCCTAGAAACGCCCAGAAATAAGGCCAACAATTCAAGCCCGGGCCGGGTATCTGTCTTTTCGCAATAGTCAAAAAACTCTGTTATCCTTGCTTGGACTTCATCATCCGATTCAGGCCGTTTACGATTATAGATTGGCCTCAAACTGTGCATCTGGTCTGCAGCAAACCCAGGCTCCAGGACTTCAAGTTCTGCTTGCGGAAAATTGCTTGATTTTTTCACGTTTTTCACCTCTTTTCGTCTTTTTATGATGTAAAGTTATCCGCAGAAGCCACTCATTTATTATCATCTGGATATTTGGGCCTCTGACGTTTCTTGGTCGTTTCCAATGTCGCTTTCTCTATCTTCCCTTCCGCCTTCACTTGCTCCACCATCATCCAGAATTGCGGCAGATCGCGGTATTTCTGCGCTTGTTCCATGTTGCTCATCTCCATTCACTTCGATCTGGCGCTCCTTGCTTGTTGTTCGCGCAAGCCGGTCAAATTCATCCAAAACAGAAACAAATAAAGCAACCGCAAATGGCCCTTGAGGTAATGGACGAAATGCGTCCATAAGTTTCCCGATTTCGCCAGTAATTTCGTCCCATGCTTCAGAATCATCCACATCTGGCGGCGGCAAATGTGATTTGAAGAAAGTCCATACCGATTCAAATATACCCCAATATGCTGTATTTCTTAGATTCTGCACGTTATCTCCTTTCTCCTGATAAAAAGTGGTTGATTAGTCTGGCTAAGCCTTATCAGGTGTCCTGCTTCTTCCCCCATTTTCTAAGAGAAGCTAGGGAGTTGGGGGAATAAACAAAAAATCCTTATTTTTCAAGGGTTATATGTACTCCCCATAGTGGGGGAATAAAGGCTTGTTTTCTCCTCTAAAAATCACTTACTCCCCCAAGGGTGGGAAATAAACTAAAGCCTTATAAATACTAACTTTTTTACTTATTCCCCCAAGAAAAATCTCTCTTATAGAAAATAGGGGAATAAATAACATTTATCCTCAATTATTCTGTTCCAACAGAAAAGAATAAAAAATTTTTTCCTTCCCAAATCCTTCTGACTTTCCTGAAAGTATTTTCTTCTGTCTAAGACTGGTTTTCGCTCGTTCCAAACTCTTGCCACTAATGCCGGCCGCCTTTGCCGCTTCATCCAGTTCGGCAGTTGGTTTCTTTCCATTCCGCAAGAAATTTGTGATAAAATCCTCGGCCTCCATGCGTTGCGGAGCCTGATAAGAAAGCGCATCTCGTTCCCGTACAAAGTCTGCATCTGATTTGCTTGATGTTCCCTCATACACTGCGGTTCCATCCTCGATGCGAAACAAGATAGTCGGGCCCGGCTCATCATAATTGCTTTTTTCGTGTGCCAAGTATCGCACATCCTTATTATTTGTAGATCCACAAATCAACACGCTGCGAGCGATGTCCCATATATCGGCACTGTCAGCAACGCGATTTCGCCCAAAGACCCCCTGTCTTTTATTAGTGTGAACCACGACCAGGGAAGTGGTCCCATATTCCTCTCCGAGAGCAATCAGGGGACTCAAACAGTTCCTCATTGCGTTCCGTTGGCCCATCTGGATTTCAGATGGAATAAACGCTTGCAGTGGATCAAAAATCAGCAAGGCAGGTTTTATATCCCGCACCATGTTCCGAAGCAACTGAGAATCAAACTTAATCAGCGCGAATGCTTTGTCTTGTAGGCTGACCGTGAAAATGTTACTTAAATCTGCCCCTGCTTTTCTCAGTCGCGCTCTTAAAGTGTATTCCAATGAGTCCTCACTGCTGAAGAATAAAACCCTTTGCGGCTCCCTTTCTTCATCAAACGGGGTGGTATCAAAAAATACCTTTCCACCTGTGCTAATTGCAGCCGCTAATGCGCTCCAGATAGTTGTTTTACCGCTACCGCCATCCCCGGCCACGATATTAATTTGCCCAGCAGGAATATATTTGGGGACTAGCCAGATGGTCTCCTTCTCCTCGATGGATTCCATGGAAAGGATTTGCGGCAAATCACAGCTTTCAGATCTGTTCATTTCTACCACCTCCTCATTTCTCAACGCCGCAAAGGTAGTCCAACTGGTATTCAAGGCGTTGTTTGCGGTTGAGGCAAAAAACCCACTCATCAGAGAGCGGCCTTGCCGTTTCCAGAACGTTCTCCACGGCCTGAAGTTCAAGTTTTGCCCGCTCCACAGCAAAGAGCCACATTTTCCGTCTACTCTTCGCCTCATCCTCACGCCGTTTTTTCTCCTGCTCCTGCCGCCGAATGCTTCTCGCAATTTCCATTCTGTCGGGCTGGTCAAGAATGATGCCATATTCCTCGCAAATCTCCCGGATGGCCTGCCCAGAATCAACTTGCCTCACGTGAGACCAGAGACGGATACAGTCGCCACCCACGTTTCGACCGAAGTCATGAAATGAACGTGTACCCGGATATAGTTTGATGGATGGTGTTCGCTCGCCCGGATACCGAAACATTTTTTTGACTGGATCTCCCATCAAATACCTCGCAACTGTTTCAATCGGAACCGTGTCCCTGATAAGCCGAAAATCCTGCCGCATGATTAGTCATTACCTCACATCCCATATTCACGACGAACGAAATTCACCAGCTTTTCAAAGTCCACACGGCGCGTCCGGCCAATCCTGATGGTCGCCTCAGCTTCGTCTGACATCCGCCTGACCGCCGCAATCCCAAGGTTGAGGCGCGTTGCCGCCTGTTGATCCGTCAAAAAGATCCCCTCATCATTTCGATACTTTGGCAAATTCATAATGCGCCATACTCCTTTCTCAAAAAACAAGTTGTATCATCTTCATGCTTGCAATCTCATTGTAAATCATGTAAAATGAAATCGCATTACATAAATTAATCATTTTTGGAGGTGCTTTTTTGGCTAAATATGAAATTGAGTTACATTCTTTTAAGAAAAAACTGAATCAGATAATGATAAAAAAGGGACTTGTAAATAAAAGGGGAAATGCTGACCCAATCAAACTCTATAATCTTCTTAATCCTAACGATCAAATAACAGAGGATATGCTTAAACGTGAGCGATTAAACTGCATGGATAAAGTACGAAAATTATCGAACTGGATACGAGGTTGTAACTATCCCAAAACTATAGTAGATATTCTTTCGTTGTGCAATGCGCTGGATTGTGACCTTGATTATTTTTTTACGGATATGGAAGCACCTACTCACGACTTACAATTTATTTCCGATGAAATGGGATTACCTGTGCCGGTAATAGAACGACTGATTAATTATGATGAAGACATTAAACACATATTTACAAATTTAATAGACTGTCCGGAAATTGAAAATCATCCAGACCTTCTAAATAATTTGTTGCTTAACATCCTGTACTACTCTATGAGAACTAATGAAACAAAAGTTGTATTAAAATATTCTTTGTTCGATAGTGATGAAGAAGTTAATGATAGCGGGACAATTAACGAAATGCTAAAATATTCTTCCATTCAGGCATTGAGTGTCTGTTTGGACTCTTCCGCCTTAGCTATGCGTAATAAAAAAAATCATATCTACGACTTAAAACTTCAACTCAAACAAGCAGAAATCAATTTACTTACGCAAAAATTAGCTGATAGAGCCGGACGAACCAAGGAAGAAATTGAAAGAGAAATAGATGTCGCAATACAGAAAAAACAATCCGCATCTAACAACTAAGGCATTTATCCGGCAAGAGGAAATATCAAATATATAAGAAGAAGCCATCTAGCAAACAGAAGAAATAACAATTAGATATGGGAATCGAAATAGAATATTATCCTTGCATAAACAGAAATAATGTAGTATAGTTTTGGTAGGACAACGAATACGCAACGTAATTACAGTACAGTACACTAGACTACATCATAATTCATGGCTTGGTTTGGCTCGGACCGGCAAGGCATGGTTCGGCAAGAAGAAAACTACCACCTAAATTTATATAATTTATGGAGGTAAATGAATTATGAAAAGTCACTATTCTGAAACTACTTTAAGGAGACTGGCAAGAGAAGCAGGATATCAGATTAACAAAGGGTTTCAGCACTGGACAGTTGGCGGCGGTATATGGGTTAACGCCTGGGGTGAACGTGAGATTGGATATCTTGTTACTGATCTGGCGACAGGTTTTGCGGTATGGGGAAGCTATGATGATATTGTAGACCATACATGGCAGCTTGCAGACGTTGAAAAATTTTTGAAGAAAGTTTATGAATCCAACGGCCTTAAATGGTAGGCCATAACAAATAACCCGTTGCGTAAAAAATGTCAATGAAGAAAGAAGTCTGGTTTAACGGTAGTTTTCGCCAGGCTTCTTTTGTTTATCAGGCATGAAGGAAATAACAAAAACCTCTTGCACTGTATTCCAGGATGTGTTATATTTGAATCACAGAGGGAAAGCCAGAGACACACGGCCTACCCCCAAACAGGTTAGCGAATTACACCCTTTACGGGCCGCCGTCACTATTGCAGGTAGTGGCGGCTATTTCTTTCCCCTGAAGATCTGATAACAAAGACCCACAAGGGCTACAATGAATATACCCATCTGAAGCAAATCAGAATATGTAATCATTGGCACGCCCTCCTTTCTTTCGTCTGGAGGGTTAGCCCCTCCGAAAAATGGAGGGTAGGCCGCCTTTATGCGCTCTGGTTTCCCATGTATCAGATTATAGCAGATTTCAGGCGATACCACAATATAAAAAGTTCCCTATCCATCTTCATTTCCGGGTGATATGTGGCATTTGTTGTAAAACTGTTGTAAAACTAAATAAGCATCCCGGACTGAATGTCTGGAAATGCTTATTTTTCAAGCGTTTTCTGAAATGGCATGACAGCTACTATTTGTATTATTTGTATACAAAATCTGCTTTTTCAATTATACCTTTTCCCGCGGTTTCCTGCAAGTCCTATCTCCGCTTTTTTGCCGATTTAAAAATAGCATCTTTACCGGAAAAAGGCAAGGAAAAACCCCGGAAAACCAACTTTCCGGGGTTTACGTGCGCGAGAGGATTCGAACCCCCGACACCTTGGTCCGTAGCCAAGTGCTCTATCCAGCTGAGCTACGCACACATATCTTTTCCGCTTCAATATCTTCGCAGCAAAGTATATTTTATTCCATCTTCCCTGGTTTGTCAAGTTCTTTGCTGAAAAATATCTCGCTTCTTGTAACAGTTCAGCCTTACGGCTAGACCAACGGGTAATGCACCGGCTAAAATATAGCCGGTGTACCCATAAATATCGT
>CANQRU010000015.1 GCA_947626395.1 uncultured Lachnospiraceae bacterium | reverse complement strand
GGATCCAGTTCAATGAACCGCGGGGCCGCGGCAGTTTCGGTCTGCTGTCTGTCCAGCCTGCGCTGCCAGTAATTGAGAGTGGAAGTCCTGAACCCGTTCTGCCTGCAGAACTCGGCTTTGCTCAGACCGCTGGATTTCAACTCCCCGAGGGCCATAGACCAGAATTCCACCCGTTCCTCTGTTGACATGTCGTCAGTAGTTTTCATTAAAAAGCACCTCCGTTTCTAAGATTGATAAACGTATTATCTCAAAAACGAAGGCGCTTGAAAATCGGCTTGTTTTGTACCGTTTACGAACTTCTAACGGAAAAGTTCAAGATAAACCAGCAAAATTGAAGGGCCGGAAACCAATGAACTGATTTCCGGCCCGCGAATTACATTATTTATGCGTCTTCTTCGTCCTTCTTCTTAAAGCCAAGGATTCCAAACGCTCCCATCATTCCCAGGGCCACCAGGCCGAACAACGCTGCCGCTCCGACAGGCTTGTTGTCTCCGGTCATCGGGGCAAGGAACGCTAACGGTACGTCCTCATCCGGGATCGTCTCGAAGCCGGAAAGCGGTACCGGGTTACCCGGGAATTCCGCTAACGGCGTCGGGTTATCCGGAATCTCAGTCCTCGGATTGCCCCCGGGATTTCCACCCGGATTACCGCCAGGATTACTTCCCGGATTGTTATCCGGATATTTCAGGATCTCTACCGGGTTCGACGGGATCGGATCTTCCGGCGTACCCTTCGGCTCATCCGGGTTCTCCGGATCCTCCGGCGGATTCTGGTAGTAAACCGATCCGACATTGATCCAGTTAAACGTCCCCGCATCCTGCGGCACCGTTACCTGGAACGTAACCGTCTTCTGCGTCCCGCTCGGCATGTCGCCCAGCTTCCATGTGATCGTCTTCGCCGCGCTGTCATAGATGCCGCCGTCTGAGATCGAACTCACGACTAGCTGCAGCGGGAGCGGGTTCCCCTGCGTCGTATACTGCGGAACCACATCCTGTACGGTTACATCCTTCGCAGTAGTATCATTTTCACTGTCACTGTAAACCGTCAGGTAATACGTTACCACATCCCCGCCATATACGGTAAATGTGTCCTTCGTCCGCTCATACCGGTTGCTGGACTGCTCCTTCTCGATGCGGACATGCGGCGGGTACTCATCGATCTCCACCTTGTTGGACGGGATCGGGTCTTCCGGCGTACCCTTCGGGTCGTCCGGGTTCTCGGGCTTCGGCGGGTTGTCGTAATACGTCGCGGCCACATTTTCCCACTTGGTATACTTCGTCACCGCCGGCGCCTTCACGCGGAATGTCACGGTCCGGACATCCGGCTTTCCTTCTTCGTTCTTCACATGGGTCTGGGTTGTAACGGTATCAGTATGAACTACACCATCCTCATCTGTCCAGGTATAGGATTTCGTCTCTTCTGTCTCCTTATAGCCGACGCCACTCATGTCGCCCAATTCCCAAGTAATAATTCCTGTCACAGGATCGTACTTGCCGTCATTCTGTGCATCCACGAATTCCAGTCCTTCCGGAACCTGATCCGTTACATGAACGTTCTTCGCGTCTTCTGCGCCGTCGCTGGTCACTGTCAGGTAATACGTGATGATCTCATCCGCATCCACCGTCAGCAGTTCCTTCGTGCGCACGCCGTCTTCCCGGGACTGTTCCTTCTCGATGGAAACATGCGGCACGCTGGACACGATCACAACTTCATTGGACTTCTTCGGCTCCGGATCCTTCGGATTCTCCGGATCTTCCGGATCGTGCGGGTCTTCCGGCGGATTGTCGTACGTCACAAGGCCGATATTACGCCACTGCGCGTCCTCATCCATATCCGGTACGATTACGGAGTAGGAAACTGTCTTTTCCGTACCCTTGGAATCCGCTATCGGCTCACGGGTGAAATAGTTCACCGTGATCTCCTTGCCGTTTTCATCCATATAGGTTTCCGTCTTCCCAAGCTTCTCCGTGTAAGCCTTACCGTCCATATTGCCCAGGTTCCAGGTGATAGTGGTATGGCCGTCCGCATCCGTGGTCGGGGCGCCGCCATCGGAGATGCTTCCTTCAACCAGCACAAGCTGCGCGGGATCATATGGGATCACATCGGTAACTACCACATCCTTCGCCGCTTCCGTACCGCTGCTGGTAACCGTCAGGTAATAGGTCACCACATCGCCGTCCTTAACTGCCAGTTCTTCCTTTGTCTGTTCCCCGTCCGCACCAAGCTTCTGGGTTTTTTCAATGTTGATCTCCGGCACACCTTCCACCAGCACGACCGTTTCCGTCTGCTTCTCCGGGTCATGCGGCTGGTCCGGCTCATCCGGTTCCGGCGTTCCGGAATACGCAAAGCCGGTATTCTTATAAATGGTGTCTTCATTTACATCCGGTACCGTCACGGTAAATGTAACTGCTACCGCATGGCCCTTCGGGATCTTCTCCCAGTTCCAGGTAATGATCCTTGTCTCGGCGTTATACGTATGGGTGGAACCGTACACATCCATGATCCGGCTCTCGTCTACGATCAGGCCGTCGGGCACCCTGTCATAAAGCACCACATCCAGCAGGTCGCCCTTAGATTCTTCGGCGGTATTCGATACGGTCAGGGTGTATGTCACCTGGTTCCCGTCCACTACGATCAGCGGCTCGGTTCCTCCGGGCAGCTCGTCGTCAGCCATATCCTGAACCTTGCTGACCTCGAATTCCGGCGGGGTATATACATTATGGAACTCAATCCTGTCGACGCTCTCACCGCCCGCAGCCTCTGCGGATTCCTTCTTTATGATGTCCCATTTTGCCTTCAGGGCATAGTTACCGGCGTCATCCTTTACACGGTCCACCGTCAGAACGATCTCATATACATGTGTATCAAATGTGATGTTGCCGTAGGTCGGGTCTTCCGACTTCTGCACTTCTTCGATCTGATACCGGTATACGCCCTCCTGCGTGAAGCGGATATTGTCAAACCAGAACCACTCGCCGGTATTCGTCACTTCCGTAACATCCGGCATCGGCTGGCTGTCAAGCTCCTGCTCCACAAACCTGCCGCTTTCATCCTCCTTCAAAGTCTCCGGTTTCGTCACGACTACCGGCTTTCTCGCCTCCGACGGAGTGGCAGGTTCTGTTTCTGCCGCCGTTGTAGTCTCAGCTACGTCCGCAGATGTCGTTTCAGTCTCGTCCGTCGCATCAGCTTCGGTCCCGCCCGCTGTCGTAGTTTCAGTTACGTCCGCAGATGTCGTTTCGGCCTCGTCTGTCGCAGCGGCTTCGGTTCCGCCTGCCGTTGTGGATTCTGACTCAGGCGCTGCCGTCGTTTCAATCGGAGCCGCTATCGTCTCTGCCGCGGCCGTCGTAGGTGCTGCAGTGCTCTCAGCCGGATCTGTCGGATCATCGCCATCCGTCTCATCATTCTCGAGACCATCCGGGGCTGCCGGAGCCACCAGATCTGCGCTGGCAGTCGTTACCGGTTCACCGGCATCCGGATCCTTAGGAGCCTCCGGTACAGTACTTCCGGCGTTGAAATCGTCTCCTTCATACTTAAATCCGGTGTTCGGATCCTGCCAGAACCGTTCAGCGTTCGCTGCCGTCGCCAGCTGATAGCCCAACGCCGTCAGTTTAAAGGAGAAATCTCCGGTACGTACCACCGCATTGTCCATGGTCTTCTGACCGCTGAACTGGACGGAAATCTCATCCGGGTTGTAGGTATTCACGAATACCAGCGTATCCGCACCCTTGTCGTTGCCAACCAGGGTGTCGTCAACCGTGATCATCGGATCTGCAAATGTTCCGTCTTCATTCTGCGTGATCACGACCACAACGGTATGCAACGTGTTATCATGACTAATACCCGGCGTTGCACTCTTCGATTCCATCGTCTCCATCACGTAATAGGTATACGTTCCGGGTACTGTATACACGATGTCTTCAAATACGATCCTGCCGTCCTTATCGTTCTGGGCTGTAATACCCTGTGCCGGAACCGGGTCATGGGACTTTCCGGTCGGATAGGATGTCACAGGGAAGAGGCGGAACTCGAACTCCCCTGCCTTCATCTCTTTGCCGACGCCTTCGTCAAGGATACCAAGATCCAGGAATTTCGTACCTTCCAGAGATACCGTCATCTGCGGGTTAAAGCTGTTTACGACAGTGACCTCCGGAACCTTGTCAGATTCAGTCCAGGCCTTCAGTTCGCCGCTGCTGCCCTCAGCCTCAGGAATCATCTCTTTGCTGCCTGCAGGGATAATCCCCTCATACTTGTAGCTCTTTGCCTTATCCTCTTCCGTCAGCGGATTCTCCGCCACCGTATAGGTTCCCGGCACCAGACCTTTGATCGTGATCGTCTGGTTATGGGCCAGATTCACCGTCGCCTTATGATCTTTGAATTCCAGCGTTCCGGGGCCATCCACCGTGAAACGGTCGTCGGGACCGCCTGTCGTAGCAACCACCGTATTCACAATGCCATCCGGCTGACTTTCAGCGGTAACCGTAATGGCAAACGTCTTAGTCCTGTCGATCTGAACCAGCGGGTTCTCAACTTTAACCTGCTTGGCGATCTTCAGTTCCGCAAGGCGCTGGTTGGTAAATGTGATCTTCTCACTCTTTCCGGAAACTACGCTGCCGGATGCGCTGTAACCATTATCTTCTGTCGGATTAGTAATCTCGATCCCGTCGGTTCCGGTAACTTCCTTCAGCCTATAGGTGCTGCCATTATTGTAATTCTCTCCAACTTCCACAACCGTATATTCATAACCGGCCGGAAGACTATTGAAGCGAATCGTCTCGCCGGCTTTCAGGCTGAACTTATAGCCGCCTTCGCTTTCATAAGGCACGTCAACCGTTTCTCCGGCGAAGAATCTGTCAGACTTGACTCCGACCGTCGCCCTCAGGCTTCCGCCATATAAATTTCCATCCTTGGCAAGCGTCAGGATAAACTCAAACGTATCTTCCGTGTTTGCAGCTCCGCCCTCAACCTTCTTGGTGACCTCGAGCTGAGCAGGTGACACGCTCGTGCGGCCATTGTTGCCCAGAGATGTATCGACCTTTTTATTTTCATTCTGCTTCTGATCGTACACCTTCTCAGATGTTTCAGTTTCATTAGAAGACTTATTCTGATCTATATCGACCGACCAGCCAGAACTTCTATCATCCAGTCTCTCCTCCCAGTGATCGCCGTTCTCCACAAAATACTTGTCACCGGGATTATAATAACGGTTATCCTTGTTAGGAGTAAACTCCGTCTTCGCGTCTCCGGAACCTTCCGTATACACATTCGTATAGAAGTTCACGCCGCCGTTCCCGTCCTGGTTCTCAGACTTGTAAGTTTCGTCCACCTTGTTCAGATCCACAGAACCATCTGTCAGCTTAATATCATCTATCAAACCGACTTTATAGATAACGCGAAGCGGCGTCGTGTCATGAATCTGGCATCTGCGGACAATCCTCGATGTGGTCGAACCGCCTCCTGACATCGAATATATGGTAGTAGAAAGATCCGCGACACGGATAGGCAGCGCACGTCCGGGTACAATAATCTCCAATACCTGCGTACCCGCTGTTTCATCCGATTTTACTGTAGCAGTGATATCACGCACATCGAATTCCTGCTCAATTTCGTACGCTTCATTTTTAATTATAGAGTTCGTGGCATCTAACTGCGTGGAACCAACGTATGTCGGTCTATATATCATAGAACCGTCCTCGTTTGTTTCCGCGAGCTCAAACGTATACTCCTGTCCAAAGAGCAACAGTTTATCAACGGACTTTACTTTCATATACTTGCCGATCGGATCCGTATAGGTCAAAACGCTGTTCGGATTCGTCTGACCGTTCTTATCCACCTGTACCGGACTGATCGGATTAAACGCCAGCTTCTGTTCCATTGTGACGATCTCGTCAAATATACTGCTGATCGCCTCTACCGCCGAATCTTTTGAACTTGCGTAAAACGCCTTTTTGACGTAGTTCAGGTTCAAACCTGAAATGTTGCTGCCGGTCTGTCTATTTGTTGGCTGCGCAACAGCGTCCACCTGCCAGAAGTTACCGTGGCTGATCGGGCTGTCCGCCTTCTTTCCTACCGAATCTTCGCAGGTAGCATAATCCTTAATGTATGCTGTTTTTTCTTCAAATGTCGTAATCTGTTTTTTTACTCCATCACTATCCGTAAAACTCGGTTTTGTTCCCGATTTTATCGGTCTATACTGAGAAAGAGTATTATCTGCAAGCTGCCCGCTCGTTTTCAGTTCTTCTGCTCCCCTAATGGCATCCAAAATTCCAAGAACACGCTGAGATCCAACAGTATTGTCAGGATAAATGGTTTCGCCATTCAAATCACCACCAACAAAATATTTCTTCAGCCACTCTTCGTTGAAGCAGACACCGGGATTCATCATCGGACCGTTTGTAGTGATCTTTCCCGTCGATGTATCTTTGGCTTTACCCGTTTCATCCAGCGCCAGCGTAAACTCGCTTGATTCCGGATCAGGCATATCTACTGAAATTGTATAAATATTGCAGTCCCGGCCAAATTTCTCCGCGACCTGATTCTGCCAGTAAGATGCCGTCACAAGCGCTCCTAGCACCATATAACCTTCAGAGCTTCTGTATTGCGCGGAAAGATCCTCAAGGTTCTGCAGTCCATCACCATACGGAAGCAAACTATATTTTGCAGCATTTAACTCAGCATTTGTTTGATCTAACTCAGCCTTTTTTTGATCTAACACATTCTTTAATTCTGCCTTGTCAGGGGCAGCTTCAGAAGCCGTCTTTGCCTTGTTATATGCTGCCTGCGCATTTTGTTGTGCAGTATTCGCATCCTGATATGCTGTCATCGCTGCATCACTTGGCTTTCCGCCAATAGTCGCATACTGATAATCTTCACCTGATTCAAAGTAAGGCGTAATAAACTGATTCCACTTCGCGCCTGTATCCCCGGCAAGATTGTTCCAGCCCGTGAATGAAACAAACTCACTGCCAAAGTCACTGACAAATCCCATCGCTTCCAAACTATCGTTTCGAGCTGTCCATCCGTCTGTCAGACAGTCCGTCGCCTGCCCATCAGTCAGAATCAGCATAGAGGGGATATAGTGAAGTGTCACTCCGGCCTCATCCTTAGAAGGCTTGGCATTATACAGCTCCTTCAGGCCCCGATAAATACCGGCCTGAATATTCGTTGTTCCATTTATATATGCGGTATAGTCACAACCATTAGTCGTTTTATTGCCAAGTGCGTTATGATCTACGAATACCCAGCCGCCATCACTCGATTGAGTATGATTCAAAGCATTTCCCTTCGGACCAGCTGCTGTCTGCCACCCGGCGCTCAGATACGCTAAAGGCTCATCTCCGGAACTATATTCATAATGCCCCATCGGAATAATCGTAACAGCCGTGCTATTTCCGCGATATGGTTCTGTAACTTGACCATCTATCGTGTAGGAGTCGGCACTAAAAGCGCTATTTTCTCCGTCGCCAAACAGAACTACCGACACCTCATTATAGGGATTCGCCTTCATCAGCCTGTCAATCGTGCTGTTAATCGACGCCACGGTCTGCGCAATACGAGTCTCCGCCCAGTTTGTACTGCTGCCATACATGGAACCAGAATTATCGAACACGATGACTGTCTTCGACGGAATCGCTCCGGTATACTGCTGGCTGGAGCCCATTGCAGAGAAAACCTCCACATAATCTCCGCGCTCCGACAAATAAGTATGGCCGTCCACCTCTGCCTTATCAGTAAACACTGACTTATCCGACCATATGCGTCCCGCATTCTCAGTACTGTCTTTCATATCCAGGAATTCATCATAACCGTTTAAAGTTCCCGGATCCGCCACGCGGCTGTCCGCCGTCTGTTCGGGCTGCGTGTTGCCGCCCGGAGCCGCCAATGCACTGAATCCAACATTGGTCAGCACCATGCTAAGCGCAAGTACGCCTGCCGTGATGCGTCTGGCCGCCTTCTTCCGGCTGAAAGCATGCGCAAACGCGCCCAGCCGTCCGAGTCCTGCGTCCACAAGTCTCATTTCTTTCCTCTCCTTCATAGTTTTTGTCTCCCTTTCCTTTGATCTATGGATCATATTTCTCTTTTAACTACAAATACTCACCACTGTTCCCCTTTTCGAAATTACGCCGCCCATGACGCGCATGTTCAGGGAAACAGCCGCGAAACTACAATACAGATGCGATTGTCCGCTGTGCTTATACCACCCGGAATACGGGTTCAGCGATGGACCTGGCAGCGGACTTCGCCTTCACCGCTCCGGGTGCCAGTGCAGAATGAATCAGACACATCAGTTCCAATGTGCTCCGGAAATAAAGCCGCTGGGCCTTCCAGCAGACTTCTCCCTGCCAGCTGTTATGCTGCCGGCAGATGATGCGGACGAGAAACGCTTCCTTGCGCCTGGCGTCGCCGCGGCGGCCAAGGCCCGCGAGACGGGCAGCGTCGGATACGGCCGGTTTCGCCGCCTCCGTGGCCGTGAATGCTTCGCCGGCCGATTCCATGACAGACACGCTGCCCACGCCGTGGGCAGAGGGACGTCTCCGGCGTCCGGTCTCGAAGGTCCGAAGGACCGAGTCCGCAGAAAGGGGCTTTTCTTCATCCAGCCATTCGTTTATGATAAGAAGAGCCTGGTCCAGGCCCGCAAAGGACACAGCCTGACCGTGGGATATCCGGTTAATCACACCGGTCACACCGCCGTCGGCTGTCATTTCCGTATGGAGCAGAAAAACGGATGTGTTTTTCAGAAACTGTTCAGCCATGTGCCCTCCTTTCCTATACCGCTATGGTATATGGATAGCGGGATGGTGTCGTGGAGTACCATACTCTGCGACAGCGTCCCGGCACGATAAAGCCACAGCAGCATACACGCCGACTCATACGTTCCGCGCGCCAGCCGCGCCGGTTCGGATGCGCATCCCGCCCTATCGCATCCCGCCCTACCAGCCCACGGCCAGCAGCATCGAAAGCTTCTGCATGTTCCTGCGCTTCAGTTCCATCGTCGGATGGACATAACGGTTCAGTGTGATATTGACATTCGCGTGTCCCAGAATCTCGCTCAGGCTCTTTATATCGAAATCCATCTCCACACACCGGGTCGCGAAGGTGTGACGGAGCGCGTGGAAATTTATTTTCCCGATCCCTGCCTGCTCAAGGACCTTTGCGAAATGCCTCTCCATCGCCCGCGGCTCCACATAAGCGTCTTCCCGGCCGGTCAGGACATACCCTTTCCGTTTCTCCCGGCCTGAGAACAATATCCTGGTCAGTTCCCGGGGGATCGGAATCTTCCGGACGGAACTGCCGCTTTTGGGCGGGGTGACGACGATCTTCGTCTTTCTCCCCGGATCATCCTTCGTCTGGATCCGCTGCATCGTCCGGTGGACGTAGATCATATTCTCTGAGAAGGAAATATCCTCCCACTTAAGGGCACAGATCTCCCCCAGGCGCAGCCCAGTGAACATACAGATCAGGATCCCCAGGCTCCGGTCGGTGGGATGGGTGCGGAGGTACCGGTACAGCTTGTCCTGCTCCTTCCGGGTCAGGACTTTCATTTCCTTCGGTTCCTTTTTCACGGTGATAGACGCGATATTGCACGGCATGGCTGCCCCATGGTCGGCGGCATAGCCAAATATGCGCCGCAAGACGGACATGGTATCGGCGACGGTCTTGGCCGAAAGGCCGCTCTGTTTCCGGCCGCCGGCGGAGCGCATCCTGCCGCAGAACAGTTCTATTGTCTCCCGGTTCAGGACGTCCCACCGGATCCCGCCCAGTTCCGGGATGATGTAGGAGTACAGCAGGTTCCAGTATTTTATATAGGTAGACTCCTTGACCTGGTATCTGATGAAATCCAGCCATTTCCGCGCGTACTCCGCCAATGTAGCTGTATGTGCCGCGGCCGCAGACGACGCTGCCGGGCGTTCCGGCGCCTGCGGAGAGTCCGGTGTCTGCTGTATCTCCGGCGTCTCCGGGCCTTGCGGCGCCTCCGCGGGTTCCGCCGCTTCCGGTCCGCAGGCCAGAAGGACGATCCTGCCATCGTCCGCCTGCTCAACAACGTACTGTCTCATACCCTTTTTGTCCACCTCCAGATAAAATTTCCTTCCTTTTTCCAACATCGCGAGGACCTCCTTTTTCCGATATAAACGCGTTGAAATTTTATTGTTTTTTAATTAATTCGTATTGACAAATTCTTCGCCCTTTTGTATAATCCAGTTAACAAGGCGGGAAAGCTTTGAGCATGTCGTAGAGTATGGTACTCTACGACATTTTCTTATATTTACACGAATACTCTTTTGGAATTTTTGTTACTACGTGATTCATATCCCTTTAGATAGAAGAATATTTGCCGAGAATCGGCGTAACAGGACAATACACAAATGAACATCATCGTGCATGTAAGCATTGCCGCGATTCGTTGCTTTCAGGCTTTCACTTCTTAGACTTCCGTAATTAAAATACATCATTTGATGTATTTTAAAATAGATTATACACCAAATGATGTATTCTGTCAATGATATTCCTACACTTACAGCCAAAGGAGAGACTTTATGAATTATTACCAGAGAATACGCGATCTTCGAGAGGATCACGACCTGACACAGAACGATATTGTAGCTATTTTAAAAATGCATAAAACCACATATACCAATTATGAGCAGGGAAAAAGAGAACCTCCTTTCGAATTTATCATCCGTCTTGCCATTTTTTATAATGTTTCTATCGACTATATAGCCGGATTAACAAAAACGCCTAAACCATTAACCCAGAATCCTGCCAAAAACCAGAAATCCCGCTGACAAGATTAAACTCCCCTCGCCGTCCGGAAGGCGCGCCAGGGATCGCATTTTAACTCTTGACATTTTCCGCGCCGACTGCCAAAATATCTCAGAAGGAGTTGATCGAACCATGGAAACTTCCAGGAATATCTCTGACCGCCAGTATGAGCGCATGACGCGCACGCCTGTTCACCGTCTGATCCTGACGCTGGGGCTGCCTACCACCATCAGCATGCTGGTCACCAATGTCTACAATATGGCCGATACGTATTTCGTCAGCAGCCTGGGCACCAGTGCCAGCGGGGCCGTGGGGATCGTGTTCGCACTGATGGCCATTATCCAGGCCTTTGGCTTCATGTTCGGCCAGGGCGCCGGCAGCTGCTTAAGCCGCCAGCTTGGGCAGAAGCATCTTGACGAGGCCAGGACCTATGCGGCCACCAGCTTCTATCTGTCGATCGCGTGCGGGCTGGGGATCACTATGCTCGGGCTGATCCTCCTGACGCCGCTCATGTATCTGCTGGGCAGCACGGACTCCATCCTTCCGTATGCCAGGATCTACAGCACGTACATTCTGATCGCCGCGCCGGCCATGACGGCGGGCTGTGTCATGAACAATATTCTGCGCTACGAGGGCAAGGCCGTATTTGCCATGATCGGACTGGGTTCCGGTGGAATTCTGAATATTTTCGGGGATTATCTGCTGATCGGGCGTTTTCATATGGGGATCGCGGGAGCGGGACTTTCGACGGCCGTCTCCCAGTACATCAGCTTCGTGATCCTGCTGATGCCATTTATAAGAACGAAAGTACAGACCAATTTCCACCCGCGCTATATCCTGCGGCAGGTACGGGGGCGGCGGTACGCCGGCGGCGAGCGTACGGCTTTTAGCCGGAATGCCGGCGGCGTCGATGACGCGGGCCCGGTTTCACGTCATGATACGGCTGGTGATATCGGCAGCACAGGCCCGGTTTCACGTCAGGCCCCTGCAGCCGGCGATGCCCGCGGCATCTTCGCGTACATCCGCGACATCATCGTCGTAGGCTGCCCCAGCATGATGCGGCAGGGCCTGACCAGCATCTCGGTTATGATCCTGAACCAGTGCGCGGCCGCCTGCAGCACCGCAGAGATGGCGGATGCTGTCATCGCGGCCATGAGTATCGTGTCGAGGGTCGTGAATTTCCTGTTCTGCGTAGGTATTGGTATCGGCCAGGGCTTCCAGCCGGTCAGCGCATTCAATTACGGCGCAGGCCGGTATGACCGGGTGAAAGAGGCGTGGCGGTTCACCTGGCTGTTCTCCACCGGCATGATGGCGGTAATGGCCGTCATCGGCTTCGCGTTCTCCGAGCCGATCATCCGGATCTTCCGGGACGACCCTGACGTCATCACCGTAGGCATCCCCGCGCTTCGGATGCAGTGCGCGGCGCTTCTGTTCATGCCGCTGTGCTTGAGCGGCAACATGCTGTTCCAGAGCATCGGCAAGAGCGGCCGGGCCATTCTCCTGTCCAGTATCCGAAGCGGCCTGCTGTTCATCCCGGTGCTGCTGATCACCAGCAGGCTGTTCGGGATCCCGGGAATCCAGATGTCACAGGCGCTGGCGGACACCCTGTCGGGATTGATCGCGGCGCCGATGATCTATGACTTTTTCAGGAAGCTGTAAAACCGTTCCTACTCCCTGCTGACCTCCCGGATCCATTTGCCGCTTAAAAGGCGGGACACGCACCAGACGGACTTGATCACGAAATCCACCCGCAGGCACAGCATCGTCAGCCAGGCCGGGCCGTGGAACACCAGGCCCACGAGGGCGCCAAGCGGGATCGAGGCCAGCCACAGGAAGAGGATATCCGCTTTCATCAGGAACTTCGTATCGCCGCCGCCCCGCAGCACGCCGACAGCTGCACCTCCCCGAAGGAACCAAGCATCATGGTGTCCAGCATATTGACGCCCATATTGATCGCCTGCTGCAGCGCTGCCGGCTGTATATCTGCGCATTTTCTATCGCAAAGTGATATCCCCGTCCTTCATCACATAATTGCGGGTTACTCCCATATCCTGGATCCAGGAGCGGGTCTCGAGGGTCCGCCAGCTGCCACTGTTGAACCCTGCTCCGCTGTCGTTGTTCCAGAGCCACGCGGGCGACGGCCACAGACATATCGAAGGAGCGATCGCTTCATAGACATCCCGGCCGACGCCGTTCTGTCCATGATGGGCCATCTGGACGATATCGGCGCGAAGCTCCTCCTGCGGCACTGTTTCCAGCAGACGGCTGCCGCCGTACCCGGCCAGATCGCCCAGAAATACGATCCGGACGCCGTTCATATCCGCGCGGTATACAACGGAACTGTTGTTGACCGGATCTTCCGGCCCGAATATGGCGTCGTTCAGTACCTTTATCTCAATGCCGGGCACAGAGATCTGCGTATTGGCCGCCACATTGTCCGTGACGGTTCCCGCAGGCTGCAGGGACAGTCTGTCGCGGAACGCGGCGATAAAGGGGGCCGCCCCCGGATCCACCAGATAATACCAGGTAATATCGGTCAAAGCGGCATAAATATGGTCGATCACGATGCCTGTATCGCTTCTGCCGAGAATATCGAACAGAGCGCCGGCATGATCCGAATCCGGGTGGGTGATCAGCCAGGCGTTCACATGTCCGCCGCGCTCACGGATCGCCGCCAGCAGATGATCCGCGTCGCTTACCCAGCCGCCGTCCACCACGACCAGCCCGCCGTCCGCGGACTGAAGGATCATACTCATCATCTGGGCAGCTTCCTGATTCTGGAGCATGGTCAGGCTGCCTCCTCCGAACATCGGCTGTTCCTGCCCGGTAACGGGCGTCGAATCCGAATATACGTATGGGCCGAGAGGTTTCGGCGGATTGCTGACGGCCGCAGGGAGCGAGCTTACGGGCCCCTGTATAACAGCGGAAGCGGTAAGCGCAGGCATCAGGGCCGCACAGGCCGCCGCGGCGGCACCGATAAAGCGTCTTATGTTCTTCTGTGAGATCCGTAGCTTCATAAATCTGGTCCTTTCTTTCGTGTTGATTCGGCGGGTCCTGCTTTCAGCTGCTTTCTGTTCCGCAGTGCTGCGCTCAAAACCTGCGGTTTTTCGCTCACGGGCTTCGCCCTATGAGATCGTGCGCGGAAAGTCCTCCGCGATCACGCTCCACGCGGCGTCCATGCTGTAATAGTTCCGTATATATTCCTGGCTTCTCTCACTCAGCGCCCGACAGCTCTCCGGGCTCTGGTAGATATCGCACACCGCCTCGGCGAACGCCTCCGCCTGGTCGGCGGTCACCATCACATCCTCCGCCTGAGGGATGCCCTCGGCGCCGACCGGCGTGGTGACGACAGCCGCGCCGTTATAAAGAGCCTCCACTACCTTTCCTTTCACGCCGGCGCCGTAACGCAGCGGCACGACCACAAGCCTGGTCGCATCGTAAAGCCTGGTCAGCTCCTCGTCGCTCACAAAGCCTTTGACCACTACACCCGGCACCGTCTGCTCCAGCGCCCGGATCTCGTCGGTCACCCGCGAACCGGCCACATAGAACTTCGGCGGTTCGGCTCCTGCCTCCCGCATGCGGCTTACGATCAGCGGATAGACCTCCTTCGCAAACCACAGCACCGCGTCCGCGTTTGGCGGATGGGCGAAGCCGCCCACGAACAGAATGCCCTCTCTCTCCGCGAAATCCTGCGGGATATCGTTCCGGAACTCATCATATACATAAGCCACGATATCCTTTACCGGAATATTCTCATCCTCGGTCCTTACCGCGTCGCGCTCCACATAGGAAGGATAATAGGACATGTCAACCTTATAGAACAGGGACATCTCGATCGCTTTCCAGTATTCCGCGGACCTGCGCCGTTCCGGATCCATGGTCAGCGCGTACTCGCGGCTCTCCCGCAGATAATGCAGGTCATGTCCGTAATAGATCAGCTTGATATCCGTATTCTCCCGCAGATAGTCCACATATTTGATGGCGATATGGGGACGGTTCAGATACGCGACCGCGATATCCTTCCCGTGCGCAGAGATCCAGTCCCAGATGCCCGCCTCGTACTCCGGCCCGTACAATATCTCGATGCCCATCTGCTGAAGCACCGTGGAATAAGGCTCCTCGTGAGCGAAATTATCTCCCAGGAACTTGACTGTATAGCCCTGCTTTAAGAACATTTTCAGGTACTGATAAGTGGTCTTGGATCCGGCGTCCCTGTCGAACGTAGGCACATAGTGATCGATCACCAGGATGATCGGCCGGCCCATACTGCGCTCGCGGGCCCGGAACGGATCCGGATTGCCGGTATTCTCGCACTGGTTCTTCAGCTCGCGGGCCCATTTCTCCTTAAGCTTCTCCGTATTCTCTACCTGATACCGCTTAAGGCCCTCTCCCTGCACGTCAGTTCCGTTGGAAATCCCCTCGTAATGGATCACCCTGGACAGCGGCTGGTATACCACTCTCAGGCCGGCCTTTCTCACTTCGAAAGCCAGATCCGAATCCTCGCAGTAAGCCGGCGCGTAGCGCTCGTCGAATCCGCCGATCTGCTCCCAGAGGCTGCGGGGCAGAAGGATCGCCGCGCCGGAAATATAATCCACATCTTTTACATAGTTATACTCCGGCTTGTCCGGATCGTCCAGACGGCCGTAATTCCAGCCGGAGCCGTCGCTCCAGATGATGCCGCCCGCTTCCTGCAGCCGTCCGTCGGGATAGACCAGCTTGGAACCGACCATGCCGATCGTATCATCGGACCGGATCAGGTTCACCAGGGAAGACAGCCATCCTTCCGTCACCTGCGTATCATTATTCAGGAACATAATGTACCTGCCGCGGGCCAGTTTCGCCGCCCGGTTGCAGTTTCTGAGGAATCCCTGGTTCGTCTCGCCCCGGCTGACCGTCGCGCCTTCCACATAGCGGCCGATATGCTCCGTAGCGTCCGTGGACATATCGTCGGCAATAATGACCTCATAGGACACGTCTTTGGTATGCTCCAGGATCGAGATCAGGCAGGCATAAGTATATCCGATCTGATTGTACGCCGGAATTACAATGGATACCTCCGGCTGCTCCGGATGCTGAAACACCAGCTTCCCGTGCTCCCGGTACACATCGCCGATCTCAAGATCGCCGTCCCGCATATTTTTTCCTTCTTCCGTCCGGTAAAACTTATAGGAACGGATCGGATGCATCATATATTCCTTCCGGTAGCGAAGCCGTTTCCGCTGCGGCGACCCCTTCGGATACTTCGCGTTGAATTTCTCCCCCAGCTTGCGGCGGATCTTGGAAAGAGCCGCCTCGTGGCTGTTCAGATACGTCAGGGTCCTGCCCATCTCGTCGATCTCGTGGCGCAGATCCCGGATTATGATCTCCAGGTTCGTCACATGATTGTCCGTCAGGCGCTTGACCTCCGTCATCCTGCGGATCGCGGCGTTCTGGTCATGGATCTGGGCGTTCAGCCGTTCCTCGACCTCCCGGGCATGCGCAAGCTCCGCCTCCAGGCGGGATATTTCCTCGTCCATCTCCGTAAGGCTTTTGGCCGGCTTCTGCTTTACCAGATAATTCTCCAGATAGAGAACCTGGTTCTCCCCATGGACGTAATACTGGAAATTCTTTTCCATGGAGGCGTAAAGCGCCTCCGTCTCCGGCGCGATGCCGAATTTCCCAAGCCACTCGGTAAGCGTTCCGCAGTCGCTTATCAGGCTCTTAAACTGCCGGTACGCGTAAAACAGGATCCGGTAGCGGATATAATCGACCGGCACCGGGAAATCGAAGACCCATTCATAATCCAGGCAGTAATTGCCGTCGTCGGTCAACAGCACATTTTCAAAGAGCAGATCGATATTGGACACATGGAAACAGGGGACGCTCCATCCGGCGTCCGGCCTCTCTCCATCGGCCGGCGGCGCTGCATCGGCCGGCTTCTCTCCATCCGCTGGCAGCTCTCCATCAAGCGGCGGCTCTGCCGCGGATCCGGCCAGCGCGGCCATCTCTTCCTCTCCAAACACTTCGGCAAACTCTCTGGTCGGCGCGAACGGTTCGATGTCGTTCAGCCGCGCCGCCAGCAGCACGTCGATACTCTGCCGGATCAGCTCAATGGGCGCCTGGCCGCTCACGATCTCATCCGTGAGCCGCGCCGCCAGCGTCCGTCCTTTCAGATACGGAAATGTGACCGCGCTCCCGTCGGGACTCTGCTTGCCCGGCAGATACCTCAGAAGCTCATGCTGCGCAGACAGGGCCTCGTACTGGGCGGTAAAATGTCCGATATGGGCTTTCGCCTCTTCGGTCAGGGCGCTTTTCTCCACCTGGCACTCCCCGCCGGCTCCGCCGAGGATCATCGTCTTTAACTGGAACTCCTCCCGGCGCGTCCGGTTGTATTTCATATAGCGGGGACCGTCCTGCTGGATCATCCGGCCGCCGCGCCGCCAGATCGCCAGATAGGCGTTGGCGTACTGGTCGAATTTGCCTTCCTTCACTACCTGGTCGAAGGCCGCCCCCATATCAAAAAACGGATAGTCCGGGAAATCATAGGCCGCGATCGTATCGGTCAGATCCCCCTCCCTCGGCAGATACGCGTCGGAATAGATCGTTACCGGCAGCCTGTAGTCCGGCATCGGATAATAGAATTCCAGACTGCCGCCGTCCCCGCCGCCCGCCAGCCACCTGGTCAGGGAATCCTTCGACAGGCTGTGATCGTCCTTCACCGCGCCGGCCCAGTATTTGATGCCGAGAGGATTGCATACCGCCGCGATCAGTTCGCCGTCCGGTTTCAGAAGGGCTTTCGCCATCCGGATCTGGGCCTCGCTCTCCTCCCCGCTCAGCTCATCCTGCTCCAGATCGCCGATGATCATGATATAATCATAATGGCTCTTCGTCTGAGAAACGTACTCGGCCAGAGTCCCCTGCACATAATTAATGTTCTTATATCCGCTCTCCCCGCAGTGGCGCAGACGGCTGATCTCCAGGTTGGCCCAGGAAGGATCGATCACGTCCACCTGGGACACCTTCCGGGCGTACAGTCCCGTCAGCGCGCCGAAATCAGACCCCACCTGGAGAAGCGTTCCCTCTTTGCGGAACGGATACCATTCCAGCAGATTCTCCCTCTGGGGAGAGAGCGCATAAAGAAATTCCAGTTTGGGATTGGCGCCGAGAATGGCCTTCCTGTCGGCGCCGTAGGTCTTGATAAGCCCCAGCAGCCTGCGTTCCACTTCTGTTCGTTCTTTTTCTGATCTCATAGTGTTCCTTTCGTATTGCCGGATTCCGTTTCTGTGATCCTCACAGATTCTTTACCCCCGCGGACTTCTTCTCCGCCTTCACTTCCGACTCCATATCATAGACTCCCACCGTGTTCTTATTGGAGATCACGGTCAGGCTCAGTACGTCGTAAAGCCGGTGATAAACCACATGCTCGCCCAGCTCAAAGCCGGTGCAGCTCATACTCAGCAGATATTCCCCTCCCTGCAGCGTCATCTTCTGTGTAAATGAGACTTCGTATTCGTCGCCGTCCTGCACGGGCCGGATGTCCGTCCCCTCGTACATCGTGTTCGTGCCGGTCAGTTCGGTTCCCTTCTTATCTTTGATCGTATAAGTGAAGATCGGCGTCCGGACCGGCGCGTGGAAACGGATCCGCTCCCGGATCGTGAACTGCTCGCCTTTCAGCAGCAGGTTCGTCAGGTTCCCCCGCCCGTCGAACAGGCCCATATCGTAGATCTCCGCCCGTCCGTCGCCGTACTCGGTGCGGTTGGGGTTGACAGTCATCTTATCCTTCATGAGCGCGGGGCGGGACTTCCCGCCGCCGGATTGCGCACGGTCCGAACCGGCGGATGCGCCGCCGGAATCTCCGTTCCGGCCGTCAGCCGGTATGCTGTCCGCGCCCGCAGCCGCGCCGCCGGAATCTCCGCCGGCCGCCGGCTCCGTCTGGGCCGCCGCTTCGGCGCCGGCCGCATCGCTCCCAGTTGTCCCGGCCATCTGTCTCCGCTCCTCCGCCAGTTCTTCCTCCAGCGATTCCATCTGATTCGCCAGGATCTTCTTATACAGATCCACCATATGTCCGGCGGTTCCCTCGGCGATGAAATTGCCTTTATTTAACAGCACTACTTTATCGCAGTACTTCAGGATACTTCCCATATCATGGGTCACCATCAGGATCGTGGTGCCCTTCTGCCGGATCTCCTCCATGCGGCGGTAGCATTTGGCCTGGAAGAACACGTCGCCTACCGACAGCGCCTCATCCACGATCAGGATCTCCGGCTCCACATTGATCGCCAGCGCAAACGCCAGGCGGACGAACATACCGCTGGAATAGGTCTTCACCGGCTGGTTCACGAAATCGCCGATATCCGCGAAATCCAGTATATCCTGAAGCTTCGCGTCCATCTCCTTCCGTGAAAAGCCCATCATGCTGCCGTTCATATAGATATTCTCAATGCCGGTATAATCCATATTGAAGCCGGCGCCCAGCTCCAGGAGCGCCGACACCGTGCCGTTCACCGTCACTTCCCCGGTGGTGGGCGACAGAACGCCGGTGATGATCTTGAGGATCGTGGATTTGCCGGAACCGTTGGTCCCGATGATCCCCACGGTCTGGCCTTTCTCCACAGAGAACGACAGGCCGTTAAGGGCATAGAATTTCCTGTGATATTCCTTGTGGAAAGGATTCAGGGATTCCTTCAGCCGGTCAATGGGCTTGTCATATAATTTGTAGATCTTTGTCACATCTTTTACGATGATGGCATTCTCCATGAAGTTCCTCCTGCGCCGCCCGCTCTTCTCTACAGCACATCCGAAAAATGCGGTCTCAGCCTCTTAAATACCTTTAATCCGACCAGGAACAGCACCGCCGTCACCGCCCAGAAATAAACCGTCGTCGTGGGTCTCTCCCAGAACGCGCTCCCGGTCAGCATGCTGTCCCGGTAGCCGGTGACAAGATACCAGACCGGATTCAGCTTCAGCACCCGGTCGAGCCAGGCCGGATGGTTCGCGAACATGGCCGGGTCCCACATGATCGGGGTCACCCACATCCATACCTGCAGGAAAATACTGACGATCTGCGCCATATCCTTGAAAAATACATTGACGGCGCTGGTGAAATACACAACGCCCAGTGAGAAGACCGTGGCCGCGAATGAATAATACACGATCTGCAGCCAGCTGACCTCCGGAAACGTCCCGTACAGCAGAAACACTATCACCATGATCAGCACAAAGATCACATGCACCATCAGACAGGAGATCACCTTGATCACCGGCAGGATCTCCACCTGGAAGACCACCTTCTTGACCAGGTAATTATATTCCTGCAGGCACCCGGTCCCCGCGTTCAGCGCCTCGCTGATGAAAAACCACGGCACGATGCCGGGGATCAGCCACTGTACATAAGGATATCCCGGAACCGGCGGCGCGTTCTTAAATCCCATCTGGAACACAAAGAAATAGATCAGAACCGTAACTACCGGCTGGATAAACATCCAGACCACGCCGAAATAGGACCCTACAAAGCGCTTCCGGAAATCGGATTTCGCCAGGTCCCAGATCAGCTTCCGCCGCTTCACCATTTCTTTCGCCAGTGTGACAAGATAATTCATCGGTGCCTCTCCCGCCGTCTCCTTCTGTTATTCATCTCTGTCCGTGCCTATAGCCGGGCGCGGGCATTCTACGCTAAAGCAGCACGGCGCGGTTCAGAATTTGAATGTATCCGCAAGGCCGCCCCATTTCTTGTCCCTCTCGGAAAAGATCAGTTCCATGCCCTCCTCGATGGGCCAGTCGATGCCGATCTCCGGATCGTTCCAGATCAGGCCGCCTTCGTCGCCGGGATGATAGAAATCCGTTACCTTATAGGCGAACTCCGCCTCGTCCGACAGTACCAGGAATCCGTGGGCAAAGCCCGGAGATACATAGAACTGCTTCTTGTTCTCCGCCGAAAGCTCGACGCCGAACCACTGTCCGTAAGTCGGGGACTGCGCCCGCAGATCCACCGCCACGTCGAAGACCCTTCCGCGGATAGCCCGGACCAGTTTCCCCTGCGGGAACTGCTTCTGATAATGGAGACCCCGCAGCACTCCCTTCACGGACATGGACTGGTTGTCCTGGACAAAAACCATATTAAGTCCCGCGGCCTCAAAATCCCTCTGATTGTAGGTCTCTACGAAATAACCTCTGGCGTCCTCATGGACCTCCGGTTCGATCACATACAGTCCTTCGATATGACAGGGCGTCACCTTTATCTTTCCCATAAAACGGTCTCCTTTTTCTTCTATATTCGCAATTCCGGCCGGCCATGTTCCGGCGCAGGGATTCTGCAGTTTCCGCTTCGCATACGCCGCTTAGCCTCCGGCATACATTCCGGCACTAGAGTCTCAGACACACGACGCTGAATATTCTGAGCACCACATATAGATCGGCGCAGCACATCAAATACAATATACTACGGTTTCCATCCTTTGTCAAAACCAAACGGTCGTTTTTGCAGGCCATAAGGAGTACCGGCAGGAACGGAAGGAAATACCGGCCCTGCACGCCCTCCACAACCTGTGAATCGACCGGCGTACACGCGATAAGCATGGACAGAAGCGCCGCCGCGCCGCAGGCCGCGCAGATTACGAATACCCAGACCCTTCGCCCGCCGGTCAGCCGGATGCTCTCTCCCGGAACCCGAAACGCCAGCAGAAGCAGGCCGGCGGTATAAAACAGTATAAGCAGATACGGCACGTTGAGCACCGGGTCCAGGTTGCCCAGCCAGGCCCCGATCATGGACAGATGAAACTCATCCAGCTGATGGACCAGCGTATTGTAAAGGATCGAGATCAGCAGGCCGGGCCTGTGAAGCAGAAGCGACAGGCTGAATCCGCTCTCTCCGCCGGACGTAACGGCCGTCTCGGCAGACGCCGCCGCATAATACATGACCACGGAGCCGTTGACCACGACCATGACCGCCGCATAGGCGGCCGCTACAGCCGCCGCGGAAGCCAGCCATTTCTTCCGTCCGCCGAATTTCTTTACCGGGATCAGAAGGCACAGTCCCAGCATCGGAGCGTAGATCATCTTGCAGGGTCCCGCGACCGCCGCGACTACAGCGAGAAGAACCACATCCCTCACGCGCACCCGGTCTCTGGCGTACGCCAGATCCAGACAGACCGCCGTAAGCAGGAACATACACGCCAGGATCATCACGTCATAGGAAAAAGACGCCGACAGATGAACCGTCATCGGAAGCAGCGCCGTGCCAAAAAGCACTTCCTTCCCGAACGGAAGCCGCTTAAGCGCCAGCCACGTCATCACCGTGAAAAAGAGCAGATTGCAGAACCTTCCCAGATACGCCAGCCAGAGGCTGTTCAGCCGCAGAAGCCTCGCGATGGCGATCCCGACGGCCTGCGGCACATACGCCGCGGGCGTGGTCGTCACCGGCGGATAGGACGTCACGACCAGCGGGCCTGTCCCTCGGTCCTCCCGCGCCGGCATATCCCCCGTCCATAGGTCATGGATCACGCGGTAGGTACTCTCATCCAGTTCCTGTCCCAGCACGACGCCGGCTGACGCGCCGTCTTCCGCGAAAGCCTCATCGTCCCTTGCCCAGTACGCGCCGTCATAACAGATCTCATAATCGCCGTATACGTCCTCCAGGATCCAGTCCTGCGCCCGGACCAGCACACGTCCGTCGGCCCGGCGGGCCGGCTGTCCCAGGATATGGCTTGACAGTTCATAGGCTGTAATATAATGGCTGATCTCATCCGGCGCCGACAGAGGCGGAAAAACGAACATATACATAAGCCCCAGGCCGAGAGCTACAGCGGGATAGATCTTCTCCAGGCTCCACTGCCGGCCGCGTATCTGTCCCAGAAACATCCGGCCGAAGGCCACCGCGGCGCACAGCGCCAGCGCCCACAGGCACAGGTACCATCCCGCAAGCCAGCCGTCGCCGGATGCCGCCGCCCCGGCCCGCACATCCAGAAAATGCCACAGGCCGAACGCGCCGGTCACCGCCGCCGCCGCTACGATCTGTTTCCATCCACGTCTATCCTTCATCCGTTCCTCCGCTGCCGGGATCTCCGGCCAGAAGCTTTTCAAAATAAGCCTTTTCCTCCTGCCGCTTCTTCTCGTCGAGAGCCATCTGCTGTACCAGTTCCCGGATCTTCGTCTCCAGCTGGGAGATGTGGATCGTCATATAGAACACCTTCACGATCAGCACAAAGATGGCAAACAAAAACAGGAAATTCGCCGTCGAATAGATTCCCAGACAGTGAGCTGCAAGATCCGCCACCGCCGGAAACAGGCTGAACACCACCAGCACCAGCGCCAGCACGATCCAGAAGACAGCGCTTTCAATCTGCATCTTTGACTGGCGGATCCGGCGCATCATAAGAAGCAGCGTCCCCACCGACACCAGGATCAGCGCGATCCGCAATGTCATCGTCATCATAACCGGTCTCCTCGCTTTCTGTATCTTTTAAGGTGTTTAAGCCTGCGGCCACATGTGTTCCGGCCGCTGCGAACCGACAGCGGCAGCTTCATTTCTCTGTCGTGTAACCAGCGGCAGCAGGTTCATTTCTCCGTCCAGTAACCGGGGCTGGCGCTGCACCATCCGATGACCCGCCTCGGAAGGCGCCTGTATTTCTTCCCCAGCCGGTAGCCGAGGAATTTGCAGCCGCTTCCGATAACCAGCGCCGGCAGAAGGAATCCCCGGCCGGTCTTTATAAGCCATCCGGCCGTCTGCTTCACCATGCGGATCCCTTCTCCCTCCGACGGCACGCCGGCAAATACCTCCGGGTGATCCGCCTGAGACACTCCCAGGTCAAAATTCCGCCTAAACTGCTCCAGAAACGTCAGATTATGCGAATGGATCACTCTCGCGTCCGCCGCGTAAGCCACCGCGTACCCGGCCTTCATCGCTTTCGCCATATAAAGCATATCTTCATTAAATATCGTTCTGTCGACGAATCCGCCCAGCTTCTCAAATACGTCTCTGCGGTAGGCGCAGCAGACATTGGACGCAAAATAGGTCTTGATCCCAAGCTCCGGCAGATCCTCCAGGGTCTTGATCCGGCTTTGACTCGGATAATTAAAATTCCTCGTATACCGCTCGACCGCCCCGCAGTTCCCCGCCGGAAGCTGACGCGCATATGCGGCGGCCGCGGTCTCCTGCTTCGGGCCTTTCCACGCGAGCGCGGCCAGCAGCTGTTCTACCAGCCGGTTGTCCTGCGGAACCGCGTCGTCGGTCATAAAGATCATCACATCTGCTTTCGAAAAGCCCGCGCCCCGGTTCCTGGTCGCGCCGTGGTCAAATTCCGATTTGGCCAGATAGTGGATCTCCAGATTCGGGATCTTCCGGAAGCTTGCCTCATTCCAGCCGCCGTGCTCCGTTTTCATGATAATGATCCGGTCCACCGGATGCGTCTGCTTCTCAAGCATTGCCAGAAGCCTGGAAAACCGTTTATCCGGCCGGTATACCGGAATGATCACATCGACTGTTGTTTTTATCTCATCCATAACGTTCTATCCTTCCTGTCTCTCCCCCCTGAGTTCGCACAGCCAGGCGCAGCCCACGAACCCCGCGGCCATGACCGCCATCAGCGCCAGATACGCGTATGCGGCGCCGGAAATACCGCTCCGCCGCACCATCGCCGGCGCCAGAAATACCGCCGCGGCCGTCATCACCGCATAGAGCCCGAAGATCACTTTCTGCCTGCGCAGGATCACCAGCACATAGTAATACAGGTTCAGCAGCGCATAGAATCCGCCTCCCAGCACCACTACGACAAACGGAATATGGTACCTTACCAGGCTGCCCGCATAGGCTCCGCCTAAAAGCTTCTCCAGGATCCCGAGCACCGGACGGCCCAGGAACCACGCCAGACCCACGGCCAGAAGACTCAAAGCGCCGATCAGCCCGGAGATGCGCAGAAGCATCTTCCGGAACGCCCCGAAGTTCTTCTCTGTCCAATAGCCGGTCAGATAGGTGAGGACCGGCCGTATAACAAAGCCTGCCGCCAGATTGATCACCGACGTAGGCATGAAGATTATGTTAAAATATCCCGACGCCGCGTCGTCCATGCAGGCGTCGATGGCGTATTTCGCCGCCGAAAAAATATAAAAATCCAGAAATACCGATATAAACAGCAGGAAAGCCGCGCCGGTCAGAGGCCGCATCCGTTTCCATTCCCAGCCGGTATCCACCGCGGGAAGCTGCCGGATCACCGCCGCGTCGAAAAGCAGCACGCCGGCCGCCTGGGCCGCCACGGCCGCCGCGCAGGCCGCTATCAGCGACCGGCTGACCGCAAGCGCCGTCAAAAATACCGTCACCGACAGGATCGTCCGGAACGTATTGGACTTGCCGGTCAGATGGAGATGACCCTGCCTCTGGAATTCAGACTCATATACATCCGCGAAGCCGTCGATCACTTTATAGCAGACCAGCAGAAATACCGCCGCCGCCTTGCCGGGCGCATAGCCGTTCAGCAGAAGGTAAACCGCGCCGCCCGCAAGCGCCGCTGCGCAGGTCAGGAACCGGTGGTGCAGATAGTCGCCGAAACGGTACTCGCCGCGGCCGTCCGTGATCTGAAACGGGCGCAGCCCGAAATACGCCACGATGAACATCTGCTGGCCGAGGGTGCTGTAGCCGAATGCAAAGATCCCGCCCTGCTCCTCTCCGGCGATCCGCATGACCAGGAAGGCGAGGACCATGCTGGCAAACGCGTAGCAGAAGCTCCCCACCATGTTCCAGACGATATTCTGTTTTTCCCTGTGGGGGCCGGCGCCCATGAGAAGGGCGGACCAGCGGGACAGGATGTGGGACATGATGAAGACTCCTTTCGCCCTATGAATTCGCACTGCTCATTGCTTGCCGAAAGTTTTGTATAACCAAAATCGACAGCAGCATCCTGATCATATATGCGGCGGCTACGGTGGGTTTCAGGTAGCTTTCGCCGCCGAGACGGGGAGCGGCGGTCACAGGAACCTCCGCCACTTTCGCGCCCTGCTTCAAAAGATACGACACCGTATCCGGCTCCGGTCCGAAATTCAGCTTCAGCGCGAATTCCCGGATCATTTCCCGGTTAAACATCCGCATCCCGGAAGTCGGATCGGCTACCTTCACCCCGGTAGTCAGCCGGATCGCCGAAGAAAGCAGCCTGCTGCCGATCATACGCATCGACGCGTCCTTATGGCCTTCGATAAAACGGCTGCCGATCACGATATCATAGCCTTCTCCCATTTTCTCAAGCATCGGCTCTATATATTCCGGCCGGTGCTGCCCGTCCCCGTCAAACTGGATCGCGCAGTCATAATTCTCCCGATACGCGTATTTCATCCCGGCCTGGAAACATCCGGCCAATCCCAGGTTCACCGGCAGATCCAGAAGGTTATAGCCCTTCCGGCGGCATATCTGCGCCGTATGGTCGGTAGAACCGTCGTTGACCACAATATAGTCGAACTGCGGACACAGCCGGATCAGCTCGTCCACTACCGCCTCAATATTCGCTTCCTCATTAAACGCCGGTATGATCACCAGCAGTCTTTTATCCGCCGACATATCCGCACTTCCCGCCTTTTCTCACTGAACTTTCCCGTGCCGCCTGCCGCAGCTACCGCAATATCAGATCGCAGATCAGATCCACCGTCTCCGGTTCCAGTCCGGCGTACAGCGGCAGCGTCAGCACCTGCCTGGAGATCCGGGCAGCCACCGGCGTCTCTTCCGCGTCGTACCGGTCCTTATAGCAGTCATAGCTGTTGACGCAGGGATAGAAATATTTCCGCGCATGGATATCATGCTCCGCCAGCTCCGAAAATATCTGGTCCCTGTCTTTCCGGTAACCGTCGAACACCACCGGCATATACGCGTAGTTATACCGGACCTTCGGGTTCTCCGGGCTCAGGCGGATGCCCTCCACGCCGGAAAGCCGCTCCCGGTAACGCATTACCAGGGCCTTCCGCTTCGCGATCTCGGCATCCACATAGCGTAGGTTCAGAATTCCCATCGCCGCCTGGAACTCGTTCATTTTCCCGTTGGCGCCCACGGACTCCACGCTTTCATATCCGGTGATCCCGAAATTCTTCAGTTCATAAAGCACCGGCGCAAGCGCCTCCTCCCGGAATGCCGCCGCGCCTCCTTCAATGCTGTGGAACACCTTGGTGGCGTGGAAGCTGAACATGGACGCGTCGCCGAACTGTCCGATCCCGCGGCCGTCGTACTCCTCGCCGAAGGTATGGGCCGCGTCGTAGATCACCTTCAGGTGATGTCTTTCCGCGATCTCCGCGATCCGTTCCACATCGCAGATATGTCCGTATACATGCACCGGCACAATGGCGGAGGTCTTCTCCGTGATCAGGCTCTCCAGCCTGTCCGCGTCCAGCGTATAATCCACCGGATTAATATCGCAGAACACCGGCGTCAGGCCGTTGCGCACGATCGCATGGGTCGTGGACGCAAAGGTGAACGGCGTCGTGATCACTTCGCCGCTCAGATCCATCGCCTGCAGCAGCAGCTCCAGGGCCATATGGCCATTTACAAACAGTTCCAGATTCGGTACATGCAGATACTCCTTCAGCTGTCCGGCAAACTGTTTATGATATTCCCCCATGTTAGTCAGCCATGCGCTTTCCCACAGAGGCTTAAGCATCTCCACATACTCCTCCAGAGGCGGAAGCGACGAGCGCGTGACCGCAATGGAATGGTCTGGTCTGTCTTCTGTCATGGTCCTCCTCTCCCCGCAGCGTCCCTTCTCCGGCCGTACAGCCGGTCCCCGCGGCGTTTCACGCGAACCGGGAACATGGATCCGCTTCCCGGCGCTTTTATTCGATCTTCATGCAATATTCCGTATATCTCTTCACAAGATACTGGTTCCGGATCTCTCCCAGGGGCGCGATCTCCTCCCCCGCAAAGCACCGCAGGTGATTGTCCGGCATATCGTAACCCGCCATGCAGGAAAACGCCGTTCCGCCGGAAAACCGCGGATTACACTCCAGGAAATACCAGCATCCTTCGCTCTCTTCCACAAATTCAAAATTCACGCAGCCCCTGATATCAAGCGCCCGCGCGATGGACGCGCACTGCGCCTCCAGCCGCTCATCCCGGAATACATAGACGGAAGTTCCGGCCCCGTTGCCGGTGCGGAGAAGTTCCCTGCGCGGAAGGCAGACGACCTGGTCTGAACCTCGCCGCCCCACAAAATTTTGCACGGCAGTCTGCGCATTCTGTGCAGACCCTGCGGCACTCTGCGCGGCCCCCGCGCCCCGGCGCCCGGCGGGCACATTTCTCACAACATCCACCGTGACCACATGGCCCTCGAGCTTCGGCTGCACAAGATAAAAATCAGCCACGATCGCCAGACGTTCCATCTCATGGCGCATCTGCGCGGCGTCCTGAACCGTCCGAAGTCCCTGGCTGCTGCGCCCGTGATCCGGCTTCAAAACCAGAGGATACTCCATAAGCTCGTAACCCGTATCCGCTTCCGCCGCGATCACCTCGGACAGTCTTCTCGTGGGGATCGTCCGGCAGATATGACCGCGCCTCAGCTTCTCCGCGGCTGCCCATTTGTCCCGGCAAAGCCGGATCGTCTCCTCCGGAGACAGACACACCGTAACTCCAAGGACCGCCGCCTCGTCCCGCCAGCCGTTGATCACATCGATCTCAGCATCCGTCAGCGGAACCAGCATGTCCACATGCTCTCCGCGGCAGACCCGGCCCAGGAACTCCAGATAGGCCTCCTCGTCCACCGCGTACGGCGCCTTGTAAAATCTGTCCACTTCCTTCGAGGCGGCGATCCATTCCGCCGGATAGATATCGCAGCCCAGCACCCGGTGCCCGGCCTTTTTATATGTTCCGATGACCGCCGCTGCGGAAAAGGATCCCACCGCCGTCACCAGTATCGTCTTTCTGTCCATATGATACCCGCCTTTTTATCGCTTTCAGAGCCGCCGCGTTTTCCGTCACTGTCCCAGATGATAAAGCTTATACATCAGCCGGTAGAGCCCCGGCGCGGCCGCCTCCAGCCGGATGAAAAACCGGGTCCGGAAATTCAGCTCCCGGTAAAACTCCCGGTAATCCCGCGACAGCACCAGCCTGTAATCCTTCGTATTCACCTTCGTCAGGAAATAGATCCTCCGGACCGCGTGAACGGCCGTCTCATGGAACCGGCCGCCGGTAGCCACGTCAAATTCCCGGTACATCTGTCTCATCTGCCGGTAATACCGCTCCGCTTTCTCCTGCCGGTCGCCCTGCTTCATCAGCTCCGTCCACGAATAGGATCCGCCCAGCCGGTAAACGCACATCGGCCTGTCCATATAGTATACCCAGCCCCGGGACGCCGCCATCAGCTGCAGCGGAATATCCGCGATCGGCGCGTTTACATAATAATCCGGCAGTTTCTTCACCATCTCCGTTCTGAACAGGAGCGAAGCCGTAGGATACCCGGAAGTTTTATCAATGACCTCCTCCGGCGACAGGCGCCTGTCGCCCCGGTACGGGCGCATCCATCTCTCCGTCAACGCGCGCCCTTCCACCTGGATCCTGGCGCTGTGAAACACAAGAGAGCATTCCGGATTGGCTTCCATAAAATCGACCTGCCGCTGGAGCTTGCCGGTATCCGTCCAGAAATCATCGCCCTCGCACATGGCGATATATTTCCCCTGCGCCCGCGGAAAATTATACGTCCCGCTGATATTGGTGAATCCCTGCGAATACTGGTTCTCCGTCTGAAGGACCGGCTTTATCACATCCGGGTACCGCCCGGCATACTCCCGGATAATATCCGCGGTTCCGTCAGAGGAAGCGTCGTCATGGATCAGCACCTCATACGGAAAAGAAGTTTTCTGTCCCACAAAGCCGTCCAGCGCCTTCCGGATATATTCCGCCTGGTTATAGGCGAGACAGCAGATGCTGACAAGCGGCTTTTTTCCAGCCGTTTCCATTCTATCATCTCTTTCCCATGATTTTATTAAAAACTTTGTGCTAACTCTTTTCATTTTGCTTACGATTTTACCATGTAAGGGTAAAAAAGTAAATTAGATATGGTATTTTCCGGACAAATGTGGTAAATTAGTGAATGTACATCAAAAGAGGAGGGAATTCTCATGCACAAAAGTTTCCGTACTTTATTAATTATAGGCCTTGTTGCCGGCATGGCCCTGAGCGGGGCCGCCACGGCGCTGGCCGTTCAGCCGGACGGCTCAGGAACTCCGTCAGGCCCTATGGGTCCGCTGGGTCCTGTGACATCCTCCGGTTCATCTTCTGAAACACCCGCCCCGACGCCGGAACCGGAACCGGCTCCCACGCCGCAGCAGTCCGTCGTGGAGATCCCCGCGGCAGCCGACGTTCAGCAGCGGATCTCGGAAGCTTCGGTAACTGTCAGGCTTCTTCAGCCGGATATGACATGGACGGATGTTATCTACGCGAAATCCAACGGAGCCAGCGTCTCTGCTCCGGCCGGTTTCATATCCATGTGTATCTTCCACACCAGCCTGCCCGGCGACGTCATGTACCGTACCTACAACTCGACCACCGGCTGGACCCGCTGGGCCATGAACGGTGAGCATACGTCCCGTGAACCGGCCGTTCTGGTGGAAGCCATCCAGCTCCGTCTGAAAGGCGTTATCAATGATTACTTCGACATCAGCTATTCGGCGACTCTGAACGACGGAACGACCTGCGGCTGGTCTTATAACGGACAGACCAACGGCACCATGGGAACCGGCAAATACATCACCGGGCTTCAGTTCTACCTGACGCTCAAAGGTTCCTATGACAGCAGCGGAACCGCGGGCCGGGTCGTATCCGCCACATCCTACGACGGGATCCAGTTCGGGAGCGGGCTTCCGACCTTCGTAAGCGGTACCGGTCAGGCCTACACCGGCTGGGCGTGGAACGGCAACGACCAGTATTATTTCACTAACAATACAGCCGTTACCGGCTGGCAGTATATCGACGGCTACAAATACTACTTCGATGAAGGCGGCAAGCTGGTCACAGACCTGGAACCCATCATCGGCGCCAACGGCCCGTATCTGATCAAGGTCAACAAGCAGATGAACTGCACGACCATCTATGTGCAGGACGGCGACAACGGCTATATTATTCCGCTGAAGAGTTTCCTGTGCTCCACCGGCGAAGATACTCCGATCGGCACGTTCCATTCGCCGGAGAAGTACCGCTGGCACGAGATGATCCACGGGGTCTACTGTCAGTACCTGACCCGCCTGGGATCCGGATTACATATCCTGCTGCATTCGCCCGTTTATAATTCGGCCAGCCCCTTCTCGCTTCAGACAGACACCTACAATTACATGGGCGTGGCCCGGTCGGCCGGATGCATCCGTTTCATGGTCGGCGACTGCAAATGGATCTATGACCACTGCCCGCTGGGAACCACGATCCAGGTTTACAACTCCTCGGTCTGCGGCCCCTATGAGCGCCCCTGCGTACCGGAGCTTGCCTCTCTGTCCCAGACCTGGGATCCCACCGATGTGGAAGCGGCAGCCGTTGTAAACGCGCAGGCACAGCAGGCGGCCCTGGAAGCACAGGCAGCGGCGGAAGTCGAGCAGGCGGCTTTGGCGGAACAGCAGGCCGCAGAGCAGGCTGAGCAGCAGGCGGAACAACAGCCCGCCGCTCCGGCTGAACCGGCTTCCCCGGAACCCGTACCGGAAGCGCCATCCACCGCTCCGAGCGGTCCCATCGGCCCCATGGCCGGATAAGCTGCAAATATCTGTTTCCGAACAGATCCTATTCCCGACGTAATTTTAAGAAGCCGTCCACGCGGACGGCTTCTTTTATTTCCATGAAGGCAGGGCGCCGGTGACGCCCTGCCCGTATTTCCATGCGAAAGAACTTATTATGCTCTGAAAAACCGGAGGAGCGTCTCTTCCAGATACCGAAAAGTCTCCAGCCGGAAGATCCACGCCAGAACGACATAGACCGCCGCGCCGGCCGCGATCTGCAGCAGAAGCCGGAGCCACACGCCGGCCGCGGGCAGCAGAAGACCCAGCCCCAGGACCACGCCGCACATGACTGCCGAAAGAAGAGCTGACGGCAGGATATCCATCCACTGGCTGCGGATGCTGTACCCCAGAAGCTTCCGGTTCGGCCACGCATTGATAAACACGCTCAGGAAATCACTGACCGCCTTGATGGATACCATGATCACCGGACTGTAACGGATTCCGATCAGGAGCCCGATCAGGCTGACGATCTTCTTCAGCACTTCCAGTTTCAGAAACACGTCGCTGCGGCCCAACGCATTGATGGCCTGAAGGTTGGTGATGTGAATCGGCCAGAACGAATAGGAAATGCACATGATCCGCAGATACGGCACGCAGATCAGCCATTTCTCGCCCAGAAGCGCCAGCACCAGTGTATCCGCCACCGCGAAAAGGCCGAACAGCATCGGCAGCACCAGAAATGAACTGACGCGGATCGCCCGCCGCACCATGCTCCGCACCTGCGCCATATTGTCCTGCTGCGCCGAAAACGCCGGCAGCAGCACCGACTGAATCGCCGCTCCCAGGTTGCTGACGATCAGTTTGGGGAACTGGTCGCCCCGGTTATAAGCCCCCAGCAGTTCCTCATTATAGATCTTGCCTATGATCAGGCCGTAAAGGTTATTAAACAGCGTATCCAGAAGCGACGCCGCCAGAAGCTTCCAGCCGAAGGCCAGCATTCCCCGGACGCGCCCGAGAGAAAACAGGAACCGCGGTTTCCAGCTGACTACCGCGAACAATCCCAGCATCAGCACCAGATAATAGACGATCTGCTGGCCGACCATCGCCCACGCCCCAAAACCGCTGTACGCCATCGTGATACTGACCGCGCCGGAAACCACGACCGCGGCCATGGTCGCGATAAAAAGACCACGGAATTCCATTTTCCGGGACACATAGGCTGTCTGGACAGAGATGACGGAACCGGGGAACAGCACGATCCCCAGAACGCGAAGGATCGGACAGAGGATCGGATTCTCATAGAAACGGCTGACAGCCGGGGCTGCAAGATACAACAGCGTATACATCACGGCGGCAAGCGCCAGGCCGAAATAGAAAACGGAAGAGAAATCCGTCTCATCGGAATTCTTCTTCTGGATCAGCGCCGTGCTGAAACCGTTCTGGACGATCGCGTTGGCGATGACGATGAAGATCATAACGATCCCCACCAGGCCGTACTCAGCCGGCGTCAGAAGCCTTGCGAGAAGAATGGCCACTACAAACTGGAGCCCCTGGGCGCCGCCGTTCTCCAGCAGCTTCCAGAAGAGCCCCTTTACGATCTTGCCTTTCATCTCCGTCTCAACCGGCAACTGTCCCACCCCGTTTCGTCTTCTGACACAAATTCTTATACCACAGGTAGATCCGCGTCTCCAGCCGGATCACCGCGAACCAGATCTTCGCCAGTACCTTCCGCGCCGGCCCGATCCCCAGATAATGTTCCATATAGTACATCACGCTCTGCTCCCGCAGGCGCTGGCGCCGGAGCGCGTCGGAAATGGATTTGCTGATGGAAACCGAATCCTGGTGAATATAGGATTCCTTCAGCAGAAGCACCGTGCGGCGCCCGGCTGCCTTCATGCGGCGGCCCAGGACCATCTCCTCCTGATACAGGAAAATCCCCTCGTCATAACCGCCGCAGGCCAGAAACGCCGCCGCGTCCACCATCAGCATGGAACCGTGAACCACATCCGCGTAAACCGCCGTCCTGTTCTTTGAATACGCCGTTGATTTGCTTTGTCTCTCCGTACGGCAGATATCGGCATGCTTTTTATAGTAAGACGCAGGATAATAAAGCCGGTCCCGAAAGACCCGCCGGCTGACCGGCCCCATATAAAGCAGCTCTCCCACGAAACCGTGGAGCCGCCATGCGTTCTGCGGCGAAAGCGGCGCATCCGCATTTCCGTTCCTCATAACGGCGGCAGCGACGCCCGCCTCCGGATGCCGCGCAAGGATCCGGCACAGGCTTCTGACGCACCGGTCCGTGAACAACACGTCCGGATTGGCGATCAGCACCCGCGCGGCCCCCAGCCGCTGCGCCGCATAGCGGACGCCCAGGTTATTGCCCGCGCCGTACCCGCCGTTTTTCTCCGCGCGGATCACGGTGATCTTCCCGCCTTCAAGCATCTTCAGACGTTCATAGGAATCGTCCGTGGAAGCGTTGTCCACCAGAACAATATAGTCCAGCGATCGGTAGCCCGCGATCCGTCCTGCCAGTCCGGCCGCCGTCTCCGCGTCGTTGTAATTCACGATCACACAGGCCGTCGCGCCTGTCATACCGGCGCCGCCGGCCGGAATATCAGTCGTACCGGAGCACCCAGCCGAAAGATCAGTCATACCGGCGCCGCCAGCCGGAAGTTCAGTCATACTGGCGCCGCCGGCCGGAAGCTCCATCCCCACCCGCCGCGGCACCGTCACGCACATCGCCAGCGTCTGCAAAGGCGAGCTTTTATAAAAATGATACTTCCGGATTATCTTCCATCGTCCCGCCGGCGTCTGCGCGGGCAGTCCGGTCCAGGCTTTCAGCGTAAGCTTCTGCGCATTCGTCAGCCGTTCCTCATACATTTCCAGAAACGCCTCCGCCTGGGCAAACATCCGCCGGTAGTTCTCTTCCACCTGCGCCTGCCGGGCCGGCCGCTCCGCCATTTCCCTGAGGCTGCCGGACGGTCTGGCACCGATGACATTGGCGCCGTGCTGCCGGTAAAGGGACAAGGCTTCCCTCACGCAGGAAATCCTCCCGAAGCAGGCCGCGCAGAGCGCGATCCACCAGTCGTGCATGAAACAGGCGCGCGGCGTTACGCGCACAAGTTCAAGAAGCTCGCGGTTCATCATCAGCGCGCCGCCGGTCACCGGATTTTCCGCCAGGATCTCCGAAAGCGTCAGCCGCTTAGGGTCGCAGTGCGCGTAAGCGAAGAAGCTGGGCGCGATCCGGTTCAGCCCCTCGTCCACGACCTCCATGTCCGAGAAAACCAGCGCCGGTACGGCACCGTCCTTGCCCTCGATCCCCCGGAGCCGTTCCAAAAGGCGCTCCGCCTTCTCAGGCAGCCACACATCGTCCTGATCGCTTAAGAGCACATAATCCGCGTCCGCATTTGCCAGCAGACGAAAAAAATTCCCGGCGGGCGCGGGAACCGCAGCGGTATGCCTGTCTGGCGCGGGAACCGCAGCGGTATGCCTGTCTGGCGCGGGAACCGCAGCGGCTTTCCCGTGCCCGCCGGGAATTCCGCCGCGATTCGCGCGCGCGTCCGCATCCTCTTCCAGCAGCGCCACCTGTCCCGGATATTCCGCCGCGTACTGCCGCAGGATCTCCACCGTTCTGTCCTTCGAACCGTCGTCGGATACAAGGATCCGCAGTCCCGGAATACTCTGATCCAGGATCGAATCCATCTGCTGCCGGATGTATTTTTCTCCGTTGCAGGAGGCCAGAAGCACTTCTATCGTTTTTCCTTCTCCCATACCCATGTTCTTCCTTCTCCTTCGGATCCGCTGCGCTTTCAGCCGCGTCCCGTCCCAAGACGGCCGCGGGATCTCATTTTCCCTCACAACTGTCGGTTTTCTTCTTCCCGCGCGCCTCGACGGCCCGCATCCCCAGCATCCTGCTGATGAGCCAGCGGGCCGCGGGACATACCACCGTCAGATAATCCATCATATGATACGCGAACAGATAGAGCCTCCGCCCTTCCTCTTTCGGTGTCCCCGCCCAGGGCGTCAGAGCCAGATAATGTTCATAGGCCTTCCGATAATGGTTCAGATTGCCCGCGTACCAGGGCCGCTCATCCCCCGCGTAATGAATGATCACCGGGTGCCTCCCGGCCTCCGCGAATTCTTCCTTCTTCACCGCCGCGTAGGCCGGCTCGTGCTTCACCAGATCCGCATACCGGAAATACCGGTAATTGGGAAAGAAATTATACTTTGGCGGAAGCATCCGGATACGCCCTTTCAGAACGCCGTTGATCACGTCCTGGTCGCAGGCGAACAGATTGCCGCCCTTCTCCCGGTAAAATTCCAGAAGCCTGCGCTCCGCCTCCGTCTGCCGCCAGCGCTTCAGGTCGATCAGAAGCACGCCGGCATTGAAATACGGCTCTCCCGGCGCCAGACCGATCTCCTGCCGGACCTTCCGGTAGATCGTCGGCTCCATGACAGCGCCGAGCACATTTCCCCGCAGATCGGTGCGCCACAGTTCCATCAGCGGCTGCGCCGCCACGGTATCGCAGTCGAGATACAGCACCCGGTCCACGTCCTCCGGCAGAAGCCGTCCCACAAAGAGCCGTCCCAGCGTACTGATGTCGAAGCCGCCGGTATCTACGCCGCCGGTAAACTGTCCCTCGATATCCGCCAGCTCCAGGAAATACAGCTCCCGTCCGTACTGCGCCGCGATAGATTCCAGACGCGTGCGGCTCTCTCCGCTAAGCCCGATAGCGATCACATAGACCGTGATCTGCCGCGCGCGGCGGTTGCGGTCGAAGACGGAAAGCATGGATACCGCCAGATGCCTGGCGTAATTATCGTTGGACGCGTAGACGATGTTCATGGAACGACCTCCTGGGTTCTTCAATATGCGGCGCTCAGATCCTCTCCGCCGCCCGCTTCATGGCGGACTCGATCACCTTGTCCATATCATAATATTTATACTCCGCCAGCCGTCCGCCGAAGATCACATTCTTCTCTTCCGCCGCGAGCTTCGCATATTTCGCGTAAAGCTCCTGGTTCTGCGCGTCATTGACCGGATAGTAGGGCTCCATGCCCTCCTGCCAGGTCGCCGGATACTCGCGGGTGATCACCGTCTTCGGCTGGGTCCCGAACTCGAAATGCTTGTGCTCGATGACGCGGGTGTACGGCGTCTCCCGGTCTGTGTAATTGACCACGGCCACGCCCTGGTAATTGTCCGTATCCAGAACCTCCGACTCGAACCGCAGGCTGCGGTATTCCAGCTTGCCATAGCGATAGCCGTAGTAAGAATCAATCGTGCCGGTATAGACCACGGTTTCTCCCAGCGCGTCGTACTTCTCCCGGTTCTCCAGATAATCCACGCCCAGTTCCACGTCGCAGCCCGCAAACAGCTTCTCCACGATCACATTGTAACCTCCGATGGGGATTCCCTGGTAGAGATCGTTGAAATAATTGTTGTCGTAGGTATAGCGGACCGGCAGGCGCTTGATGATGAACGCCGGCAGATCCTTACAGTCGCGGCCCCACTGCTTCTCGGTGTAGCCCTTGACCAGCTTCTCGTAGATGTCGCGGCCCACCAGGCTGATCGCCTGCTCCTCCAGGTTCCGCGGCTCGCCGGCGACGCTGCCCTTCTGCTCGTCGATGATGGCCCGCGCCTGCTGCGGCGTGGAGATCCCCCACATCTTGCTGAAGGTATTCATATTGAAAGGCATATTGTACATCTCGCCCTTGTAATTGGCCACCGGGCTGTTGGTGTAGCGGTTGAACTCGGCCAGGCTGTTCACGAAATCCCAGACCTGCCGGCTGCTCGTATGGAAAATGTGGGCGCCGTACTTGTGGACATGGATCCCCTCCACATCCTCGCAGTAGATATTGCCGCCCAGATGATCTCTCTTCTCCACCACCAGGCAGGTCTTTCCCGCCTGCCTGGCCATATAGGCCCACACGCCGGCGAAAAGGCCGGCTCCGACGATGACGTAATCATATTTCTTCATGGTAAATGTCTCCCGATTCTGTTTTCATTTGGTCTCCGCCGTCTGTGACTTCCGCTTCGCCTTCGGCGCCGGCTCCGCCTCCGCCGTCTTGCCGATCAGCACCACGATGGACCGCGCCGCCACCGGATACGTCTTCTGATCCTCCAGGCGCGGCTCCTCACCCGGCGCCCAGAAGCCGTTCACGTCCTTCCGGGCCGTATCCATGGCCGCGAACCACTGCCGGTCCTTCGGCAGATTCGGCATGGCGAACTCACACGGCTCCCAGTGCATATTGTACATGACGAAAATGGTATCGTCCGGGCTGCCGTCCGCCTTCTTCCCGTACGATCCGCAGTACAGCACGCCCAGCTGCCGCCGGAAATGCTCAAATTCCGGATACCAGGCCTTGACGCCGTGGAACGACACATCCGGGCAGCCGCAGGCCAGATGGTCCATCAGCTTCGGCTGCTCCGCCATATGAAGCACCGGATGGGCCTTCCGGAAAGCGATAGCCTGCTTCGCGAATTCATAGATCGCTTTATTGCTCCGCAGCTGGCTCCAGTTGAGCCAGGAAACCGCGTTATCCTGACAATAGGAGTTGTTGTTGCCGCCCTTGGTATGACCGAACTCGTCGCCGGATGTGAGAAGCGGCGTCCCCTGGCTTAAGAACAGCAGGAGAAATGCGTTGCGCAGCTGTTTCCGGCGGAGATCTGCGATCTTCTTTTTGCGGGTCGGACCTTCCTCGCCGCAGTTCCAGCTCAGGTTATAATCCGTGCCGTCCTGATTGTTCTCGCCGTTGGCCTCGTTGTGCTTGCGGTCGTAGGAGACCATGTCCATCAGCGTGAAGCCGTTGGTGTGGGCCATGTAATTGACGACACCCATATCCTTCGGATTCCGGATGATGCGGTCCATGACCGTTCGGAGCATCCCCTCGTCGCCCTTCAGGAAACGCCGCATATCCTGCTCAAAGCCGTCGTTGTATTCCACAAGGCGTCGGGACAGACCGCGCAGCGCAGGAGATGAAGCATAAGCCGGGGTACTGCCCGGACCGGGAATATGGAAATCCAGCGATTTCGGCGGCTGTTTCTCCGCAGTTTCAGCCGATGTCTTCCCGGATCCCGCCGCGGCTTTAACCGCCGGACGCATACCGCCCGGCGTCAAACCGCCGTCATCTTTCATCGGAATTCCAATATATTTCCGCTGCCGCCATCCGGCCCCGTTCACGCCGTCCCAGCCGTTGGCAAACAGTTTCACATCGCTTAAATACGGATCGCCGCCGACCAGCCCCGCCGGTACATTTCCCACCAAATGGACGCCGTCCAGATGGAATTCCTTCACCCAGTAGCGCACCACGTCCAGCACGAACGACGAGCTCTCTGTACCGTTAAAGAACAGCTCGATCACCAGTTCCATGCCGTTTGCATGCAGTTCCTTCACCAGGCTCTTCAGTTCCCGCACCGGATCCTTGCGTTTCCCGGCGCTGTAAGCCGCCTTCGGCGCGAAATAAAAACCGTCCGCATATCCCCAGTAATTCAGCCGCCCGGTAAACGTGGTCCGCGTAAACGGCCCCTGTCCGTCCTGCGTAATGACCTCCTGAAACTCTGTCACCGGCATCAGTTCCACCGTGGTAACGCCCAGTTCCTTCATATACGGGATCTTCCGGGCGACCGCGGAAAACGTCCCCTTGTCCCGCACGCCGGAGGTGTTGTGCTTCGTAAATCCACGCGTATGCACGCGGTAGATCACACAGTCCTCCATCGGGATCTCCGGCCGCCGGTCATCCTCCCAGTCGAAATCATCGATCTTCACCGGCGAACGCAGAAGCCGCTTCATATGCTCCGGCTCGCCCCAGTCTTCCCAGCCGCGCATGGCGCGCCCGCAGGGATCCGCCATCCGCTGCCCGTCCACCTCAAAGCAATACTCCAGGTCCCGCGGAAGCGTCCCGGTATATTCCAATGCCACCCGCCAGACATCTCCCATCCGCTCCCGCGGATCCATGGAAATGGTCTGCCACGGTTCCTCCTCACCGCGCTTAAAGAGCAGCAGACTGCAGCTTTCGCCCGGCCAGATCACAGACGCGTACAGCCGGTTCTTCGCCGCAGTAAGTCCCATGGGGCAGTTCCCCTGTTCGCCGACCAACACCTTAAACTGCTTCATGAACGTTCTCCTTCTCCCCCACAAAACCCAACAGACTTTCTTCTCTGTCCTGTACCTACGATACCACCAGCTCCACCGGACAATGATCCGATCCAAATACCTCCGTATGGATCGCCGCGCTCTTAAGCCTGTCCTTCAGGCACTCCGACACGCAGAAATAGTCGATACGCCACCCGGCGTTCTTCTCCCTTGCCTTAAACCGGTACGACCACCAGGAATAGATCCCTTCCTGATCCGGATAGAAATACCGGAACGTGTCGATGAAGCCTGCCTCCAGAAGCCTCGTAAACCTGTCCCTCTCCTGATCTGTGAATCCCGCGTTATTGCGGTTGGATTTCGGGTTCTTTAAGTCGATCTCCTTGTGGGCCACGTTCAGATCGCCGCAGAAGATCACCGGCTTCTTCTGCTCCAGTCCCTTCAGATACGCCAGGAACGCGTCCTCCCAGGCCATGCGGTAATCCAGTCTCGCCAGCCCGTCCTGAGAATTGGGCGTATAACAGGTGACCACATAGAAATCCTCGTACTCCGCCGTGATCACGCGCCCCTCGTGGTCATGCTCCTCCACGCCGATGCCGTAAGATACGGAGAGCGGCTCTGTTTTCGTGAAAAGAGCCGTGCCCGAATAGCCCTTCTTCTCCGCATAGTTCCAGTACTGATGATACCCCTCCAGCGGAAGCTCGATCTGCCCCGCCTGCAGCTTGCTTTCCTGGATGCAGAACACGTCCGCATCCGCTTCCTTCATGTATTCGCAAAAGCCCTTGCCCACGCAGGCCCGCAGGCCGTTCACATTCCAGGATATCAGTTTCATGGCGCTTACGACTCCTTCTCTGATAAAGAAAAATGGTATACTATGATGTTACCATAGTATACCATAAACCATAACCCCAGTCACGAGATTTTTACAAATATTTCTTTCCGACGCCTACTGACCGGCCTGTTGTTCCGCCGTCCGCACCTGCACGACTCCGTCGGCGATCCAGGCGCCGTTCTCGTTCACCCTGTAGCCGTCCGGAGTAACGGTATTCAAAAGACAATAACCGTTCCCGTCAAAATAATAGCATTCCGCTTCTCCGTCTTTATTCCCGTCCAGCCACATCCATTCATTCGTGGGGAACGTTCCGTCCGGATTCCTCCACCAGTATCCGGTCCGGTCCTGAACCCATCGGGCTTCCCCGTACTGGGTCTGCATATTGGTCATCGGCAGAGCGGCCGTATTAAAGCCGTCGATCTCCGCAAACGTCATTCTGGCCATCCGTCCCACCGACGACAGGACAAAGACATCCGGCGCCTCCGCGCCCACATCATCCAGATCAAGGTAATAACGGTTCATACAGATAAAGGATTTGAACTGCTCCGCCATCGGATCTGACATGAAGTGCCGGAATGAATCCCCCGCAAAATATATCTTTTCAGGCCAGCAATCCGGGTTCGTACTGTAATAGCTGCGATACACCGGATCGCCGTTGTCAAGAGACACGACATCCTTATCCAGTTCCCGCTTAAGCGGTTCATTATAAGTATATACCGGCCATACTTCGCCCCTGGGCAGAAGAGAAAACGTATGTCCGGTCACTCCGCTCTCATGGCCAAAATGCTCACCCACCGCTTTTATCAGTTCAGAAGCCCCCACGTGGCCGCCGACATAATTCCAGTGACTGTCGTTGGCAAAATACAGCTCCGCACCGTCAAAGGCCCCGGTATTTCTCGCATTCAGAAGAGCCTCCTTCGGATAGATGACAGGAAGATCCGGAGCGTTTTCATGAAGATATCCAACCAGCTGATCCAGCGGATCCGGCCATGTAAGCCGGTAGGCGGCAGGCAGAAGATCCCCGTAGATCTCCTCTTTATCGGGAGGAATAAAAACCATAAAGTAAATACCGGCCTCCGCCAGTTCCTCCTGCAGCGTCAGGAGATTCGTCATGATTTTCTGACATTCCTCCTCTGTAACAGGCGTCTGCCTGACGGCATAGGCGTCTATAAGAAAATTCCATCCGGCGGCCGTCCCGCCGATCGCAAACGCGGGCGTCACATACGACACTGTCAGGATCATGGCGGTCAACAGAACCAGGAGCCTTTTTCCTGTAATCTTCTTCATACGGTTCTAATCCTTTCCGGCATCTTTTTATTCTGTCACAGTATAAGAAATATACGCTACCTTTCCGCCTGTCATCTTGATATAGAGAAGCTCTTTATCCTCAGTCACCTTATACGTACCAAGTCCTTTTACCGCTGTGGGATATATCTTCGTCACGGTCTCCGCGCTGTCGCCTACCTTCAGTCCTTCCTCGGTGGCTACATTCGCGGTCAGGAGCGTAATACTCGCTATGATATCCTTGCTGGTTTTTTTGTCCTGCTCTACATACACCTCGAAATCCTGGCTGTCGCCTTCCCCGTAGGTGTAGGCACGGTTAATATAGCCGTTCGCGCAGGTATTGACTTCCCGGGAACCGTTCGATTCTCCAAGCGTCTTCTTCGCCGCCTCCGCGTCGGCCCCGAGTTCATAACGGACTTCCTTATAGGTGAAGCCGAACTTCTTCGTCTTCTCATCTTTCGTCTGTGTATCTTTCGTCTGAGCTTCTTTCGTCTGCGTCTTAGCCGCCGTACCGCCGCCGGACGCCGCCAGCGCCGTCATCCCCCCAAGAAGCGTCATCGACGTCAAGATCACAACCGCCAACAGCCTTTTTCCCCTTCGCTTCATGATTCTTATGCCTCCTTCCATTCGTCTTCCTATACGAATGATTCTGTATTTTATAAGAAATGATCCGATAACCGTTCATTTCCTATAATCAAATAAAAACGTTCCGGCGGTTTTCACCGCTTACTCCGCCGCCGGCATCGGAAGCGCCGCCGTATTGTAGCCCGGGATCATGGAAAGCTCGTGAAGATATCTCTCCGCGATCATATAGATAAATACCTGCGGCTCCTGCTCCGCCAGATCCTCCGTACTGAAATAATAACGGGATCCCGCGGTAAATCTCGCAATTCCTTCTTCCAGCCAGGGCGCCAGATTCCAGCGGAAGGAATCTCCGCTGAGATAGACGGACGCCGCAAGACACCCCTCGTCCCCGCACTCCGTGGTTCTGAGGACCGCCTCGTCATTCCGGTCGCGGATCTCTCTTAAACATTCCGTATCCACATGGCGCTGGGCCTCGTATTCGCTGCTGTTATATGAACTTCCCAGCTGCACCATCCGCTGCAGGTCGCCTTCCACCGTCCCGTGAAGCGCAAACGTTTCCTGCCGGCCTTTATAGGGCTGGCCAAGCTGCTCCCCGATTGCCCGCAGAAGCTCCTCCGACGCAATATAGGCTCCCGCTTTATTCCAGTGCGTATCCGACTCGTAATAGAGCGACGCGACATTCTGAATCGTCCCCTTTGCCGCCAGCAGCTCTTCCTTCGGATACACCACCTTAAGCCCCGGCAGGACATCCGCCAGATATCCGATCAGCTGCTCCGTCCTTCCTTCCTGCTCCTGCACCAGAACCGAATCCGGCATATATTCGCTTCCGTATATCTGTTCCTTATCCGGAGAGATCATCAGGATAAAGCCGATTCCCGCATCTTCCAGCTCATACTGCAGATCCGACAGATTCGCCGCGATCTTCTCCAGTTCCGCTTCCGAAAACCGGTTGATCCTCTTATAAGTCTCAAGCGGCTGGCCGTCGTCCGAGCAGTGAAATAGCCATGGTTTCTCTGTCCCAAGGATCACCTGGTCCGAATCCAGCTCTCCAAACAGCCGGATCTTCAGTTCCGAATCCAGTTCTACCAGACTGCTCTTGAAGAAAAGATGATCCGAAAACCACTTTTCAAACCGTTCCGGAAATGTCAGCAGATCGCCGGCCTCCCTGATCACAGGGAACTCCGCCAGGACCCGCTTCTCGCCGCTTCCGGTCCCATCTTCGCCGTTCAGAAGCCGGCCGGCCAATCCTGCCGCGGGCAATCCCAGGCACAAAAGCACGCTCAGCACGCAAAGTATGATATTTCCGGTCTTTTCAAACGATTTCCGCCGCATACCCGAGCCTTTCATCAGAAACGAAAATATATAAACGGATTATAGCTGTCAGCCGCAAGCATCACGATACATAGAAACAGGAGGCAGGGCATCGCCACCGCGCGGAACGCCCCATGGTCCCGCAGCGCCGTCTGCCACCTGACCGGCAAAACGACGCTCATCAGGACGCCGGCTGCCGACAGTACAATACAGCGGCTCCCAAAGATCTCCATAAAGCTCTCCCGCGTATTCCCCGCCAGGCTGAACATGGACCGCAGATACGGCCACGCCTGCGCCATATTATCGGCGCGGAAGAAGACCCAGGCAACCATCACGACCAAAATACAGTATACATGATTCAGAATCTTTACCGGGTTCCTGTCCAGATATTTGCCCAGAAACGCCCTCTCACACACAAGAAACGCCCCATGGAACAGTCCCCACACCAGGAAATTCCATCCTGCCCCATGCCATATTCCTGTCGCGGCAAACACGATCAGAAGATTGATATAAGTGCGGAACGTTCCCTTCCGGTTGCCCCCCAGCGGAATATAGAGATATTCCCGGAACCAGACGGAAAGAGAAATATGCCATCTGCGCCAGAACTCCCGGACCGATCCGGACCGGTAAGGAAAATCAAAATTCTCCAGGAAATCAAATCCGAACATCTTCCCCAGGCCGATGGCCATATCGGAATAGCCGCTGAAATCAAAATAAATCTGCAGACTATAGAGAAGAATCCCGTACCACGCGGTCAGCGTGCCCCGCGTCCCCGGCTCCATGGCGAACACCCGGTCAACATGCAGCGCGAACGTATTCGCCAGAATCACCTTCTTCGATAAACCGGAAATAAATCGGGCCGCGCCCAGGCTCCATTTCTCCAGATCCACGCTGCGGCAGTCGATCTGATCGGAAATATCCTTGTACCGCACGATCGGACCCGCGATCAGCTGCGGGAAAAACGTGATATACAGAAGCAGCTTATACGGCGACTTCTGCACGGCGCATTTGCCGCGATACAGGTCTATAATATAGGACATGGCCTGAAACGTATAGAAGGATATTCCGATCGGCAGTGCGATATCGCGGATCGGAAGGCATGTACGGCCGACCAGGGCATTCACCGTTCCGGCCATAAAATCATAATACTTGAAATATCCCAAAAGGCCCAGATTGATAAGCACCGCGGCCGCCAGGGCCGCCTTTTTCCCGGCGCCTTCCGTCCGGCCGATCGCCAGTCCCGCCAGGTAGTTGAACATCCCCGAAAGCAACAGCAGCAGAACATACGCCGGTTCTCCGAAGCTGTAGAAAAAAATACTGGCGAAAAGAAGCAGTATATTCTGCAGTTCCTGCTTCCCCGTTTTGCGCGCCAGCCCATAAAGGATCATCGTCACCGGAAGAAAGATCCACAAAAAGATCATGGATGAGAAAACCATATCGTTTTCCGCCTTTACATTTTCAAAAGAAAAAGCACTCACTACCCCCCCAGATACTTTCCGGAGAAATAGCAGTGCTCACATTCTCGTCAAAATTCATCTTCTGTTCAAGCATGACTATTCTAACACATTTTCTATCGCTTTGCAAGGCGGTTTTGACCGGCGGCGCCCTTCAGGATCCCCAGCGCATCCCTCACATTTCTGCAGTATGGCATCCGCAGCGTCTCGCCTGTCGCGCAGATCTTGTCCGCGATACACACAATCGCACTCTCCCGATACTTCGGCGGCTGCGGGTTCAGCGGGAACATATGCTTCCGGATCGCGTCCTTCTCGATCTCTCCCAGGTCAAAATCCCTGGACGCGTTCTCGCAGGCCTTCCGCGCGTGATGAAACCCATGGAGCCGGTGGCTCTCATCCGGCACATGCCAGTCGTACAGGAAATAATCATGCAGCAGAGCGCCGCGTACCAGCGCACGGTGATTCACCCGGATATGCAGATACCCGGCGATCAGCAGGCAGACGCAGGCCACGACAACCGAATGTTCAAACACGCTCACATCGCCGTGCTGCATGAACATTTTCTCCATCTGCATATTCGAAGATTCCAGGATGTCAGCGCCGTAACGCAGGATCATGGCCTCGCAGGCCGCAAGCTTTTTCATAAATTATCCTTTCCGCATCTGCCGTGATCTTACACTCCGCTCCGCGATCATTTTCTCTGTAAATTCCTCATTCACGGCATTTCCTCTCCCGGCAATCTTATCTTAACATCGCGGCCGGCCCCTGTCAATAAATGATACTGCCCGCTCTTGACATTCTTCCTGAGTTCTACTACACTGGATATCGCCGGCAGAAACTGAGACGAGACAGCCAAAACCGGCACTCGGCAACATGTGAACTTGAATTTCCAGACTGATAAAGGAGCGACCCGCCTTGAACCGCCCTCTGCACCGCCGCCTCCGCGGCCACGCCGCGCGTCCCGCGGCGCTGATACAGCTGTCCGACCATTTTACATACCGGAAGCTGCTGCGTTTCGTCTTCCCGTCCATCGTCATGATGGTATTCACCTCCATCTACGGCGTGGTGGACGGCTTTTTCGTGTCGAATTTCGTGGGGAAGACGGCGTTCGCCGCCATCAACCTGATCATGCCCTTCGTCATGGTCTTCGGCGGCGTCGGCTTCATGCTGGGCACCGGCGGCAGCGCCCTGGTGGCCATGACCCTGGGCGAGCAGAAGAAAGAACGGGCCAATGAATATTTCACCATGATGATCCTGTCCACGCTGATCGCGGGCGTCGCCATTTCTCTCGTTGGCATGGCGGTCATGCGGCCGGTGTCGGTCTGGCTGGGCGCCGACGACGCCATGCTGCCGGACTGCGTACTCTACGGCCGGATCACCCTGGGCTTCACGGTTACATTTATGCTCCAGAACGCGTTTCAGAGCTTCCTGATCACCGCGGAGAAGCCGAAGCTGGGCCTTTACACCACTGTGGCCGCCGGCGTCACCAATATGCTTCTGGACCTGATTCTCGTCGGCGTCCTGCGCTTCGGCGTGGCCGGAGCCGCCGTCGCCACGGGCCTGAGCCAGTGTGTGGGCGGCGTGATCCCCCTCGTCTATTTCCTGCGGCCCAATTCCAGTCTGCTCCGGCTTAGGCGGACCCGCCTTAAGCTCCGCCCGATCCTTAAGGCCTGCGCCAACGGTTCCTCGGAGATGGTGTCCAACGTCACCTCCTCCATCGTCGGCATGCTGTACAATTTCCAGCTTCTTAAGTATGCCGGGGAAAACGGCGTCGCCGCCTACGGCGTCCTGATGTACGTCCAGTTTATCTTCATCGCCATTTTCGTAGGCTACGCCATCGGAAGCGCGCCCATCGTAGGCTATCATTTCGGGGCGGGGAATTCGGAAGAGCTGAAAAATATGCTGAAGAAAAGCATGATCCTGATGGGCGGCGCTGGCGCCGCGATGGCTGCGGCGGCCCAGCTGCTGGCCAGGCCGCTCTCCATGATCTTCGTCGGCTATGACGCGGAACTTCTGGCCATGACCGTGCGGGCGTTTCGGATCTCTACCACGGCGTTTATCGTCGTAGGCGTAAATATTTTCTCATCGTCCTTCTTCACAGCGCTGAACAACGGGGCCGTGTCGGCGGCGATCTCATTCTTAAGAACTTTTATCTTCAAGCTGTCGGCCGTGCTGGTCCTGCCGCTTCTTCTGACCATCGACGGAATCTGGCTGGCGGATGTGACGGCAGAAGTGTGCTCCTTCGCGGTGTCGATGATATTCCTGGTGGCGCTGCGGAAGAGGTACCGATATATGTAGCTGCTTCTTCCCCGTATATCCCTGACTGTTGACCGACGTTTATTTCGCGGCACCGGTTTTCTATTTCCATGCAAGTATTTCCATACAGGCAAGCAGGGCGCCAGTGACGCCCTGCCTGCATTATACTAACATAACACAGAAATCCACTCTTGGCAGACCTTCCGCCTATCTCTGCTCCTTCTTCACTATCCTGCACACGCCGGCGATCGCCCCGAAGAGCACTCCCGCCACCGGCCAGATGATCCAGCTGACGCCCCAGATTGCGCCTGTCCGCTCGATTCCGGCTCCCTCCACATAGGTGAACCCGGAGAAGCTCCAACACAGATAGAGCGCCAGCACCAGCGGCCAGTAGATCGCGCCGACCTTCTCGATAAGCTTATTCAGGCCTTTATTCCTGGCGGTGTATTCCCCTTCCTGGAGAAGCTTCTCGTACATCTCCCGGCTCATACCCGCCGTCACGAACAGATAGACCGCCGCGGCCACCAGTACCAGCAGCACGTCGACGCAGACCAGAAGCGTCAGTTCATTTTCCGTGAAAATGGCAGCCAGCACGATCGGCGCCGCGCTCAGGATGCACAGCGTCACGCCTGCGATGATCCTGCGGGTACACCCGGGCGTCACCGCCTCCAGCCCCTCCCGCGCCATGCCGGCCACGCCGTATTCCAGGTCGAAATTTTCCTTTTCCAGATATTCATACCGTTCAAGACGTGTATTCCAGAAAATGAAGATCGCCACCGCTGCCGCCACGAACAAAAGCAATGCGGTCACGCCGATGCCGCCGGCCACGTTCTCCGAGATCCGCAGGCCGTACTGCGGATTCTCCGCCAGACCTCCGAGAAGGATCAGCAACACCGGGGACAGAATGCACAGTACCACGCCAAAGGCAATCTTCCCCGCCGCCTCCTGCTGCGCGCTGATGAATGCCCTCGCCTCCTCCATACTCACCCGCCGGAGCGGCCTATCCTCCGCCGCAAGTCCCTGCGCGCCGGCCGGCACAGGCGCGAAGTCCTCCGTCTCGTTCTCGTCTTTCAGAAGATAATCGGTGCTGACCTCGAAGATCCGGCTCATCTGCAGGATCTTATCCAGCTCCGGCACCGACATGGCGCTCTCCCATTTGGACACCGACTGCCGCGACACGTTCAGCTTCGCCGCCAGTTCCTCCTGCGACCAGCCGTTCCTCTTGCGCAGGTTCATGATCTTTTCCGCTAATATCACTTTCATTCCCTCCGTTCTCTCGATTTGACAAAGGTGCGGCGCTTTGCAGGCTTATGTAGCAGTTCGTTGGCTTCGGTTCCGACTGCTGCGGCGCCGGCTGCCGTGGCTCCAGGATGCTTGCTGCGGCTCCGAGGCCGGTTCGCACTGTCTCTGTCATGCTGCAAATTTAACAAAATCACAGGTTGCAGGCAAGAAAGCGGGCTTGGAAATGTGTCAACCGGCAGTTGCAAATAGCGATTTTTCTATTTTAACTTCAGTCATTTTTTGACCAAAGTTTTTATTCTCAACTTCAAAGCCTTATCATTCTTATATCTTTTTGTATTTACGTCCCTTAATAACTCCATTGTCCACCAATAATCCATCCTCAACAAGACTTCTGAGCAATTCTTTTGTTCTTGTCTCCTTAATTCCCAGAACATCCGCTAAATCACTGGTTTTATACCACATATCCGTATTCATAAATGCCAGAATTGCATCATAATGTGCCTGCGTCTTTTCTGTCACTTTTTTTCTGACGCTTTTTTCCGACGCTTTTTTTCTGACGCTTTTTTCCGACGCTTTTTTTCTGACGCTTTTTTCTGATGCTTTTTTTACAAAAGAAAGCATCAGCACTGTCCTATCCGGATCAAACTTTTCCTCAATGATCGGCTCCTCCCAACCTTCATCTGCCCAAACATTAAAGATATTCGGCACTCCGCTTCCGGCACGTTCCCCAATATTGATAAGGTTAAACATCTTCATAAGGATTTTGTTTCTCGGATCGGATTCACCGCCAAGACGCATCTGCTTTTTCCCGGTCCTGATATAGCCAGGATTCGCCAAAACCAGCTTGTCTGCTTCTTTTCGAATCACAATACCACGCAATCCATGATAATCTGCATGAATCAAACAGTTTGCCAAAGCTTCACGAATCGCCTTGTGTACCGGCGTATCGTCGATGCGTTCGCCGCCTGACATCCTGAACGGCACTTTGACATCTTTAATAATTTTGTTATAGACTCTGAAATAAAAATCGCACACATTTCCAGACCACTCGCCGGAACTGGACTGCAATCTGTCGCTCCAGCGTGTAGTAGGATCTAATTCCTCCCTATAATCCAGGAAATACTCCGGGAAATGGCGCACGATATTATATTCATTTCCAAACATCAGCATACCTGCCGCTGTGGGATGCAACTGTCCGTCTTCTTCAGAAATTGCGGCCGCGCCAATACTCCTCAAATACTCATGATCGCTCAGACGTTCAAACGGATGTCCCTCTTTCAATGAGCGATGGCTGTTTCTATAACCATGGATCGTATCATAGTTCAGATCATCCATGGGCACCTTGTCCAGCACTTCCATGTCCATAGTGCGCTCTGTTTGATCCCGAAGCATCGCTTTTACCTGCAGTCTGGTACAATGATAGTCACCTTCATAATTTCGGCGAAATGTACCGCTGAAAATATCATTATTAATATATACCGGCTTCTGCTCCCGCTTTGCCATCGGCACATAGATTATCATGATGACATCTTTCTTATCACCCATTTCATATATCTGAACATCATCTTCCGATAACAGATTGATGCTTACTTTCTTGGGATTGTTGATCGTGTCCCAAAAATCTTTGCAAAGCTTTGACGCATTCCGCAGTCCGGTAGTTGTCCAATTTCCGCCCTTTTCTTCTTTGACACCAAGGATAATAACCCCTCCAGAACAGTTTGCGAAAGCAGAATAGGTATCCCAGAGAGAAATCGGCAGACCTTCACCTGCTTTTTTTACCTCCCTTCGGTTATCCTCCCGATATTCATCAAATCTTGACAAGTCAAACACTTCCACCATATTTTCTGCGTCTCACCTACCTCAAAGTTGATTTTGACGATTTAACATTTTTAATCTTCTTCATTATTTTCCAATTGCATTATTGATCACAAATGATTCGTCTCCCACCGTTCTATGACGCATTGATGATTCTTATCTTTTCTGTCATAATTGATTCCTATCAGCAAAATTTCCCGGCAGTCCCCCAGAGCACCCACATAGTTCTTCTCTTTTATCTGTTTTAAGGCTCCTTCTGCCGTCTGATCCCATTTTAATTCCACCAGCATCGCCGGCTTATCCGAATGCTTTCGCGGGAGAAAAGCAATATCTGCAAAACCCTTTCCTGACGGCATCTCCCGAATCAACGTGTAATCCTTTCGCGCACTGTAATACGCAATGGTTATCACACAGCTTAAGGAAAGCTCATTATTGTAGGAGAGTACCGACGTATTCATCGCATGAATCTGATCCAGACGCCGTGCCACCGCATCGGCATCACCCCTTAGCGTCGCCTCCAGAAGCTCTCCTGATTCCCGGATCGCCTGCGCCACATGTTCCCAGCCTTCATCTTCAATCGCGTTCTCAAATTCACCAGCTACTTCGCGATTCGGAATATACACCTCCTGCGTCTGATCCTCATAGGCCAGATATCCCAAATGTACCAGCAGGGTCAGAACGTCATCCCTGCTCTTTATACTGGTCATATCGTTCTGGAACCTCTGAGAATTGATCCGGCATCGTCCTCCTCCGAGCATCCGTACCACCGCATCTTTCAGGCCGTCAAAATCCATATTGATATATAATTTCAGCGCCTCATAAGTTTCCGTCCCGGTCCAGTAATTACCGTATTCCCGATTTAACATGGCTTCCACCACAGATCTGGGACTGTAAACGGCTCTGGTTCTGCGGAAATGATACCCATCATACCATTGCCGCGCCTCGTCAAAATCCATATGATAACGACGGCACAATTCCCGAACCTCGCTCTCGGTAAAACCGGTGTATTCCGCCAAAATGCCTGGATTCACCATTGTAAATTCATTAAAATTATTCAGCGCCGACTGCGTGCCATATTTTTTGATCGGCAAAATCCCCGTCATATAGGCCAGCTTCACAAACCGGCCCGACGGCGCGCTCTTAAACAATCCGCGCAGTAAATTGATGTATTCCTCCTGCTGTTTCTCATCGTATCTCGCTTCACGGAACAGGCAGTCCCACTCGTCAATGATGATCACAAATTTCTCGCCGATCGTTTCACTGATCTTGGCCAGCGCAACCGGAAGCGACTTCACTGTATCGCCCAAAATCCCCGGGAATGCTTCCCGAAGTTCCGCAATTACCTCTCTCTGCAGTACATCCGCGACCCCTTCCGTCCCCGCTGATGTCATATGGAACCACGCGATATCCAGATACAACACATAGGAACTGTTCAGGTATCTTTCATAGGAATCATTTCCGGAAATCAGCAATTTATCAAATATACTTCCGGAATCGCAGGATCTATCATAATATGCAGCCAGCATCTTAGCCGTCACGGATTTTCCAAAACGCCTGGGCCGGCTGACGCAGAGATATTTCTGTTCTGTCATAGCCACGCGGTTCGTAAAAGCGATCAGACCGGATTTATCTACGTATATTTCTGAATTCAGCGTTTCCCGAAACGCGTCATTTCCCGGATTCAGATAGATCCCCATACAAAAGCCCCCTTCCGTGTGCTATTAAAATAATATCATACGGAAAGGGGCTTTGCAATTCCGATTATCTGATAAAATACGGAAAATCGGATATGACTTATATTCAGTGAAGTTCTGCATATGCCTCAGGATTTAATAATTTATCTTTACAGTAATCGGTTAACCGCTTAGACAGTCCCAAATATGGAGAAGTTTCCTCACGTACAATTTGTCCTAACGCTTTATAATCCAGATTTTTCAATACATCTATATCTACCTCAAAGTACTCATCCGACATATCTTCCGGTGCAAAATATATATCATAACTACTAAGATTAAAATCATAAGCAACGGATACGGCACCTATAGACGATAAATCATTGAGTGTTGTTGTATCTGTTATTCCTATTATCATATTCTTCACTCTCATATGAATCTTTGTATATCGTCTTTCGATCCATTGATTACCATCCCAATCTCCGTATACACTTCTCTCAATTACAAATTGATTCGAAGGATCCGTCTCATCATATTTTACATGATATTCTACTCGATCTGTTCCATACATTGTATATGTATTTTTAACCAAAGGCAGTTCCTCAATACCATCGTAATAAATGTATTCCTTTGATCTATGTGATGTATTTGGAACTTCATAATCATAACTAAACTCATGAAACTCTTTTGCCAATTGCTCCTCTGTATAGTCCAAATACTTCTCCCAGGAATTGTCATACCGCAGACCCTGTTCCGGCTCCGCCGTCTGGCTCCACTTCTCCTCCAGCAACGTGATGTCCATCAGGTCAAAGTCCTTATCAATTCCTGTATCAACTTTAAGCAGCCACCAGTCCGCCTTGCATTTCAGCTTCACCAGTGCTCGGGCCTTGAGATAGGCCCTCATGCTTGCCTCCCCTTCTACCTTCCAGTTCATACCTTCTTTATTGTCCCAGGAAATCTCTCCGGAGCCTTCCAGCTTGCTGTCCAGTCCCAGGTTTCCCTTCACCATCGCCGGCATAATCCCCAGGCACATGATCCCCGCTCCGATACCGACGCTGGTATCCAGTTCTGCAGAACCTTCCGTCTTAACTGAAAGCTCCAATGTCGTATCATGATGGTTGAAAATATTGATATCGTATCCCATCAGATCCGTATTGAAATCTCCCTTATTCTCTGCCTGCGTCCCAAGAGAACCATTGAAGCCCTGTCTCTGGACATTGATACCGACTTTATTCTCATCCCGGTACTGCGCGTCCAGCGTTGTCTTCACCGAAATATTCCCGTCGACATCCATTAGGATCATGAAGACGATCATCGGCTCCAGACCGGCAAAAATGCTCTTTGTGTTGTACTGGATGTCTTTCATCTTTGTCATTACTTTGTTAAGACCCAGATTAACGCCTACACACGCCAGGACGATCGTATTGTCCATATCAACGCCCTGCATCTCAAGCCCCAAATAGGTCTGTTTATTTTCGGGCAGATCCAATGCTTCCCGCATTTTCTCGGTAAAATCATTTACTTTGACAGAATCCTCCGCAGATACCGTCAGTCCTACTACCTGATCATACTTGACAATAGCTTTCAGCTGTTTCGGCATGGGATCAGAGAAATTCGGTTCCCACAGGAAGCCAAACTCAGGATTTATATTTTCCAGTCCGATCTTTCCATCCAGTATGATCTGGTCATTCTTCGTATCATAATCCCCATCGCCATCATACAGTACCACTTTATCCGCCTTAAACAACAAATTTATCCCCTCATCACCCGCTGTCTGGCTAAATGAAAACAGTTCCGATTTGTTGTTCCCCGCGATCGGCATGATCGGATATTCGCCGGACATAAGCGATACCTCTGGGGATGCCGCATTCGATGATGTTGCCTCCGACACCGCGTCATTTCTGTCCGCCTCAGGCGGCGTTGCCGCAGCAATCGCCCTCGGCTGCCACAGCATGATTTCTCTCAATTCATTCCCCGCAAGGGTCGGGGTCCATATGAACTGTACCGGATCGGAACTGTTCACTCCACCGGCATGATATTCCATTTCTTCTGTGAAAATATCAGAGAATGTAGCTTCCGTCGTATGGAGTACCTGATACCGGTTACTGTCATACATACCGGACAGAGCTTCCCCAGCGTAGGCATCATCATTATCCAGATAAACAATACTCATGCCTGCCGGGAAATATTCACAGGACGGAATCACAATCACATCCCCCTCTGAGATATCTCCCGCAAGGATACCTTTATAAAGTGGACTGTCTTCCAGTACCACCAGATTTAGTTTTGAGACCGACTGGAACACGGTATCGGAACCACCCTGATTTTCTGTTGTTGTTCCCAGGTCATCTGCCTCTGTCCAATAATCAACCAGACTGTCCGCTACCGATTTCAGTTCCTGCTTATCTTCCTGCGTTTCATTCGCAAATGCTTTTACATGGGCATCTGTTTCAAATGTATCCTTGTTAGACTCTTCGTAAACTTTGTATTTGTCATCCGCTCCGCCTGTATTCCCACCGGTTCCTGAACCCGAATTCCCGCCGGTTGAACTGCCGCTGCCGGAGCCGGAACCACCTGTGCTGTTCCCGGAACTGGAGCTGCCGCCAGAGCCGGAACTGCTGCCAGAACTTCGTTGTGATCCACCAGACGCAGGAGTTTGTTTCGTTATGATACCCTTTCCCGGAACATATTGCGCCACACCGTTCTCAGTCCACTGACCATCCGCATTCACTGTGTAACCGTCCGGCGTCATTCCACCCGCGGCCATTTTCCCATCTGTGCCAAAATAATAGCAGTAGCCGTCGATCCACTGCCAGCCTGCGTTCAACGCGTGTCCAAACGTCCCATCATGTACAGTATTCAGAAAATACCAGGTACCGTCGCTATCCTGATACCAACCGTACTTCATCTGTCCTTCTACGCCCTGGGCTGCTGTAGACAGATAGTAGCGAGATCCGTCCGTATCCTGATACCAGCCAATCTGCATTTGCCCGGAATCGTTCAGATAGTACCATTCCTGCGGCAAAATCTTTAACCAACCGGCCGCATGGCTGCCGTCATCACGGTTATAATACCAGATTCCGCCTACACTCTGCCACGAAGCGGCGTAGCCGGACAATACGCTGCTGAATGTCATAACACATGCAAGGAGCACTGCGATTCGCTGTCTTATTTTTTTCATATACAATCCTCCGATCTTGTATTTATTGTCAAATTATACAATACTATAGTATTTTAATATTGTCAATCAATCATTATATAATAGTATTGTAATAATTGACTACGGAGGCGTATTTCCATGCTCAGCAGCCGAATTAAAAGATTGCGGACAACCCACCAGTTATCCCAAGTGGAATTGGCTTCAGCGCTTAATGTTTCTAAGCAAAGTGTTTCTAACTGGGAAAACGACAATATTCAGCCGTCAATTGAAATGCTTATTAAGATTGCTGCACTATTTCATGTCAGCACAGATTATCTGCTGGGTTTAGATGATAAAGAATACCTGCAGGTATCCGGCCTCACACCGGAACAGAAGGCGCATATTCAGTTCATTATAAATGATATCCTAAAAGAATGAGACTGTCCGGGCAGACAGTCTCATTTCAAAGTAGCTTACTTATAAATGGATTTATTCCTGCTGAAGAACACCGCGGTCACGCATTGTGCTCATAGAGCAGCACCTCCTCGTCCTTAATCGCAGTCAGGAATTCCTGATCAAGACTTCCCGTGGTGAGCAGATCAACCTTTTTCCCAAGCGACTGCTCCTGATCGACCAGGAGGCCGCCCAGCGCCCAACCTTTGATCTGTCCCCGATCGATCCGCAGATCTACATCGCTGTCATCCCTGGCCGTTCCTCTGGCGTATGAGCCGAAAAGAAAAATACGATCTGCGCCATACTGTCTGCCCAGTACAGATACTTTTTCTTGTATATCCTTCATACTTAACCGCGTCTTCATAAAACCATCTCCCTGTTTATAGCATAGACAAAATGTGTCTGCCATGCAAGGGTTTTTATTCCAGAAGATGCAACACTTCGTTTACATGCTAATGCCCGCGCCTCACTCCACAAACGCCGCATACAGCCCATGGAAGAACAGAACCGCCATCAGTCGCCGCCACCCGTAAAACGGGTGGCTCGGACGCGGGCTATAAGCCCGCACTACTCGGCCAGCGTCTAAAGGCGCTGGCTGTCTCTTTGCGCTATGGGAATGTCGCTCTCCGCTCCATTCCCACAGCCCCGTTCCAGCCGCTTTGCTCTTGACTCCTCGCCGCCGCTTAAGCGGCTTTCGTACTACTTCACCTCTAACCCTTAAAAGGGTCCTCGTACTCCTTCACACTTAGTTTATCTCTCATGATGTCCTCCCTCTCCTGGTCTTGTATGTATTTCCTTATGGTGGCCTCGTTCAGTCCTGCCGTGCTTACGTAGTATCCCTCTGACCAGAAATGACGATTCCCAAACTTATACTTCAAATTTGCGTGTCGGTCGAAGATCATCAATGCCGATTTCCCTTTCAAATATCCCATAAAGCTCGATACACTTATCTTCGGCGGTATACTTACCAGCATATGGATATGATCCGGCATCAGATGCCCTTCTATGATCTCCACTCCCTTATACGAGCACAGCTGCTTCAAAATATCTCTTATATCATCTTTTAGTTGATTATAAATTATTTTTCGTCTATACTTAGGTGTGAAGACAATGTGATACTTGCACATCCATTTTGTGTGAGCTAAATCATTGGCTTTATTTGCCATAAAATCACCTTTCCTTTCTCTTAATAGCGGCTGGACACCTCTATTATAGTCGGAAAGGTGATTTTTTTGTATAACTATCGTTGCGCACCCGCAAAGCGGGTGGTTGTATGTTTCACATGTCTCCGTTTTTCGGAACACGAAAAACTACGACATATGAAACAGGCTAAAGCCTGTAAAACAACACCCCGGATAATAAATATTATCCGGGGCGCCTTATTTCCATGCGGGCAGGGCGCCAGTGACGCCCTGCTTATATTCAGCTATTAAAATGCAATCCCTGCAATTAGTCGCAGGTATACGGCATCAGGGCGATGTGACGGGCTCTCTTGATCGCCACGGTCAGCGCTCTCTGGTGCTTCGCGCAGTTGCCGGTGATTCTTCTCGGAAGGATCTTGCCGCGCTCGGAGACGTATCTCTTCAGCTTGTTGGTGTCCTTGTAATCGATCTCACCGTTCTTCTCGCCGCAGAATACGCATACTTTCTTCCTTCTGCGGATCGGGCCGCCTCTTCTGACCTTCGCGCCGTCAGCCGGCTTGTCAGTTTTATTGAATGCCATGATAATTACCTCCTGTCTCAGATTGCCGCCGAAAATGCGGCGGTTCGCGCATCCATAAATATGCGCCGTATTGTCTAGTTAAACGGCAGTCCTTCGTCCTCGACGCCATCCGGGATATTCATGAATCCATCGCCGATCGCGCTTGAGGGAGCAGGTCTGGAAGGCTGCTGGTAGCCGCCGCCGTAATTGCTGCCGCCGCCATAGTTACCGCCTCCGGCGTAGCCATTGTCGCCGCCCGCGTTCGAATTCTTGCTGTCCGCAAATTCCTGATCATCCACGATCACTTCCGTGGTATAAACTTTCTGTCCATCCCTGTTGGTGTAGCTTCCGGTCTGAATCCGGCCGGACACGAGAACCCTCATGCCCTGGCGGAAATACTTCTCGGCGAACTCTCCCGCGCGGTCAAACGCGACGCAGGGGATAAAATCCGCCGTCTGCTGCTGGTCGCCGCCATCCTGGCCCTGGCTCCTGCGGCCCCTGCGGTCCACCGCGAGGGTGTATCTGGCAATGGCCATGGAACGCTCTCCCTGGGAGTAGCGGACTTCCGGATCTCTGGTTAATCTTCCCATCAGGATAACTCTGTTCATATGATCACACTCTTTCTTATGCGTTCTGCTTTACGCAAAGATATCTGATGACCGGCTCCATGATGCGAACGTGGGATTCCACTTCGCCTGGGCACGTCGGCTCAGCCTCGAACTGGATGAAATAATAGAAGCCCTCTTTCATCTTCTGGATCTCGTAAGCAAGTCTCTTCTTGCCCCAGTCGTCCACATTCGTCACCGTTCCGCCGTAGCGGGCGATGTAACCCTGAATCTTCTCCAGGGCTGCGGCTCTCTCCTCATCCTCGAGCTTTGCGCTAAGAACAACTGCTAATTCGTACTTGTTCATAGTGTCTTACCTCCTTATGGTCTCTGGCCCCCGCTTTCAGTTCGGGAGCAAGGAATGATGTGTCACGGACTATTATTTTAGCAAATTCCGGCAGGAAATGCAAGCGGTTTTTCGCGGAATTCCGTACTTTTTCGGAACTTTTTCGCTTCGGCAGATCCTCGCTGCCTTCGCACGCCGGCGTTCCGTTCACATAAAAACGCTGCCGCCGCCCGAACCATATTGATCCGTCCGGGCGGCGGCATTCTTCTACGCGGATTCCCCGGGCTTCCGAAGCCCCCGGGTATTCTTCTCCACTAACGTCCTCGCCACCATGATCTGGTGGCCGCAGCCGAGACATTTCAAACGAAAATCAGCGCCCACCCGCAGGATCTCCCACTCGTGGCTGCCGCAGGGGTGGGGTTTCTTTAATTTGACGATATCGCCGACTTCATACTGCATACGCGTTTCTCCCTTTCCTCACAGATACGCCTGAAATACTTCCCCGATCGGCTCGTTGATCACCAGGTCCGCATGGGCGTCGCGGGTGGTGGCCGATTTATTGATCAGCACCAGCTTATTCCCCTGATAATAATCGATCAGCCCCGCCGCTGGATACACCGTCAGCGACGTCCCGCCGATGATCAGCACATCCGCGTGCCGGATATAGGACACGGATTTCTGCAGCGTCCGCTGATCCAGGCCTTCCTCGTAGAGGACTACGTCCGGCTTGATCGTGCCGCCGCAGGTGCATTTGGGTACGCCGGGCGAACTTACGATCTTATCCAGTCCGTAGGACTTATGGCACCGGGTGCAGTAATTCCGATGGATGGAGCCGTGCAGTTCCAGCACCTCTTTGCTCCCGGCCATCTGGTGCAGACCGTCGATATTCTGGGTGATGACCGCACGCAGCTTCCCCTCCCGCTCCAGCTTTGCCAGCGCCAGATGAGCCGCGTTGGGCTTCGCGTCGGTGAAGATCATCTTATTCTTATAAAAACGGTAGAATTCCTCCGGGTTATGCACGTAAAAGGAATGGCTGATAATGACCTCCGGCGGGTACTTATACTGCTGATTATACAGCCCGTCCTGGCTCCGGAAATCCGGAATGCCGCTCTCCGTGGAGACGCCCGCTCCGCCGAAGAAGACGATGTTGTCGCTCTCCTCGATCCATTGCCGCAATGTTTCCTGTGGTGTCATAAAAAATGCCCCCTTTTCATAAATTTCTGTGCGTCCATGCCCTAAAACCCTTCACAGACAATACTCACGTCTCCCTGTCCAGCCACGACCGAATCACGCGCCATTCTGCCGGCACAGCCAACTCTCACGCCGTTCCCGCCCGGCCACATCCGAATTCGCGCATTTTCCCGTCCGCCGCAGCCGCTCACCGCTGCGCGTTCAGCCACTCCTGCGCCTGCGCCAGACCTTCTTTTGTAAATGGAAAATACTCCGTCGTCTTCTCCTCGTCCGGCGTCGCGTCCGAACAGTACAGTCCATGCCAGCAGATAGCCGCCAGACAGTCGCCGTCGTCCCTGCTGCGCTTCTCCAACACAAACCGCAGAGCCCCGTCGCTTCCCGTAAAACGGCTCTTCTTTAAAAATGGAATCCCCATAGTGCCTTTCAGATCGATCATCGCAAGTCTCCCCGCGCCGCGGCGCACATTTTTCTGTCTCTACTTTACACCCGCGGGAAATATTTTGCAACGATGAATTCCCCGGCACAACGACTCGACCGTGAAATTTTCTTCTTTCTTGCACCACCAAAACCCGCATCCATTATTCACTAGCGGATTTTTCGATATGCCGTCTGCCTTGCGTTTCATTTTGCCGTTTTATGAACCGTTTTTCGACGATTTCAACGAAATATCTTGTATTTGCATACAAAGTATTGTAAAATAATGTCAAATATGTGAAGGGGGTACCATCCTATGGGCAAATTTGTTATCAAGACTTCCGCTACCGGCGTAAGCTTCCGTCTGAAGGCCGGCAACGGTCAGGTCATCGCCGCATCGCAGACCTACAAGACCCTGGCTACCTGCAAGAAGGGCATTGCCAGCGTCCAGAAGAATGCAGCCGCTCCGGTAGAGAACCAGACAGTCGAAGGATACGCGGCCGTAAAGAACCCGAAGTTCGAAGTCTACACCGATAAGGCCGGCGAGTTCCGTTTCCGTCTGAAAGCCTCTAACGGCCAGACCATCGCCTCCAGCGAGGGCTACACCACGCTGGCCAAGTGCTTAAACGGCGTAGCATCCGTAGGCAAGAACGCCCCGGACGCGACGGTTGTCGCGGAATAAGACGCGCGGACTGATCCGGGAATGAATATTTGCATTTTCGGATGTATCAGAAAAGTATATGCCGGGAATCGGACGGCTCTGTTCCGTTTCCCGGCATATTTTACATTTATCTTTCCTCTCAACCCAATTCCGGTATTTCATACATCCGATTGTTACGACACGCTACCTGCTGCAGCGTTTTCCGTCGATGCCCTCTCCTCAAAATACCGGATGATCAGCTCCACCATATCGGTCATGATCTCCCGCACGGTCGGGCAGTCCCGCAGGAATTCGTAGCCGCCCGTGCCGGACGCCCGGTAACTGTTCATGACCATCGTAAACTTCTGCTCCGGCTCCACCGGCTTCCCCTGATACAGCATATGCGTCACACGGCTGCCCTCCGGCTGATGCCAGTCGAATCCGTAATCGATGCCCATGATATAGTCGAAATTATAATGGGAGATCTTCGGCTCCAGGAACTTACGGCTGACCCGCAGGTTTCCCGCCTCGTCCGTGTCGAAATACTCCGCCGACCGCTCCAGCGTCCGCTTAAGCGTCTCCCCGGTCACTTCCTTCACCACCAGCGTATTCGGATAAATGTAAGTAGAAACGATATCCCGCACCGTCACATCCGTGCCGAAGCCTTTCACTTCATTGCCCAGACTGGTCGTGGAAAGATCCGCTCCAGACGCCCATAGCTGCACCCGGTTGAAGAAATCGGCGATGATGCTTCCGTGAAGCGCCATATCCAGATGCTCTCCCGGCAGAAGCGGCGCGTCGAAATGCCCCTTCGGCGTATCCAGCCAGACTGCCGTCTGCCTTTCCGGCTCCGCGAGAAGTTCCATAGTCTGCGGATCCGAGACGCCGCCGGCCGGGCGCAGGACGGTATTGCAGCTGACGACATGGCCACACCTTCCGGCATGCTTGCCGCCGGAAGTCTCATACCCGGCAGTTCTGTCTTCTGCGGTTTCGCACTTGGCAGACCCACTTTCCGGTGTCTCACCCCCAGTCACTTTGCCTCCCACGATTCTATCTGCCGGTGTCTCCGCCTTAGCATCTGCCGCATCCTCCCACACAAGCTCCGCTTCCACATACTGCTCCGCGTTAGCCGGCGTCTGCGCCACATAGGTTCCGGCAATCTCCGCTCCCGCGAGCGCCATATGCTGATGCCCCGTCAGCAGCAGATCAAAATCAAAATCCCTGGCGATCTCATAACCAATATTCTCCCTGGTCGTACTCAGCACACGCCCGGTCTCCACATCGCACTCGAAACCGCCGTGATACAGACCGATCAGCACGTCCGTCTCCGGCCGCAGTTTCTCATAGACCGGCTCCAAAGCCTTGCGGACGTCCCCGACACGGATCTTCGTAAGATTCACCTTTTTCTCCCACACATTGATGAAATCCGTGCAAATGCCGATGATACCGACACGGAGACCATTTTCCATCACCTTCACCGCCGACGGCAAAAATGTAAGCCGCCCGGTCACATCCGTGATATTGGCGCACAGGCACGGCGCATGGAGGTTTTCCAGATAACTGGCCAGATATTCGTAGCCGTAATTAAAATCATGATTCCCCAGCGTCACATAATCGTAACCCGCCAGATTCATGCACCTGGCGAACAGTTCCGCGCTGCCGCCCTGGGCCTGCAGATAGGCGAACGGCGACCCCTGGATCGTATCTCCTCCGTCCAGAACCAGCGTATTGCCGTTTTTTATAAAGTGCGGGATCATATTCGCCAGGCCGGCGTCCTTTCGTCCGCCTGTGGCATAGTTGACCGGCGCCATGTATCCGTGCATATCTGATGTGAAATAGATTTTCAGCGTTTTTCTCATGCAATGTACCTGCCCATATTATGATATTTTCAGCAGCAAACAACGGCACAGCTCCTCTTATTTCCTGGAACGCAGCCTCGTTCGCACTTCCGGCAACAACCGCTTATCTATGCTTCCAGCAGCGCACTCTTCACTTTCCCGATGGAAATATATCCGTCGAAGGTCGCCTTCATATCGCTGCCCTCTTCCGCGTCCGTCGCGGCGATGCTGGACAGCGCCAGTTCCGCGGATGCTGCGGTATGATTCATCTGCGCCCCGGATGCCGCTCCATGTCCGGTACCGGTATCATTTTCAGTTTCCGCCGTACCATCCAATAAACCACTATCAGCATCCCCGCCGCCATTCATTGCAAGGCCCGCCTTCGTCCTCGGGTCGTCCGGAATCATATCCGGCGTCCCCGCTTCTGCCGCAGCCGCCGTCACCTTCTCCGAATTCTGCGCGTACGCGGCCGCCTCCGCCGCTCCCGGCAGCGGATCTCCCGGTATCTCCCCGCTCCCAACCGGCGTGTAGATCGTTTCGTAATACGACTTCTTCGCCGGTACGCGGTCCTCCAGGATTCCCTTGATCTCGTCCGGATCGCAGGCCGGGAAATTCACGTTCCAGATCGCCCACGGCTCGATCTCGCGTGTCAGCAGATCCTTCGCGATCGGAAGCAGATACCGCTCTGACACCCGCTGGTCGTCGTTGGTCTTATTGGAAAACGCAATGGCCGGGATCCCGTTGACAAGCGCCTCGATGGCCGCCCCGACCGTCCCGGAGTAGAGGATGTCCACTCCCACGTTATATCCGTTATTAATGCCGGAAAATACCACGTCCGGCTTTTCTTTCATCACATAAGACAGCGCCACTTTCACGCAGTCCGCCGGCGAACCGCTGATGCTCCACGCCCGGGCGTCTCTCACCGGGAAGTCCGGCACCTCCCGCACATGGATCGAACCAAATACGGAGATCCGCTGCGACATGGCGCTGCACTGGTTGTCCGGCGCCACGACCCACACCTCGCCAAGCTGCACCGCCATTTTCGCCAGGCTGATCAGTCCCGGCGAGCGGATGCCGTCGTCATTTACAATTAAGATTCTCATTCGATACCTGTCCTTTCGGCCGCAGTCCACTAATCTTCCGCCAGAACGCAGCCTTTCTCATTCATCAGTTACTATACCTTTCCATTCACATAAATACCGTGCCTAAATTTATATTCCAGACGGCATATCCACGCTGTGCCTTAACATCATCGTTATCTCACAGCTTATGCCTCCAGATGGCATACCTCAGACGTGCCTTCTGCATACACCATCGCTTCACGGCTCACACCTCCAGCCTGCATTCCCCATACTCCAATACCACCGTCTGCCCTTCCTCCGGCAGGATCCGCTGACCGATCTGGTCCGAATTCACCTGCTCCGGCCGGAAGCTGTGCAGCGGTATCAATGTCTTCGGCTTTATCGTATCCACCATCAGCTTCAGATAATATGGCCGCGAATGACCGCCAAGCCCGCAGTACTGATACGGCACTCCCAGATACTCCAGAAGCGCAGTCATCTTATGATAGGATTCCTCATAACTGCCCAGCGGCGCGCCGTCCATATGATAATACCGCGACACCACGTCCTTCAGATCCAGTATCGCATACTGATCCTGATAATCCAGCTGAAGCACATATTTTCCCGGATTCTCCCGAATGTCCTCAAGCGTCACGACTTTGAACCACTCCGGCACGCTCCGTCCGTTCATCGTCTTCTCATAGACGCAGATATCGTCGTCCGGATAGAATTCCGCGACGTAATCTGCCTGCACCGGATCCATGACCAGCGTCCGCCCCTCTGCCTCGAAGGTGCCGATCAGCCGGTGGATCCGATCCACATTGCGGTTATAGGGATTGATAACGAGCAGTCCGTCATTTTCCTGGCAGGCCTGCGCCATCTCCTGCTGCAGCATTTCTTCCGTGCGGATGCCTTCCTCCGGCTCCGTAAGCGAAAGCATATCCACATCGTCGAAGCTGACCGACACGCCCTCCGTGATCATTACGTCCGCGCCGCGGCACGTCTCCCCGAACGCCTTCGACGCCCCCGGATAGAAGCCGTGGAACCGGTAATCGCCGGTATAGACGACCGTTCCGTCCGGCGTCGTGATCAGCGCCCCGCTGGCGCCGGTCACATCGTGGTCGATCCGCAGCACCTGCACCGTAATATCCCCGCGGGTAAACGACTGCCCGTACGGAATCCCGACGCACCGCTCATGACCTCTCTGCTGGATATCGCCCATGGCGCAGAGCCGCCGGTACAGCCGCAGAGAATCCTCGCTCATATACACAGGCATACCGTCGTCCAGCATCCCCAGACCGCCCATATGATCGATATGCATATGGGAAATGAAGAAAAACCGCTCCTTTTCGCTCTGTCCATAGGGCTTAAGCCCCAGATGCGCAGCCGGTTTCTCCGCGTAGATCCCGTCCGCCGCCGGAAGCATCCCGATCCGCACATAATCCTCGACCAGAGAGTCCGGCCTCAGCCGCACCGCGTCGTCGCAGCGCCCGGAAACCGAGAAGCCGAAGTCAAACATGCACACCGCTTTCTCCGTCTCCACAGCCACGAACGTTCCGCCGATCTCTTTGAGCCCCTTATAAAATGTGATCCTTGTCATAAATTTCTCCTTCTCCTGCAGCATATCCCGCACAATGCACTTTTAACGGTCCGCTGCAACATTCCCCCAGCAATGCGCTTTACAAGATCATACCAGCCATCAATTCTCCCGAGAGGAAAAATTCCCTGCGGAACCGGACTGCTCCTGCTCCGCAGGGAAACATTGTTACATATTGCTTCTTTTACCCGGCATCACCTTTGGGGCAGCCGCCCCGAAAGATATCCGAACGATATCTTTCCGCTCCGATGACGCCATCCTTCTGCCAATTACTTCAGCACATCGTTGACCGCGGCAACCAGCGTATCCAGCGCGGTCTGCGCATCGGCCTTGTCCGTGATCAGCTCATTCAGCGTCGTCGAAACAACATTGCGGATCTCGTTGCTGCCGGTGAAGGAAGCCTTGGATACGAAGCCGTAAGGAGCCTGCTCGTAAGCAGCCTGAGCGGTGATATCGCCTTCCATGAACGCCTTGTACTCATCGGACTCATAGGCGGAAGTACGGATCGGCAGATAGCCGGTATCCATCGCCCACTTAATGGTGGATTCTTTGGAGGTCATAAACTTCATGTACTCCCAGGCAGCCTTCTGATTGTTGGCATCCTTCGCAAACATAACGATGTTGGTACCTGCGTTGTAAGCAGCGTTGGTCTTGTCGCCAACAACCGGGCACACGCCCAGCTCGAACTCCTTGCCCTCGATGTCAGTAGAAATGTAGGAAACACCAGTGGAAGATCCTACATAACCGCCGATCATGCCGTTAGACAGGGAATCAGAGAAGTAGTTGTCCTCGCCAACCAGACGGGCATAGCCGCTGTTGTACATATTCATGATGAATTCCAGGGTCTCCAGACCGCCATCGGTATTGAACAGAGCGCCGGTCTCATCCACATACTGCTCGCCGTGCTGACGAAGCGCCGCCTCCAGCATATCGCACATGCTGTCATAGCCGATCGCCGCCAGACCCTTCTTCTCCAGGATCACTTCGCCGATGTGCTGCAGGTCGTCCCAGGTCTTGGGAGCCTCAAGGCCCAGCTCGTCGAACATGGTCTTGTTGTAGAAGAACAGGTAGGTGCTCTTGTTGAACGGAACGCCGGTGATCTTGCCGTACTCGCTGTTCTCTGTACGGTAGCTCTCCAGGATGTCGTCCCAGTCCGGATAATCGTTCTTTACGAAATCATCCAGTGCGACAACCTTGTCCACATAGTCCGTGAAATAGTTGTTGTAAGCCTGAGCAATGTCCGGCAGAGTGTCAGCCGCCGCATTGGCCATCAGCTTTGTCTGCAGGTCGCTGTAGGAGCCCTGGTTCACCAGCTCTACAGTGATGCCGTACTCGTTCTCCGCGTTGAACTTCTCGGTCAGTTCCGTCAGGGACTGCTCCTGCTTGTTGTTCATACCATGCCAGAACGTAATCGTCGTCGGCTGAATGTCTTTCTCAGATCCTGCCGCAGCTGCCGCCGCAGTCGTCGTCTCCGTTGACCCGCCGCTGCCGCCGCAGGCAGTCAGCAGGCTTGCGCCCATAATGCTTGCCATTACCAGGGCCATGATTCGTTTCATCTTCATAATCGCCTCTCCTTTTCTGAAAGAAAAAATAAGTTGCTTGCCATTTATTTTAACGCACGTCTGCGTGCGCGATGGCTGTAGGTTAACCCTTCACGCCCGTGTAGGACATTCCTTCGAGGATATATTTCCTTAGGAACAGATACACGATAATGATCGGAACCACCAGGATGCAGGACGCCGCCATGACCAGCTGGTACTTGGTACCGGCCTCGGACTGGAAACGGACAAGTCCGTGGGACAGGACGCGCATGTTGGTGGAGTTGGTGACCAGCAACGGCCACAGGAAGGAGTTCCAGGAACCGATGAAGCTTAAGATCGCTACCGTCGTGATGGCGTTCTTATTCATCGGGACCATGATCTTAAACAGGAACTTAAGGTCGCTGCACTTGTCCACCTTCGCCGCCAGATAAAGCGCCTCCGGCACGCTGGAGAAGAACTGTGTCAGCAGATACGTGTAGAACACGTTCGCCAGCCATGGCACAATCATCGCCTTGTAGGTGTCGATCCATTTCAGCTTGGTGATCGTGATGAAGTTGGTGATCAAAAGCATCTCGCCGGGGATCATCAGCGTCGCCATAAACAGCGAGAAAATGATCTTCTTGCCCGGGAAATCCAACCTCGAGAACGCGAACGCCGACAGGATACTGGTCAGCAGCACGCCCACCGTCGTCACCGTCGCGATGAAGACCGTGTTCAGGAAATACCGCGGGAACGGAGCTTCCTGCCATGCCTCCGCGTAATTGGAGAACATGAATTTCCTCGGGATCATCGTCGGCGGGATCTGCACGATCTCGTTGGCGGATTTCAGCGATGACAGCACCATCCACACAAAGGGAAGGAGCGTAAACAGCGCGCCCGCGATCAGGACCACATACTTTACGATGTCGGCAATGATGGCCGATGGTTTCGTTGATTTCATTTCTGCGCCGCCTCCTTCTTCGCCTTGATCCGGCCAGGCAGCCTCTGGATCATCGTGAACAGCATGATGAGCAGGAACAGAACCACGGAGCCTGCCGCAGCGATGCCGTATTTGTAGTTATTGTAGAACTGGTCGTAGATGTAGTACACGATCGTGATCGCCTCGTTGTTCACCGGACCTGCCTTGCTGTTGAACAGGGAGAACACTTCGTTGTACACCTTAAACGCGTTGATGATGCCCATGATGAACGCGTACGCAATGATCGGCATCATAGCCGGAACTGTGATCTTAAAGAACACTCTCAGCCTGGGCGTGGAGTCCACGCGGGCCGCCGCGTACAGATCCGGGGAAATGCCCTGCAGCGCCGCCAGGAAGATCATGATGTTGAACGCCAGACTCTTCCACACGGCGAAAATGATCAGGGACGTCATCGAATACTTGGGATCTGACAGCCAGCCGATGGGCCCGATCCCGAAAAATCCCAGGATGTAGTTCAGAAGACCGTAGTTGCTGTTCATGATCCACCGCCATACGACGCCGATCGCGATCACGCTGGTGACGTAGGGCAGGAAATACAGCGTCTGGAACAGTCCCTGGAACTTGATATGGCTGTTCAGCAGATTGGCGATGATCAGGGAAATGACCACCGACAGCGGCACCACGAACGCCACATACAGCGTCGTATTGCCCAAAGCCCTGATGAAAAGCTTATCGTCGAACAGATCCTTGTAGTTCTCCAGATTGATCCCCTTGTAGCTGCCGTTGATGATGCTGTAATTCTCGCAAAAGCTCATGAAGATCGCTTTTACCAGCGGATAAGCCGTAAAGACCAGCATGATCACCAGCACCGGTGCCAGATACGCATAGCCTTTAAAACTTCTTCGATTCATACCGCACCTCCCGCTTTAGCACTTGACCAGGGCGCTTCCGTCCGCGTCGAAAATGATCAGGGAGTTCTTGCGCGCCCGCAGGCACAGATCGTCGCCTGCGCGGAGCTGCAGGTCGGAATGGGTCAGGGCGCGGAACTCAGTCGTACCGATCTTGAAGAAGATCAGCAGATCGCGGCCAGTCATCCGGACGCTGTCCGCTTTCACAGTAAAGCCGTCCTGGCAAAGTTCCAGCGACTCAGGCCGGACGCCCATCTGATAGGTTCCGTCAGCGACCTTCTTGCCGGCGGCATCCAGCTGCTCTCTCGTACGCAGAAGTACGCCGTTCAGCTCGACTCCGCGGCCGGTAACTTTGGCTTCAAACATATTGATCTGTGGCATGCCCAGGAACTGGGCAACAAAGGAATTGATGGGGTTCAGATACATGGCCTGCGGCGCGTCATACTGCTGCACAACGCCGCGGTTCATAACCGCGATGCGGTTGGAGATACTCATGGCCTCTTCCTGGTCATGGGTAACGAACAATGTGGTAATCTTGACTTCCTGCTGAATTCTCTTGATCTCTTCACGGGTCTCCACCCTCAGCTTCGCGTCCAGGTTGGAAAGAGGCTCGTCCAACAGAAGGACCTGGGGCTTCTTCACCAGTGCGCGGGCGATGGCGACACGCTGCTGCTGTCCGCCGGACAGCGCGGAGGGCTTGCGGTTCAGAAGGCCGTCCAGCTGAACCAGATGGGCCATCTCCTGGGCTCTCTCGATTGCTTCCGCTTTCTTCACCTTACGGTTGATCAGCGGGAATGTGATGTTGTCCAGAACCGTCATGTGGGGATACAGGGCGTAATTCTGGAACACAAGGCCGATCTCTCTGTCCTCCGGGGGGACTCTGGTGACATCTTTGTCGCCGAAGAAAATCTGGCCGCTGGTAGGCTCAGTCAGGCCGGCCAGCATGAAAAGCGTCGTGGACTTGCCACATCCGGAGGGGCCAAGAAGGCCGATCAGTTCGCCGTCGGCGACGCTTAAATTCATGTCGTCAACAGCTTTGAAATCTCCGTACGCTTTCGTCAGGTTGAGAATCTTGATCTCCATAAAATATACCTCACTCTGCCTGTTATGTAGTAACGGGTTGCAGGGATTCCTTTGGCATCCGTAATGCCAACATAGATACATTATATAATAAATCGCCGACAAAAACAACAGGATTCCGCAAAATTTACATGAATTTGTCAAAAAGTTTGACCAACATTAACACTCTTGTTTTTTTATCGATACAATGCAAAATATATGACTGATATGTAGAGATTATATAGAAGGTTTTCTATGTTTTTCAACATATTTTCAACAGCCCGGACGTGTCCCGCAAAGCGTTTTTCTTTTATAGGACTGGGTATACAGACAAAAAAAGCTGCATAGGCTTTAGAGGCTTATGCAGCACACTTTGCAGCATGAAATGCAGTATTTTCCCGCAATACGAGAACGGCGGATAACATAGAAAAAAGCCCGGATAAATGGGCTTTTTCGAGAGGCGACAACCGGATTCGAACCGGTGGATCAGGGTTTTGCAGACCCACGCCTTACCACTTGGCTATGTCGCCCTATTTAAATACTATGCACGAACCGCATCTCTGATGACCCCAACGAGATTCGAACTCGTGTTACCGCCGTGAAAGGGCGATGTCTTAACCGCTTGACCATGGGGCCGAATACAAAAAACACAAGGCAACCCACGTCTCTGCTGTCATAGCCGTCCGGCCAGACACAAGCAATGCCGGACTTCCTTGTGCTAACTCCCCGAGTAGGACTCGAACCTACGACAGCGCGGTTAACAGCCGCGTGCTCTACCACTAAGTACGGTTACAACCGTAAAGTCAGGGATGAATCTAATACCATAACCGACTTATGAATCATTTTCTCTGTTCAGGCCGGTGTCAATCTTCGCTTCAACGGAAAACAGTTTACCATGAATATCTTCATCCGTCAAGAGGAAACTGCCGGTTTTTACAGCTTTTTTCGCTCCTGCTGGAATAGGTTTAATGCGATATGGATTACAGACCGAAACGGTATGAATGATCGAACAAGGCGGGGACTGCCCCGCCTGTCAGACCGGGATGCGTTCCTGCTTCTGTTCTTTCAGGAGCAGCACCCCGTCTCCCCACTCAGCACAGAACTGCTGATAGGTCATGTTCATTTCTACTGTGATATTATAGTCCCTGTCTACTTCGACGCGGTTGAACAAGTGTCCGGCGATCATCTTCTTCTCCTCCATCGACGCCGCTTCAAATTCCTCCGCCCAACTTCTGAACTGGTTATAGGCCGGGGAAATCCCGTCCACCCCCTGCTTCTTCCTTTCTTCTTCCGCCTTCAGTGCGGAAAGTTCTTTTTCTGAATCAGAAATCTTTGTCTTTACGGTTCTTATCACCTGGGAAAGATCCTCTGCGGTATAGGCGCTGTCGCCCGTAAGGCTCTTTGCGATCTCCATCTGAAGCCTGTCAAGCTGTGTCCGGCTCTTTTTCAGTTCCATCTCCAGCTTCTTCTGCTTCGCACGGTTACCGGCCATCTGCCTCCTGAACATCTCCTGGAGGCGTTCTTCCTCCGGCGCGCCGCTCATACCGGAAAACAGCTTCCGCATAAGCCGACAGACCTTCTCGTCCACCCGGTCGGCCTGATACGTCACATGCCCTTCGCACTCCACCAGCTTACGCGCCTTATGGTAGCAGCAGTATTTCAGCTGATCCACCGCGTAAACGCTCCCGTCAGCCCTCGTGTAGCTGTCCCTGTACCGCATGGTCGTCAGCCGGCCGCCGCAGTGGGCACAGAACACATTCCCGGAAAGCATCGCCCCGCTTTTGGTCTGCATCGCGATATGCCGCTTTTCTTCGCTCGCATTATTCCTCTGCTTCAGGATGTAGAGAATCTTCTCATAGTCCTCGTCGCTCCTGATCTGCAGTGCCGCAAGCGCCGGGGAAGTCGTACCGTCCTCCAGTCTGCCGCAGTAATAGGGATCGTTCAGTATCCGGTTGATTTTGATACTGGTAAACTTCCCGCCGTTCTTCGCCTTATACCCGTGCTTATTCAGATAATCCGCCAGCCTCCAGGAGCCGTAGCCTTTGTTGATGGTCATATCATCGATCATGGCCAGCACCTCGCGCTCGTCCGGGTCAATCTCATACTTCCTGATCTTCTGGTTCTTCCGGTTCACCTGCCCGCTGTCCGCCAGCCTGTACCCGAACCTTACCGGGCCGCCAGTGTAGAAACCGTCCACGATCATCTGCTGCATCTTATTCCTGATACGGATAGATGTCTTTTCACTCTCCCCCGACGCCTGCCAGAAGCGGATATAATTGGTCAGCTTGTCAACGTGGGTTTCAAACCTCTGCTGCCCCTCCTGGCTGCTCCAAACCTCGATGCCGTGCTTCACGAACCATTCCACGATGAAAGGCGTCTCGTCGTCGATCCTTCCGATCCGGTCAAACATGAAGACCAGGAGCACGTCGAATTCCCCTTTCAGCGCCGCTTCCTTCAAGTCCTGGATCGCGTCCCGGTCTTCGGCTGATACCTTATAGCCGGAAATGCCCATCTCGGAAAATTCCTTCACGATCTCCCACTCATACTGCCGGCCGGCAAACTCATGGCAGGCGTTCTTCTGCATTGGGATGTCCGCCTGGTTCTTATCATTCCTGTCCACCTGTTTCTTCGTAGACACTCTGTATAATGTATAAACCCGTTTCATAACGCACCTCCTATATTTCATTAAATAATGTAGAAAGCCGCGTTACTTTGGCCTGTATTCGGTTTTCAAGGTACATTCATCCGGACTCCCCTCCAATAGATATCCCTCATCAATATCATACCTCACTTCCATCATATTGTCACGGATGCCGCCGCGGGCAGCCGCAGACCTTTCCCTTTGCCCCAATCATTCGTCTGCCGTTTCCGAAGGCAGCGCTTGCAGCCGCCCTGCGTAAGATGATGTCAGGATATCCCGTATCCTCTTTTTGACACCATTTGTCCCTGCAGTACTGAACCTCACTGTCACCACATCGTCCCCAAGACGGACCTTCAGCACAGGGGATTCCGCAGGGCTTCCGTTTACACTTATCTCTAACCCTTTCGTCTTCATAAACGCATACCCGTTCCCTGTCAAGGCGCTTCCACCGTCTCCGGCAGCATATCCGCGTCATCCAGTCCCAGGCTGACCCTCAGCGCTGCATCAATCCGCTCCATCTGTCCCTCCGTCATCTTCCCGACATAATAGCGGACGCGGCGCTTATCAATCGTCCTGACCTGCTCCAGCATGAACAGGGA
>CANQRU010000014.1 GCA_947626395.1 uncultured Lachnospiraceae bacterium | reverse complement strand
AACAGAAAAAACAGGTACAGACCAGAAGCCGACAATGAGAAAAAATGATTCTCAGTGCCGGCTTTGTCTACAGTCTGCATCAATATCTATCGATATTGATTCAGTGGACAATCCTACATTTTCTTTCTCTATCGACTGAATTTCCACTCTGCCAATTTGTTTATGACCAACCATATTTGCGGTAATATCATTCTTAATAGACATAATGAAGTTACCAATCCCCACAAAATTGGTTCGAAGCAGAAATTGCGTCAAAAACTCTGTCTTGGTTTGAGATGACTCAATAAATGCTCTTATTACTGCATCGGATGCATCAACAGTGCAGAAGACACCACTTGATATTGTCAGCATTCGTACTATGCACTTGTTATTCCAAGGAAGAAAATGGTCTGGTTCAAGCTTAGAAATATCTTTGATACCTTTTATCTGCTTATTACTGATTTCCATATAAAGTCGTTTTACAAAATAAAAAGCTCGCACCATACATTGATTTATAGCAACAGGAATACTCTGCTTGACTCCATAGGCATATACACCCATCTCAGTCCTTAAATCAAATCTAATCCGATCTTTGTTACTTGAGTGTTCAAATGCTGTGCCATTAAAAATCTTAGAAAGCATTATCGACAAATCGATCTCTTCACCTTTGTATACAATCTTAAGATCCCGTATTAGGGGCAGTATTGACAGTTCTTTAGCAAGTGAAAGAATCGGCCCCGGTATACCAGTTCCCTTGCCAGCGCTATTACTAGAGCCAGCCATATCGCTAACCAGGTGAAGTGCCCAAATAGCAGTTCCATTAAACAGCTTCTCTTCAAAAGACTTTCCGATTAAGCTTTTATCTGGTAATTCATGCATTTCAAACAGGCCTTCTGTATTAGTTCCATAGGAAAGGCCGGTAAACTGAGATATTATGGAAAAAACTAACCCCACAATTGACGCATGGTGAGCAAAATCCCGGAAATGATGTTGTAGTGCTCCGCCCCATATTGGTGTCAACTGATCGGATGGAATCGGCGCCTCTTTTTCTAAAAAACGAATTGCTCCATCAAGTTCTCTTTTCCCATAGCCACGCATTTGTGCGACTTTAATCACAAAATTGTTAGCCTTGGATCTACCCCATTCTTGAGCGGCAGAAAGAGAAAACTCACCACCCCAAAAAGAATCCAGTAAACCTGTCAAAACACCACATGAAGCAGCAACAACGTAATCCGTTTTATCAGCTTTATCAAAGTCTGTTTCAGAAAAGTCCGTCACAATATGAACATCTGATTTGATTTCATATGCCTTCTCCGGGTGCCCAGAATCATATTCTATTTTTGAATTCTCTAATTGACCATCCCAACAATCAATTTTCTTCATATGCAAAACTCCTCTTTAGATTGCCAATAACTTGTAACATTTGTTCTAGTAGAACATAGAAAATCCGAAGCTATATATTTCAAAAACTGCATCTTGCAGTGTCCTTATCTTAATTCCAGACCTTTTTAAAAAGCAGACTACTCTCCACCAAACATTCTTGTTACAAATCGGTTCAGCTTCATTTTTCATTATATGATTTCTGAATAATCGCAAATCTGGCTCTCCAAAAATATTGGTAAATCATTGGTAAAACTGAGTAAGAAACACAGAAAATGGCAGTTTTTCAAGCTTTTCGCCTCGCCCAGAATATCCTGCCGTGGCATATAAATAGTATTTTTACCATCCTGAACATATCCCTTCATAAGCCTGCAAATCCCGATATTTCGGGCTTTTCGGCGCTTTTTGCTGCTTTTCTGTTTTGCCCTGAATCCACGTAATTCACCACAAATCTACGCAGATTCATGGGCAAATGGTGTAGTAAATGGTGTAGAAGCAATGCGATTTTTCTGCAATACTTTATACTTGCAACAGTCCAGAAATATTGGTAAACCGTTGGTAAATCTGAGCAAGAAACACAGGAAATGGCGGATTTTCAAGTTTTTCGCCCTACCCGGAATATCCTGCCATAGCACACAAATAATATTCTTACTGAATATATCCCTTCATAAGCTTGTAAAGCTGCGTTCTACCAAACATTAGTAATACAGTTTCCCAAATAACTGTTCCACATTCTTTACAACATCTACCCAGGCATAATCCGCAGCGTAATCATATTTATGCTGATAGATTCCCCATTGCTCCATCAATCCAGCATCCGATTTAATCTGTTCCAAAATATGCTTCGAATCTGATAAAAGCTCATACGAATTCCTCTTTCTGCTTGTAGCCTCAAGCGCCTTCGCTAAATCAACATAATTTATCGCATCTGATTTAATAATATTCAAAATCATAAGATCATAATAATCCCTCATCCGCGTATTTAATGTTCCCCGTGAGATTATAGTCTCCATTTTTTCCGCCAATACCGTTTCAAGATTATAAGCCAGTAAAGATATGCTGCGCTCCTCGAACATCAACCTATATTCATAATTCACTTCCCCCGACGTAATTACATCGTTTGTGGAAATATCCATTTTCAAAGGAGTTTTCATGGTATCCAATACCGCTTCCAATTTAAAGCGGATTCCCGGATATTCTGCTTCATCCATAATACTTTCAATACCCTTAACGACAAACTGTATTCCATCATCAAGAGGGACCGCAATAATATCCTCTGCCATCTTTCTCGCGCTCTCTGCCGAAAGATTATAATTTCGCATTGTAGTATCTATATCCATGGTTGCCCGATTCTCCAGCCCCACCATGGAAGCGACCAATAACCCACCTTTTAATATTAAATTGCCGCTATATTTTGATAAAGACATCCGTTCCAGAAATCGTTCCATTACGAAATTTCGGATCAGTGTCATAGCCTTTGCATTATCGCCATGAGATCTATTTCTTACCAAAGCTTTTAATTGTCTTGATGTATGGATCAAAGCAACGCCTCCATGTATTGCCTGATTTTTTTCTCCACCTGGAGTATTTTGGCATATTCCATAAGTCTCGGCAGGTTTTTCTTTCCACTCAGATATTCTTTTACAGCAAATTGTTTTTCCTGCATTTCCGCATCAATTCTAAAAATATCGCACAGAGTTCTCTCTGCGTTATAGCATGGAACTGTATGCCCATATGGCGTAACAGCAGTATCAACGCCAAGGGAATATCGCTCCTCAACTGCCGTTATCCTTTTTAGTGGGCTTTTCCCTTTATAGACTATCTTATATCCTCTCGGTACGGTAACGGTAAAACAGGCCGGCTCCCGTTCTGATAGCCCGAGCAGATACAACGCTGTATCATGGGAATAGACAACTTTCTTATACTGAAGGGAAATAATATACAGATCGTCCTGCCACGCATCAGGTGCCAGATATACGCCTTTTGCAACCCTTTCATAATTTCTTTCCTGCAAATACTGAATTGCGTACTGCCTCGAAATACCCTCTGCAACGATATCGGCAATTTGTATAATCCCTTGGTTTTGTATCATTTTTGCTTCAATGATTTCTTTTTTATTTACTTTCATACAACATATTATAATTGAATGTGGTGTAAAAGTCAACTTCGATGTATTATCAGAACTTACGGATAATTCGTTTTGATAGTTCCTTCCATTTCCCAATAGGGCGCTAATCGTCCTCTGATAATTCAATGACCAGAATTTGGTAATTTCTGTTGTAATTTTCGCAAAGTCCTGGCTCTCCAAAAATATTGGTAAACTGTTGATAAAACTGAGTAAGAAATACAGGAAATGGCGGATTTTCAAACAATTCGCCCTACCAGGAATATCCTGCCGTGGCAACAAAAAAGTACCTTTATCATAAATGAAAATCCTCCTAAAATGCCTTGATATGCCCTGTTTTATCGCAATTTGCGAGGTTGGTATTTTCGTGAAGAGTGTTAAAAATGTAATGAAAACAGCAAGCCGAAGCAAAACGGGGCAAGTTGATGCCATCAAACGTAGTAGAAATTAGGATTTTCTACTGAGGTATTTTAACATAAATCTACAACATAAAACAGTGTGAGCCGAATCTATCTCCCAATACCAGTTGATACGAAAAGAACAGAAGTACATCAACTTTAGTTCAGCGTACCTATGTCCTCAACATTAATACAATTTAAAATCGCCGGTGCAGCATCCCAACTGCCAGAATATTTCATTTTATCATCAAATGTACACTTTCCGACAGCCACTTTCAAACTATTGAGACTATCTACTCCGAACAAAACCATCATCTTCTCGCAGTATCTACGAGATTTCATTTTGCCCCATTCAATAGGCATACTTTGGACATAAACATAAAATGTTGGAAACCAATATGTGCCATACCAACTTTGTTCATCCTCTGCCAAATCATATGCATTACAGACCTGATAAAGAAACAAATCTGCCTCAGCAATCGCTTCTCTTGTATAAATCGGAAGTTTTTCTCTCTGATTGCAAATAACATCACCCATGAGAGTAAATTTATTCTTCATCTCTGTTTTTGGCTTATAACAATCCTCAATAACACGACTATGATGCCTAAAGGCTGTATAATTGTTTTGCTTGATAACACCTCCGAATATACTTGTTTCTAAAAAATATGTGTATGTAAGCATTACATTTATTGCCTTATAATCTTTAATATGGCGCATAAACGTAATAACACAAATAAACAATTCCCACATATGATTCTTAAATACATCCAAGTCACTATCAGAAGCTGAGCACGCATTTGGCTCAAATGTTTTGATGCAAGTTAATTGATTATACATCGCTTCAAAAATTTCAGCTAATATTTCCGCATAGTCTGGCTCTGTCTCTGCAATAACCTCCACAAATTCCAAAAAAATATCCCTTACTGGTTTGGTGTTCAAAAAAATTTCGTAAATTCGTTCTGGCTCAGCACCCTTTTCAAAGTATTCTTTCAGGATTTCAACGTAGGATGTTTGAAATCTTGATATGCAATTTTTCCGTTTATTATCTGTATTACTCCCACGGATCTGACGAATCAAATCCGTTAGTGGAAAAAAATTTGTTTTCTCCTCATCAAGCCATTCCGGTTTTTTCCCTAACTTTGGTTTTATAAATTGTGGCTTTTCATAAATGTTTCGAAGAAGTTTCTCATATTCCATCTCATATGTATCCTGATTAGAAAGATCAATATATATTCTTGTCTTTATATATGTAGGTGTATATGGATTTCCGTATTCATCTTTTTCTGCTATGACAGGAATGAATTTTTCTTGCTTCATATTTCCATAGATTTCGCTGGAAATAATTACAGTCTCATCTCCCACTCCACCAGTGCGGTCATCTGCCTTCTGCGCATATGCTTTATCACAGATGATAAGAACTTTCGTTATCTCAGGATCATTAACGCAACGTTCCATAAATGCATACTTATCTTGACCTTCTTTTAAATCCCACTTGTCAAGTACAACATCAACTCCTTGTGACACTAATCTCTGCGCCAATTCCAACACTAACGCATCACTACTCCAAGAATATGAAATGAAAATCTTTGGTACTCTATCTTCTTTCAATATATGTCCCTCCCATTTACTTCCTGCTTTTATTTCACTACCATTTTCTCTTACAAAATAAATCGCACCATTACCATATTATTCCTTTTTTGAAAGAATCATATCACAAAGCTTCTGAAACTCACCAGCCCCCAGCTGAAGAATGGCATTTTCTATCGTTGTTACTTCCGATATGATAAGATATTCTCCTGTACTTTAAAATCTCCACCACGTATTTATTCAATGCTTTAAGTTCTACATATTTGGTCGTTTTAGTCTTTCTCATTCTGCTGCAAATAAAACATCGCCTTCTGTGTTTCAATTTCCTTCCGCAATTCTTCCTCTGTTGGCAAATAAAGCTTATACTTGGAAGCAAATAACTGCTCATTACCGTGAAGTACAGAATACCTTGCAATGTCTTCATCCGTGTCGGCACAGAGCACAATGCCGATCGTAGGATTATCCCCATCACTTCGTTTTAATTCATCATACATACGGATATACATATCCATCTGCCCCACATCCTGATGTGTGATTTTCTGTGTTTTCAAATCAATCAGTACAAAGCACTTGAGAATATAATTGTAAAACACAAGATCAATAAAATAATCTTGCTTTTCCGTATGAATATGCTGCTGTCTTGCTACAAAGGCGTAGCCTTTTCCAAGTTCCATCAAAAATTTCTGCAGATTAGAAAGGATGCTCTTTTCAAAATCACTTTCCGTGAAATCTGTATTCGAGGCAAGTCCCAAAAATTCAGCAATCATCGGATTTTTTATGAATTCCAGTTTATCGCTCTGATATTCTGCGGTCAATTCCTTCATTTCTTCTTCCACAATCTCTCTTTTCTGTGTTTGAAGCATGCGATAATAATACTGCGAAGAAACATTGCGCTGTAATGTTCTGACACTCCATGTTTGTTCCATCGCTTCTTTCTCATACCACGCACGGGCTTTTTCATTATCTACCTGTAGCAGTACTGCATAATGCGACCACGATAATAGTTTCTGAGATTTTCCAGACGCTGTCTGGAAAATCTCAGGATAAGTTTTATAGAACGCATAAAAACTGTATAAATTAGATTTTGTAAATCCTTTTCCATATTCTGCCGACAGCTCTTTAGCGAGTTTCTTTATAATTTCCGCTCCATACTTTGCCCGTTCTTTACCTCGCATTTCTTCACTGGCAATTCTGTATCCAAGAAGCCAGTTTCTTCGAACAAGGGCTGTATTGACTGCCTGATACGCAGCTTTCTGTGATGATTCTATGATGCCGCACATATCTTTTAAGATATCATCCGTTTTAATAAAATCACTCATAATGTTATTTGGCACATCATATATCAGCCTATTCTCCATAATTATTCGGCTCCTTTTCGTTATTTCCTGACAACATTTTTCATTTCAAATATTATAATAGCAAGTCCTAGCTCTTCAGAAATATTGGTAACCCGTTGGTAAATCTGGATAAGAAACGCAGAAAATGGCAGATTTTCAAGCTTTTCGCCTCGTCTGGAATATCCTGCCGTCAGGATCTCCAACCCGGTATGATATCTTTTCTGTACATAACGATCGTTCTCCTGATGCAATGATCTGTTATATCAGTCCTTCCAGGACCAGGATCTCGAATCCCTCTTCTTTCCCTTTCAGTTTTACGGAATCTCCCAGCGATCTGGTCCGTATCCGCCCTTCCAGGGCGTCCGCAACAGCCCTGGAGATATAGACTGTTCCGGCCGGCGCATTGGATTCCAGTCTGGACGCCGTGTTGACGGTATCCCCGATGGCCGTATAGTCCATCCGATCCGGGGCCCCGATATTGCCTACGACAGCCGGACCCACATGGATGCCGATACCGAAGGAAACGGTGCGGCCGTACTTTTTCATGAGCTCCCGGTCGAGCCTCTCAGATCCCTCCGCCATCTCAAGCGCTGCCCTGGCAGCCTTCATGACAGGATCCCCGCACGCAACCGGCGCTCCCCAGAATGCCATTGCGGCGTCTCCGATGAACTTGTCCAGGGTACCGCCGTTGTGTTTTACGGCGTTCGATACCAGTTCCAGATACCGGTTAAGGATCCCCACGACGGTCTGAGGATCCAGAGCCTCCGACATCGTTGTGAATCCGCGGATATCCACGAACAGGACCGCGATCTCCGTCAGTTTCCCGCCCAGCTGCAGGGAATCGGCCCCCTCTGCCAGGATCTCGTCCACGATGTCCGGGGCCACATATCTGCTGAACATCTTCCGGACGCGCAGAGCTTCCAATTTCGAAGAGACGTAATTATACGCCAGACAGCCAACATAGAGCAGGACCACGGCGGCAGGCACCCACAGGATATGCAGGATAAGCCCGGAGCTGAACGCCAGCCGGCATACCGCGATCCATCCGCCGGATACCAGCAGCGCCGCAGCCGTCGCGGTTGCCACGCGCCGCTTCCGGAACAGGAAAAATACCGCAAAGCTGACGACGAACAGGGCAGCCGTCTGTATATCATCCGGAACCTCACGCGGATACTCGCCGCGAAGCAGTGCCTCGATCACGTTTGCCTGCACCTCGACGCCATACATGGGAGCGGCATGGTCCATGGATGTAAAGCAGCTGTCCTGGAATGCCGGGGCATACGGTCCGATCAGTACGATCTTATTTTTGAAATACGAGGGATCCGCACGTCCGCTGAGCACATCCGCCACGGACAGACTCTCGCTGTAGCCTCCCGGTCTCATGCTGTACGGGATATACCAGAACCCGCGGCTGTCCGTCTCCGGAAGCTTAAGCGTATCACCGGCCGCATCCGCATACATCTGCGCTGCCGCCAGAGCAAACGATGGCACCTGCCCGCCGTTCGGCAGGGTAAAAGAAAGCATATGATGCCGCAGGATACCGTCGGAGTCCAGCATAACGTTGATGTGCCCGACGGCGGCCGACTCCGCCAGCGCCCGGTACGGTCCTTCATAGCTCTGGATCCCGCTCTGCCTGAGACGGTAATCCCCGTTCCCGTCCGGCTCCAGTACGGTACCGAAAACGGCCGCTGAAGCCGCAACCACGTTTTTATAGCGCCCGGCCGCTTCCGCAAGCCGCGCATCCCCGCCCGCAGTCCCCGAAGCTTCTGCGGCATCCGGACCGGTCTTTGCTCCTTCTGCCCTGTCCGTCTCTCCGGAGTACAGGATATCCAGGCCGATCACGGCCGGCCGGGAGTCTTCCGACTGGTTCAGGGCGTCGATGACGTCTGCAATGACGCCTCTTCCCCACTGCGCGTAGGGTCCGATCTCCTCCACCGCTTTCTGATCGATCTGCAGAAGCACGATTTTCCCGGACATGGGGTAAGGCCCCTGGTATAAAAGGTCGGATGCGGCATGGTCTGCCGCGCCTGCCAGTCCGAGCCGGAACGCGGAGGCGATCACCGCCGCAGAAACAGCCGCTGCGGCAGCTATCTTAATCCCGGGTGATATACGAAGCCTGTTCATCAGCAGGGCCTCCTGTCGTCTTATCGTTTCGTTGATCCGCCTTTCGCCGTGAATCTCATCCGGATCCGCCGGAAATACCGATTGCCGGTATCAGCCCTTTGCGTCAAGGCCCGCGTACCCGGCGGCTTCCCAGCAGCGGCTGTCGATGAACTGCCTTGTCAGCACAGGATCCAGTTTCCCTTCCTTTTCCGCCATGGACGTAAGGATCCCGAGCGCCTTCACCACCGGCAGTCCCGGTTTGTACGGCCGGTCGTCCGCTACCAGCGCATCGAAGATATCCAGTATGGTGATGATCCGCACCTCATATGGGATCTCCCCGCCCCTGATGTGCCGGGGGTACCCGGATCCGTCTAAAAATTCATGATGGGATGCCGCCCACTGCCGGACATGGGACAGCTCCGGCGAGAACCGGATCTGCGATAACAGCCGGTCCGTCACTTTTACATGCTCCTCCATCACGGCGCGTTCGCTTTCTGAAAGCGTTCCCTTCCGTATGGACAGCATGGCAAGCTCGTCCGGCGTAAGCCACGGCTGCGTATTCCCATCTATATCCGTATAGATCTCTGCCGCCAGTTCGTTTAATTTCTCCAGCATATCGTCAGTGACAAATCCCGCCGTATCCGCCTTCCGTATGAGCTGAGCGGCCGCTTCCGTCCTGCCTTTGAGGTCCTCGTACTGTCCTTCCGTGATCCTTCCGGCCTCCTTCTCAGCGAGACCTGTCAGAAGGATCTCTCTCATACGGTGCCGGATCTCAAGGCTCTGCTCCGGCAGCAGTCTTGAGGCCTTGTTCATGACCTCAAGCGGAGTAACAAGTTTTCCCACGTCATGGAGCCATACGCTCATCACGAACTCTTCCTTCTGTTCCGCCGTGAACCGGGCGCTTCCGCCCGCTTCCTCTGCAATGGCATTCAGATGATCGATAAAAGCTGCGCCGCACTCGGCCATCCGTCTGGAATGGTTGGCGTTGTACGGTGTCCTCTCATCGATCGCGGAAGACATGACCTTCACAAAGGAATCAAACAGCCCCTTGATATCATTCATATACCGCACATTCTGGATCGTGATAGCCGCCTGCGAAGCGACAGACTCCAGCACGAGCACCATGTCATCCCGGAACGCGCGCACATTCCCGTCTGCATCCATGGCGTTGATCAGCTGGATGACGCCAATACCGTTTCCCTTCCTGTCCGCCATCGGCACCGCCAGCATAGAGCAGGTACGGTAGCCGGTCATCCGGTCGTATTCCTTCGGGCCGGCAAAATCATAATCCGCGCATTCGTATACGTCCGGGATATTGACTGTCTTCCGTTCAAGGAAAGAAAACGCGCAGATATTACGCTTATCGAGCGGTACCGGAGGGATGTCCGGAAGCACTCCGTCGGCGCCCGTATGCACGCCCCTGGAATCCGTTCTCATGATACGAAATCTCAATGCCCTGTCTTCCAGAGTATAAAGCGTTCCCGCGTCGCAATGCGCCAGATCCATAACGGATCCCAGTATCCGGTCCAGAAGCCTGAGCGGATCTCTCTCTGCAGACAGCATGACGCCGATCTCCAGTACCTTTTTCATCTCTTCCTGTGTCATAACCCAATCACCATACCTTCCTGTGCAAAGATACATCCGCCTTCCGAAACAGCAAGGGCTTCCGCCTCCTGAGCCTCAAGGAATGCGTCATCATAATCATTGGAGTAATGCGCCATCAGGACCTTCCCCGCTCCGGCTTTCCTCCGGAGCCGCAGCCCATCCTCCCATGTGGAATGCCCCCAGCCTTTCCGGACCTTTCCGGGCGCAAAGTGCGCATCCCACACCAGAAGGTCCGCGCCAGAGACAAAATCCGTAAGTTTCCCTTCGATATCGTCACCGGTCTCGCAGTCCAGGAGATACGCCGCGCTCTTATCCCCGAACCGGAGCCGGTACCAGCAGCATCCTCCCGGGTGCGTCCCGGACATGGTTGAAACATCCACCACCCCCGCATCCGTTTCGATGTGAAGACCGGTTCCGGGCCCAAATGGCGATAATCCGATGCCGGCCTCCCCGATGGAATACGGCCAATATGGCCTTCCGATAAGCCGGCTCAGTCCCCCGCCTTCCGCAGACCGTTCGTCAAGATGGATCTGTACCGTCTGCCTGTCCGCCGCCATGGCAAGGAAGGGGTACAGTCCGATCACATGGTCAATATGCAGATGGCTCAGGAAGATATGGATACCGCGGATATCCGCGCGTTTCTTCAGCTGCTCTCCAAGCACGGCCAGTCCGCTGCCGGCATCCAGGATGAACAGGCATCCGCCGTACTCCACAGAAAAGCAGGACGTGTTCCCGCCATACCGCATATACTGTTTTCCCGCTGCCGGGAAGGAGCCTCTTGTGCCCCACACCCGAAGCTCTGGTTTTGGTGATACTGCTAACATCGGTCCTCCTTGCTCCTTACCATCCGACGATATCAAAATACTCGGCGATCTTCGCCTGCGCTTCTTCCTCAGAGAGGTCAAAATGCGCCATAACCATATGCAGGACTGTCTCGATCGAACAGTCCTGCGAGAACAGATCACGTATTAGATCCAACGGATCATCCATCGTTCATTCCTCCCCGCTGCAGTCTTATTTCTCCCGGAAGAACACCTGCAGCACATTATAAAGATCCGTCTGCCACGCCTTCATATCATGTACGCCGCCCGGGATCGTCATAAAGAAATAATTCTCGCCCTTTTTAAGCTGCGGACACACGGACGCGGCCTTTTCCATGATATCGATATGCTCGGCGTAAGCGATGTCCCCGTCGCCGTTGCAGCAGAACATGCACTTCAGATCCAGCCCCTTCTTCTCACCTTCCGCAAGCGCCCCGCAGATCCTTTCCACCTCTGCCTCATGGTTTCCCTTCGGTCCCGCACAGCCGGAGAACGGCCCGTACCAGGCGAAGAGGTCGAAATTGTTGTAAAGAGCCGCGCGATAGGTCGTCATGGATCCCAGGGAAAGTCCCGCAAACGCACGGTGCGCACGCGTCCTGACCAGATTCTCCTCCGACACATCGCCGCCTGCATAAGTGGAGAACGCCTTCTCCACCGCCGGAACCAGGTCGCGGCGGAGCTCGTACTTAAAATGTTCCGTCACATCCTCGACGATCTCTCTCGTCGGGCCGCTGCGGTAGAATGTAGGCGTCACGACAATACACGGCCGGCAAACGCCGTCCGCGATCATATTATCAAGCATCGTAACGGTCTCGGGGAACTTTTTGAGCCACATGCCTTCATTTTCTCCGCCGCCGTGAAGGAGGTACAGGATATCGTACTGCTTCTCCGCGGCATAGCCGCAGGGCAGATAGACCCATGCGCCCTTTTTCAGAGGTTCGCTCTGTTCATCGTAGGTCTGTGTGTCGTAAGTAAACCGCACGACCTCGCCCCCGGCAGATCGCGTCCTGAGCATAGTTTCCGGGATCTGGTAAATAAATTCCATGGTGTCTGATCTCCTTTCAGCCGTTTCCTGTTCACATTATAACAAAAGAATGGCCGGAATACCAGATACATTTTGGGTATTCCGGTGCCATTCCCGTTTTGTGCGGCAATATTTTCACGCTGTCCTGAAAGCTCCGGCAAACGCGCGCTCCAGGCTGTCCTTCAACTTATTCTCCGGATCGAAGTAACTCATGACAAACATAATATATGCAGCTTCTATCTCCTCCCGTGAGTGTGCGGCGCCCTTCAGATGCTTCAGGCTGTCGTACTCCGGAAGCTGTTCGATATATTCAATGATCACGGCCGCATGTCCGGGCATCGCCTCTCCCCTTCTCTCATACCATGACCGGATTTTTTGTATTTTCGTAACGATATCGTCATGTCCGAGCGACTCATTAAGTTCCCGGTCAATGATCAGATAGTTTATAGTCATCTTCTTATATTTTTTTACATCCTCCGGCGGCAGCGCAAGGTGGATCTGATTGTCTCCATCCTTCCACAGAATATATCCTTTACGATTATCCGGAACGATAAAGTGTTCCAAAGTATCCCCGTTCTCTGTCATATATATTTTTCTTAACCAATTTCGTTCCGGTTCATAGAAATCAATGACCGAATATACAAACTGCAGTTTTTCGGGCGCAAAATTTTCATTTAAAACAAAATTGCGTACCTTTTGATTCCTCAGCCTCCTGGCCGCCGTGAGCGCCCGGCTGATGCCGTCCTCACCGTTAACGGCGTCTCTGACCGTATGATCTATGTCCTTTTTGGATTTTTTGGCGCCATCCATAACAAAAAGCATCATGTATACGTACAGATTGGTTACGATCTTCCTGAACTGCTGATACGGCATTGAACCAGCAGTCCCCGGATCCGCTGATCTCTTATTTTCCTTCAGGAAATATATAAAATACTGAAACGGCAGTTTCTGATACTGCGCGGCACTTTCCAGCATCTGTCGGCACATCTTCTTTACTGCCTGATGATCCCCGGTGTGTACATAATCATGACTGTCTTTACACAGATCCGCAAATTCATAATCCGACTTCAATAAATCATTATAAAACCTGATATTATCTTCCCCGTATGCGACCATCTGCGACAGGATCCGGTGGGTCTCGTCCATGGTCCTGCCGTCAAGATAATGTCTGCCGCCGATTTTAAGGTTCTGGGGAATCAGGTTGTCCTCCGTCTCCAGTAAGTACAAATAGATATAATCACTGGCATCTTTATACCCGAATTTTCGGAAAGCCATGGCCTGTTTTTTCAGCCGCACCCACAATTCCCGTAAATCCTGGTGAGATTCCTTCTCATAATTTTCGAAGCAATGACCTTTAAAGATATCCTCGGGCTGCAGCAGCTGCGCTTTCTCATTGATATCCAGAAATATCTCTTCAACCGGATGGATATTATCATGCCTGTTATTGATAAGAATCAGGATTTCACAATCCAGCAGCTTTCTTTTGAAATCCAGGAGCTTCTCATGCCCGCCGAAGTTCTCCATCTCCGTCCTGATCGTGTTAAATGCCCGTTCGAAATCGTCCGTCTGATAATATACGTCTTTCTCTTTGTCTATTTTAATGAGCAGCTTATCGCCGTCCTCGCTGATATAATTACCTACAGAATCATTAACCAAGACAAATTCGCCGTAAGGCTTTATAAGCTTTTTGAGCGTGTTTTGCTCCCTGGGGCTGCCGGCATATTGATTATGTAAACACATAAGAATCAAACAGCACGTCGTGATCCGCTGCTGTCCGTCAACGATCTCATAGCATGTATCCGCCTCATCCATTATGATATTGCCCAGGAATTTATTGCACCGTTTAATATCATTTACAAGAGTTACTATCTTTTCATCCGGCCAGACATACTCCCTCTGATATAACGGAATAAGCAGTTTCCGTTTATTCCCGCTGAAGTTCGCTCTTTCGTCCCCTATTCCCGTATCCATCTTAAACAGTTGTTCGAGCGTAACGACAAATGCCTTCATCTCTTCCTCCTAAGTTCATTGACAAAAATCAGACTTTCATCTCTTCTTTCATCAGTATCTCTTCCACATACAATGACAGCGCTTTCTGAGAAGTCCGGTTGGCAGCCACTCTTCCATTGGTATAAATCAGATCTTTCCAGTCCTCATTGTCCTTCCGCCAGTTTATATTATCCAGCCTGTCAAGATATTTTTTCCAGTCATCCGGGAAACTTCTTAAAAGCTTATTCCCGCTGTAACCGATCGCGGCAAGCGCAATACTAAGAGAGCAAATACTGTGTTCCCGAACCTCGGAGGACTTTTTATCGCCTCTCTTTACATCCGTCCAGTCCGGCATGTGCTGCGAAACGGTCTCCCAGAAATCAACCGCCAGCTGCTGCCTCTCCTCTGCAGGCAGCGTGATTCCCTTCAGAAGCTCCGCGGTTGCGGCATGGATCGCGCTCAAAGTAAACAACGCTTTCGACCGGTTCGAAACAGTCACTTTCTCCTTTTCCGTTAATCCATTAAATGCGTCTACACGATCAACTACATTCTTCGTTATGACCGACAGCTCGTCCCTCGAACTGTATAATACATTAATCGACTTCGACGGATGCAGCGCATAACGGTTCAGATCAGAAAACATCTGCTGAGAGCGCGCAAGACCTTCATCATGGAAAAATACGACAGAAATCGTCTCATTTTTCAATTCAGGGCGGCTCTTGAGCGCTTCAATAATTCCGGCGCAGCGATGCTGCCCGTCGTTTATAAGAAATCGGGCGCTCAATGAAATTAAAATATAACCGACCAGCGGATTATTCTCATCGATCGCCTTGAATTCCATATTCCCATCCACGGATGCCGTCAGTGAGGAAAACACATATGTATCCGGATTCTCCACCATATAATCCCGTATCTGGGGAACACGCTTTTCATTGAGCGCTCTTTGAGAACGGATCTCAGGCGGAAGCTCCGCATTCGTGGTCTGAAATATTACAGGTATCACCTCAAGCGGCACCATCGCCGTATAATATCTTTTTCCTGCCTGTATTCCGCAAACAGCCGGAAATGCATAGGATGCATAATTCATATCGCTTTATCTCCTTTTATTGTTAAGTTATCACCGTTGTCAATTTTAATATCTTTAGAACAAACTTCTGCCAAATTTTGACTATCAACATAATAACGCTTTTCTTTCCAAATGTAAATAGTTAATTTGTCATTTTGCAGCTGTATTTGTATTAATCTTTGACTTTACAGTCTGTTTGTCACTTGGTGCAATGTATGTACAATGTTTGTTCCAATGCTCATATGTTGTTTGTTATGGCGGATCAAAAAGCCTCTTTCAAAACATATGTTCTGTGTTCTGTGCAGAATTATATGTTTCAAAAGAGGCCCGCCATTTGCCGTATGTACACGCTGTCTGTATATAATACCGGAAGCTCTTCTATCGCTTAAACCACTCTTTCTTCATCCGTCACCCATACACGATCTGCGCCGCGATCTCGTCCGCCTTCGCCTTCCCGCAGCAGGCTGCGACGATCGCCAGACCGAACGGAATCGAACAGCCCATGCCCCGCCCGGTGATCACCGTGCCTGAAGTGATCGCGGGCTCGCGCACCAGCTCCGCTTTCGCCTCCGTCAGATGAGACTCAAACGAGGGATAGCAGCACGCCTTCTTCCCCGTCAGGATCCCGCGGTGTGCCAGGATGCTGGGCGCGGCGCAGATCGCGGCCACATATTTCCCATTCCGATAAAATGCGTCGATCTGCTCCATCAGCGGCACGCACTTCTCCAGATTTATAGTCCCCAGCTTGCCGCCGGGCAGGATCAGCATCTCCATAGACGCGAAATCCGTCTCTGAAAGCACCTGATCCGCCGTCACACGGATGCCGTGGGAGCCGTTTACCGCAGTTGTATCATTGATGGAGACCATCGTGATGTCAAGGCCGGCACGCCGGCAGATATCCACCACGGTCAGTCCTTCGATCTCCTCGAATCCGTCCGCAAGGAAAATCGCTAATTTGTTCATTCTGATATGTTCCTTTCTTCTCATTTTACGTATATACGGTATGCCGATCGTTCCATATCAACTCAGTATCTTTATCAGTCTTGCAGTTTATTTTCCGGCTTTTCTGTTAATTTCAGCTTCACCGGCATTCCCGCAGCTTTTCGCCGCATCACCGAATAAAATGCGTCGATACCCGCGGCTCCGTCTCCGGCAGTCCGTACTTCTCTTTCCCCAGCGCGATGCTCTTCATCAGAAACGCCATATTCCGCGCCAGGGTCCGCATCGTCTGCATCCCTTCGCCGTCCTGCTCCGCCTCGCCGGGCGTGCGGCCGTGGACGCTGTTCCAGTACTGGCTGGACGCCACCGGCATGCCGCTGATGGTGAAATATTTGTTCAGCTCGTCAAATGTGGCCGATAATCCGCCGCGGCGGGCGACGGCGACAGCCGCGCCTACCTTCATCGTCTTGTCAAAACCGGTGCTGTAGAACAGGCGGTCCAGGCACGCGACCAGCGTGGCGTTAGCGGACGCGTAATACACAGGACTTCCCACCACCAGGCCGTCCGCCGCCTCGAATTTGGGCGCCAGCTCATTGACCGCATCGTCAAAAACGCACTTGCTGTTCCTGTAGCAGGAATTGCAGGCGATACAGCCGCGGATGTCCTGATTGCCGATACAGACCAGCTCGGTCTCGATACCGGCCTTCTCAAACTCCTTCTCCATCTCATGCAGCGCCAGATATGTATTGCCCTTGGCGTGCGGGGAACCGTTCAGCATTAATACTTTCATGAAAATGACCTCCTCCGGAAGAACTCTTTTTATTTCCATGCAAGCGGGGCGCCAGTGACGCCCTGCTTGTATTTCCATGCGAAGAAAGCGCCAGTGACGCTTTCTTTGTATTGTACCATAATCCTATGGAAACCGCCATATTAAAATACGCAAAATACCGTTCGGACCGCTTATAAAAACGCAATCCAAACGGTAATTTTTATACTTATGCCTACCGGCAATACGCCGTCATCGTTGCCGCCCGCTCCGAAGGACGCTTCGCCGTCGGCACGGCGGATGCCGTCCGGTCTCTCTTGCAGTCATTACTCGGTACTTCGCCAACCGTCACGCCTTCCCCGCGCGCCGTCTCCCATGCTTCGCCTGAAACGCCGGCAGCGCCGCCATTCCCAGCTCCGTCACCGGCTTCACCCATTTGCCGGAGTACAGGTGGATCTGCATCAGCACATACCGCACCGGCTCGTCGATGTAGCAGCAGATAAAGATCACCCAGTAAGGCAGCTTAAACACGAACCCGCTGCACAGCACGCAGGGCAGCACCATGACATACATGAACACAATCTCCAGCACCGTCCCGTACACCGCGTCGCCGGACGCCCGGTAGGTATCGTTCTGCATCCAGTTGCCCATGCGGATCACCGATACCACCGCGTAGATCAGAAGCATCCGAAAGCCCGCCAGATAGGACTCGCCGGACAGGCTCATGGCCGTCAGGAGCGGCTTATGCACAAGGATCACCAGCAGGTCCGCCATAAAGATCACGCCGCTGCACATGTATACCAGCCGCTTCGCACGCTCGAAGGCCGTATCCAGCTCTCCCGCGCCGACGCATTTGCCCACCAGGATCGAGGCCGCGTTGGAGAAGCCGGCGAAGAAGCCGATGATCAGTCCCTCCAGCGTGCGGAAGACGGCCAGCGCCGCGATCACATGCTCCGGCTGGCGGCCCAGCGTCACGTTGATCAGCATGTTGGCGACGCCGATCAGCACCTCATTGCAGATGATCGGGAAGCATTTGATAAAATACGCTTTCAGCTGCCGTCCGTTCCACCGGAAATGTCCCCGCACCCGGAACAGGTACGGATACCCGGTTCCCCACGCCAGCAGATAGATCATGATCACATTCACGGCCGCCGCGCAGGTGGTCGCCAGGGCCGCGCCGCGGATGCCCATGGCGGGCAGGCCGAAATGGCCGTAGATGAAGACCCAGTTCAGCACCAGGTTCGTCGCCACCGAGGCGATGGACGCGACCATCGGGATCCGAACCCGCTCCGTGGCGCGCAGAAGACAGCTCATGGCCATGGAAAGGATCTGCAGGAAATACGCCGCCCCCACGATATGCAGGTACTGGACGCCGATCTCCCGGATCGCCTCCTTATCCGTATAGAGCCGCATGATCTGCTCCGGCGCGAAGATCGCCAGACAGCCAAACACCGCCGCCACCGCCATCATGCACACAAGCGTCATGCCATAGGACCGCTCGATCCCGTCGTCTTCCTTAGACCCCCAGTACTGGGAAATGAAAAGCATCCCGCCCCCGACGAAGCCCCAGTAACCGGAGAACATGAGCGACGAGAACTGGGCGCAGAGGCCCAGCGCCCCCACCGAAAGCTCTCCAAGGGGCGCAACCATCATCGTGTCGATCATGCTGGCTGTGGTCGTCAGCAGGTTCTGCAGGGCGATCGGGATCGCCACCGACGCCAGGCTGGGCAGAAACGTACGCCAGGGGAACGGCTGCTTCTTCTGTTTCTGTGACATGTAATAATTCCTCCGTTAAAACCGCCGGACGACTCCGGCGGCAGTTTGATTCTCAGGTATCCGGAATTCCTGTTTCCAGGTCCGGCTCCCCAGATATTACCATATTTCCACAATAACATCAACCGCTAAAAACACGGTTTTCCTGCGTCTTCAATTCTATATTTTTCAAGCAGATTCCTCCGATACGAAAACGCCTCCGCGTCTTTCTGTACCAGTTTTCCCGATTCCTGTATGATTGTACTAAAATTTGAACAATCCGGCAAAATCTAGTTGATTTTCTTGCCTCATCATGTATAATATAGGAATAGTGGAAGGTTTGGTTTATGTATTCCAACCATATATTTTAAAAAGAAAAGAGGTATGATGTATCATGGCAACTCCGGATTTAACCAAGTATGGCATCACTGGAACCACTGAGATCGTTTACAATCCCTCCTACGAGTATCTGTTCGAGGCGGAGATGGATCCCACGCTGGAAGGCTATGACAAGGGCCAGTTAAGCGAACTGGGCGCGGTGAACGTTATGACAGGCGTTTACACCGGCCGCTCCCCCAAGGACAAATTCATCGTCATGGACGAGAATTCCAAGGACACCGTATGGTGGACCTCCGACGCTTACAAGAACGACAACCATCCGGCTTCCGAGGAGACCTGGAAGGCCGTCAAGGATCTGGCCGTCAAAGAGCTGTCCAACAAGAAGCTGTATGTCGTAGACGCGTTCTGCGGCGCCAACAAGGACACCCGCATGGCGATCCGCTTCATCGTGGAAGTGGCGTGGCAGGCTCATTTCGTAAAGAACATGTTCATCCAGGCTTCCGAGGAAGAGCTTGAGAACTTCGAGCCGGATTTCGTCATCTACAACGCTTCCAAGGCGAAGGTAGAGAACTACAAGGAACTGGGCCTCAACTCCGAGACCGCGGTCGTCTTCAATATCACCAGCCGTGAGCAGGTCATCCTGAACACCTGGTACGGCGGCGAGATGAAGAAGGGCATGTTCTCCATGATGAACTACTATCTGCCGCTGCAGGGAATCGCTTCCATGCACTGCTCCGCCAATACCGATATGAACGGCGAGCACACCGCGATCTTCTTCGGTCTGTCCGGCACCGGCAAGACCACCCTGTCCACCGACCCGAAGCGTCTGCTGATCGGCGACGACGAGCACGGCTGGGACGACAAGGGCGTTTTCAACTTCGAGGGCGGCTGCTACGCGAAGGTCATCAACCTGGACAAGGAGTCCGAGCCCGACATTTACAACGCGATCAAGAGGAACGCTCTTCTGGAGAACGTAACTCTGGACGAGAACGGCAAGATCGATTTCGCTGACAAGAGCGTCACCGAGAACACCCGCGTATCCTACCCGATCAACCACATCGAGAAGATCGTACGCCCGGTTTCCGCGGCTCCGGCAGCTGAGAACGTGATCTTCCTGTCCGCCGACGCGTTCGGCGTACTTCCGCCGGTATCCATCCTGACACCGGAGCAGACCCAGTACTACTTCCTGTCCGGTTTCACGGCGAAGCTGGCCGGCACAGAGCGCGGCATCACCGAGCCGACGCCCACCTTCTCCGCATGCTTCGGCCAGGCGTTCCTGGAGCTGCATCCGACCAAGTACGCGGAAGAGCTGGTCAAGAGAATGGAGATGAACGGCGCGAAGGCTTATCTGGTGAACACCGGCTGGAACGGCACCGGCAAGCGTATCTCCATCAAGGACACCCGCGGCATCATCGACGCGATTTTAGACGGCGACATCAAGGGCGCTCCGACGAAGAAGATCCCGTACTTCAACTTCGAGGTACCGACACAGCTCAACGGCGTGGACACCGGCATTCTGGATCCGCGCGACACCTACGCCGATCCGTCCGAGTGGGATGCGAAGGCGAAGGACCTGGCCCAGAGATTCATCAAGAATTTCGCCAAGTACGAGACCAACGAGCACGGCAAGGCTCTGGTAGCCGCCGGCCCGCAGCTGTAATATTTTCGGACGCCGCCTGAGATAACGACCGGAGAATTTATTCTCCCGACGACGGCCGGTGCGGAAGACATACAGACAGAATACACATAAGCTACCGGGTGCGGCAGAATACGCCGTGCCCGGTAGTTTCGTTTCGTATTGCACTTGTAGCGCGGATAATTTCTCCGCCAAAGCCGCTGCACCCTATATTTTAATCCACTGCCACGCAAACCGAACAACCGCGCCGTGCGCTTTCTGTATTGCCATTTCCCGTTTTTTATATTATGATTAATAAAACGCAGAAAGAAGGATCGATCATGGACAAAGTCACTCTCGGAAAGACCGGCATTACGGTCAATAAAAATGGTTTCGGCGCGCTGCCCATCCAGCGCATCCCCAAGGAAGACGCCGCGTATCTGCTGCGCAAGGCCTACAACCACGGCATCACGTATTTCGACACCGCCCGCGCCTACACGGACAGCGAAGAGAAGCTGGGTCTGGCCTTCGGCGACGGAACGCGCAATCATCTCTGCATAGCGACCAAGACCACCGCAAAGACCGCGGACCAGTTCTGGACGGATCTGGAGACCAGCCTGCGGCTCATGAAGACGGATTATATCGACGTCTACCAGTTCCACAATCCGTCCTTCTGCCCGAAGCCGGGCGGCGAAGACGGCCTTTACGACGCGGCCTTAAAGGCGCAGCAGCAGGGCAAGATCCGCTTTATCGGAATCACCAACCACCGGCTCTCCGTGGCCTCCGAAAGCATTGAAAGCGGCCTCTACGCCACGCTGCAGTTCCCCTTCAGTTATCTGGCCACGGACAAGGATATCGCCATCGTAGACGCCTGCCGCGCCCACGATATGGGCTTTGTCGCCATGAAGGCCCTGTCCGGCGGCCTGATCACCAATTCCGCCGCGGCTTATGCCTATCTGGCCCAGTACGACAATGTCCTGCCCATCTGGGGCGTCCAGCGGGAATCGGAACTGGACGAATTCTTAAGCTACATCGATAATCCGCCCGCTATGTCGCCGGAGTATCAGGCTGTTATCGACGCGGACCTTAAGCAGCTGGCCGGCGGCTTCTGCCGCGGCTGCGGCTACTGCATGCCGTGCCCGGTCGGCATTGAGATCAATAACTGCGCCAGAATGTCGCTCCTGCTGCGCCGCTCGCCTTCCGCAGGCCATCTGTCGCCGGCCGGTCAGGAGAAGATGATGAAGATCAAGGACTGCCTCCACTGCAACCAGTGCGCCGGCAAATGTCCTTACGGTCTGAATACGCCGGAACTTCTGGCCAGGAATCTGAAGGATTACGAAGAGGTACTGGCCGGCAAAGAGATGACGCCGACGAACTTCTAGGAAATACAAAAAACGCGTCACTGGCGCCCCGAAATGAAAGCCCTCTGTCCTGCATCTGCAGACAGGGGGCTTATAATTGTCTGAATCCCAGCAGCGAATCCATGCTGTAGCTTAATTCTCCCTGCGCGCCTTCCTGACGGCTCCAGGCGCGGCGGAGACGTTCAAACGCCTGCGCGCCGTTTTCGCGGTCCGTACCGCTTAAGATGATCAGATACTGGCAGCTGCTGTACCGGGTATAAATATCCCCCCGGCGGAAAACTCTGCCGATAACGTCCTTCAGGATATCCATCTGCCGGCTTTCAAGGGTACTGCCCGCCGGATGGGATCTGCTTCCGCGCCCCATGCTCCAGGTACACAGAAGCAGGAACAGGGACTGGCCGCTTCTCTCGGCGATCCTCGCAAGGATCTGACAAAAATGAAGAAAATCCGTATAGTAACAGTAAAACGCCCCGTCCGAATATTCCTCCTGGAGCGGCTGCAGGATATCCGACAGCCTCCGCGCCGGATGCATGGACTGCTTCTCGATCACATGCAGACGCCTGCTGAACTCTTCACCGGGTGATATCCCCAGTTCTTCATCATAAATACGCTCCGTATCCTGATAGACCGCATACGCCGCGTCATAATCTTTCAGGGCGATCAGGCAGTCCATCTCTGACAGCTGCCATAAATCGAACGGAAACAGCAGCGCCGCACGGTGATAAATATCTCTGGCCTGATGATAATTCCCACTCCTGCAATAGTCGTCTCCCAGAGCTTCGCAGGCCTTGAAATACATCTGCTTCAGTTCATGGTCCTTTTGAATGACCCACAGCTCCGTGCAGAATTCTTCCAGGAATTCTCCGCTGTAAAGCCCAACCGCCTCTTCCAGAAGCTCAGTCCGTTCCGTACCGGTAAGCGCTAAGCCCCGTTCCACCAGCTGCTGAAACACGATCGCGTCGACCGTCACCGGAAACGACGCCTCGAAACGACAGATGCCGTTCTCCAGGCTGATGGAAGCCCCCTTCATATTCCACAGGAGCAGACGCTTCTTCAGGCGATAGATCAGATTATTTACATATTGGTTTAAGTCGGCGCCGGATTCCTGGCCCTGACCATAGATACTGCCGATCAATTCTCTTTTGGAGACGCCTTTCTCCCCGCTGATCAGCAGACGGGCAAAGATCTGCTCAACCTTTGTGCCTCCCCCGCGGGTCATGTTGACCGTCGTTCCCTCGTATTCCATGGAAAATGAAGAAAACATCCGGACATGCAGCCCCTTACTGCCCGGTGCGGGACTGACGGTACTCCCGTCCGGGCCGTGATCCGCGGCGGCCGCGGCGGCCCGAACCCCATCAGCGCCAGCCGGATATTCAGTTCTGACCCCGTTGGTCGGATTCATGTCTGTTCTCCTTTCGATGGATCTGCTTCGGAACAAGTCTAATTCATTAGATTTTTGTCACTAGATGCATCATATCACAGTTTTCAGAAAAAATCCATGGATTTTACTTAAAAATGAACTGGATCAGCACCATATAGCAGATCGTTCCGCCGGCGATACTCAGAAGCGTACTGCGCCGCCACAGATGAAGAACGACCACCGCGGCCACCGCCAGAAGCTCCGGCAGACCATGAGGCCAGTTCAGCGGGGTAACGCCGCGCAGACAGTAGACGACCAGCATGCCAATGATGGCATAAGGAAGGACTTTTCCAAGATAAGTGATATATTCAGGGGTCTTCCGCTTTCCTCCCAGGAACAGAAACGGAAGGAACCGGAGCAGTGCCGTCACAATGGCGGCCGCAGCGATCAGAGAAGCAGCCCGGGTATCAGTCATGACTGGATCTCCTTTCCAAACACCGGTCTCCCCAGCGACAGGGCGGCCAGGATCAGGATCATGGACGGAATCAGGAACAGATCCCCGCCGAAGATCAGCAGACAGACCACCGTGATACATACGCCGGCAGCCGCCGGGATATGATTCTTCGCCGTCAGCCACTGCTCCACGAAGACGGTCACGAAAAGAGCGGTCATCGCGAAATCGATCCCCGCCGAGTTGAACGTGACCGCCGATCCGACGATCGCGCCCAGAACGCTCCCTATGATCCAGTAGATCTGGTTAAAAAGTGATACCAGGAAATAGTAAAGATGCGGATTTACTCCCTCCGGCGTGTCGCCGTGACACACCAGGGAATAGGTCTCATCCGTCAGGGCAAAGATCAGATACGGCTTCTTCGCGCCCGCGCCCTTGTAACGGTCGATCATGGATATTCCATAGAACAGATGACGGGCATTGACCATCAGCGTGGCCAGCGCCGTGGAAATAACAGACGCCCCGGAGGTCAGCAGGCTGACCATCAGATACTGCATGGATCCGGCGTAAATAAACACGCTCATGGCCAGCACCCACCAGAAACCATAGCCGGCGTTCTCCGAAAGAATGCCGAAGCCGAAGCCCAGCACCACATAGCCGGTCATTACCGGGAGCGTCTTAATAACGACCTGTCTGAGAAGATTTCGATTCATATGTATCTTACCCCTGAACCGCACGGCTGCCGCGCCGCGCGGATATTTCGGAACTGCCGTCCCCGGGCCGCGTCTTCGGCCTGGAACTGCCGTTCCGGTAGATTATTATAATGGGTCCGTCAGAAAATGCAAGCCTTATGATTTCCGGATCTTCGCCACAAAAAAGCCTTCATACAGTTCCGTCGGGCAGACGCAGACGGTTCCGGGAAGCGTCACCGGCAGAAGCGGGATCTCCCCGGACAGCGGATGCCCGATCGGAACCACCTTCGCTCTCGCGCCGGGCAGGATCCGCTTCAAAACGCGCTCATTTTCCGCCTCCAGCACGGAGCAGGTGGAATAGACCATCTCATGCCCCGGCTTCAGGAGCGCCAGCGCCCTGCGCAGAAGCGCCTCCTGGGTACGGACGGAGCGTTCGATCAGTTCCATGGTAATGACCGTGTCGCTGCTCTTTCCCGTTCCCCCGGCCTCCGGCGGGGCGTAAACCGTTCCGCTGCCGCTGCAGGGCGCGTCCAGCAGGATCTTGTCGAACGAAAAGAACGGATCCAGCTTCCGCGCGTCCTCATTCATCACCAGAACGCCGCCGGCCCCCTGCCTGTCCAGATTATACCGCAGCCGCTCGGAACGGGCGTAGTTCTTCTCGCAGGCCGTGATCTGCGCCGCGCCGCCGGACAGGGCAGCCATCTGGGTCGTCTTGCCGCCGGGGGCCGCCGCCATATCAAGGATGCATTCCCCGGCGCGGGGCGCAAGGATCAGCGGCGGGATCATCGACGACAGACTCTGCAGATAGATCTCTCCGTTCTCATAAAGGTCCAGAGCGCGTACCGCCGGTTCCCGCGCTTCGTCAAGGATCAGCGCGTCCGGATACCAGGATACCTCACGCCAGCCGATCCCGGCCGCGCTCAGGCGGTCCCTCACATGGGCCGCGTCTGTTTTAAGCGTATTCGCCCGAAGCGTCACCGGGCGGCGCCGCGTATAACCGTCCATGATCCGGGCGGCATCTGCCTCACCGTACTGGGCGGTCAGCATATTTTTCAGAAAGTCCGGGATCTGTGCCGGCATACCGTTCACCTCACAAAGAAAACTCCCGATCAGCCAACCGGGAGTTTTCCGTCATCTTCCTGTTCAAAATCCCAGTGCTTTATTCCATCTCAGCCAGCGTCGGATACGACGCGATGGCGCCCAGCTTCGTCACGCTGATGCCGCAGAACTTGTTGGAAAACGCCAGATACTCCTCCATCTTCTCCGCCGTCAGAGCCGGGATCCCCGCGGCGTCCACGCCGTCCCGGGACAGGCAGTAAAGGAAGGATCCGATGAACCCGTCGCCCGCGCCGGTAGTATCCACGGCGGAAACCTTCTGACCGGCGGCAGATCCCTTCGCGCTCTTCGTATAGCATTCCGCGCCGTCAGAGCCTTTCGTATAAATGACCATCTTCGTATTCCCGCTCAGAAGCTCCGGCAGCGCGTCTGCGATGTCGGTCCTGCCGGTGATGAATTCCAGTTCTTCATCCGATACCTTCAGAATATCCGCCATAGGCGCGAATTCCCGCACCACCCGGCGAAGCTCATCCGTGTCGTCCCACAGGGCCAGACGCAGATTCGGATCGAAGCTGACCAGCGCGCCTGCCTCGCGGGCGCAGCGGATCGCCTTCCGATGGGCTTCCTTCATGGGCCAGCTGCCCAGGGACACCGAACAGAAATGAAGGGCGAAAATGTCCTTAAACCATGCTTCCTCCACTGCCTCAGGCTGAAGCAGCATATCGGCGCCGGGCTTACGGTAGAAGGAGAACTCCCGGTTGCCGTCATCCTGCAGCGCCACGAACGCCAGCGATGTATTCGCCTCTTTTGTCCGCTTTACATACGCACAGTCGATGCCGCAGTCCGTCAGCTCTTCCACGATCTTGTCGCCGAAGGGATCGTCCCCCAGCTGGGTGATCATAGACCCGCTTCCGCCCAGCTTCACATACGCGCCGACCACATTGGCGGGCGCGCCGCCTACCTTCGGCTGAAACGCCGTAACATGGCGGATGGGTCTGCCGGACTCCGCCGGGATCCAGTCAATGAGTGCTTCTCCGATTGCCAGTAAACGCTTCATAATCTTATCCTTCCTTTCTTTCCGCCCGCAGCCGCCCCGCATACGCGGACGCAGGCGATGGTTATTCTGTTATCTTCATTCCGGCAGATCCGCCGGGCCGGCTTCTCCGGCCGGTCAGCGCTTCCATCCGGTCAGCAGTTCCCGCAGTTCATCCACCACATCGCCGGCGGACTTGCCGGCTTCGTCGATGGTGATGTCCGCGTATTTCTCATAGAGCGGCGTCCGCTCGTCGTAGAGGTCGCGGAGCGTCATACCGTCCTGCAGGACCACGCCCCGGTCTTTCAGATCGCCCAGACGCTTCTCAAGCGACTCGTAAGTAACCCGCAGATAGATCACGGTACTGATTTCCCTGAAATGTTTCATCGCCTCCCGGCCATAAATTACGCTGCCTCCGGGAGCGATCACCGCGCAGCGGGGCGTCAGGGACGCGTTCACCCGGTTCTCGATGGCCAGGAATCCGCTCAGGCCTTCCTGAGCGATGATCTCCTTCAGGAGACGGCCCTCCTGTTCCTGGATCACGATATCTGTATCTATGAAGGAATACCCCAGGCGCTTGGCCAGAAGCACGCCCACCATGCTTTTACCGGCGGCGGGCATGCCGATGAGGGTGATATTATTGTATTGCTTATCCAAATTTATATTGATCTCCTTGTCTGTACATTCTGCGGCAGCTTGGCGGTCTGTCCTGCCGCTATCTTCTCTTCCCGGCGTTCTGCTTCTTCTCCACCGAATACCCGAATTTCCCCAGTTTCTCGCCCAGCCGGAAATACTCTCCGTGCGAATAAGCCGTCAGGTCGGCGTCGTTCAGATGGAACTTGCCGTTCTCATCGATATAGCTGTCTTCCACCGTCACGCCCACGATCTCCGCCACGAACATGTCGTGGCTGCCCAGCGGGATCACCTGCTGCACTTTGCACTCCAGATTCACCGGACTCTCGGCGATGCCCGGCGCCGCGATATGCTGCGACGGCAGCGGCGTCAGTTTCATCTCCGCGAATTTGTCCACGTCGCGCCCGGAACGGACGCCGCAGTAATCGGTAGCGAAGGTCAGATCCTTCGTCACCAGATTGATCACAAACTCCCCGGTCTCCTTAATGATATCATAGGAATGCCGTACCCGCTGGATGGAAACGGACACCATCGGCGGACTCGAACAGACCGTACCGGCCCACGCCAGCGTGATGATGTTCGGCTTCCCGCCGGGACGCTGGCAGCTGGCCATGATCACCGGCAGAGGGTATAGAAGGTTTCCCGGTTTCCAACTCTGTTTTGCCATAATTACACTCCTTTTTCGCTCTCATCATCCGCGACGCCCGCAGGCACCGCAGCGGCCTGCTGCGCGGCTTAGGCCTCAGACGCGCAGCACCCTTAAATACTACTGCCGTCCTCCCGGCAGTCGCTGCTTTGCTGTACCGCCGCCGGCACAGTCATCGCTCTTCCTCTCAGTCGTTATCCGGCAGCAGCTTCACCGTCACCATGATATTCCGCAGGAATCCGCCCTCCGGCAGCTCAATGTCCTCCTCGTGGGACACCTCCGGCATCAGGACCATTTCTTCTTCCAGTTCCACGCAGATCCAGTCATAAGCCGCCTCGCGTGCGTTCTGCAGCGCGTCGTCCAGATCCGGCCCGTCCGCCTCGCAGCTTTCCAGATCCGGGAAATATACATGGTATCCGTTGTCTTCGTCATGCGGCACGACCACCGCAGGATATGTAAATGTCATCTCGTTTCTCCTTCTCTGCCGGCTCCGCCCGTTCCGGGCCTCCCGGCTGCTTCTGTCCCTGCACCCGGGCTTTCCCGGCACCGCAGTCCTATCCTTCCAGCGCCACCATGACCGCCGGCACCAGCTGCTTCTTCCGAGACACCACGCCTGGCAGACGCACCAGACCCGCTTTGTCGTCCTCTTCCATCTGGAACGCGTCCTGGATCGTCCGCTCCGCGCCCTGTCCGTCGCACAGAAGCACCGTTGTCTCCGTCAATATATTCGTCAGCATCAGAAACATCATGTCCAGCCCCCGGCGCGCCCGCTCCGCCTTCAGATACGGAAGCATCCGCGCCTCCAGCTCCTCCAGCTCCTGCCCGCTCAGGGAATTGATCTGTCCCACGCCCAGCGTAGTCTTCCCAACCGTGAACAGCTTGAAGTCCTGGTACATGATATCTTCCTCGGTCTTACTGGCAAAATTACTGCCCGCCGAGAACATCTCCATCGCGTACTTCTCCACTTCGATCCCGGCGATCCGCGCCAGTTCCTCCGCCGCCCGCCGGTCGATGTCCGTACAGGTCGGCGACCGGAACAGAAGCGTATCCGACAGGATCGCGCTGCACAGAAGGCCCGCCGTCTGCTTATCGATCGCGACGTCATTTTCCCGGTACATCTGATAGATAATGGTTGCCGTGCAGCCCAGCGGCTGGTTCCGGAAATACACAGGCCCGATGGTCTCGACGGAACCGATCCGGTGATGGTCGATGATCTCCACGATCCGCGCGTTCTCGATGCCGTCCACCGCCTGGGACTTCTCGTTGTGATCCACGAGGATCACCGACTTGCCCCGGGCGCCCAGGAGATTCCGGCGGGAGATCATGCCTTTATACTTGCCGTCCTCATCCAGGATCGGGAAATCCCGGTGGCGCTTACTGGCCATCACGTCCTTGATCTCATCCACCACGTCCGTCTCCTGGAATGTGATCAGATGATCGCTCTTCATGAAATACCCAATCGGCATGCTCTGGTTGATGAGACGGGCCGCCGTAAACGCGTCGTAGGGCGTCGTCATCACAGTGCAGCCTTTCTCGCGGGCCAGCTTCTGGATCGTCATGGACACCGCCGCGCCCTCGCAGACGATGATGCAGTCCGCGCCCATCTCGATGGCGCACAGCTGGGACTCGTAGCGGTTGCCCAGGATCACCAGATCGTGTTCGCTGATGTAATACTCCATCATATCCGGGTTCGCCGCCGCGATCAGCACCTTCCCCTGCGAGAAATAGCCGTTCTCGTCGCCGACGATCAGCAGGCCCTCCAGCGTCTCGATGATATTCGAATACTTCGTACACGCCTTCGACAGGATGCTGCTGTCCAGCACGTCCAGATAGGTCTTCGCGATATCGCTGACCGTAATGAGTCCCTCCAGCGTACCGTCCTCCGTCACCGCCGGCAACGTCACCAGGCTGTCCCGCTGCATGATATTCCAGGCGTTCTTCAGGGAAATGTTCCGGTTCACGCCGGGCACCTGCCGGATGTCGATGTCACGCACCTCGGTCCGCACATGCCGCACCCGCGTGGGCTTCTCCACCCCGAAGTAGCGCAGCACGAACAGCGTCTCCTCATTCATATGACCCACCCTGGCCGCCTCATAGTCGTCGCCGGTCAGCTTCCGCTTCAGCGCCGCGTAGCAGACCGCTGAACAGACGGAATCCGTATCCGGGTTCCTGTGGCCGATCACCAGGGTTTTCTTCTTATTATACTCCGCCATGACTCCTCCAGTCTGTGAGAACCGACCGCTTGCTCATCCTTTCTGCAATTCTATCATATTCTATCAAAGAAAAAAAGCAGAAACAGAGAATTATTCCGCTTTTTAAGGGAGGAAGATTTCGGTCTGCCGCATCTGTGAGAACAGCTCACGTTCACAATTTATTTACAATTTGTTTATACCTAATTCATATGAGCCCTCTACAATCATTTTATAAGAAATGCACAGAAACTTAGTTTTAACTCCTTATTCCTTTGACATTATGCACATAGATTTTTTCATAATTGCCCCGGCTGACAGCAGCCGGGGCCTCCTCATTTCATGGGTTATATTCTTCAGACGGCATTGATTTCCGTACTCGGGATGCCGACCCGCCCGTCTCCTGCCGGACAGGCTTAGTCCAGCACCATCCGCGCCGCGCCGTAGATTCCGGCGTCGTTGCCCAGCCTGGCAAGGCCGATCAGCGGCCGGTCCTCGGACAGCGTTTCGTACTCCTCATAATATTTCTGAATGATATCGATCAGGAACTGTCCGGCCCTTGACACTCCGCCGCCGATGACGAAGATCTCCGGGTCGATCGTCAGCGCCAGCTGCGCCAGAGCGCGGCCCAGATAATAGCCGACGCACTCGACGACTTCCATGGCCAGGCCGTCTCCGGCTTTCGCCGCATCGATCACATCCTTCGCCGTCAGCCTGCTCTCCTCAATGTCCCGCAGAACCGACTCGTCCCCGGAAGAATCCAGGAAACGCTTCGCCTCACGGACGATACCCGTAGCGGACGCCACCTGCTCCAGACAGCCGCGGCTTCCGCAGTTACAGTACTCCGTCTCATCATCGCGGGCATGGGTATGTCCGATCTCGCCGGCAAGACCGTGCCGGCCGGCAATGATCTTCTGATCCACGACCACGCCGCCGCCCACGCCGGTACCCAGCGTGATCATAACGATATCGTCGTAGCCCTTGCCGCCGCCCTGCCACATCTCGCCCAGGGCGGCGATATTGGCGTCATTGGCGCACAGGACCGGAAGTCCGTCCAGCATCAGGCTCAGATCGCGGGCCGGATAACAGGCGCCCCAGCCCAGGTTCACACAGCGGGGCACAAAGCCGTTGCGGGCCACTGGTCCGGGCACTCCCATGCCGGCGCCGCCGACTTCATTAAAATGGATCCCCATCTCCTCAAGCGTACGGCGGATGGAGATCGCCACATCCGTCAGGATATTGCAGCCGTTGTGCTCTGTTCTCGTGGGGATCTCCCATTTGCGCAGAAGCGTCCCGGTCTGCTCAAAGATTCCAAGCTTCACCGTAGTGCCGCCCACATCGATACCGATACAGTACTTTCCCATATTCTTGTCTCCTTCTCAGTGTAGTAACAACTCCTGCATGATCTGGGGCCCGGTTACGATGATCTGGTTGGGGAGCTTGCCCTTCGTGATCCTGGCTATCGTATAGTCGAACGTTCCCTCATACTTCAGATTGCCATAATGGTTGTAGATCCTGCAGGAATCCTCATTGTAAAGAAAAACCATATCTCCTTCTACGGCTGCCTGTGAATAGTCGTAGCTGAATTCTTCCGAAAATGCCTTCGTGCCGTCGGCCTCGTATACGTCCATACGGTATTCGTCTTCGCCGGACGCGGAATAAACGATAATACCCACGTAATTTTCATTATAGAAAATGCTGCGGATCTCCTCCTCTACCGGGATCAGAAGGGTCATCTCCGGCGACATCTGGTCGCGGAGACTGTAGAAGGTCAGGCTGTTGTCCGCGAACGCAACCGCGCGGCTGTCGCTCAGACAAACCACTCTGGCCACCATGCTGTTCTCGTAGATCTCGTGGAATCCGCCTACCATCCGGTTCACGGCGTTCTTGCCCACTTCGGAGAAATTATAGAAGGCGACCCGGTTCCGAAGCTGTCCTCCCTGCACATAGAAATAAGACCCCATCAGGACGTTGCCGTCCGGCGTCAGGTCGGCGTCCAACACATAACCGATGCCGGAATCACTCTGGCTGTCCTCGCTGCTTAAAAGGCCCTTGATATAGATCTCCAGTTCCGAACCGTCCTTCTGAAAGTAGCAGACATTGCTGGAAAGCTGATCCTCCACAACCGCCGCCACCATACCTCTGGACGAAATGGATATCCGGGAGATCGGCAGCACTGTCGTCGCTACGCCGAGGCAGCCGGTCTGATCACATATGTAAATGCTGTTGCCCTGCTGGTCGGCAATCGCGGCGTACCCGCCGCAGACAGCCACGACAGGCGCGTTCATCTCATAGCTCTGGATCCAGATGTCCTTGCCGGAGGCGTCGATATAAGACGCGCCGTCACGGGTGTATTTAAGGACATTCTCTCCGAAGCTTGCGTACCCGGTAAACGTGCCCTCCGTCTGTTCCATCTGCCGCTCCCACACGACCGTCGTATTCTCCAGCTTCGCGAAGCGGCTGTACCAGTAAACGCCGGCCAGCGCGCCGGCCGCGATGCACAGGATAACCGTAATGACCGTCACCCGGCGGCGGACCGTCCTGTTGTGGGCCTTGCGGATCGTCGCCTCGCTCTCCTTCCGCTGACGGCTCGCTTCCTCCGCCGCGTACCTGGCCGCGGCGCGGGACGCCTGACGGGCGGACGCAGCCGCATCGGAACCTGCACCGGACGAATAGATCGTATCGGGAACCGGCTGCCCGGCCGAGATCATCCGGCTGCGCAGCTGGTTCTTCTTAAATTCGCGGTTGGTGGAATTAAAGTCGCTCATCATTGGTCTCCTTCGGCAGGCTGAAAAGTGGGACGCACAGTGGCTTCGCACTGCGTAAGGCTGAAACCGCAGTGCAGGCTCGAAAGCCTGCGGCTTTCTCGCTCATGGCCTACGTGCAGTATACCACATATTTCCCAATTAAGGAAGAATTAAATTCTCTCCCGCGGTAATTGTATTTTCATCTTCCAGTCCGTTCAGTTCGCAAATTTGCTCCATCATCTCGCCGCTGCCGTAATGGTCAAGGCAGATTCCGTAAAGGGTGTCGCCGGGCTGGACCAGATAGAGGGTCTGACCGGCCAGAACCTCCCGGGCGGGCGCCCGGCTTTCCGCCGTATCTTCCGAAGCCGCCCCTTCCTCCGGGGCGGTTCCGGCAGACGCGCTGTCTCCAACCGATTCCGCTCCGCTGCCGGTTCCGGAAGTACCGCCCGCAGACAGCCCTGACCCACTGCCGTCTCCGGAAGCGCTGTCCGCAGACGCCTCCGCTCCGCCGTCAGTTCCGGAAGCGCTGCCCGCCGCGCCTCCTCCCGCTGTTCCCGCGCCGCCGGCCATGGAAAGCGCCTGATCCCCGCCGGCTGACGCCGGATCTGTTCCCAGGCTGCCGGCCGTTCCGCCGCCATGATTTCCGCCGTCCGCCAGCGTCAGCCCGATCTGTCCGCCGATCTCTTCCACGACCACCCGGCTGTCCTGCCCCTCTGTCTCCCGCGGATCATCCGTATCGTCCTTCCCTTCGGACTGCCCGTTCCCGGACAGCTTGTCCGGAAGGGCTTCGTTCCGCATTCCCGCAGGCAGGACCGACGCCAGGACCGCTTCCATTTCTTTCATCTTCTCATAATTATTCACCATGGTCACGCCGCCGGCCAGCACCAGGATGCCCAGGGCCGTACAGAGACCTCCCAACACACGCACGGTTCCCCGGCGCGCGGTCACCTGGCTCTTGTTCTCCTCCATCCGCTGCCGGAAATCCCGGATCACCGGATCGCCGGTCCCCGTCTCCACACGCCGCACATCCTTGCGCAGTATCATATAATCCTGCATCATCTGGTTGCGCTCATAATACACGCTGTATCCCCGCAGACGGCAGAATCCGTCTTCGGCCGCCACATAGATGGCCTCCTCGCCGTCCAGTCCGCTGTTCAGATACATCAGCTGGTTTTTCCCGGCGAAATATTTTCCATGCTCTTTCCAGTAATTCAGCGGACTTAACGCGCATCCGGGCGCGCCGCAGAGGAACCACCCCAGGACCACCCGTTTCGGGAACATCTGCTCCATGGTCTGGTAAGTCTTCCGCCAGGCCTGCTCGGTAAACTGGACCTTCTCGCCGGGTTCCGTGATATCCTCGACCTCCATCGCTCCGTCTACGAACAGAAACGGAAGTCCGTCCCGCTCTTCCGCCGTTCCCAGAAGCACTCCTGCCCGCAGGTCTTGTCCGCCTCTCGGAAACAGCCGTTTCAGATACGTATTTACATAGTCCTCCAGATACAACCGTACTGTCTGATCCCTCTCGCCGATCTGCCGGATATTCTTCGGCAGCCTGGGGAACGGATTATATAAGTCTCCCATACTTGATCACCCCGCTGTTCATTCTGATACCTGAACTATCATATCACGGGGACAATGCGGAATCTGTCAAACGAGCGCGCTGCGCTCCCATAATTTTTCGACAAGACAGATGCTCTCGCTGATACATTCCGCCATCTGCATGACCGTACCCAGGCGGATGCTCTGCAGCATCATCGGATCGCCCGCGCAGCCGCCGCTGACCACTCCGGTTATGAAAATATCGCCCACCGGCGCCAGCTGCTTGCTGACGCCCAGGCCCGGCTTTATGGCTCCGCGTCCCAGCGTGACGCTTCCCACCCGGCCCCCTGTTCCCACGGACGCATCCACCGCTACGATCAGGTGATCCGGATAATACCGTTTCAGGAGTCCCGTGGTCTCCTGAAGATTCATCGCGTGGACAGGGCGGTATATCGTTCCCAGCACCTGGATATGCTTCAGTCCCTTTTTCCGCAGATGATAGCCGATCAGCGGGCCCAGACTGTCGCCGGTCGACCGGTCCGTGCCGATGCAGAGGATCAGGACTTCCGTCTTCTGTTCCGTCCTAAGCGCTTCCCGGATCATCAGATAGAGGCGGGCCGCCAGTCTCACCGGCTCGTATTCCCCTGTCATGTCAAAATAATAAAGCTCCCTTCGGGTCAAGGGAGCTTTGTGTTTCTTCATTTCCATATCGATCGTTCCACCCCGTCCGATTCTTACCTCTATTATAGACAGGGATGACGCGGATTATGCGGCCGGATTGTCTGCCGAGAGGCGCGGCAGGCGCCGCTTTCCGCCAGAACTGGTCCGGCGGCGTTCAGAAACTTCCCGCGCCGGACTTAGCCGGGTATCCGTCTACTCCGCGTGGGTCTGCCGGTATTCGCCGAGCGCCTCGCCCAGACTGGTGATATGGCTGTTCTGCATGATCTCCATCAGGGCGTCCAGCCGTTCCTCTGTCAGGAACTCCCGCCCCATATGAGGCGCGTAGCTGTCGTCCAGAAGCCGGTTCTTCTCCGCGATGGAACTTTCCAGTCCGGCAAGTTCCTGCGCCTTCTGCCCGCAGAGATCTTCCAGTTCCTTAAGCTTCTCCTGATGGGCGGCCGCAACCTCGTCGGCGATGATATTCTTCGTCACGGTATCGAAGGTATTTAACGCTTCCTCCTTCTGCGCCGTTATATTGCTGATCTCCTGCTGCAGCTGCGCGATCTGGTCGTCGTAATGGCCGAGGTCATAGGCCGATTCATCCTTATCCCTGCGGATCTTCCTGGAAATGACCCGGATCTGCTTCCTGTTCGCGCGTATCTGATCGCGGAGCTGGCGGCCGCCCGAAAGCGCCGTACTATTGTCCTCCCGAATATACCCGCCCAGCAGTCCGAACACGCCAATAAACAGCGCGTCGAAGACCACATAGACCAGAACGCCCCAGAAGAGCCCCTGCACCGGCAGAAGCCAGTAAATGATCCCCGGCAGCGCCGCAAGTCCCACCGCCGCCGACAGGATCAGCACCAGGTATTCCTCGACCCATTTCGGACAGTAAATGGCATAATAGAACCAGTTATTGCAGAAGAACGGCACATAGTATTTCTTAAACAGGACCTGGATCTGCTCTTTCAGCTCGCGGTTCTCCTCCTGCAGCTGGGCGGTCTCCGCATCGATACGCGCCGTCACGCCTTTCCCCCTGGCGTCGCCGCGGCTGCCTCTGACCTCCTTCAGCTTCGCCTCCGTCTCCGCGATCTGCCGGTCATAGCCGGCAGCCGTCTCATCGCGCTTTGTCCTGACCGTAAGACGGATATCGTCCTCCGCCGCCTTTTTCTCGTTCTCCAGGGAACGATTGCTCTGACGCTGTTCCACCAGCATCTGGTCGCGGCGCGCTTCCAGGGCGCGGAGCGTCAGTACCTCTACCTTGGCCTGCTGAAGAAATGTTTTGTAATCTACAATTCCTGCCATAACAAAAGTCCCCCTTTCATGCAAAGTATACATCAAAATCTGACAATTTACAAGGCATGACGCGGCAATTCAGGCATAGAATGCGCTGACGCGGCGGCAGTCTTGACATTTTACCGGCGAAATGTTATCTTGGCACTGAGAGGGGGGGATTCCGATGTTCCGTATGTGGGGAAAACTGATAAAGAGCAATAAAGTCACGAAAGACGTTACCATTTCCATCGGCGATTACAGCCTGTCGCGGACGCAGATGGTCTTTCAGGCGCTGGATGAGATCTGCTATGCCTTCGACCTGGGCAAGCCGATCTGGCTGGACGCCAATGTCGCTGAATTTAAACGGAGATCGCGGACCCGGTTCGGCCAGGACCATTTTATCGAACAAATTCCGTTCGATTATCTGGAAATTCAGGTAATTGAAGAATAATGTCTGCCATTCACGTTAAAATACATCCGATTCACGAATAGAATTTGACAAAATTCCCGGATGGGTATAAGATAGCAAATGTAATCAAATCTTTCCACAAAGGGGGAAATTATTATGACTGACAGTTCTATAGCCGCAACTCTTTTGGCCTTACTCGGAACGTACCTGGTGATTCTTCTCATCTGGTATATCCTGCAGGTCATCGCTTTCTGGAAGATCTTCACCAAAGCGGGACAGCCCGGATGGAAGTCCATCATCCCGATCTACAACCAGTACATTGAGTTCAGGATTGCCTGGAAGATTCCGTATATGTACTGGGTATGGCTGGCCTGCATGGCTGCCGGCGTTATTCTGAGTTCCATCAACGGCTGGGTCGCCTATATCGGCGCAATCGCTTCGCTTGCCGCTACGATAATCGGCGTTCTGGCGACCGTTAAGCTGTCCAAGGCTTATGGCCATGGCATAGGCTTCGCCATCGGCATGATCTTCCTGGGCCCGATCTTCATGATGATCCTGGGCTTCGGCAGTTCCCAGTATCTGGGACCGCAGGACTAAAGAAGAATGGAAATAAAGACCGCCCGCCGCGGAATGACGAATCCGCGGCGGGCGATTCTGTCCCTGCCGGTTCTGTTCCGGCGGCACCTCCCGGCAGCGCACGGCGGCCGGGAGATACCGGACTCTTTACGATCTTACAGCCTCTTCAGCAGCGCTTCCCGCTCCGCCTCGTAGCCGGGCTTGCCGAGGAGCGCGAACATATTCTTCTTATAGCTCTCGACGCCGGGCTGGTTGAACGGATTCACGCCCAGCAGGTAGCCGCTGACGCCGCAGGCGAACTCGAAGAAATAGAAGAGCTGCCCTAAGCTGTAGGCGTCCTGCGCCGGCACGTTCACCTTCAGGTTCGGCGTATGGCCGTCGGTATGGGCCAGGATCGTGCCGTTCATCGCGCTCTTATTGACAAAATCAACGGTCCTGCCGGCCAGGTAGTTCATGCCGTCCGTGTCGATATCTTCCTTCTTAAGCACCACTTCCGCCTCGGACTCTTCCACGCTGATCACGGTCTCGAACAGAATGCGCGCGCCGTCCTGGATAAACTGTCCCATGGAGTGTAAGTCGGTGGTCAGGTCGACCGCCGCCGGGAAGATGCCCTTCTGATCCTTGCCCTCGCTCTCGCCGTAGAGCTGCTTCCACCACTCGGAAACATAATGAAGGCTCGGCTCATAATTGGCCACGATCTCAACCTGTTTGCCTTTCCGAAGCAGGATGTTGCGGACTGCCGCGTACAGAAGCGCCGGGTTCTCCTCATAGGGAGTGTTCAGCGCCTTCTCGCGCCCGTAAGCCGCGCCTGCCATCAGCTGATCGATATCCGCGCCGCTGACCGCGATCGGAAGAAGGCCTACCGCCGTCAGGACCGAGAAACGGCCGCCCACATCGTCCGGTACTACGAAGCTCTCGTAGCCTTCCTGGTTCGCCAGGCTCTTCAGGGCGCCTCTCGCCTTGTCCGTGGTCGCGTAGATACGCTTATTGGCCTCTTCTTTGCCGTACTTTGCGATCAGCATCTCCTTAAACACGCGGAACGCAATGGCCGGTTCGGTGGTGGTGCCGGACTTGGAGATGATATTAATGGAGAAATCTTTCCCCTTCAGTACATCCTGCAGGTCTTTGATATACTTGCTGCTGATGCTGTTGCCTACGAAATAGATCTCCGGCGTCTTCCGGTCCGCCTTGTCAAGCACATTGTAGAAGCTGTGGCTCAGGAATTCGATGGCCGCCCGCGCTCCCAGATAGGAGCCGCCGATACCGATGACCAGCAGTACGTCGGAATCGCTCTGGATCTTGGCCGCCGCCTTCTTGATCCGCGCGAATTCTTCCTTGTCATAGTCCACCGGCAGGTCGATCCATCCCAGGAAATCATTGCCCGCGCCGGTCTTCGCGGTCAGGACGTCCTTCGCGCACATCACGGACGCCTTCATGTTCGCGATCTCCTCCGCGGAAATGAATCCGGCTGTCTTCGAATAATCAAACGTTACTTCTCTTCCCATGGTCATACACTCTCCTTTTATCATATTGTCAGGTGATGCCTGTAGTTAACTGCGGCCTCCCGTCCTGGCGTCCGCGCGGCTTACACGGCCGGATCTCAGGCGCTGCCGGGGCTTTCGGTCTCTGGATACAGTATAACATAATCCGGCCCTTTTTGCGATATGTAATATGCACTTTTTCGCGATTCCTTCCGCTCACGCCCCGCTTCGTCCGTAACGCTTGAGGAAGACTTCCATGTGAATACGAAGCCGCCCGGAAACCGGCGAACGGCAGTCGGGCTGTCACTCCAGATACTGCTTCAATATCTCGCCTACCAGATCCAGCTCGTCCGGCGACAGCTCCTTGAGCCAGTCGCCGTCCCTCCGGCTCTTCTCGCGGCTGGCGGCGATCTGCTCCAGACTCCGCCTCAGGTCGTCCGGCGCCATCCTTCCGCCTTCCGCGGCAGGCTCGTCCGACACCGCTTGCAGGCTGTTCTTCCTTGCCGCCCGCTCGCTGCGCCGCTGACTCCGGTTCAGCGGGCGGGCTTCATTGCTGAAATCGGGGTCCCGGTCGCCAGTCCTTTCCCGGTCGTCGCCGCCGATGCCGGTCCGGCTGGCATCCGCTTCCTCCGTTCTGCCGCGGGCAATACTGCGAATACTGCCCCGGATCCCATTCCCTGCGGGCTCGCGGCCATTTGCGCTGCGGTCCGCCGGATCGCGCCCGCCGTCCTGATCACGGTTCCGGACGTCGCGGTCCGCCAGATTGCCGTCGCGGAAACTGTCCCTGCTGACGGCCCTTGGACCTTCCTCCATCGCGGCCGCCGTCTCCCTGGCCAGTCTGCCCCAGAGGGAATTCTCCAGATAATCCTGCAGCACGCAGATCAGCTGCGAACGCTTCTCCGGAAGGTTTACGCCAATGTCCAGAAACATGGTCAGAAGCCCGGTCAGGATACCCGTCGTCGCGTACAGGACGATATAATAGGTATCGCACCGGTACCAGTAAGCCATGAATGATCCGACGCCGCCCAGCAGAAAGCACAGAAGCGTCATCTGCCCGGCCAGATTGCTCCATCCATTCAGGCTGACGCCCAGAAAATGATATGCGGCCAGCTGTTTTTCCAGATATACCTGGGTATTGGCGATCCCCTGGTTCAGCCGGTATGTATTCTCCGCCTTCTGCTTAAACTCCCGCAGATAGCGGTTCTTCGTAAGTGCCATGTTGTCAGTTTCCCTGATCAGTCTTCTGTAGAGAGTCCGCGCTGTCAGTCTGGCCAGCAGGCCCAGCACACAGACAGCCGCCAGCACGTACAATGCCTGTCCCGATTCCAGGATTTGCAGCATCATTGTAAAACTCCCCTTTCTATAATGGATAAACTGCTCCGCCGTCCACGCCGCCCCCTGCATCGCCTGCGCGCTTACGGATGCCCTGGGCAGCATGTCCGGTTAACGTCATTCATTATAGCGGCTGATCTTCGTTTTGGGAAGTTAAGAACCCCTAGAATCGTTCGTCAAATGGCGACAGGAAACGATTCTTAAGGGGTTCAGGAAAAATGTAAGGCTATTTTTTTGTAAATTACTTCGTCTGGACGACGCCGTTCACCACCCAGTGGCCGTTGGCATCGATCTGATAACCATCGACGACGGTATTTCTCATCATCTTGCCGCGGGTGCCGGTATCCGCCACCGGATCGAAATAGTAGCATCTCTGCACGCCGTCCGCGTCCTTGATCCAGAACCAGCCGGTCACCATCCGGCCGCGGGTGCCGTCCGACGCCTCGTTCAGATAGTAGTAATTGCCGTCCGCGTCCAGATGCCATCCGGTCATCATGCGGCCGTACGGATCGAACCAGAACCAGTCATAATTGGACTGTCCTATCGCCGTGTTGGCGTACGGGTTGTAGACCGCGGCCCAGCGGTTCACGTAGGCAACCCCATTTGCGTCACTGAAGGTCCACACATCGCCGGTCTGGCTCCAATTACCCTGCACCACATAGCTGGGCAAATTCGCCGGGCCTACGGATCCGGCCGGCTTCTTCGCTCCGCTCGTGCGGACGCCGCCTCCGCCTCCGCCTCCGCCGGAACTGGATCCGCCTCCGCCGCCGGAACTGCCGCCGGAAGACGGCTGTTTAACCGTAATCCTACAAGAGACTTCGAGGCCATTCCAAGATGCCGTGATGACAGATGTTCCTTTCTCATCCGTCTCGATCAGACCATTACTGCTGACCGATACGACTTCTTCCTTCGAAGAACTCCAGCGAACCTCATTGATCGGCACGACTTCATTCAGCTCGAACTGGAACGTCTCGCCCGGCCGCATCGTCTTCGTTAAACCGGCGTTCAGAGTGATCTTCTCCAGCTTTCCTCCAAGCCGGCAGAACTGCGGCTGGCTCTTCTCCGTATAATACCAGACTGCCTGGTCTCCCATCACGACCGGCTGGCAGTCGGACAGCTTGCCATACGCCTCATAAATGGGGCTGATCTTCTCGCCGCTGCCGTTCACATACACATAATTCAGCCGGCTGTTCACCGTATAGAGAAGAAGGACTTTATCGTCATTGATCTTTACCATCTGCGGAGTAGAGACCTTCTCAGATCCTTTAAACTCTGTGATCCAATGGATCTTCGTCGATTCCGCAGAGAACTTTTCCTTATCGGTACTGGTCACAAAAATATTGCGCACGCCGTTTACATTTGAATTCTCATCCTCTTGATCGATAGAATTGCCGGCTACCAGGTAGGATGTCCCCGTAACTGTCAGGCCGCCGACGCTTGCGCCGGTCGTGTTATCGCCGGTCCGTCCTTTGATCGGCAGGACATTGATATGGTCGACCTTCTCGTATGCGTTCCCATACATAAAACCATCGCCGCCGGCTTTCTCTTTATACCGGAACAGAACCACAGCGCGCGGGTACGCGTCTCCATGGTCAGCCGCGATCAGCGTATCCCCGTCGAGAGTGATAAACTGATTAAAGGAGTGGCTGACATAACCATAATTTGTATTCATCACGTCATAATACGAATCCGTTATCCACATCGTTTCCGTATTGATCAGTGCGGTAAGGTTCGCCTGATGATTCAGACCATCCTTTTCAGACGCGTACATAGTATGGGAAGTCCGGAGATACAGACGGTTCCCATACTCTGTCATACGCAGGCTTCCGGCTTCAAACGGCCTCAGCGTATTCGCGCCCAAAAGCCGCGCCGCCCCCGCGCGCTCCCAGTTCTTCGTATAGCGGACGACACGGATCACTTCCTGGCTGTTATCCTCCTTCGGATTCGACTGGCCGAATACCAGGAAATTATATTTCTCCCCCCCGTAGAATCCGCCGAACAGCGGCAGTTCCATCTCTATCGCCTTCCGGTCAATAATTGTTTCGTCCGATCTGTACGTTTCCACCAGAACCTGGTCGCTGTCGTACTCCACCCGGGTAAATGTACCGTCCTTATTGTCCATCAGATAGGACTTGACCGGCTGGGCCCAGCGGGTATTGGTATAATCCTGCTTCCCCACATTATTGGTCTTCCCGTTAGAAATGGCCGGCGTGGAACCGGATCTGGAGGCTGTCACCGTACATGTGGCTTTGAATCCTCTCCATTCCGCTGTCACAACAGCGGTTCCCGTCTTAAGGGCCTCCGCCTCGCCCTTCTGATTCACAGTAACGCACTCGGACGCTGACGAACTCCACGCAATCTCCTCAGCGGGGATGATCTCGTTAGTCTGGAACAGGAACGTCTCTCCCACGCCCATCGTTCTCGTTGTATAATTCAAAGAAATAGCATCAATTCCCTTCACCACAACTGTCAGGGCAAGTGGTTTTCCATCCTGATCCGTGTATGTATATTTCTCATTGGTCAGCTCCAACGGTATCGTCAGGGTAACGGACTGTATCGCTTTCTTTAAGGTAAAACTGAGCTCGGTTCCATTTACCGCCGGCGGAGTATCATAATACTTCTTCACCGTTTCCGCATCCATCTCACCAACCTTTATCGCTGGCTTCTCTTCATCTGAAAGTTTCTTTAAATATGGTCCCAGATCGACCGTCGTGGAACTTCCGTCCGGAGGGAAGAGAATATCTACTTCCTTCAATGTTATCTTTATATCCTTCTTCTCCGCCATAAACACGGCGTTCGATACGGTAGCGATTTCATAAGAACCTTCCCCGGGTTCCTCTTCCTGTTCCCGTTCCGGCCGCGCATTGGACATGGTTGCCGTACTGTCTCCCGTGTCCTGTACGGGCGCAGGCAGATCCTCTTGTGTGTCCCCCTCTGCGGTTCCCGTATCGCTTTGATACTCCGTATCTGCAGCATTGCTTTCCTGTTCCGGATTCACCGCCGCGTACGCGACTGTCTCCGACAGGCACAGCGCCCCGGCCAGTACGAAGGCCAGTAACCGTTTGATCTTCATTGCTTCCCCTCCTTATGTCACAATAATGTCTTGAATATAGCACTTTTATCTTTAAATTCAAAGTACCTGTGTTCATATTTATTGTATTTTTTTCCATACGTTCGGGTTCACATGGATTCTATCATATCCAGCAGCAGCTTCACGCTGTGTTCTATCGCCTTCGTCTCGAACTCAGCATAATCCATCTCCGCGGAGTCGTCGGCCTTGTCGGAGATGGCCCGGATGATCAGAAATGGAATATGGTTCAGCCAGGCAGTCTGGGCGATGGCCGCCCCCTCCATCTCAGTGCAGTACCCGGCAAATGTTTCCGTCAGCCACGTCTTCTTCGCCTTGTCAGAAACAAACTGGTCGCCGCTGACCACGCGCCCCACATGAACGCCGATCTCCGGATTTACCCTCGCGCAGCTCTTCTGCGCCGCCGTGATCAGCGCCGCGTCGCCGGGAAAGACGGACACGTCCATCTGAGGTATCACGCCCACCGGATAGCCGAAGCCGGTGGCATCCATATCATGCTGCAGCGCGTCGGAGGAAAGCACGATATCGCCGATATCGATCTCAGCCCGCAGGGAACCGGCGATGCCGGTATTGACGACCGCGTCCACGCCGTAACGGTCCGCCAGAATCTGGCAGCAGACGGCCGCGTTCACCTTGCCGATACCGGACCGCACAACAACCACCTCCCGGTCATGGATCGTTCCTTTATAAAAATCCATCCCGGCCGCCGTGCGGACTTCCACATCATTCATAGCTTCTTTCAGTGCCGCGACCTCCTGCGCCATGGCGCCGATGATTCCTAACATAGCTGGTTCCTCCTGATCTTCATTCTTTTCCTGCCAGCGCATCCGCCAGCCGCGCAAACTGCTCAAGGCTCAGCGTCTCCCCCCGCACCGCGGGCTCCAGGCCGCAGGCTTCGATCGTCGCCGCGATCTTCTCTTTGGAAAATGCAAGCTCCGCCGCGTTGCTGAGTCCATTCAGCAGCGTCTTCCTGCGCTGGTTGAAGGACGCCCGGATCAGCTTAAACATCAGTCCCGCATCCTTCACCGCCACCGACGGCTGCGGCAGCTTCTTAAGCCGGATCACCGCCGATCCCACCGCCGGCCGGGGGATAAAGCAGTTGGGCGGCACGTTCGCCGCGATATACGGTTCCGCGTAATACTGAACCGCCAGCGAAAGCGCGCCGTAATCCTTGCTGCCGGGGCCGGTCTGCATCCGGTCGGCAACCTCCTTCTGAACCATAACCGTGATATTGTCAACAGGGGCTTCGCCCTCCAGCAGGTTCATAATGATCGGCGTGGTGATATAGTAGGGCAGGTTCGCGACCACCTTTAACGGCCGTCCGCCGCCGTACTCCCGCGCCAGCTCCATAATATCCAGCTTCAGGATATCCGCGTTCAGCACGGTCACATTTTCATAATCCGCCAGCGTCTCCTTAAGAATCGGTATCAGGTTCGCGTCGATCTCCACCGCCACGACATGACCGGCGCTCTCCGCCAGATACTGGGTCATGGTGCCGATGCCGGGGCCGATCTCCAGGACGCAGTCTTCCTTCGTCATCTCCGCCGCCCGGATGATCTTGTCCAGGACATGGGTGTCAATGAGGAAATTCTGGCCGAATTTCTTCTGGAATATAAAATTGTATTTCTGAATGATCTCGATCGTGTTCTTCGGATTGCCAAGCGTCGGCATGTCGTAAGATCCTTTCTTCAAAATCTGTCATGGTTTCTGCGGCCTGCCCATATCACTGTTCAAATACCGCCATGCTGTTCTGTCCGGCGCGGCTTCCCCGGCCGTCCTCACGCCAGCCGGTACATCCGCCGCGCGTTCGCTTCCGTTACCGCGACTACTTCCTCCTCCGGAATCCCTTTGATCTCGCTGACCGCCTTCACCACCAGCGGCAGATACAGCGACGAATTCCGCTCTCCCCGGTGGGGCGTCGGCGCCATATACGGGCAGTCCGTCTCCAGGAGGATCCTGTCCGCCGGCATATAGGCCACGACCTCCTTAAGCTTCTTCGCGTTCTTAAATGTGAGTACGCCTCCCACTCCCAGATAGAAGCCCATATCCAGATACTCGCGGGCGACCTCGACGCCATACGAAAAGCAGTGGATCACGCCCCCGGCTTCCGCTGCCTTCTCTTCCTTTATGATATCCAATGTATCTTTCGCCGCGTCCCGGCTGTGGACAACGATCGGGAGCTTTACGCGGAGCGCCAGCCGGATCTGCTCCCGAAACCAGCGCTTCTGTACTTCCCGCTCCGGTTCGTCCCAATGGTAATCCAGACCGATCTCGCCGACGGCGACGGTCTTCGGGCGGGCGCACATTTCCTCCAGCCAGTTCATTTTCTCCTGATCAAGCTCCGCTGTTTCGCTGGGATGGACGCCCGCGGCCGCGTAAATAAACGGATACCGTTCCGCCAGCTCAAGCGATGTCTTCGTGGACGCGATACTGGCCCCGATGTTCACTACCGTGCCGATCCCGGCCGCCTCAAGACCAGCCAGAAGCTCCTCCCTGTCTTCCTGAAACGCGTCGTCGTCGTAATGCGCGTGGGTATCAAATATCATAACTTCCGAAACTCCTTCTTATAACCGGTTCTGTCTGCCGGACGCGGCCGCTTTTAACGCAGCAGCGCCATACAGATTCCATACAGGATCAAAAGATGCGCCGGATAGATCGCGTAAAAGAAATATTTCAGCCGCAGCCGCCCACGCTCGCCGTTATACATCTGGATCGGGATAAACGCCAGCGGCGCCGTGGTCTCCCACGCGATCAGGATGCAGCCGATCACGGTGCGGATCCAGCCGCAGTTGCGGAACGCATACAGCACGACGATAAAGAACACGCCGAAAGCGCCGTAATCCGTATGGAGCACATCTCCCAGCATCACAAAGCAGAATGCCGCCGCCAGTCCGACCCACCGGCTGTTCATCCGCTTCTCATAATAATCGATCGCCGCGATCGCCAGAAGCCCTAAAAGCAATGTAAAAAATACGTTCTGATGCTCCCAGGTCCACCAGACATGGTAGAACGCCAGGTCAAAGGGGATCTCCGACAACAGCGCGAACGCCCCGAGCCGAAGGGCGTATTTCCGGATGTTGCGCGTATGCAGAAAGCCCTCCGTGATCAGGAAACAGTAGATTGGAAAGGAGATCCGGCCGATCCCCCGCAGCACACTGTCCACATTCCACCAGAACAGCGCCGTCTCATAGGAAATGTTCAGCATTCCGGTGTTATATCCCTCTATGACCCCCATCTCCAGGACCGCCGCTCCCACATGATCGATGATCATCGTGATCAGCGCGATCAGCTTAAGCGCGCTGCCGCTCAGCACCTGATACCGGGGCCGCGCCTTCTGCAGCTGATTTTCCATCCGTATTTCCTCCGCAATATCAATAGATCTTCACGCCGTCGGCTCCGACGAAATGTCCGTCTCCTGTGGCTTCATTGCACATCATACGTCCCCGGGTTCCGTCGGAGACCGGATTAAAATAATACTCTTTTCCGTCTATGACTTCCCATCCGATCACCATCCTGCCGCGGGTCCCGTCCGAAACCGGGTTCAGATAGTAATAATGACCGTCCGCCGGATCCAGGAACCAGCTGGTGACCATAAGACCTTTTTCATCAAAACGGAACCAGTCGAACGCCTGCGCCCCGGCCGCCGTGTTAGCATAGGGGTTATAGACCGCGGCCCAGCAGTTGGTATAGAGCCTGCCGCTTCCGTCATAGAAATTCCACTCTCCGTCCGCGTTCTGGGTCCATGACCCGATCACCACATAGGAGGGAAGGGCCGCGCCCGCTCCTCCGGGACCCGCCGCCGGTCCCCGGCTGCCGCCGCTTCCTCCCGAACCGCCGGAGGAATGACTGCCACCGCTGCTCCCGCCGGATCCGCCGCCAGAGGAATGGCCTCCGCCGGAACTGCCGCCGCTGCCCGAGCCGCCTCCGCTCCCGCCGGAACCTCCTCCCCCGCTGGATCCGCCGCTTTCAGTGGATTTCGTACCGGTCTTTATCGCTTTCGTAAACTCGCTTACAGCTGTTTTCAGCGCATTCGTCTCCTGATCCAGTTCTTTCGCGGTACGGATCCCGGACTTGACCGCTTCCGCCCTGGCAGCGGCCGTGTTCAGGGCGTCCATCTCCGCCGGCGTCACATATCGAAGTCCTTTTTCAACCTCTGACGGCTGCCCGTTACGGACTTCAATTCCGTTTTTCACATCCTTCGCCGCCGCCAGTTCCGTCTCCAGAGGCTGCAGCTCCATCGTACCTGTCCTGACCGCCGCCGCCAGCTTTCCGGCCGCGTCCTCAACCGCAGCCGCGTTCTCTCCCAGTTCCGCCGCCGGCGCGATATTCTTCTTCGCAGTCTCGGCGTTTTCGACCGCGGTATTTAAAGCATCTATAACCGCCTGATCCGCATAACGGACGCCCTTCAGAACCGCCTCCGGCTGCAGGTCGTAAACAGCCAGGTCCTTTTTCGCGTCCGCGGCGGCTGCCAGGGCCTTATCCAGACGGGTCAGTTCCGGCACTTCAGCCACCGGCGCCGCGATCTCCGCAGACGCGGCTCCGCCGCAGCCGTCCGCTGTGACGGTCACGCGGATCACCTGTCCCACCGCTTCCGGACCGACCTTATAGGACGGGCTGTTCGTACCGACCGTTTTCTCCCCAGCGCTCCACCGATAATAAAGCTTCCGGCCGGCCGGAGCGTTCTCCACCTGCACATTCAATGTATCGCCGTAATGAACTTCGGAATTTTTATCCAGATCCGCCCGGAAATCCGCAAGCGTTACAGGAACATATCTGTCCCCGCTCAGCGCCGGGGCCAGTGCCTGCAGATCCGCGGATACTACATGAGATTCTTCAAACCGGCGGTAGTCGATCTCCGATCCGGAACCGGCCAGGAGATAACTTTCATTCTCCGCGCCGGTCTTCGCGCCGCCTTTGCCGGATACCACCGGGTCGTTCCAGGTGACATCCGCCGCGTACCAGTTTCCATATAAGTTTACATAATTCCAGGCGTGTGGAATCCCATCTTCATTTCCGCTTCCGCTTCGTCCCTCCCCGGTGACCACAAGGCACAGAATACCCGCTTTGTCGCACAGGATCTTAAACGCGCCGGCATAGCCGTCGCATACGGGTCCGTCTGTCCCGGTATTTCCCAGCAGCGCCGTAAGGGAACTGTGGCAGCTTTCAGGATAGTTCCAACCGTTCCGACCGGAAGTATTGTATTCATTATTCTCGGTCAGCCATTTGTTAAACTGACGAATCCTCTCATACGGGCCCGCCCACTCCGTCTCAGCAAGCAGCCTTTCGGTCTGGGCATCCCTGCGGGCGATACCCTCCCTGATCAGCGCCTCGCTCCGGTATTTGTCGATGCGGACGTCAAAGTCTCCGACCTCGCTGTTATTATATTTCGTGGCAAACATATATTCAATATTGCACGCCGGCTCCGTCTCCCCGCCCGCTATCATGCAGTAGAGTCCGATGCTGTCGTTCATCCAGAAAACCTCCGGGTGGTCGCGCCGGAACGCGGTGACGGCCTGCTCGGCATACCTGTAAACTCTGGGAGCGATCGTCTCTTTGATTGACGGATCTTTTCTGTTAACATCCAGTTGTTCTCTGTAATAGCTAAATCCGAAAACCTCCTTATCCTCGGGAAAATAGTCCTCCCCGATCAGCCAGTCGTCCTGACCGTCATTGTTGGTGGCTTTCAGCAGCAGTTTGTACAATTTATCCACATAGTCAGGAGTGTCCGCCCGGGAATTCAGCCGGGAGATCCAGTAATTGTCTCCTCCCGGTTCCTCTCCCACGCTCATGGGGCTGATCCCCCAGAGATCGCCGGCATCTTCCGCCGGTTCTTCCATTTCCTCCGGATCGAGCAGATCTTCCAACGTGAAGAAAGCATCCTCGACTTCTACTAATCTCTCGCCGTCCAGCTCGAGCGGCAGAAAGAACTCCATATAAAGCGGAGCCAGAATCTCCCCCGCGTCCGGAACCAGTTCTTTCTCTTCCGGACTCAGAGCCTCGTACGCGGCGCGGGCGGCCTCCATCTTCCTGCGAACCTCTGCCTGCTCCGCTTCGTCCATCCGGCCGGCCTCATCCGCTGTGGGAAGGGCGTCCAGGAGCATCCGCACATACGATGCGCCTGCCGCCGCGTTCGCGGGCGTCGCTTCCTGCATATCATAATCCCGGACCGGAGACGGTTCCGAAGCGGACGCCGCGGCTGTCCCGGTTCCGGAAGCCGCCGAATCGGCCGGCGCCGCCGCCAACAGCAGCACCAAGCTCAATACCAATCCGTAAATCCATCGTTTCCCGCCGCGCGTCATCATCGATTCCTCCGCTTCTCCAAATACTGAAAACAACCTCCGGGCAGATTTCTCCCGGATACCGACACCGACACAAGGGCGGCTGCAAAATTCAAAATATTTGCAGCCGCCGCGCACTCACTCTATCTGTCAGCAAATCTCCGATCCGGCCGGCATGTCCTTCTCCGGCGTCATCAGCGCCAGATTCCCTTCCTCGTCTTCCGCGCACAGAAGCATGCCCTGGGATTCCAGACCCGCCATCTTGCGGGGAGCCAGATTCATAAGGACCATGACCTTCTTGCCAACCATCTCCTCCGGCGTGTAATGGGACTTGATCCCGCTCAGGATCTGACGAACCTCTCCGCCGATCTTCACCTGACTGCAGAGAAGCTTCTTCGACTTTTTCACTTCCTCGCAGGCAATGATCTCGCCTACGGCGAACTGAAGCTTCACGAAATCGTCGTAGGTGATCTCCGGCCTGGCCTCGGCGGCCGCTGTATCTGAGGAAGCTTCCCCGATGGCTCCGGCCGCATTATCTGCCGCTCCGGCGGTTCCGCCTTCCGTGCCGGCCTGCCTGCCGGCGCCGGAAACTGCACCCGCTTCAGCGGCTGCTGCCGCGCTGGTCTCCGCCTCCGCTGCCGCGCCGCTGTCCGCGCCGCTTCCGGCCGCCGCGTTCTCCGCCTCCTGCGCCGCCTCCCGCTCCGCGTTCATGGCGTTCACCTTGTCCATGATCTCGTTCACGTCCAGTCTTGCGAACAGGATCTCCGGCTTCTCCGTCACCTGATTGCCGTCCGGATACAGCCCAAACTCATCCATCTGCGAAAGCTCCCGCTTCTGCGTATTCAGCTGCGCCAGGATCTTCTGCGAAGTCTCCGGCATGAACGGCTCCAGAAGCGACGCGCCGATCGTGATCGCCTCCGTCAGGTTATAGAGCACCTCCGCCAGACGGTCCTTCTTCGCCTCGTCCTTCGCCAGCGCCCAGGGCGTAGTCTCATCGATATATTTATTGCTGCGGCGGAAGATCCCGAAGATCTCCGTGATGGCGTCCGCCACCCGCAGCTCCTCCATCTTCGCGTCCACTTTCTTCACAGCTTCCAGAACCGTCGCCTTCAGATCCGCGTCCGTCTCCTCCGCCACGCCGGTCTTCTTCACGGCGCCGCCGAAATACTTATTCGTCATGGAAATGGTCCGGCTCACCAGGTTCCCCAGAATATTGGCCAGATCAGAATTATACCGCTCCGCGATCAGCTCCCACGTCACGTTGCCGTCATTGTCAAAGGGCGTCTCATGCAGCACATAGTAGCGCACCGCATCCACCCCGAAGAACTGCACCAGATCGTCGGCGTAGATGATATTGCCCTTGGACTTGCTCATCTTGCCGCCGCTCATCAGCAGCCACGGATGGCCGAACACCTGCTTCGGCAGCGGCAGACCCAGAGACATCAGGAAAATGGGCCAGTAGATCGTATGGAAGCGGATGATATCCTTTCCGATCAGATGCAGATCCGCCGGCCAGTATTTCTTGAACCGCTCGGAGCTGTCGCCGTCGCAGTCATAGCCAATACCGGTAATGTAGTTAGTCAGCGCGTCCAGCCACACATAAGTCACATGCTTCGGGTCGAAGGTCACCGGGATGCCCCAGGTGAACGAAGTCCTGGACACGCACAGATCCTGCAGGCCCGGAAGCAGGAAATTGTTCATCATCTCATTCTTGCGGGACACCGGCTGGATAAATTCCGGATGGTCGTTGATATGCTGGATCAGCCTGTCCGCGTATTTGCTCATACGGAAGAAATACGCTTCCTCACGCGCCGGCTTTACCTCCCGGCCGCAGTCGGGGCACTTGCCGTCCACCAGCTGGGACTCGGTCCAGAAGGACTCGCAGGGCGTGCAGTACAGGCCCTCATAGTAGCCCTTGTAAATGTCCCCCTGGTCGTACATTTTCTTAAACACCTTCTGGATCTGGATCTCGTGGTCCTTGTCCGTGGTGCGGATGAATTTGTCATAGGAAGTGTTCATCAGATCCCAGATCGACTTGATCTGCGCAGCCACGCCGTCCACAAACTCCTTCGGCGTCACGCCGGCTTCCTGGGCCTTCAGCTCGATCTTCTGGCCGTGCTCGTCGGTGCCGGTCTGGAAAAATACGTCGTAGCCCTGGGCGCGCTTATAGCGGGCGATGCTGTCCGCCAGCACGATCTCGTAGGTGTTGCCGATGTGGGGCTTGCCTGACGTATAGGCGATGGCTGTCGTAATATAATATGGTTTCTTACATTTGTCGCACATGTCTGATTCTCCTTTTTCCATTACCGGAGGCCGCGGCGCCTCCTCAATCTTTCTGTCGCTGTCTGCCGGCTCCCCGCCGGACGTTTACATCCAGTGTACCTTTTTTCATTGCTTTCGTCAATCTTTTTTCATGCGTTGTCAAATCTTCCAATATAAATTATACTATAGAAATGGAGGGTTTAACCATGAATGAAATGATCACCCGATCTATTATCCGGTTCCGTCCGGCCCGGCGGCCCCGGAAGGCCGCGAAGATCTGTATTCTGCTGTGCGCTGTTCTTGTTCTTCTGAGCGCCGCCTGCTCACGTACCGGCAGCGCGCCGGCCCCGGCAGCTCCGGAAGGGAACCTGCCGGCAGAAACGGCCGCACCTGGCGGTTCTTCCGGGACAGATACTGCGCCGCCAAACGGCTCTTTCGGGACAGACGCCGCGCGGCCGGACAGCTCCGGCGCCGGAGATTCCACATCGCCGGAGGGCGCATCTGAGGACAACTCCGCCGGCAGACAGGCCGCGGCCGATCAGGCCCGCGCGGCCTTCGAAGACTGGAGCCAGCGGTTTCTTAAGGAACAGCTGGGGGATTCTTTCCTGAATCTTCACTACTCTCTGGTCTCGCCGGAATCCTGCGGCATCACCGACTACACCCCGGACTTCGGCAGTTTCTCCCTGCAGGAAATGCAGGACGCCAGAAACCGTCAGGAACAGTTCCGGTCGCAGCTGGCGCAGATCGATCCGAACCTTCTGGACGAAGAACAGCAGATGACCTATCGGATCCTCACGGAAGCATTCCGGCTGGAGGAATCCGGCAAGGGACTGGAGCTGTATTACCAGCCTCTGGCGCCTTCCAACGGTATCCAGGCCCAGCTCCCCATCCTGCTGGCGGAATTTACGTTCCGCACGCGGCAGGATATCGACGATTACCTGGCGTTACTGTCCTCGATCGACCGTTATTACGGGCAGATCCTGGAGTTCGAGAAGGAGAAAGCCGCGGCAGGGCTGTTTATGACCGACGACTGCGCAGACCAGATCGTCGAGGAATGCGACGCCTACCGGCTGCCCTCGGACCATAATTTCCTGACGGCCATGTTCGACCAGCGCATCGACGCCTTTGAAGGCCTGACCGACGAGGAGCGCGCCGCTTACAAGGAACAGAACCGGGCGGTCATCGACGGGCATTTTGTACCGGCTTACGATCTTCTGATGGACGGACTCACCGGTCTGAAGGGCAGCTGCGTCAACGACCAGGGACTGTATTATTTCCCTGACGGCAAACGCTATTATGAATATCTGATCAATTCCTCCATCGGAACTTCCTATGAAAGCATCGAAGCCCTGCGGGACGCCATTGCCGCGCAGATCGAAGATGACCTGGCGGATATGACGGACATCATCACAAAACACCCTGAGACAGCGGATCAGATCTTGGATTATTCCTTTGCCTACACCGGCCCGGATCAGATCCTTGCGCAGCTGCAGTCCCAGATCACGGAGGATTTCCCGGAATGTCCGCCCTGCAATTATGTGACCCGATACGTGCCGGACGACCTGGCCCATACCCTCGGGCCCGCGTTCTTCCTGGTCCCGCCCATCGATGATTACGACGACTGCGTTATCTATATCAACCCGGACAGCACTTCCGATTCCCAGGCGCTCTACACGACGCTGGCCCACGAAGGGATCCCGGGACATATGTACCAGAATACTTACTTTCTGTCCCACTGCAATGACAGCCTGCGCCGGCTTCTGTCATTCACAAGCTACTGCGAAGGCTGGGCCTTCTATGTGGAGAACTATTCCTATACAACGGAAAACGGTCTCTCCCCGGAGCTGGGAAGCCTTCTGGCCCACAATGCCGCGGCCAACCTGGGCCTGCACGCTCTCATCGACATCAATATCCATTATTTCGGCTGGACGCGGGAGCAGGTGAAAGAATTCCTCGCGCCGTACTTCGACGTCAGCGACGAGAGCCTGGTGGAAACCATTTATAACGTGATGCTCAATTCCCCGGTCAATTATCCGGAATACTATGTGGGGTATCTTGAGATCATCCGGATGAGGGATCTGGCGCAGGAAAAGCTGGGAAATGAGTTCTCGCTGAAGGAATTCCATCAGTTTCTCCTGGATGAGGGACCGGCCCCCTTTACGGTGATCCGGGAAGATTTCCAGGTATGGCTGCTGGCCCATTCCCTGAAATAGACGATACGGGCAGGGCGTCACCGGCGACCCGCCCGCATGGAAGTACGGACAAGGCGTCACCAGCGCCCTGCCTGCATGGAAACAAAATACCCCGGCGGGGATTCCCGCCGGGGATCATTCTATTCAGACGCTTCCGCCGCTTCCGCAGGCGCATCCGTACTTTCTTCAGTGCTTTCCTCTGTACTCTCTTCTTCCTCTTCGACATTCTTATAATGCATATCGAAGACCAGATAATCATCGTCGCCCTGGGTGATATTCCCGCTCTTATAGTTCTCTCCGTTCACCAGGAGCTTCACCTTATCCAGCTGGAAATTATCCATAAAGGTAGCGGCGATACAGTTCAGCATGATCTTCTCGGACGCGGCGTCCAGCTCCGGAACACTGGAAAGATTCAGGTATCCGATCCTGTCGCCGGCCGACGCCGGTATCGTCTCGCCCTCCGGAAGTCCCGGTCCTGCCTTTTCCTCCCCTTCCATCTCAAAAGAAAGGATCTCGGTTCCCTCTTCCAGAACGCCGTACTGGATCAGCTTGTCCAGCAGTACCTGTTCATTCATCTCGTCCGCATAGCTGGTGACGCGCTCCAGCTCCGTGCCGTCCGCGTTCCCGCGGTAGACAAAAAGCATCGCCTCCATCTCTTCGACGTTAATAGGCGCCGGACCCCTGTAAGGATTACTCTCGTATTGCGTCTCCGTCTCCTTATAAGGCAGACCGTCCGGTCCGGTCTTCGTAGGCGTACAGGCTGTCAGAGCAGCCATAGCAGCTATTCCGGTCAGCATCAGCCATTTCTTTTTCATAATCGCAAATCCTCCTTGGATCAAAAAATCAAAGTTCCCATAGATTATACATGATTTCTATTTTTACCGCAACTGTTTATTCCTTATAGTTTTCTTACAAATCCGGTTCACATCCTGCCGGCCAGGAACACGCTGGCCGCGATCCCGGTCGCCGTCGCCAGGAGCGCCCCGGGCAGCGTATAGCGCGTCTTTTTCACATTGACAGACAGGAAATAAACGCTCATGGTATAAAATACCGTTTCCGTGCTGCTGAGCATCAGCGACGCAGTCAGTCCCGGCCGGGAATCCGGCCCGTAAGTCTTGAAAATATCCAGCGCAAGCCCTGTGGCCGCCCCGGACGAGAACAGCTTAACGACCGCCACCGGAAGCAGCCGGGGCGGCAGGCCGATCTCTTCGGTCCACCGGCCCAGAACCCCGCACGCCGCGTCCAGAAGGCCGGACGACCGGAGCACGCCCGCTCCGGCCATCAGCCCCACCAGCGTGGGAAGCACTCCGAATACTGTCCTGACGCCTTCCTTCGCGCCTTCCACGAAATCGTCATAGACCGGACGGCGCATCAGCGCGCCGAAACCGACAATATAAAGGATCGTGAGCGGGATCAGATGATCGGAAAGCCAGAGGATAAACGACATAACGGTTCAGGTTCCTTTCTTTGAATTCATTGCCCTGCAGAACAATACCGCCGCCAGCGTGCTTACCGCCGTAGCCGCGGCCGCCGGTCCGACGATGGCCGCCGGAGCGGCGCTGCCGTACTGGCTGCGGTACGCGATCATATTGACCGGGATCAGCTGAAGCGACGATATATTGATAATGAGAAAGGTACACATCTCGCGGGAGGCGGTGCCGGGCGGCGCGGCTCCCTTTTCCGGTTTCCGCCATACCGCGCCCCTTTTCGCCGCAGTATTACGCCCCGCGCTGCTCTCGGGCGGCGCGGCGCGTCTCTCCTCCTCCAGTTCTGCAAGTTCCTTCATGGCCTGCAGGCCCGCCGGAGTCGCGGCCCAGCCAAGTCCCAGCACATTGGCGATCATATTGACGGCAATGGAACGCCTGGCCGGATGATCCTCCGGCAGATCCGGGAACAGGAAGCGAAGAACCGGCCCCAGCCGTTGTGCCAGCCGGTCGATGAGCCCGGAACGCTCGCCGATCTTTAAGATGCCCGTCCACAGGGAGACAACGCCCAGCATGGTAATGCAGAGGCTCACCGCGTCCGCGGCGGAATCCAGAAGCCCCTGCGTAACGGCGGCGGTATTGCCGTGAAGGGCCGCCCAGACGACGCCCGCAATAACCATGAACGCCCAAATGTAGTTCAGCATAGTTAAACTCCCCCCTTTACCGCACCGCTTGCTCCGCCTGCTGCCGATACCGTTTCATCCTATGCCCCGGCCGCGAATCTGATGATTGACTTTACTCCGAAATTACCCTATGATATTTTCGAAAATAAATCCGGAAGAGGCGGTTTCCCATGATCATTGATTTCCATACCCATACGTTTCCGAAGAAGATCTCCGCCGGCGTGGTGGAGAAGCTGGCGTCGGTATCGCATACCATGCCTTTCACGGACGGCTCCGCCGGCGCTCTGGCCGCTTCCATGAGAAGCGCAGGCGTAGACTGGTCCGTCAACCTGCCGGTGATGACCTATGCCGGACAGGTCGAGAAGGTAAATACATCCCTCATCGCGCAGCAGGAAGAACTGAGAGCCCAGGGCATCATCACCTTCGGCGGCATCCACCCGGACTATGAGAATTACCGCGGCGAACTGCGCCGCCTCAAAGACGCCGGTATCCCCGGCATCAAGCTCCACCCGGCCTACCAGGGCGTGGATTTCGACGATCCGCGGGTCATGCGGATCCTGGACCGCGCCAATGAACTTGGACTCATCGTCATTACCCACGCCGGTATCGACATCGGCCTCTACGACCACGACTACTGCTCCGCGGCCCAGATCCTCCGTGTTCTTAAGGAGGTCCGTCCCGACAGACTGGTGCTGGCCCACATGGGCGGATGGGCCCGCTGGGACGCGGTGGAGCGGGACCTGGCCGGCGCGCCCGTATGGCTGGACACCGCGTTCGCCGTCGGGCCGGTCACGCCGTATCCCGGCTCGGACAGTGCTCCCTTCCGCTCCATGAACCTGGAAGACGCGGATTTCGTCCGGCTGGTGAGAAAGCACGGCGCGGACCGGATCCTTTTCGCTACCGACTCGCCGTGGGAGAACCAGACCGACTATATCCGGCGGATAGAACGCACGCCCCTGACAGAAAGTGAAAAACGCGCCGTCTTCTCCGGCAACGCCGCCGCGCTGCTCAAAATCCCGGCCGTCGGATGATTACCTAAAAGTCATTTTAATTACTTAAAAGTCAAAAGTAGGCATAGCGGAGTATGATATAATAGATTTGAATCAAATCATCCCATTATAAGGAGGACATGCAATGAAGTACGAGATTTTAGGAGACAATCTTCCCGTAGTAGTATGCCGTCTGGAGAACGGAGAGGCGATGTTTAACGAGGGCGGCTCCATGAGCTGGATGAGCCCCAACATGAAGATGGAGACCACCACCAACGGCGGCGCCGGCAAGGCGCTGGGACGGATGTTCGCCGGAGAGAAACTGTTCCAGAACGTCTACACCGCTGAGAACGGCGAAGGCATGATCGCTTTCTCGTCCAGCTTCCCCGGCTCCATCAAAGCCTTTGAGATCACGCCGGACAATGAGATCGTGCTGCAGAAGAAGGCCTTCCTGGCCGGAGAGAGCGGCGTGGAACTGAGCGTTCACCTGAACAAGAAGCTGGGCGTCGGATTCTTCGGCGGCGAGGGCTTCATCATGCAGAAGGTTTCCGGCAACGGCATTGTCTTCGCGGAGTTCGACGGCCATGTAGTGGAATACACACTGCAGGAGAATGAGCAGCTGGTCGTGGATACAGGCCATGTAGCCGCTATCGATATGAGCGTTTCCATGGATATCAAGATGGTCGAGGGCGCCAAGAACATATTCTTCGGCGGCGAAGGTCTCTTCCTTACCACCCTTACCGGACCCGGACGCGTATGGCTGCAGACCATGCCGTTAAGCAACGTGGCCCGCGTACTCCGTCCGTATTTCCCTAGTTCCAGCAGCTCCAGTTCAACGACGTAACCAGGAGCTGCTTCAGACCAGTCGAGCGGAACAACATATGCAGACAGGACGCCTCCGGTACGGATTCTCTGCCGTACCGGAGGCGCTTTCTGTCAGTATTTCCGATATTCTCACGCTTCCGGATTATGCCGCCGGCTTTCCGTCCCAGCTGCCGTCCGCGTTCACATGGTAACCGTCCGGCGTCGTGGTATCCGCGTACATAATGCCCTTCGTGCCGTCCGACACCGTCTTGAAATAGTACCATCCGCCGCCGACCTGCTGCCAGCCGGTCTTCATTCCGGCATCGATATCGATGTAGAACCATCCCGCGTAGAACGGATCGTAGATCCAGCCGGACTTCGCGTAGCTGTCCACGCCGAAAGCGAACCACTGTCCGTTCACCATCTCCCAGGCGGGAATCTCGACCGGATTGCCGTCGGCGTCGTAAACCGGCTGCCCCTGCGCGTCAGTGGCGTAGGTTCCCGCCGCAAAGGTGCCGTCCGCGTACTGCAGCTTCCACCGCTTTCCGGTCTGGCCATCCGCCGGGGCTTCCTCCACCCACTTACTGTATCCATCGCCGGTTCCGGTGATGATACCGGTCAGGGAGTTTACATAGCCCTTCTTACTGTCCTTCGTCGTGACGCCGGAAGCAGACGAACTGTCGCTCTCAGAATCCGACGAACTGCCGGAAGACGACGGCGTATCCGGTTTCTGCGCAGGATCCAGGATCAGGCACAGCGGGAAGTTATCAAACGTCGTCAGCGCAAATTTCAGTTCGTCCACGAGCGGATCCAGGAATGCTTCAAATACCTTCTGCTTTGCTTTCAGATCGCTTTTTGCAGCGTTAAGCGCAATTATACATGCGATAACATCTTCATCCTGATACAGCTGCATCGTGATCTCGTTCATTTTTTCCGCGGACAGATTGTTCAGAATCTCCTGTATTTCCTCCAGCGTCGGATCGTCCGGCAGATCCGCTTCAGGCGGATCCGCGTCGTTCGGAGTCGCTTCGTCCGGAGCTGCGTCGTCCGGAGCTGCGTCAGAGGGAGTCGCTTTGAGAATATCATACGCTTTTCTCAGCAAAAGTTCATTTGCAGCATCTGTCTGCGCAGTCACTTCCGCCTGCTCCTTAAGCAGAGGAGTCGCCTGTTCTTCGACTTTCTTCTCCTCATAGAGATCCATGGCCTCAGCGGTTCCTTCTTTTACGACGTCGCTCCAGTCCGCCCATGTCCCGGTTCCGTTCTGCGAAACATAAAGGTGGCTCTCGCCGGGATTGATCACGCCGACGCCGTAATAGCCGGGGTTGCCGTAAATCGCGCCCAGCGTCAGGGTGCCGACCTCGGAGGTCATCTGGTCCATTACGATTTCATATTTGCCGTCCTCGGTCCTGCTCGTCACTACGATCGCCAGGTAGCTTCCGGCCGGAACGAAGACCGGATCGTCCAGATAGACGCGGTGGTAGCCGCCGTACTTGTACTGCACAGTCTCCTTCAGAAGGCATTCGCCGTCACGCGGATTCTCAGAATCGTCGTTCAGCAGATATACCTCGTAGGTCGCCGTCGTGTTCATCGATTCCGTCTGGAAGGAAACGGCCCTTAAGGTACTGTCCATGCCGATCGGATATACATTGGCCATACACGCTTCCTCATCCAGCTGATACAGAAGCGACGTATCGTCAGTCGGCAGATAGTCATACTGATAGAGCAGATATTCATTGGGATTCATATCAAAATTCAGGCTCTCCAGCATGCAGATGCTGTGGTCATAATAAGACAGATAGAAATATCCGCTGCCATTAATTCCCCAGTCCATCCTGTTGGGGAATTCGGCGCCGTTGTCCGTATGGCCCCAGCTGTTCTTCACGATCCAGGCGCCGTCGCCCTGCGGCTCCTTATAATATTCGCCCTCTGTATACTTCTTCTCGCCATGCAGGAAGTTGCTCGCCGGGTAATTATCGTCCCAGCCTACGATCGTCACGGCATGGTTGGGAGAAGCTCCGTTGACAGGATCTTCGTTCTTGCTGCGCGGCGTGTAATGGGCCCATGTCTCTGTATTCAGATACTCGGGATCGACCACCTGTCCCGGTCTGGACTGATCGGCGCAGAAAGCGACCTGCACGGCCCGCCCCGCCATCAGCTGCTCCTTGATCGCGGCGGTGCCGGCCGGATTGTATTCATATTTCACACCGCCGTTTCCGTCGTCGACGAAGGACGCGGGAGACGGGAGCATGTAACTCTCTTCCAGTTCGTACACCTGTCCGAACCTGTCCTCTTCCGGAATGGACCAGTCATCATTCGCACTGTAAGAGTTTCCCGCTTTGTTCCCGTTTTTTCCTTGATATGGGAAATTCTCTTCCGGCACCGGACCGATGCCGGACGCAAAGATCGATGTGGCTAAGAAAGGCGATCCGCCCATGTTCAGATAGTCGGCCGACGCGGTGCCTTTCTCATCAAACATATGAAGTCCTTCGCCGCCCTGGCGGTTGGCGCTGCCCTCCGGTATATACCGCTTGGCAAACCAGGCCAGATGATGCTCCGACAGATCCAGCTCCCAGTCGTCCGTCACCGGTTCGCCGAGTTCGCTCATAATGCTGGTCTCGGCAGCCGCGATGGCGGCAAATCCCCAGCAGGTGCCGAAAGGATTCTGCAGCTTCACGGAACTGACGTAGTTCTCCTTCTCACCGTCCCCGTCAAGATCCACGCTGCGAAGATCGAATTCCTCAGGATAACCCGAATCGCTGAGCGCGGCAGGGCTGCCTCCGGCCGCTGCCAGCGGAGCCGCGCTGCTGTTCAGAAGACTTACGATATCAAAGCTCTCATAAGTCTCCTCTCCTGTCTCCGTTTCCGAAGGCGGCGCACCGTAAACCGTGCTTACCGGCGTCATACCGCCAAGCGGGAGGGACAGGATCAGGGTCAGCGCGATAAGTACGCTTAAGTTTCTCTTAAAAGCCTTCATCCTTACATCCTCCTCCTATTTTGTAATGGATATTATCATTATATCACCGTCCCCCACTTCCGTTTTTGACTTTTAAGTAATTGCTCTGATTTTTAAGTAATCATCCGAATTCCGTCCGAATTCTCAAAAAAGCATTCCGAACTCAGGAAAATATGGTATAATAATTGCACATTTTCAATAGATCGGAGGTACATTCCATGCGAATCGCTGTTTGCGACGACGATCCCTACGAGCGGGAGCAGATGATCCAGGCACTTCGCGCCTGGGATCCGGCCGCACAGGCGGAATGCTTTTCCGACGGCGCCTCCCTGCTGGCGGCCGCGAGGCGGACTCCGCCGTTCGATATCGTATTTTTAGATATTTACATGCCCGGCGAGAACGGCGTCGAGATCGCCGGACATCTCCGGAAGACTTCTTCCCGGACCGGTCTCGTATTTGTAACCAACAGCGAAGACCACGCCCTGGACGCTTTTTCCCTCTCCGCCCTGCACTATCTGGTGAAGCCCGTGACCGCTCAGGGCGTCGCCGAGGCCTTCCGGAGGCTTAAGGAACTGCGCCCGGAACTTATGAAGACCATCAGCCTTACCGTGGGCCGGAACACCCAGACTGTACCGATGGATCATATCTGCTATCTCGCCAGCGCCAGCCACGCCGTGGAGATCGTACTGGCCGAAGATCAGAAGCTCCGGGTCTGGACGCCCCTTGGCGAACTCGAACAGAAGCTGAGCAGAAACTTCCTGAAGATCAACCGCGGCATCATCGTCAACATGGATTACATTGAAGAAATGCGGACAAAGAGCTGTATCATGCAGAACGGGCAGGAGCTGTTCCTCGCCGTGCGGGAACGGGGCGCGATCTGCGCCGCCTATCAGGACTACCTGCTGGACCGTCTGTCCCGTAAGAAAGGAGGGCAGGAGCTGTGAACTACTATCTGAGCAATGGCCTTGGATTCTTTATCCAGCTGGCTCCCTGCGCGCTGATGATCTTCCTTCCCTTTCCCGAAGAGAACCTGCGCTTTTCCCGCAAACGCATCCTGACCGCGACGGTCGTCCTGGCCGGCTTCCTGGCGGCGCTGTTCCCGCTGATGCTGCTGCCCTTCCCTACATTAACCGGCATGGGCAACCTGATCATGCTGGTTACCCTTCTGCTGATCCTGGCCGCCTTCGTATGGCTGGTGCGGGAGGATCTGACGAAGAAGATCCTTGTTTTCTTCGTCGTCCTGTTCTACGCGATCACCCAGTACTGGCTGGTGAATTCCGCCCGGATCATACTTCCGCCGGAGCTTTTCATGGCGCATTACCGGTCGTATTCCCCGACAAGCACGCTGCTGTACGCCGCCATGGCGGCGGTGTCGCTGCCAATAACGCTGTTTTGCGTGATCCGTCCTATGGAAGGTTTCATCCGCGAGATGGAACCGGAAGAGATACGCAGGGAATTTCTGATCGCGATCCTGTCCACGACAGTTATTATGGCGGCGATGATGGCCGTCAGCGATCAGGCGGTTCAGTACTACCCTGTCGTCATGATGCTGGAGCTGCTGCTGATCCTTGGACAGGTACTGATCTACTGGCTTCTGTTCCGGGAATCCCTGCGGCGCAAGCGCGATAACGAGCGCCGGCGGATCCTGGAGATCCAGCAGATGCAGTATGAAAAGATCAGCCAGGAAATGGAGAACGCCCGGCTGCTCCGCCACGACCTGCGCCACCATTTAAATGTTCTCGGCGCGCTGAACGCCCAGGGCAGGCAGGAGGAGATCAGCGAATACTTAAAGCAGTACGGCGCCGTATATGAACAGCTGCGCCAGCAAAATTTCAGCGGAGATCCGGTGGTGGACGGCATACTGGAATACTATCTGACCCGGGCCCGGGACGAATCCATCTCCATGGAATATGAGATCGATCTGCAGGGAACGAACCGGCTGGAAGCCATGGACATGACGGTACTGCTGGGCAACTGTCTGGAAAACGCGCTGAAGGCCCTTCAGAAGCTCCCGCCGGAACAGCGGAAACTCTCCATCAATCTTCGCTCCGCCAAATCCATGATCCTGATGCGCATCCAGAACAGCTGCGCGGAAACAGACGACAGCGGAGCTCCGGCAGGCTGGGAAGCTTTCGCCGGGCATGCCCATTCCGGTTATCTGAGCGCGGGCTTAAACAGCGTCGACGCCATCGCCCAGAAATACAACGGCAGCGCGCTCTTTCAGCGAAAGGACGGCACATTTACCACGAGGATCATTCTGAACCCCGGACAGGGGGAAAAATAGGCAGTTCGGGGGCGCCGCGGCGCCCCCTTTTATCCTGTTCTCTCCGCATTTCCGCGCGACCGGCCTCATCCGCCGATATGGAATCGTCTTCCTGACATCCTGAAATCTTTTCTCATCCTGAACCAAATTCATTTTCTGTTACAATATAGTTATGAAGGGCAGTCATCCTGTCCCCGGACGTCCAATATGAACAAGATGAAGGAGCCTTGCTTATGCACATGAGCGACCTGGAAAACTGCATAGAGCTGTACGGCAGGGACATCTATTCCTTCTGCTGTTATCTCGCCCGCAGCCGCGAAGAGGCCGACGAGCTGTACCAGGACACCTTCCTGACAGCCGCGCAGATCGCCGGGCGGCTGGACGCGGACGGCAATCCGAAGAGCGCTCTGCTGTCCGTCGCCGCCAACCTCTGGCGGAACCGCTGCCGGAAGCAGTCCGTGCGGCAGCGGATCACCGGACCGGTGGCGTCGCTGGAGCAGATGCGGGAGGCAGGTGAGTTCCATACGCCCACGGCAGCCGCAGCGACGTGGGAGCCGGACAGAAGTGAGTTTCCGCCCGCCGATGCACTTTCCGGAACGCCCGGTCCGCTCGATACCGTTATCGCCCGCGAGGAAGCGCAGACCGTCCGCCAGGCAGTCGCCAGACTGCCGGACCGGTACCGTCTCCCGGTTCTTCTGTTCTACATGGAAGACTTGAAGATCCCGGAAATCGCGGCGGTCCTGCACATTCCGCAGGGTACGGTCAAAAGCAGGCTCCATAAAGCAAAGAAACTATTGGCGCAGGATCTCAAGGAGGTTTTAGATGAAACGTGATATAGACAATCTCTTAAAACAGGCCCTTTCTCCCGACATGACGCCGGATCCCCGGCTTGATCAGCGCATTCTCGATCAGAGAAAGGAGATTATAGAAATGGATACGAACAGAAATACCATTACAGATACGCGCAGGGATATCGCGCCCCTCCCCGGTTTCAGCATGTCCGATACGGACGGCGGATCCCGCCGCAGGCCGCGTCTTCGCGCCCGCACCGCCGTCGCGGCCGCCATCTGCGGCGTACTCGTCGTCGGTTCCGTCAGCACCTACGCCGCCTGGCGTCTCCTGAGCGCCGGAGAAGTCGTAAAAGAATTCGGAGACCTGAAGCTGGCCGAAGCATTTACGGGAGAAGACGCGGTTCCGGTCAACGAATCCCAGACATACGGCAATTACCGGATCACGCTTTTGGGCTCCGTATCCGGTGAAAACATCAGCGACTATCTGAACCACGGCAGCAACCGGACCTTTTATCTGTCATCCGACGGTCAGTACCTGTCTCTGGATGACGACCGTCTCTATACCGTCGTAGCCATCGAGCACGCGGACGGTACACCGATGCCTGCTGCCTCTGACGACGCGTACGGCGACGAAGCATTTTTCGTCTCCCCCTACGTGAAAGGACTGGATCCCCAGGACTACAACTCGCTCACCCTGAAAGGCTCCTACTCGGAACTGGTCATAGACGGCGTCCAGTACCGGATCCTGGAGACGACCAACGTAGAACTGTTCGCCGACCGCGGCGTCTACATCGGCGTCAACGACGGACCCTTCTATAAAAGCGACGCGTTTCTGTATAATGAGGCTGCCGGTGAGATCACACGCAATGAAAGTTACCCGGGGCTGAACGCCCTCTTCACGCTCCCGCTTGATCCCGCCCACGCCGATCCGGCCGCGGCGCAGGCGTGGCTGGACGCGTTCGACCAGGCGGTTCAGGACGCATCTTCCGACGTATCCGCAGGAATCGTCTATTCCGTAACCGACGGCGCCTCCGGCCATGGCGCAGACAGTCTGCCCACGCAGGAAACCGTTTCCGTCTACGGGATCGATATCTCCGCGTTCCAGAACTGGGTAAGCCGGATATCTCCGGACAGCAGGCTGGTCGATCAGGCGGCCCTCCGGGAGCTCTGTGCGGCCATTCCGCAGACTGTCCAGATCTGCTCGGTCACGGACAATGCGTTCTTCTACTCCTGGGATCTGGACGGCCTCGGCGCCAGCAGCGGCACACTGCAGATGGATTACGTATTTCCCGAAGGCAGCGCTCCCGGCACGATGGTGCTTATCGGCTGCAACTCCAGTCTCGGCGGGGATGAATCGGAAGAAGACACGCTCCGCAGCGCCAAGCTGGAAACCGCTCTGTTAAATGAGGACGGCACCGTGACGGTGGCCGTGTATGTGCCGAAGGAGTATCTGGAGCGGTATACGAATTGAATTTCACCCCGGCCTGCCCACGCCGCGCCGCGCCAGCTCCGCCAGCCTCGGATAAGCGTATTCGAAAAACCCCTTATACGCTGAACAGAAATAGTTCTTTCCGTCCTCGCCTTCCCCCATCCGACGGTTCCGGCGGCAGCCGTTGCGGCACAGGGCCGTCCAGCGGCAGGTCCTGCATTCCTCCGGCATGCGCATGGACTCCTGCATAAAGCCCAGCTCGTCCCGGCGGCGGTCCATTTCCTCAAACGTGTTCTCGTTCACATTGCCCAGCCGCCACTGGTCCAGCACATAGAAATCGCAGGGATACATGCCTCCGTCCGCTTCCGCGATCCACTGGATCCCGCAGACGCCCCGCATATTGCAGCTCTCCGGTTCCCGGCCATAGAGCATCAGAAGCAGATTGTCAAAATACCGGTTGGACACATAATACCCCCCGGCCGCGTCCCGGTACCAGGCGTCGAAGGTACTCTTCAGAAACTGCTCCAGCCTCTCCGGCGTCAGAGAATAATCATGGCCGCCCGGCGCCTCCCCAAGCGGATCCAGACACTCGATATACTGGTGATAATCGAAATGCTGCTGCCGGAAGAACGAATAGATCTTCTGACCGCGCCGGGCCGACGGCCCGGTGATCACGGTCAGGATGTTAAAATCCACCTTGTATTTCTCAAGCAGGGCAATGGCATCCATCACCCGCTGGTACGTCCCCTTCCCGGCCGCGTCCAGGCGGTAGCGGTCGTGGATCTCCTTCGTGCCGTCCAGCGACACGCCGATCAGGAAATGGTTCTCCGCGAAGAAGCGCGCCCACTCCTCGGTGACCGCATAGCCGTTGGTCTGAAGAGCGTAGCGGATCTGAATGCGGGACGCCGGACGCTTTCCCGCTCCAGGCTTCTGTGCCCGCTCTCCCGCATACTTCACAAATTCCCGGAAATAATCAAGCCCCGCCAGCGTCGGCTCTCCGCCCTGGAACGCGAATGTACAGACATGCTCCGCGTACTCCAGGGCCCTGTCCACCAGATTGCGCATGGTTTCCAGCGACATGATTCCATAGGACTTTACTTCCCGGTTCTCCTGCTCGTCGGCATAGAAACAGTACCGGCAGCGCATATTGCAGCTGCCGGAAGCAGGCTTGATCATAACGGAAATCGGCGGCATGACATTCTCCTTTCTGTTCCCGAATCCATTGATCCTATGTACAAAGTTTATCTGCCGGACGTATCTACGCCCGTCCCAGCTCAAACGCCTTCAGGTTCAGCTCCACGAACTTCGACGGCACGCACTCGCGGATCGCCTGCTGCCACTTCTCCACCGGGATATCGAAATACCGGGACAACCGGCCCATGAGCACGATGTTGACCGCCTTGGCGGAACCGGCCTGCTCGGCCAGCGTCAGGCAGTCCATCGCATCCACGACGGCGCCGGCGGCTTCCATTTTCCCGATCAGATCCTCCGGATAGACCGCCGCGCCGGTGATGACCGGCATCGGATCGATCTGCTGGGTGTTGACCACGATGCGGCCGCCCACTTTCAGGTACTCGATGTAGCGGGCCGCCTCCAGCTTCTCGAAGGAAACGATGAAATCCGCCTGCCCCTTATCAATGACCGGCGAATAGACCTTCTCGCCGAAACGCACATAGGTGACCACGCTGCCGCCGCGCTGGCTCATGCCGTGGACCTCAGACACCTTCACGTCATAGCCCTCTGTCAGAAGCAGATGGCCCAGTAATTTACTGGCGAGCAGCGACCCCTGGCCGCCGACGCCTACGATCATGATATTCTTCGTCATATGATGTATGTACCTCCTCTCACGCCTTCAGCGCGTCGAACTTACACAGCTGCGCGCACACACCGCAGCCCACGCACTGGGTCGCGTCGATAACGGCCTTGCCTTCCTTCACGCTGATAGCCGGGCAGCCGAGGCGCATACAGGACTTGCAGCCGATACATTTGTCCGGATCCACATGATACGGCGGATTGTGCTTCACATACTTGAGAAGCGCGCAGGGACGGCGGCTGATGATGACCGACGGCTCCTCCGCCGCCAGTTCTTCCTTCACCGCCTTGTCGCAGGCCGCCAGATCGTAGGGATCCACCACCACGACACGGTTGAAGCCCATGGCCCGGCACAGGCTCTCCAGATCGATCCTGCCCGCCGGGTCGCCCTTGATATTGTACCCGGTGGTCGGATTCTGCTGGTGACCGGTCATGCCGGTGATGGAGTTGTCCAGGATGATGACCGTGGAATTGCTCTGGTTGTATGCGATATTGGCCAGGCCGGTCATGCCGGAGTGCATGAAGGTGGAATCGCCGATAACGGCCACCGTCTTCTTCTCGCTCTCCGCGCCCAGGGCCTTGTTGAAACCATGGATCGCGCTGACCGACGCGCCCATGCAGAGGGTCATCTCCATCGCGGAAAGAGGCGCGGTCGCGCCCAGCGTGTAGCAGCCGATGTCTCCCAGGACGGTACATTTATTCTTCGACAATGTATAGAACAGGCCGCGGTGCGGGCAGCCGGCGCACATGACCGGCGGACGGCCCGGAAGCGGCTCCCCGATCGTGCCGTAAGCCGGAACCTCCGCGCCCAGCTTCTCCGCGATCATGTTCGGGAAGAACTCCCCGCAGACCGGCAGCACATCCTTGCCGGATACCTCAAGACCCAGCTGACGGCAATGATTCTCGATGATCGGATCCAGTTCCTCAATGACGACCAGCTTCTCCACCTTCGCGGCGAAATCTTTGATCAGCTTCACCGGAAGCGGGTTCACCATGCCCAGCTTCAGAATACTGGCGCTGTCGCCGAACACTTCCTTCGCGTACTGGTAGCTGGTGGAAGAGGTAATAATGCCCAGTGCGCTGCCGCCCATCTCCACGCGGTTGAACTCGCAGTCCTCCGCGTATTCGGTCAGCTTCCGCGTCCGCTCCTCCACGATCGGATGGCGGCGGATCGCGAAACCCGGCATCATGACGTATTTGGCGATATTCTTCTCATAAGGCTTCGGCTCCGGCATCACACGCTCCCCGACCTCCACCACGCTCTGGGAGTGGGCGATGCGGGTACACATCTTGATAATGACCGGCGTGTCGAACCGCTCCGACAGCTCGTATGCCTTCTTCGCGAATTCCAGCGCCTCCGCAGAATCCGACGGCTCCAGCATCGGAACCTTCGCCGCGATCGCGTGATGGCGGGAATCCTGCTCATTCTGGGACGAATGCATCCCCGCGTCGTCGGCGACGCAGATGACCATGCCCGCGTTCACGCCGGTGTAGGAGCAGGTAAATAACGGGTCTGCGGCCACATTTAACCCGACATGCTTCATGCCGCAGAAGCTGCGCGTTCCGGCTAAGGACGCGCCGAAGGCGACTTCCATGGCCACCTTCTCATTCGGAGCCCATTCGCAGTAGATCTCGTCGTATTTGGCCGCCTCCTCGGTGACCTCCGTACTGGGCGTCCCCGGATAACTGGACACCACGCCGCATCCGGCCTCATACAGCCCGCGGGCCAGGGCCTTGTTGCCTAACATCAGTTCTTTCATGTAAAATATCCTCTCTTGCTATATGTAAATATATTTCTGTTCATAGTCCCGCGCCGCGGAAACTGATTCCCAGTCTTGCGCGCAGGAACAGCTTCACAATTTGCGCTGCAGAAGCAGGCATTCTGTCTCATACCGCAAGAACAGGTATCAGCCGCATTCCGACAGGTCTCCGTAATGTTCGCTGCCCTGTCCGCTCTGTTCTGCCTGCCGGCTTACTTTCCATGCTTACTCGTCAGCTTTCTCCACGTTCCCCTGCGCCGACATCCGGTCCAGGATCTCCCCCAGACACCCGGTCCCGTAGTTCAGCATCCGGTTCACCCGGCTGATCGTGGCGGAGCTGGCGTTGGTTTCCTGCTTGATCTCCGTGTAGACTTTGTCGTCCCTCAGCATCCGCGCCACCTCAAACCGCTGCTCCATCGCCCGCAGTTCGGTCATCGCGCAGATATCCTCGAAGAAATCCCGGCACTCCTTAATATCCTTCAGCTGAAGGATCGCGTCGTACATCCTGGTCTCCCGCTCTTTTGGAATATTTCTTGCCATCGATGGCTCCCTCCTCTTTTTACTTTCCCCCACTACATCTTAGCATAAAACTCGATTTCAGTAAATAAAAACTTTAAACCATTAAACAGGATGAAACAGGAAAGAAAGCTCTTGGAATATTTTGAAAAATCGTGTATAATCAAATCAGTTATCAGATCAGTCTGTAAAGGAGGTATGGTATATGCAGCATTCCAACCCACTGGCCGTGCAGGACGGCACATCCGCCCGGTTTATTACCATCGGCGAGATCATGCTCCGCCTGACACCGCCCAATTACGAGAAGATCCGCATGGCCACCAGCTTCGAAGCCAGCTACGGCGGCAGCGAAGCCAACATTGCGCTGGCGCTGGCCAATCTCGGCGTCGACAGCACCTTTTTCACGGTCGTCCCGAACAACAGCCTCGGCAAAAGCGCGGTCCGCATGCTCCGCAGCAACGACGTCCACTGCACGCCGGTGATCCTAAGCACGCCGGAGCAGACGCCGACCCACCGCCTGGGCACCTACTATCTGGAGACCGGCTTCGGGATCCGCTCCAGCAAAGTGACTTATGACCGGAAGAACAGCGCTATCACGGAATTCGATTTCAGCAGCGTCGATCTGGACGCGCTGCTCAAGGATTTCACCTGGCTCCATTTAAGCGGCATCACCCCGGCGCTGGCCCCCAACTGCCGGAAACTGATCATGGACTGCTTAAAGATCGCCAAGGCCCACGGCCTGACCGTCAGCTTCGACGGCAACTTCCGGAGCACCCTGTGGACCTGGGAGGAAGCCAGGGATTTCTGCACCGAATGCCTGCCCTACATTGACGTCCTCATGGGCATCGAGCCCTACCATCTGTGGAAGGATGAAAATGATCACAGCAAAGGCGACATAAAGGACGACATCCCCTTCCGCCCCAGCTACGAGCAGCAGGACGAAGTCTTCCAGGCGTTCGTGGAGCGCTACCCGAACCTCCAGTGCATCGCCCGTCATGTGCGCTACGCCCACAGCGGAAGCGAGAACAGCCTGAAAGCCTTCATGTGGTACCAGGGCCATACCTTCGAGAGCAAGATGTTCACCTTCAATATCCTGGACCGTGTCGGCGGCGGCGACGCTTTCGCCAGCGGCCTGATCTATGCCATGATCCACGGCTACAAGCCCATGGACATGATCAATTTCGCCGTAGCCAGCAGCGTGATCAAGCACACGATCCGCGGCGACGCCAATATCACCGACGACGCGGACGCGATCCGGAATCTGATGGATATGAATTACGATATCAAACGTTAGAAAATAACGCCGCGCATGATTTACGCCCCGGAAGGAAAATGAGAATTCCTTCCGGGGCGTTTCTTTGCTCGTATGAACGTGCCTCCGCCGAAACATGTTTCCAAACCTGCCAAATTCGGCAGCGCAATGCTATGCAAGCCGTATCGCGTTAATCTTCCAAACTCTCAGATTCAGCGGTTCGACAGCCGTTCCGCAGTATTCGCACCGCTTCGCGCCCAGGCTCGTGATCGGCGCCCCGCAGTTGGGGCAGGTAACGCCGATGCCGGTGGCGGACGCATGTCCGGCGGCGGTCATTTTCGCGGCAGCCATTCCGGGGCCTGCGGCCGCTCCAGAGTCCGCAGCTGCTCCGGCGGCCGCCTTCCCCGCCCGCTCTATATCCTGCACATAGACAAGTTCCGTCTCGTAAACCTCCTGCCGCTTACGGTCCTTATAGCCGCTCACGACCTTGTCATTTTCCTCAACATATGTATAGTACTCCACCGCGGATTCGCAGAGGATACAGCATGTCCCTTCCTGCTTATAATACCGCTTGATCACCGTATCATGAACCTTCACGTCCTTATAATGCGGAATCTGCGTCCCCGCCAGCGCCTGCTCCACCGCCTCCCGCAGCTTCGGGTTCCCCGCCACCGGCTCCCTATCCCTCATATCAATAGCCCGCAGCAGATTGCAGATGCTTGTCTGAATCAGCGGCTTAAATTCATTCCAGTTGAATTCCGGAAAATCCTTCAGGATCTGCGGCAGAAAGATCTTCTCCATGTTAGACAGGGATTTCGGCGTAGTTGAAATGCGGTCGTTGATATCGCCGTTCTGGATCGCCTTCGCCGCATAGCGGATGACCTCCAGTTCCGGACTGTTACGGATCTTTCTGCGCAGAACCGCCGCCCCCGCAAATGCCGCGCATACGATCACCGCAATGATGATCACTGCCGTCAGAACGCCATTTCCCATCTTTTTTCTCCTCCGCACCGTTTCTTACGATTGTTATTTCACAGTTCGCCTGCTGCCCCACAGATAAACCGCCGCCGTCGCCAGGATCAGCACTACGTCCGCGACGACCGTCCCTTCGATCCCGAAGCCCACATTGTAGGCAAAACTGTTCATCGCCGTGCTGGCGTCCAGCTTAAAGACCGAAAACGAAGATACGATTCCGCTGTTGGGCAGTCCGAAAATGATATTCTGCGTATAATTCCATACCGCATGCGCCATGAACGCGCACCACAGGCTGTCCGTATAATACACGATCAGCGAGAAGAGAAGCGCCACTACCACGATATTCATAATGGACAGCACCGTAACGCCGTCATTCAGAAGATGAAGAATCCCGAAAAACAGCGAATTCCCGATGATCGCCACCGCCGGGTTCTTGTAGCTTCGCAAAAGCTTCTGGTACAGAAATCCCCTGCACGCCAGCTCCTCCGCGGAAGACTGGATAAACACCGCAATAAACAGCCCCACCAGCGCAACCGGCCGGAACGAATCAAAATACAGCACGATGTCCTTATGAAGCCACGCGATCAGGATACAGAACGTGTTCAGCCCGAAGCCGATGGCCGCCCCGACCAGAAGCATCTTCCCGTTGTTCCCACGGGCCTTCGGCCCGACGGCCGTCAGGATCGACCGATCCTTCTTAGACAGTCGGATCCGCAGAAGCATGAGCACCCAGATCCCGATGAACGCCAGATAAAGCTGCGCCATGCCCCAGGCGTCCGACGCCGCAAAGGACTCGCTGAGCCGCGATATCCCGGCCCCCAACAGAACGATCAGCAGGTCGCCCACGAGCTGTCCGAATATAAAAAGCAGCGCTGTCTGCACGTAAAGCACGCCCAGCGTGTCGTACCATTTTCTTTTGAATACTCGGTTTGTTTCCATAACTATTCCCTCCTTAATCATTTAATAAACTCTCGGAATCTCTAAGCCTTATTTCATGCGGCTTCTGAGATACCTTTTTTATGAATTCCCCCACCTTTTT
>CANQRU010000013.1 GCA_947626395.1 uncultured Lachnospiraceae bacterium | reverse complement strand
TGCTTCCTGAACTTGCTGAGCAACAACGAATATCGTCCTTTTTTCGCTCCCTCGACAACCTTATCACCCTTCACCAGTGTAAGCAGTTTTTTTTCGCCAAAATGGTTTCTTCACTGAAAAACAGCGTAAGCCCCAAATATTGACCAGTTTCAAGCACAGCAGGAGGAGATTTCATGGATAAGATCATATTATACCACGGCAGTCCGAATAAAGAAGTAGTTCCGCAGTTTGGACTTGGGGACGACAGGCATGATTACGGCCGGGGATTCTACCTGACGGACGACATTGATCTTGCGAAAGAATGGGCTGTGTGCCGTCCTGGAGATTCAAATGGCTGGGTTCATCAATTTGAACTGGATCTGGATGGACTTGAAATATTGGATTTCGGGAAGTATACGGTACTGGCGTGGCTTGCGGAACTGATGAAGCATCGAGAAGCGTCCGATTCCAAGCGGTATCGTATGCTTTCGGATAAATTTATTGAAAAATATGGAATTGATACTGCCAGCTATGATATTATGAAAGGGTGGAGAGCCAACGCCTCTTACTTCTATATTGCCAGATCATTTGTAAGGGATGAGGTAGATGTGGACATCCTGGAAGAACTGCTGGATCTCGGAGGCCTGGGAATCCAGTATTGTATTAAAACCGAGAAGGCATACAGGAATCTCAGAGAGATTCAGGACGGACTTCTGAGCGTGGATTATACGCAGTTTAACGCGCGGTATAATGAACGCGATATTACGGCCAGAGAGCGGATGAAGGAATTGATTGATTCTGACCGTAACCGTGTAACGAAGGTATTCAGCACATTGATATGAGAGGGGGAAACTGTATGAGCGCTTATTCAAAGGCGTATCTGGATGAGATTGTGGAGAATCAAGGGAAGCTCTTCGATTATGTGGCTTCAGAGTATCCAGACAGTGATACGGAAGATTTTATCTGTTCCTACATGAAAAGTAAAACGAGACAGTATGTGGATGAGGCGCAGGCCTTTGTCTGTACGATGGAAGCCAGAGATCTGTGGGCGTATTTCTGCAGGACGGAGAAGTACGTGCTTAAGCTTGGAAAATCAATGAAAGGATTTCTTCCTGACTGGATCGGGGAATTCTATGCGTATTATCAATGGCAGTATGATCTTCCCAGCCGGGAACTGATCGAGAAAGTGTCTCTCGATTACCTGAAGAAGGCATACGCAGGGCTTCATGATCTTGATCTTGAACTGGCTGTTAAGAAAGTGGGGAAGGTCTGACGGAAAAAGACCTCATAGGAGAAAAGCAGCAGGCCGTCCTGCCGGTCTGAGCAGAATAACAAATGAGATCAGAATTACGAATGAGGGGGAGAGACGCAGAAATGGCAGAATTAGAGTCCATGATCGAAAAGAAGCTGATAGAGCAGCTTGTCATGGGGGATTCCCAGTGGGTATACAGAAAAGATCTGAAGACAGAGGCGGATCTGTGGGCGAACTTTAGGTATATTCTGGAACAGAATAATAAGGAGCGGCTGAACGGAAAGAATCTGTCGGACAGCGAGTTTGAACAGGTGAAGAATCAGCTGCAGTTTTCTTCGTTCTATAAGGCAGGAGAATGGCTTGTCGGGGAGAACGGTAAAGTTCAGGTTCATGTTCAGAGGGATACCGAGCGGCTGCACCTGGTCGTGATGAATCATGAGCATGTGGCCGGCGGCAGCAGCGTCTATGAGGTGATCAATCAGTACAGCGCCCTGCAGACGGACGAGGATCATTTTGCGTCTGCCAGGGACAGAAGATTTGATGTGACGCTCATGATCAACGGTCTCCCTATGATCCATATTGAGTTGAAGAATAAGCAGCATTCTTACATGGATGGCTTCTGGCAGATCAAGAAATACATCGGCGAAGGGAAATTTACCGGTATCTTTTCCGCTGTTCAGATGTTTGTGATCAGCAACGGCGTCGATACGAAATATTTCTCGGCGGCGCAGGATACGGAACTGAATCCGAAGTTTATCAGCGGGTGGCTGGATCGAGAGAATCGTCCCGTGGCGGATTATCTCGATTTTGCCCGGAGCGTTCTCAGTATTCCGCAGGCGCACGAGATGATCGCCAGGTATACGGTACTGGATGAGGAAGCGCGGAAGCTGATTTTGCTTCGCCCGTACCAGATCCATGCGATCGAGGCGATTCGGGAAGCGTCGAAAACCGGCCGCTCTGGTTTCGTCTGGCATACGACCGGTTCCGGCAAGACGCTGACTTCCTATAAAGCGACCAGAAATCTTCTGATGGATATTCCGGCGATCGATAAGGCAATCTTCCTGATCGACCGGAAAGACCTGGATATGCAGACCACGTCGGCCTTCCAGACTTATGCAAATAATGATCTGGTGGATGTGGATCAGACGGATAATGTGACGGATCTTAGGAATAAGCTGCGTTCCGACGACCGGCAGGTGATCGTCACGACGATTCAGAAGATGCAGATCCTGATTGCAAGGAGATTGAAAGAAGGAACGCCGGGATACGACAAGATTAAGAATCTTCGGATCGCGTTTGTTGTAGATGAGTGCCACCGGGCTGTTACGCCGGGGACAAAGCGGGATCTGGAGCGGTTCTTCGGCAAGTCTCTCTGGTTTGGGTTTACCGGAACGCCCAGATTCGCGGAGAACCCGTATCCGCAGATGGGGGACCTGCCGCGAACAACAGAAGATTTGTATGGGAAATGCCTGCATAAGTATACGATCCAGAATGCGATCCATGACAATGCGGTTCTGGGATTTCAGGTCGAGCACAATGGTCCTAAGAATATGACGGATGAGACAGACAGCAGGATCTATGACAATGAGACGCATATGCTGCAGGTTCTGGATATTATTTTGAATAAGTCGTATCACAAACTGGGATTCCAGAATGGAAAGGGAATGACTTACGAGGCGCTGCTGACCACGAGTTCCATCCGTCTGGCACAAAAATACTATGATCTGCTGACAAAGGTTAAGAACGGCGAGACGGAACTTGTAATCAGTGAGAAGATGAAGCAGGTTCTGCCGGATTTCCCGAAGTTCGCCATTACCTATTCCGTTTCGGAAAATGAGGAAGGTTCGCAGGTAAACCAGCAGAAAATGCAGGAGTCTCTGAACGATTATAACCGAATGTTTGGCACGAAATACGAGATTTCCCAGATTCAGGGCTATAACGCGAACCTGAATAAACGCCTTGCCAGAAAAGAACCGAAGTTCCAGAGCAGGAGCGAACAGCTTGATCTGGTCATTGTCGTGGATCGGCTGCTGACCGGATTTGACGCCCCCTGCATGTCGACTATTTTCATGGACAGGCAGCCTATGGGGCCTCATGATCTGATCCAGGCATTTTCAAGAACAAACCGTATTTTTGATAAAAACAAAGCCTATGGCCAGATCGTGACCTTTCAGGCCCCGATACTATTTAAGGAGAGCGTTGATACGGCTGTCAAACTGTATTCTGCAGGAGGAACAAAGGAAGCTATGCTTGCAGAGTGGGACGAGGTGGAAGCGGCATTCCAGAAAGCTCTGGCGGCGCTTCGTATAGCTGCTCCGACGCCTTCCGATGTTCCCGGCCTGTCGCTGAAGGAAAAGAAACTGTTTGTCAAACTGTTTCAGAGCTTCGACCGGCTGTTTGCCCAGCTGAGGTCCTTTTCAAACTATGATGACAGCATGCTTTCCGGCTATGGGATCACGCAGGAGGAATATGACGATTATGCGGGACATTATCTGAATGCCCTGAATGAGATATATGATCCGGATGACCCGGACGAGCCGGACGATCTGCCTGTGGACCCGGATTACGAGCTGATGGCGTACAGCAGTACGAAGATCGATTATGAGTACATCATCAATCTGATCCAGCACATTGTTACGCCGGATGAGGACGAAGAACCAGACACGCCGCCGGAGCGGCAGAAGAAGCTGGACGAGGTCAAACAGTACATCGAAGAGCTTCGCAGGGACAATCCTAAAGTCGCGGATATTATGTCCCAGCTGGTCAGTGAGATCGAAGCGGATGAAAGCCGGTACAGAGGACAGTCCATTCTGAATATCGTTGAGAAGATGAAGCAGGAATGCATTGACCGGGTGATCACGGATTTCTGCATTACGTGGTACGCCTCAAAGGACGACGTTATGTACGCGGCGACGCACTGCAGAAACGGGCAGATTCCGAACGAGAGCGCGATCAAGGCGACGGTTGATTTTGCCAGCTATAAGGCGGCGCGGGAAAAGGCGCTTCCCAAGTTCAAATATTACGCGCAGATGATAGCGGAACTGCGGAAAACACTGAATGAAGAGGTCAGGCCGCTTTTGGATCATTAGTTACGTATGCACGTTTATATCAGCGTAAGCATTTTCACAAAAATGGAGGTAGCTTATGCTAAACGATATAGACAGGGGAACACTTTTTCATGAATATTACAGGCAATGGGTGGATGTGTACAAGAACGGCGCTATCCGGGATGCGACTTTGTCCAAGTACCTGATGACGCAGAGGTGGGTTGAAAAGCTGGCGCCGGATCTGAGGGTCTCAGAGCTGACAAGGACAGTGTACCAGCGTCTTCTGAACGATTATGCGAAGGAGCATGAGAGGCAGACGACGCTGGATTTTCATCATCAGCTGAAAGGGGCGATTCTTGATGCGGTTGATGAAGGACTGATCGAAAGAGATCCGACCAGAAAGGCGATTATCAAGGGGAGACAGCCGCGCGCAAAGAAGATCAAATACCTGAATCAGTTCGAACTCCATACATTGATCGCTCATCTTGATATCAGGGAGGAAGTGAATTGGGATTGGTTTATTCTTCTGGTCGCGAAAACCGGGATGCGTTTTTCGGAAGCGTTGGCTGTCACGCCGGGAGATTTTGATTTTGCGAGACAGACATTGTCGGTCGGAAAGACCTGGGACTATAAGGGAAGAGGGGGATTTCTGCCTACGAAAAACAAATCGTCGGTCCGAAAAATACAGATTGATTGGCAAGTCGTCGTGAAATTTTCGGAACTGGTTAAGGGGATGCCGGAAGACAGGCCGATTTTTGTCGGAGAGGAAAAGATCTATAATTCCACGGTGAACGATGTGCTTGCAAGGCACTGTAAGGAGTGCGGGATTTCAGTTATATCGATCCACGGGCTTCGCCACACGCACGCGTCCCTTCTTCTGTTTGCCGGCGTGTCGATCGCCAGTGTGGCCCGCAGACTAGGTCACGCGAGTATGACGACGACACAGAAGACGTATCTGCACATTATTCAAGAGCTTGAAAACAAGGATGTGGATCTGGTAATGAGAACATTATCCGGATTATAAGGGTTTTATCATATCAATCAACATGCTTACGCTGAAATTCGTGCAAATTTCATTCAGAACATCGAAGAAATTTCCTTGTATTTACGAAAGACCTATGATATAATGCTAATTTGAAGTGACGCGCCCATCCGGAAAGGGCGATTCACATACATGATTCACGTTTAGTTTAAGGAGGAACATTAGGAGCATGAGTTTACAGGTAGAAAATCTGGAGAAGAACATGGCGAAGCTGACCATCGAGGTGCCGGCGGAGCAGTTTGACGCGGCGATCAAGACCGCATTTAACAGGAACAAGAACCGTTTCAATATCCCGGGTTTCCGCAGAGGCAAGGCACCGCTGCAGATGGTGGAGAAGATGTACGGCGTGGAGGTCCTTTTTGAGGACGCTGCCAATATCGTGATGGATGAAACCTACGGAAATGCCATGGACGAGAGCGGTCTTGAGATCGTGTCCCGCCCGGAGATCGACGTCGTACAGATCGAGAAGGGCAAGCCTTTCATTTATACCGCGACCGTGGCCGTGAAGCCGGAAGTAACTCTTGGCGAGTACAAGGGCGTGGAGGTGGAGAAGGCCAACGCGGATGTGTCCGACGAGGATGTGGACGCGGAGCTTAAGCGCGTGCAGGATCAGAATTCCCGCCTGGTGACGGTGGAGGACCGCCCGGTGGCTGACGGCGACCAGACGGTGATCGATTTCGAGGGCTTTGTGGACGGCGAGGCGTTCGAAGGCGGCAAAGGCGACGACTATCCGCTGACCATCGGCTCCCATTCCTTCATCGACAACTTCGAGGAGCAGCTGATCGGCAGGAATATCGGCGACGAGTGCGAGGTCAACGTGACCTTCCCAGAGAATTACCAGGTCAAGGAGCTGGCCGGCAAGCCCGCTCTGTTCAAGGTGAAGATCAAGGAAATCAAAGTGAAGGAACTTCCGGAACTGGACGACGAGTTCGCCAGCGAGGTTTCCGAATTTGAGACTCTGGAGGATTACAAGAAGGATGTAAAGGCGAAGCTGGCTGAGACCAAGGGCCGCCAGGCTGCCACGGAGAATGAGAACCGCGTCGTTGCCAAGGTAGTCGAGAATGCGACCATGGATATTCCGGGGCCTATGATCGAGACCGAGACACGCAATATGGTCAATGATTACGCCTATCGTATGCAGAGTCAGGGTCTGGCATTTGACCAGTATTTAAAGTATACTGGAATGACTGTTGAGGAGTTCCAGGAGCAGCTTAAGCCTCAGGCCGAGCAGCGGATCCGCACCAGACTTGTCATGGAAGCCGTCGTGAAGGCGGAGAACATCGAGCCGGATGAAGAGGCCGTGGAGCGCGAGATCAATACCATGGCCGCCAACTACAAGATGGAAGCCGATCAGGTGAAGACGCAGCTGGGTGAGAATGGTCTTAAGCAGCTGAAGGAAGACCTGGCTGTGCAGGAAGCCATTGATTTCGTGGTGGCGGAGGCCAAGCTGGTCTGAGTACCTGCCCTGAAGGTTGACAGTGCAGAAAGACTGACAAGAGACTGTGCCACGCCTGCACATAAGCAGGCTCCGGAGTCTGTGCGCAGGAAAGCGGCAGGCCCTCAGACCGCGCACTGCGGAGTTAAAGCAATATAGAATAACGGAGGTAAACATCTATGAGTTTAGTTCCTTATGTAGTCAAGGCCACCAGCCGCGGAGAGCGTTCCTATGACATCTACTCCCGCCTGCTGGAGGACCGCATCATCTTCCTGGGGGAAGAGGTCAATGAAGTGACGGCCAGCCTTGTGGTGGCCCAGCTTCTGTTCCTGGAGTCGGAGGATCCGACCAAGGACATCAACCTTTACATCAACAGCCCCGGCGGCGTGATCACCGCTGGTATGGCGATCTACGACACGATGAATTACATCAAGTGCGATGTTTCCACCGTCTGCATCGGCATGGCGGCCAGCATGGGCGCGTTCCTTCTGGCCGGCGGCACCAAGGGCAAGCGCTACGCCCTGCCCAACGCCGAGGTCATGATCCATCAGCCCTCCGGCGGCGCCCAGGGACAGGCCACGGATATTGGTATCGTGGCGGAGCAGATCATGAAGACCAAGAAGAAGATGAACGAGCTTCTGGCTGCCAATACCGGACAGCCCATCGAGGTCATTGAAAGGGATACGGAGCGCGATAATTACATGACGGCGGAAGAGGCCAAGGCTTACGGCCTGATCGACGCGGTCATCGCGAAGCACTGACTTTTGGGGGGAAGCGGAAAGCGGGGTTTTATTTGAGGAAAGCGAGGTGATAGTATGCCGGGAAGAATGGATGACAAGATCCGCTGCTCGTTCTGCGGGAAAACTCAGGATCAGGTGCGCAAGCTGATCGCGGGTACGAACAATGTGTTCATCTGCGACGAGTGTATCGATCTGTGCGCCGAGATCCTCGATGAGGAGATGGAAGATCAGGAGCAGAACAATTCGGATCTGAATGACATTAATTTACTGAAGCCTAAGGAGATCAAGGCGTTTCTGGACGAATACGTGATCGGACAGGACGACGCCAAGAAGGTTCTTTCTGTAGCGGTATACAATCATTACAAGAGAGTTACTTCCATGAAGAATACGGAAGTAAACGTACAGAAGAGCAATATCCTGATGCTGGGACCGACCGGCAGCGGCAAGACTTATCTGGCCCAGACACTGGCGAAGATCCTGAATGTTCCTTTTGCTATCGCGGACGCCACGGCGCTGACCGAGGCCGGCTACGTGGGCGAGGACGTGGAGAATATCCTTCTGAAGCTGATCCAGGCGGCGGATTACGATATCCACCGCGCGGAGTACGGGATCGTCTATGTGGACGAGATCGACAAGATCGGCAAGAAGTCGGAGAATGTGTCTATCACCAGGGACGTATCCGGCGAGGGCGTGCAGCAGGCTCTTCTGAAGATCCTGGAGGGAACTGTGGCCAATGTTCCGCCTCAGGGCGGCCGCAAGCATCCCCATCAGGAGGTGCTGCAGATCGACACGACCAATATCCTGTTCATCTGCGGCGGCGCTTTTGACGGACTGGAGAAGATCATCGAAAACCGTTTAAATACCGGTTCCATCGGATTCAATTCCGAGATCGTTGACCGGAACAATTCGGATATCGACAAGCTTCTCAAGCAGGTGCAGGCGGCGGATCTGATCAAGTTCGGACTGATCCCGGAGTTTATCGGACGTATGCCGATCACGGTGGCTCTGGAGCTTCTGACCGAGGAAGCGCTTCTGCGGATCTTAAAGGAGCCGAAGGACGCGCTGGTCAAGCAGTACCAGAAGCTGTTTGAACTGGACGACGTGAAGCTGGAATTCACGGACGAAGCGCTCCTGGAGGTGGCGCGTCTGGCCATGGAGCATAAGACAGGGGCCAGGGGCCTGCGCTCGATCATGGAGAAAGCGATGATGGATCTGATGTACGAGATCCCGTCGGACGGAACCGTGGGGATCTGTACGATCACGAAGGACGTGATCGACGGGACCGGCGAGGCGGATATCGTGCGCCGGGACACAGAGGTTCCGAGGATGTCATTTGCAAGGAAGTTTAAGAAAGATAAGCCGGGGGAGATCGCGTAAGACCGGCATAAGAAGAGAAAAGGGTGGGGCGCAGGAGTTCCCACCCTTTCCTGACAGCAAGGCAGCGTACCGTAAATGGCGCCGGCGTATGTTCTATGTGTCTGACTGGAAGGATGGCAGGCACCGAAGTGAAACGTGCGCATTCGCCAGAGGGATTGAGACGTAAGTCGAGATGATATGTTTACAACAGCATGCAGGATGAGGTGTCTGATGACGAGTCTGAAGCCGGACGCAGAATATTCGCGGTTATCCTGCATGGGAGGAATGAAGATGGAAGATACAGTTAAGACAATGCCTGTCATCGCGCTGCGGGGCCTGACGGTTCTTCCGACGATGATGGTTCATTTTGATATCAGCCGCAGAAAATCGGTCACGGCCGTGGAGAAAGCCATGGTCAGCGACCAGAAGATATTTCTGCTTACCCAGCGGTCGCCGGACGTGTCCGAACCGGAGCAGGCGGATCTGTTCCATATCGGAACCATTTCCGAGGTGAAGCAGCTGGTGAAGATGCCGGGCAATATTGTCCGTGTCATGGTGGAAGGCATTCAGATGGCGGAACTTCTCTGTCTGGACGAGACAGAGCCAATGCTGGTAGGCGAAATTGCTCATCTGCCTTATGTAAAAGGGGCGGAGATGGATTATGCGTCCCGGGAAGCTATGTCGCGGATCCTGAAGGACAAGCTCAGGGAATACGGACAGGAGAATCCCAAATTCGGACATGACGTAGTTCCGAATCTGCAGACGATCCAGGATCTTGACGAGCTGATGCTCCAGATCGCCGTGCAGGTTCCTTGGGATTATACGGTCCGCCAGGAATACATGGAGGCGATCTTCTCCGGAAGCCGTTACGAGGTGCTGGTGCGCCATCTGATGACCGAGGTGGAAGTGGCGCGCATTAAGCAGGAATTCTCGGAGAAGGTGAAAAATTCCATCAATAAGAACCAGAAGGACTATATCCTGCGGGAGCAGATGCGGCTGATCCGCGAAGAACTGGGAGAGGATAATCCGTCCACGGAGGCGGACGAGTACCGGCGGCAGCTGGCGGAGCTTAAGGCGGATAAGGAGACGAAGGAGAAGCTGGAAAAGGAGATCGCCCGTTTTGAAAGTATGCCGGCGTCCAGCCAGGAAGCCAATGTTCTCCGCATGTATATCGAGACGCTTTTAGAACTTCCGTGGAAGAAGGCCTCCCGGGACAACAATGATATTGTTCACGCCGAGGAGATTCTGAATGAAGACCACTACGGCCTGGAGAAGGTGAAGGAGAGGGTATTGGAATATCTGGCCGTCCGCACATTGACGAAGAAAGGCAACGGCCCGATCCTCTGCCTGGTGGGCCCGCCGGGTACCGGCAAGACGTCGATCGCCCGCTCGGTCGCGAGGGCATTGAATAAGAAATACGTCCGCATCAGCCTGGGCGGCGTCCGGGACGAGGCGGAGATCCGCGGCCACAGAAAGACTTATGTGGGAGCCATGCCCGGCCGTTTGGTAGAGGGTCTGAGGCAGGCCGGCGTCTGCAATCCGTTAATGCTTCTGGATGAGATCGACAAAGTGGGGAGCGATTATAAGGGAGACACGTCCTCGGCGCTTCTGGAGGTGCTGGACGGCGAGCAGAACGTGCGGTTCCGCGACCATTATGTGGAGACGCCCATCGATCTGTCCCAGGTGCTTTTTATTGCGACGGCCAATACGACCCAGACGATCCCACGGCCTCTTCTGGACCGCATGGAGGTCATCGAGGTCAACAGCTATACGGAGAATGAGAAATTCCATATCGGCCGGGATTATCTGGTCAGCAAGCAGCTGGAACGCAACGGACTGACCGAAGAGCAGCTGACGATCAGCGACGGCGCGTTAAAGAAGATCATTCACAATTATACCAGGGAGGCGGGAGTCCGGAACCTGGAGCGGCGCATCGGCGATATCTGCCGGAAGGCGGCGCGGGAGTATCTGGAGAGCCAGGGCCGCGCAGGAGTTGTATCAGGCGCCGGCAGTTCCACTGGATCTGATGGAATCGTCAGGACTGGCGAAGGCACCGGAACTGCTGCGGACGCCGGCAGACGCAGACAGGGCGGAAGACGGAAAGCACAGACAGGGAAAGCGGAGGCTGCCGATATACAGATGGCTGCAGAGATTCGGAAAGCGGCGCTTCACAAGATCCGCGTTACCGAGTCCAATCTGGAGAAATACCTTGGCAAGGAGCGGGTCTCCTTTGAAGATGCCAACGAGGAGGATCAGGTGGGTATCGTCCGCGGCCTGGCCTGGACCAGCGTGGGCGGCGATACGCTGCAGATCGAAGTCAATACCATGCCTGGCAAAGGGGAGCTTAAGATGACCGGCCAGATGGGCGACGTGATGAAGGAGTCCGCCCAGATCGCGATGACTTATGTCCGCTCCGTCTGCCCGCGGTACGGCGTGGACGACGAGTATTTTGAGAAGCATAATCTACATATCCATATTCCGGAAGGCGCCGTGCCCAAGGACGGGCCGTCCGCCGGAATCACCATGGCTACGGCCATGCTGTCCGCAGTCACCGGCCACGCCGTGGACTGTAAGCTGGCCATGACTGGGGAGATCACGCTCCGGGGCCGGGTCCTGCCGATCGGGGGATTGAAGGAGAAGATCCTGGCTGCCAAGATGGCCCACATCCGCCGCGTCCTGGTGCCGGATAAGAACCGGCCGGATATCGCGGAACTATCCAGAGAAATCACGCGGGGGCTGAATATCATTTATGTAAAGGATATGGAAGAAGTGATCGCGGAAGCATTTGTCGGCGGCGGAAGTCGGAATGCGGCGGCGGGGCAGCAGGAGAAGCCGCAGGATTAGACTGCTTAGGGTTCTATACGAAAGACCAGGTGGAAGCGGTCGATAACCGGGCATCGAAGCGGCTTGCGGCAGATCGCGCCGCGGTATGACAGCACAGGAAAGGACGAAAGTTTTATGATTATTAAGAATGCCGAACTGGAGACCGTGTGCGGCGTTACCAGCCGGTTTCCGGTCCACGACCAGCCGGAATTTGCCTTTGCCGGCAAGTCCAACGTAGGGAAATCCTCCCTGATCAATGCGCTGATGAACCGGAAGTCCCTGGCGCGTACCTCTTCCCAGCCGGGCAAGACCCAGACCGTGAATTTCTATCATGTCAACGACGCATTTTACTATGTCGATCTTCCCGGCTACGGCTACACGAAGATCGCCGTGGCCGTCAAGCAGTCCTGGGGGAAGATGATCGAGGAGTATCTTCATCGTTCCAAATCGCTGCTCTGCGTGTTCCTGCTGGTGGATATCCGCCACGAGCCGTCGGCCAATGACAGGACCATGTACGACTGGATCGTCTATAACGGATTCAGGCCGGTGGTCATTGCTACCAAGCTGGACAAGATCAACCGCAGCCAGACGGCAAAGCAGGTGAAAATGATCCGGGAAGGGCTGGGGATGGAAAAGGACGATGTGCTCCTGCCGTTTTCCGCGATGAGCAGGCAGGGGCGCGAGGAGATATGGACGTATGTGGAGTCCCTGATGCAGCCGGAAGGCGAAGAGGCAGAGAAAGCTTAAAGCTTAGCACGGCCGGATACAGAATCCGGGTGTGTCCGGGAGACGGAGACAGAAGTGCTGCGGGGATTTTCCAATCTGCGGGTTTGGCGGAGGCAGGCTTTGCGAATTTAAGCTTTATTGAAATTGCGGGTTCTGCGGAGAAGATGAAAATTCATTGTTTGAATAAGAGATCACACGAAAGGAGTTTGGATGAAACCGATCGTTAGCTTTGATCTGGATATGACACTTTTAAATCACGCGACAATGACCATTCCGGACAGCGCCATTGCGGCGCTTGATAAGCTGCGTGAGAATTACTGTATTGTGCTGGGAACGGCGCGGGATATGGATGCGCCGAACAGCAGCATTTACCGGGACATCATCCGTCCGGACGCCATCGTCCATAACGACGGAACGAAGATCACGGTAGGCGATAAGCTGATCTATGAGACATTTATGCCGAAGGATCTGATCCGGAGACTTCTGGAATTCGGCGAGAAGGAGGATCTGGCTATTGGTTGGCTCACAGGCACGGAGGATTATTTTACCCATCCCGATAAGGTGGTGGAGATCGATATTCTGCGTTGGGGCGAGAGTATGAGAAATTTTAAGGATCCGTGGGAGGCGCTGGATTATCCGGTGCGGACCATGATCTACATAGGCCGGGAAGAAGGGGCGGCAAAGATCGCCGGGGCGTTCCCGGAACTGGACTGCCCGCTGATCGCGTCGCGGCTGGGCGCCGACATTATGGAGAAGGAGAAATCCAAGGCGGTCGGGCTTAAGCGTCTCTGCGATTATCTGGGAGTGGATATCGGAAAATGCTACGCCTTCGGGGACAGTATGAACGACTATGCGATCCTTCAGGAAGTCGGCTGCGGCGTCGCCATGGGAAACGCGCCGGATGAGCTAAAGGCGGTGGCCGACTATGTGACCGCCGATATCGCCGACGACGGCGTGTATAAGGCGTGCGTGGCGCTGGGGCTGATCGAGGGCGCATAATACCGGGAAAGATCCGGATGCTGTAAAGGGCCGGGTACAGCGAAGGCCTGGATACAGCGAAGGTCTTAATAGGCAGGGTGCCGGATGTTTCAGCAGACGGCTGTTCATTCTGTTTCGGAATAGTATTTGAACAGAGAGTATCCGGCTGAGCCGGACAAAAATAGAAGAATATCGCGAAAGTGCGCCGGCATTCGTCCGGTCACAGAGAATATGTATGTGCAGACCAGAATCCGCGCGCTTTTCGCAGGAAAAGGAGAATACAGACTATGAATGAGAATCTTCAAAAGCTTCGCAGTTTGATGGCAGAGCGGGGCGTGGACGCCTATATGGTGCCGACGTCGGATTTCCATCTGTCCGAGTATGTGGACGGTTACTTCAAATGCCGCCGTTTCCTGACCGGCTTTACCGGGTCCGCCGGAACCGCAGTGGTGACGGCGAAGGAAGCCTGTCTGTGGACTGACGGACGCTACTTTGTCCAGGCTGCGAAGGAGCTTGCGGGCAGCGGCTTCACCCTGATGAAGATGGGGGAGGAAGGCGTGCCGGAGATCGAGGACTATCTGGCGGACGTGCTGCCGGAGGGCGGCGTCCTGGGCTTCGACGGCCGTGTGGTCAGCAGCCAGGAGGGGAAGAAGCTGGCGAAGAAGCTGGAAGAGAAGAAGATCACATTTTCCTATGAGCTGGATCTGGTGGGAGAGATCTGGGCGGACCGTCCCGCGCTGTCCGCCGAGCCGGTGTGGATCCTGAATGAGAAATATACCGGCAAATCCGCCGCTGAAAAGATCAGCGATCTGCGGGCGAAGATGAAGGAACTGAAGGCCACGGTCCATATTCTGACCAGCATGGACGATATCGTCTGGCTCTTAAATATCCGCGGTAACGACGTGCCCTGCAATCCGGTGGTGCTGTCCTACGCGGTCGTGACAGAGGCGAATCTGTATCTGTTTATTAATGAGAAGACGTTGAACGGCGAGGTGCGGGATTATCTTCAGGGAATTGGCGTGACTGTGAAGCCCTATAACGACATCTACGAATTTGTGAAGTCCTTTAGAAATGAAAGCGTACTGCTGCAGCTGGCGAAGACCAATTACGCGCTGGTCAGCAATCTGGACGACAGCAACAAGACCATTGACAAGACCAATCCGGCCACGCTGGCCAAAGCGGTGAAGAATCCGACCGAGGTGGAGAATATGCGCCGCGCCCATATCAAGGACGGCGTGGTGGTGACAAAATTCATCTATTGGATGAAGAAGAATATCGGTAAGATCCCGATGACCGAGATCAGCGTCTCCGACTATCTGGAGGAACTGCGCAGGCAGCAGGAGGGCAATCTGGGCCTGAGTTTCGATACGATCTCCGCATACGGTCCCAACGCGGCCATGTGCCATTATTCGGCCACGCCGGAATCGGATACGGTGATCGAGCCGAGGGGACTGTATCTGGTGGATTCCGGAGGCCAGTATTACGAGGGAACCACGGATATCACCCGAACGATCGCCATGGGGCCGATCACCGACGAGGAGCGGGAGCATTTCACGCTGGTCGCCATGAGTATGCTGCGCCTGGGACATGTGAAATTCCTCTACGGCAGCAGCGGCATGACGTTAGATTATGTGGCTCGCGAGCCGTTCTGGAGCCGGGGGCTGAATTTCAACCACGGTACCGGGCATGGCGTCGGGTATCTGCTGAACGTCCATGAGGCGCCGGTGGGATTCCGCTGGAAGGCGGTTCCGGAGCGGACGGAATGGGCCGCTTTCGAGGAAGGCATGGTCTGCTCCGACGAGCCGGGCGTCTATATCGAGGGAAGCCACGGCGTCCGCACGGAGAATCTTCTGGTGTGCAAAAAGGCGGAGAAGAACGAGTACGGCCAGTTCATGGAATTCGAGTATCTGACCTATGTGCCGATCGATCTGGACGCGCTGGACGTGTCGCTGATGGAGAAGCGGGACATTGAATATTTAAATGAATATCATAAGCAGGTCTATGAGAAGATCTCACCGTATCTGGATGAGGATGAGAAGGCGTGGCTTAAGGAAGCGACGAGGGAAATCTGAAACAGGATGGGCAGGATCGGCTGACAAACATTACGGTGGTGCGGCTGGGTTACAGCTTCACCACCGTATACGGATGCTCTACATACGGCAGGAATTTCTCCAGAATATCCGCAGTCCTGATCCGCAGGCTGGAGGTATTGACGCAGGGATGGCAGCCGATGTATTCGTGACCGTTGATCACATCCTCGTCGATCAGCAGCCGCACCCGGTGTTCATGGTCGTTCATCAGGCCAAGGATGCTTACGGAGCCGGGCGTGATGTCCAGGAACTCCTCCATGTATTCGGCGGAGGCGAAGGACAGGCGGGCGCTGCCGATCTCCTTGGAGAGAACGGCGGTGCGGAACTTCTTCTCTCCCGGCATCATCAGAAGATAGAAGCTGGTCTTCTGGGCGTTGCAGAGAAAAAGATTCTTGCAGATCTCGATGCCCAGCCGTTTGTCGATATCGTGGCAGGCGTCGATGGTGTAGGTGGCTGTGTGATCCAGCCGCGCGTAGGGAATGGCCAGTTGGTCCAGAAGGTCGTAGGTGCGGACCTCGCGCGGGAGACGGTCGGATACGTCCGCGGGACGGCCGATATAGAGTGTCGGATCTATGTAGAATTCTTCCATTTGTTTCTCCTTGTCTTGAAATGGATTTGCTGTTTTGCTCTGCCATGTGCGGTAGCTGTCCGGCGGAGCTGTCTGGTCGGTGAATGCTTTGGAAACCGCTGCCGATAATGCAGCGGCAGCACACGAGATTATTATACAAAAAAGATCGGAAAATGCAACGGTGATATTCAATAATTAGTATGGGCGCTAAGAGATGCTTGTTGGTTTAACTACAGATGGTATGTCTTAAAGAAATACGTGTTTATTACGGGGATCATCATGGACAGCAGGAATAAGAGAAATACAGATAAGAAGTCGGCGCAGGGGGCGGCGCCGCAGAAGGCAGAAACGCAGCGGAAAGCAGCAGGACCGCGGAAGGAAGAAACGCAGCGAAAAGCAGCAGGACCGCGGAAGGAAGAAGAACCACAGCGGACAAAGATGCCGCAAAAGGCAGGCGCGTCTCAGAGACCAAGGAGATCTCAACGTCTCGGTGAATTCGATTCGAGGCAGACATCCATATCAACTCAGGTCAAAAAAGAAAAGCAGGCGACTGTTGAGAAGAAAGCGATCTGTCCCGCCTTTGGTAAATGCGGCGGCTGCCAGATGCTGGACATTCCTTACGATGAACAGCTGAAGCGCAAGCAGCACAGCGTGGAACGGCTCCTGGGCGGCGCATGCAAAGTGCAGCCCATCACCGGTATGGAGAAACCGTTCCATTACCGGAATAAGGTACACGCTGTATTCGGATTCCGGAAGGGCGAGATCATTTCCGGGGTCTACCAGGAGGGGAGCCACCGGATCGTGCCGGTGAAGTCCTGCATGATCGAGGACGAGAAGGCGGACGAGATCATCGGAACTGTGCGGGAACTGGCGAAATCTTTTAAGATCAAGACCTACGACGAGGACAGCGGCTTCGGCTTTCTCCGCCATGTGCTGGTGAAGCGCGGCTTCGCCACCGGCGAGATCATGGTGGTGCTGGTGACGGCTTCGCCGGTATTTCCCTCCCGCAACAATTTTGTAAAAGCGCTGCGGGAACGTCATCCGGAGATCACCACGGTCATCCAGAATCAGAACGACCGTTCCACCAGCATGGTGCTGGGGGACAAGGAGAGAGTGCTTTATGGCAAAGGCTATATTGAGGACGAACTGTGCGGCTGCCGGTTCCGCATCTCCAGCAAGTCTTTTTACCAGGTGAATCCGGCGCAAACGGAGAAGCTTTACGGAAAAGCCATGGAACTGGCCGGTCTGACCGGGCAGGAGACGGTGATCGACGCTTACTGCGGTACGGGAACTATCGGCATCATCGCTGCCGCGAAGGCAGGCCGGGTGATCGGCGTGGAGCTGAATCCGGACGCGGTGCGGGACGCCGCCGCCAACGCGAAGCGCAACCGGACGGAGAATATCCAATTCTACCAGAACGATGCGACGGTATTTATGACAGGCATGGCGGCCCAGGGAGAACGCGCGGACGTGATCTTCATGGATCCGCCCAGAAGCGGCAGCACGGAGGAATTTATCCGCGCCGCGGCGGCGCTGAAGCCGTCGCGGGTGGTGTACATTTCCTGCAATCCGGAGACGCTGGCCAGGGATCTGAAGGTGTTTAAGCAGTTCGGCTACCGGGCGGGGGAAGCGTGGCCGTATGATTTATTCCCGCACACAGAACATATAGAGACAGCGGTAATGGTATCAAGGAAAGACATATTAGTCAAAATATAAAAGGCGGAAATGAATCTGATTGTTATAGGCGAAAGGTATATTATGGTACAAACAATAAAGCTTCCAAGATGACCGGGAGGTATTCGATGAAAATAAAAAAGCATGATTCGCAGGATAAAAATGCAATTATCAAGGCGAGAGATGCAGCAGTAAATGCGTTAGATCAAAACAAAAACGGTACAATCGATATCGAGGATATTATAGTTTTGGCTATAAAAACCCCTGGTGTATACATATCAAGATCAAGCTTTTTGAAAAAAGAGCTGTTCAAAAACCATCCGCAGAAAGTAGTTGATAAAGCAATTGCAGCTACTCCTGCGCAAGCTGGAATTCCCGCGGATGAAATAGACAAAATAGCAAAAGAGGTTATCAAATATGAGCGTAACTGTGTGTCAGGTATTTCCGCTGCATTAGGTGCGCCCGGTGGCTGGGCAATGATTGCGACTATTCCAACCGATATCATTCAGTATTACGGATATACTCTCCGCACAGTTCAAAAACTACTTTACCTTTACGGTTTCCCTGAAATAGATTCTGACGAAGACGGGCTGCAACTTGATAGTCAAACTACTAATCAAATAATACTGTGTATGGGAGTTATGAACGGTGTTGCCGGGGCAAATAATGCAATTAAAGGAATGGCAAAGGCATTAGCAACAGGCGTTGAAAAGAAATTACTTAATAAGGCGTTAACAAAGGGAACTTTCTATCCGTTAGTGAAAGCCATTGCAAAATGGTTTGGCGTAAAAATGACAAAAACTATTTTTGCAGGATTTTTTAAAAAGGCAATCCCTATTGTTGGCGGCGTTATCGGTGGTGGAATAACATTCTTTTCATTCGAACCGTGTTGCAATAGGTTAAAGGATGCTCTTCAAGATACGATGCTTTCAAATCCTAACCATAAATCTTCAGTTGAAGAAGATAAAATTGTCACAAGTATAACAGAAGGTGCCGTTATCGATGTTGATTATAATGAAATCGTTTATGATGAAGAAAATAACGATGAATAATGACAAATGATTTTTGCCCAGTTGATTGCTTTTCATACAAAATTGAACATGATTGGACGATAGAAAAAAAGTTAGACGAAAAAATGTTGGACGAAAAAGAACAGGAGACCAGCTATGAATATCACGATCATTGACGGGCAGGGCGGAAGACTGGGCGCCCAGCTCGTGAAAGAAATTACAACGAGATTCCCAGATACGGAACTGACCGCGATCGGAACCAATGCCGCCGCATCCGCGGCAATGCTGAAAGCGGGAGCGAAGAACGTCGCCACGGGTGAAAACCCGGTCGTGGTGGCCTGCCGCAGCGCCGATATCATCATCGGTCCGATCGGTATCGTCATCGCGGATTCGCTTCTCGGGGAGGTAACGGAAAAAATGGCGCTTGCCGTTGCCAGGGCAGACGCCGTCAGGATCCTGATACCATTAAACCGGTGCGATAATCTGGTCGCGGGAGTGCCGAATCTAAACGCCGGCGCGCTGATCGCGGATGCCGTCGAGAAGGCAGAGCATATTCTGACGAAGGTATGAGCGGGGAAGCTCGGGAAAAGAAGGAAAGCAGACATAAAACCATGGCGCAGATGTAAATCAGGATGTAACGCGGACGGAAAATCAAGTGCACAGACCGCTTGACGGCTCGCAGGTTTTATGTTAGGATTTATATGTTGTTCAGAAGAACAGCCCGGAAGCAGAAGTTTCCATTAAAAAGAATTAAAAAATATGAACAAACGATGCTGTGAAGGTATCATTATCTCTGAAGAGGTAGTGGTACTTTTATTGCATTTAGGAAGGAATTTTACGATGAAAAAACGCAATAATTTACTGAGAATGGTTCTCGCCGCTTTTTTCCTGGCGCTCGCCTACGTCATGCCGTTTCTGACAGGCCAGATCAAAGAGATCGGCTCCATGCTGTGTCCGATGCATATTCCTGTACTGCTCTGCGGCTTTATCTGCGGCTGGCAGTGGGGACTTGCCGTCGGCCTGATCGCGCCGCTGTTCCGTTCGGTCACGCTCGGCATGCCGCCGCTGTTCCCGCAGGCGGTCTGTATGACATTTGAACTTGCCTCTTACGGCGCGGTCGCCGGGCTGATGCACCGGGCTCTTCCCCGGAAGAAGCCGTACATATATGTGTCTCTGCTGACGGCCATGATCGCCGGGAGGCTGGTCTGGGGTGCGGCGATGCTTATATGCACCGGCATCAAAGGCACTGGTTTTACTTTCGCCGCTTTCCTTTCCGGTGCGGTTCTCAACGCGATTCCCGGCATCATTGTCCAGATTGTGCTGATTCCGGTGCTGGTAATGCTTCTGGATAACCCGAAGGTGATCAGTCTGCGGGATGAAGGGTAAGAACCATGGAGCTAAACTCTTTGGTGAGAGAATATTTCCGGCCGCTGTTTGATGAACTCAATAAAAGGCTTGCGAAAGGGAAGGTCATTGCCGCCATTGAAGGCGGCAGCGCAAGCGGTAAGACGACGCTGAGCGGATTGCTTGAGGAAATCTATGGCTGTACGGTATTTCATATGGATGATTTCTTCCTCCGGTCGGAGCAGAGGACTCTCGAGCGCTTCGCGCAGGTCGGTGGAAATATTGACTGGGAGCGCTTTCTGGAAGAGGTACTGAAGCCGCTTAGCAGGGGCGAAACAGTCAGCTATCGGAGATTTGACTGTTCTTCCATGTCGTTGGCGGAAGCGGAGCAGATCACTCCCGCAAAACTTGTAATTGTGGAAGGGGCGTATTCGATGCACCCGAAGCTTGCGGAGTATTATGATTTCTCGGCGTTTTTGGACATAACGCCGGAGTTGCAGCGGGAAAGGATCCTGCGTCGCAATTCGGCAGAGAAGACACAGCGGTTCTTTGACGAATGGATCCCGCTGGAGAAGGTTTATTTTGAAAGAACGGGCGCACGGGAGAGGTGTGATATGGTCATACCGATAGCCTGAGTAAAAACTGGTTTCATCGCGGGGGCGGTGGAACCAGTTTTTTAGAGCATTCCGTGGACTGGCCGGACATGCCTCCGATGCTGTATGATGACAAATGGTGTAAAAGTGGTGTAAATCCTGCTTTGCGAGCGGAAGGAAGAGAAAACGTTTTCTGAAGAACGACGTATTTAAGCTGAAAATACCGGTTCCACCGCGCCTTTGCAGTGGAACCGGCTAAAAAGGGGAGGATAAGTATTAATCTTCTCTTTCGTACTAATCACAGTATGTCCGATTACGGACAGGTTATACACAGGAAGTAAAATATTTTTATTAAATACCAAAGTGGAAATTTTGATCATAGAATATCAGGCGCTATCTGCTGTCAGAACCTCCTTTTTTATATCTGATTTCACGTGTGGTTCTATCATTCGTTCATTGGCATTAACTTTTCAGGCGATAAAAAGCCGGATGTGATGCGATTTAGGGCTTGCAATCGCCCCTCTCATATGTTATGATGAATTCACTTCGGAAGATTTTCCATTTTCCGTTATCATGTATCTGGTATCATGGCTGGATTTAATCTCCGGCAGATTCCATTGGGATGCATTTCTGCAAAAGAGTAAAATTATAGCAATAGACGCATTTTCAAGCAGAAAGGAGATTTTCTATGCCAACAAAATTGCAGCAGTATTTTCCTATTATCCGCTCACGTGAGCAGATTATGGAAGAGATTCAAAGCAGTCCATCTATGCTTGGTGCTTTTCATTCCTGGAAATCGGAGCAGCAGGATGAATTCCTGGATTTCTGCAGCGGAGTTCGGGGAGTGAAACTGCTTTATGAGTCCAGCCCGTCTGTGTTCCGCGACTATCCGGATACATATCTGCATCATTTTCGTCAGACTTCCGATACTGGGCTGGAACTGGAACTGCTGGAGGAATATTTCTTCATTCCGCTTGACATCATGAGGGAAATCCTTCAGAATAGAGGTATTAAAAGTAAACTGGACGCATGGCTGGCATTTCTGGCATTGGATGAGCCGGGATGGGTTGAAAAGGTGATCATGGCGTATCCGGAATTTCGCCCCATGTATGAGGAAGTGTACGAAATGTGCCGCAATTTGGAGAGAGTGATGGAGATGTATTCGAAGGAACTGCAGGAATTGGACCGCAATACGGTACAGTACATGATCGACGAGATGCAGGAGATGATCAATCGGAAAGATGCTGTGATTGAGGAGCAATCGGAGCAACTGACCCAGAAGGATGCACAGTTGAATCAGAAGGATGCACAACTGGCTCAATATAAGAGAATGCTTGAAGAGAAAGAGCGCCAGCTTCAGAAACTGCAATCCCAATCCGAACAGAAAGAGGCATGAACGGAAAAAAGCGGAATCTGATTGCAAAACCCGTCCGCTTGTTATATACTAGGATATGATTTGTGGAAATACCGCTGGCCAGGAGGGCTGTGCCGGCCGCAGGAGCCGGCAGAACCCTCCGCATACCGGAAGAATGAAAGAAAGAAGGAATCAACATGGCATTACTGGAAACATGGCGGAATATGGCATATGGCAATGAACTGGACGAGAAGCGCAGGGAGCAGATGTGGTCCGGTTATTTTGTGATTGAGAAGGGCATTTATGAGCAGATCCTGGCGGAGCCGGAGAAGGTGATCACCGGCACGGTGAAGGAGCTGGCGGAGAAGTATAATACGGAGATCCTGATCATGACCGGGTTCCTGGATGGGATCAATGAGAGCCTGAAGGGCTATGAGAATCCGATCGAAACCATGGATGAGGATACCGAGGTGAAGATCGAGATCGATCCGGAGAAGTTATATTACAATATGGTGGCGGCCAAGGCAAACTGGCTTTACGAGCTGCCGGCCTGGGACAATATCTTAAGCGAGGAGCGGCGCAAGGAACTGTATCGGGAGCAGAAGGCTTCCGGGACGGTGCGCAAGGCGAAGAAGATATTCCCCAACGATCCGTGTCCCTGCGGCAGCGGCAAGAAGTACAAGAAGTGCTGCGGCAGGAATCAGTAGGAAAGATGTCAAAAAGCCTGCCGATGGCAGACTTTTTGTTTGTGAAGGCAAAGGCCGTATACGAGGAGCCGGGCGCCGCGAGCGGGATAGCCGGATGAGGCAGGCAGCGCAGTGCGCGGGACAGCCGGACAGGGCAAAGCCGGGTAACGTGCGTGTGGAATTTGAACAGAGCAGCCGTGCACCGCGCGCAAATACCGGATGCGCAAGCCCCAAAACAGCGGAAGGTGGAAGAAAATGGACGCTTACAGCGGATTTGCGGCGGTCTACGACGCATTTATGGACAACGTCCCTTATGAGGAGTGGGCGGAATATCTTACCGGTCTTCTGGCAGATTATGGAGTGACGGACGGTCTGGTTCTGGATCTGGGATGCGGCACCGGCAGTCTGACGGAGATCCTGGCGCGGCGCGGCTTCGATATGATCGGCGTGGACGTGTCGGAGGAGATGCTGCAGATCGCCATGGAGAAGCGCGACCGGTCCGGACTGGATATCCTGTATCTTTTGCAGGATATGCGGGAGTTCGAACTTTACGGTACGGTGGCGGCGGTGGTCAGTCTTTGCGACAGCATGAATTATCTGACCAGCTATGAGGATCTGGTGACGGTGCTGAAGCTGGTGAATAATTATCTGGATCCGCGGGGCGTGTTCATTTTCGATCTGAATACCGTTCACAAGTACCGGGATGAGATCGGTGAGGAGACCATTGCCGAGAGCCGGGACGACGCCGGATTCATCTGGGAGAATTATTTTGATGAGGACAGCCGGGTCAATGAATACGATCTGACGCTGTTTGTGAGGGAAGACGGGGATCTGTACCGGAGGTACGACGAGACCCATTTTCAGAGGGCTTATGAGCTTTCGGAGATCAGGCAGGCCGCGGAAGAAGCCGGGATGGAGTTTGTGGTCGCCTATGACGCGTTTACACGTCAGGCGCCGCGTGAAGACAGCGAGCGGATCTACGTGGTGCTGCGGGAACAGGGAAAGCACTTGACCGGAATGCCGGGCTGAAGGCGAAGAGACTGCTTGAGTGACAGGGATGCCTGGCCTGAGCGCGAGGAGACTTGCGGGCGTGATCGGCCTGCAGCCGTACCGACAGTATCATGGCGGCAAAGCCAGAAAGGGAGCAGATAGAATATGGCAGATTATATCATCCGTGCCACGGCGGCCGGCGGACAGGTGAGGGCGTTCGCGTCCACGACCAGGGATGTGGTGGAGACGGCCAGGGCCGGACATAACACGAGTCCGGTGGCGACGGCGGCCCTGGGCCGTCTTCTGACGGCGGCTGGCATGATGGGCAGTATGATGAAGGGCGGGGACGACCTTCTGACGATCAAGATTCAGGGGGACGGCCCCATCGGAAGCCTGACGGTGACGGCGGATTCGAAGGGCGATGTGAAGGGCTACGCGGCCAATCCGCAGGTGATGCTTCCGCCAAACGCGCAGGGAAAGCTGGACGTGGGAGGCGCTCTTGGGATCGGCGTTCTCAGTGTGATCATGGATATCGGATTAAAGGAGCCCTATGTGGGTCAGACGATCCTGGTGAGCGGCGAGATCGCCGAGGATCTGACCTATTATTACGCCACATCGGAGCAGACGCCGTCGTCGGTGGCGCTGGGCGTCCTGATGAATAAGGACAATACGGTGCGCCAGGCCGGCGGATTTATCATTCAGATGATGCCGGGGGCGTCGGATGAGATCGCGGCGAAGATCGAGGAGAAGCTCGCGGGGATCACTTCCGTGACGTCCCTTCTGGACGCGGGACAGACGCCGGAGGATATGCTTGAGACGCTTCTCGGCGATATTGGCCTGGAGATCACGGACCGGCTGGAGACCCGGTTCTACTGCGGCTGCAGTAAGGCGCGGGTGGAGAAGGCGCTGATCAGCATCGGGAAGAAGGATCTGCAGGAGATGATCGACGACGGCAAGCCTGTCGAGGCGGGGTGCCATTTCTGCGGGAAGAAGTACACGTTTACGGTGCCGGAGCTGGAAGAACTGCTGCGCAAGGCAGAGAAGAAGTAAGGGTACGTTGTGAGAGCATAAAGATCGGGTTCTGCGCAGGCAGGCCCCTGTGTTAAACGAAAAGAGCCATCCCCTTGCAGGATGGGGTGGCTCTCAGTCGTAATCTGCCGGTGTGTCTGTATCGATACTACATAAATAAAGGTACACTGCTGATTAAAGTTTGGTAACGTTGGTAGCCTGTGGTCCCTTAGCGCCTTCCACTACGTCGAACTCAACTGCAGCGCCTTCTTCGAGGGTCTTATAGCCTTCCATGTTCAGACCGGAATAATGTACGAATACGTCCTTTCCGTTCTCATCACAGATAAAGCCGTAGCCCTTCTGATTGTTAAACCACTTAACTGTACCTTTGCTCATGACTGATACCTCCAAAAGAAAAGATAATATAGTTGCTGCTCGAAATTTCGCAACTGTATTAAGAATAGCATAATTGTAAAAAAGTGTCAAATATTTTCCATGAAATATTCCGAAAAGTACCGAAAAAAGTACAAACAAAGTACAAACAAACAGGAGGAAACCGCTGTGTTGTGGCTGAACGCGTGGCATCATTTCGTGACGATTACCGAGCATAAACTGCTTGTTATGAAGAATTGTTTCCGGGTGGGACTCTATAAGCAGGGGCTTCTGCACGATCTGTCCAAATATTCCCCGGAGGAATTCTGGACCGGCGTGAAATATTATCAGGGGACGCGCAGTCCCAACGCGGCGGAGCGGGAGGAGAAGGGCTATTCCCTGGCGTGGCTGCACCATAAGGGCCGCAATAAGCATCATTTTGAGTACTGGCTGGATTTCTCCCTGGGAGAGCCGAAGGGGCTGATCGGGCAGAAGATGCCGGTGAATTACGTGGTGGAGATGGTTATGGACCGGATCGCCGCCTGCAGGGTCTACCGGGGCAGGGATTATACGGACTCCAGCGCGCTGGAATATTATAAATGGGAACGGCCCCATGTGAAACCGGTGATGCATCCGGATACGAACCGGCTGCTGGAGAAGATCCTGGTGATGCTGAGCCGGGAAGGGGAGGAGAAGACGTTCCGGTATATGCGGTGGCTGTTAAAGAAGGGGACGTATTGAAGAATATTTTTATGTGTGTCCGGTAAACTATAAGAAGCGGCGGAACAGGTCCTGTTTGACAGCGTCGGCGTATAACAGGACGGCCGGAAATGAATCAGTCTGCGGAGGGCCGGGCATGGACGAAAATCAGGAAGCGAAGAAGACGGAGAAAGAGATCGGACAGAAGGAAGACGAGAATCTGAAAGAATACGGTCAGATGACGCTGGAAGGGGGCGGGCGCAGGCAGAAGATCCACCTTCTGTCCATCATCGGCGAGGTGGAAGGCCATGAGAACGCGCCGGGCAGCAGCAAGACCACCAAATACGACCATGTTCTGCCGAGTCTCGCGGCCATCGAGGACAACGAAGAGGTGGAAGGTCTGCTGGTTCTTCTGAATACGTCCGGCGGCGATGTGGACGCGGGACTCGCGATCGCGGAGATGATCGCATCCTTAAGCATTCCGACCGTCTCGCTGGTGCTTGGCGGCAGCCATTCCATCGGCGTTCCGCTGGCAGTCTCCACAGATTATTCCTTTATCGTGCCTACGGGGACCATGATGATCCATCCGGTGCGCATGAGCGGGATGGTGATTGGAGCGTCCCAGACCTACGAATATTTTGAAATGATCCAGGACCGGATCTTAAGCTTCATCACGGAGCATTCTTCCATCGGTTATGACGAGGTGAAGAGTCTTATGCTGAATACGAAGATGCTGACCCGGGATCTCGGTACGGTGCTGGTCGGCCGGGAAGCCGTGGAGAACGGACTGATCAACGAGGTCGGCGGCATCCGGGAGGCGCTTGCGAAACTTCATCGGATGATCTCGGACGGCGGACGGCGCGGGCGTTAGACCGCCGGGAAATTTGAAGTTGTGTTTGCCTTGCAATTTTCTCCCATATTTTGTATACTATACTTCGACGGGAAGAGGTTAAGGAGGCAGACAGAACGTGGCGAACAGTACAAATCGCAAAAAATCCACAGGAAGCGGTAAAAAGACGACCGGTTCCAGGGCGAAGACCGGCGGACGCAGGGCGCCTGAGCCGGAACCGGAGAGCAGTTTCCTTCCGGAAGAGGTCTTCATACTGACCTCGTTTGCCGTGGCTGTGCTTTTATTTTTGAGCAATTTCAGGCTCTGCGGAAGTCTGGGCGGCGTGCTCCGCTCGGTGCAGCTGGGCCTTTTCGGCATGATCGGTTTTACAGCGCCGATCCTGCTTTTTGTGGGGACATGCTTTGCCCTGGCCAACCGGGGGAGTACGCTGGCGCATGTGAAGCTGGCTGCCGTGATCATAGGAATATGGGCGCTGTGCGGGCTTGCGGAGATGCTCTTCGGGGCCGGTTATGTGCCCGGGCAGAAGATCGCGGAGATTTATGCCCGCTGCGCGGAAAGCGGGTTGGGCGGCGGCGTGCTGGGCGGCGTGCTGGTCGTGGGCATCGGTTCTCTTCTGGGAACGATCGGCGTCTATCTGATCCTTCTGGTAGTTCTGGTGATCTGCGCCGTCTGTATCACGGAGAAGTCTGTGGTCTCCGTGGTAAAGCGGAGCGGCGGAAAGGCGTACCAGTACGCGAAGGAAGACGCGGACCGCAGAAAGGTGGTCCGGGAAGAGAGAAAGGAAGAGCGCAGGCGTCTGCGGGAGGAACAGAAGGTTCGCGGCGTGAATCTGAATTCTACAAAGATCGAAGATATGCCGGATGAGATTCCGGACAGCGCGGCGGACGATGAGAACGTGGACGGGTACGCCGGAGGCGCGGCGGGCCGGGAGTACGGTCAGGATGGCGGCGCGCAGAATTATGGTCAGGAATATGCCGGGGATGCCGGCAGCCGGAATACCGGCCGGGAAGATGGCGGTCAGGACGATGAATGGAACGACGCCGGCCGGGGGGACGGTTCGCGCGGGGATATGAGATGGACCGCGGAGCATGATGATTATGGACCGGCGGAAGCCTACGACAATGGGAGAGACGGCGGAAGCAGGTCTTCCGGCTCCGGCCGCGGACCGCGTCTGGTCAGCGACCCCCAGTTTGATCCGGAAACGGGCAATCAGAGATTTATGGATGAACTCCTGCCGGAGGAATATAAGAACGGCAGAGGGAAGCGATCGGACCGGGCGGATGTATTTACAGGCAATATCACCAGGCCGCCCGTCTATATCGATCCGGATGACGATACGGTTCCTTTTGATACGTATGAGATTACGTCGGAGCATGTTCAGGGGGCAGAGATGCCTTTGGAGGACGGTGCGGCGTATTCTGGGGCAGCGCCGGAGAGTGGCCGCCGGGACGAATACGGAGACGCCTATGAAGAACCGTATGAGGAGTTTTTGGCGGACAGACATGCGGACATGGCGGACTGGGCGGAGATCACGGTCGGAGAAGCTGAAGGCGAGTCTGGAGTTTCTGAGAAGACGCGCGCTTCCGGCGGAATGGAAGTGATCGGCGGCGCTGTTACCGTGGAGGAAGGTACGAAGAAGGTAGTGACTGCCTCAGGCAAGATCATCGAGAGCGATACGGAGGCGCTTCAGAAGAAGCTGGAGAGCCGCCGTCAGGAGGCCCGGGAGGAGAAATTCGCCGGTGCGGATACAGAAGCTGCCCGGTCGCTGGGCCGCACAGACGCGCAGGGAAGACCTGTGGCGGGCGGCGCTGCGGGTGCGGGCACGCAGGGAAGGACGGCGGGATCCGGTATCGCGGGTGCGGGAACACAGAACAGACCGGCGGCGCCGGTACAGAAGCCGAAGCCGGCCGTGAAGAAGAAATACATATTCCCGCCGATGAATCTGCTGACCCGGGGACCGGGCGGAAACGGTTCCCAGTCAGACAAGGAGTATCGGGAGACCGCGATCAAGCTGCAGCAGACCCTGCGGGATTTCGGCGTGGGCGTGACGGTCACCAATGTAAGCTGCGGGCCGTCCGTTACCCGCTACGAGCTGCATCCGGAGCAGGGCGTGAAGGTCAGCCGCATCGTGGGCCTGGCCGACGACATCAAGCTGAGCCTGGCGGCAGCGGACATCCGTATCGAGGCACCAATCCCGGGCAAATCCGCGGTTGGCATCGAGGTTCCGAACAAGGAGAAGAACGCGGTATATCTGCGGGAACTGCTGGAGTCGCAGGAATTTAAGACCAGCCAGTCGAAGCTGACCTTCGCTGTGGGCAAGGACATCGGCGGTCAGGTGATCGTTACTGACATCGCTAAGATGCCTCATGTGCTGATCGCGGGCGCCACCGGTTCCGGCAAGTCGGTCTGCATCAATACGCTGATCATGAGCATCATTTACAAGGCGGATCCGGAAGATGTGAAGATGATCATGGTGGATCCGAAGGTGGTGGAATTAAGCGCGTATAACGGCATTCCGCATCTGCTGATCCCGGTGGTGACGGATCCGAAGAAGGCGTCCGGGGCGCTGAACTGGGCTGTGGCGGAGATGGACGACCGCTATAAGAAATTCGCGGCCTCCGGCGTACGCGATCTGAAGGGCTATAACGCGAAGGTCGAGACGCTTAAGGATATTGAGGACGAGAATAAACCGGTGAAGATGCCGCAGATCCTGATTATTATCGACGAGCTGGCGGATCTGATGATGGTGGCGCCGGGCGAGGTGGAAGGTTCCATCTGCCGTCTGGCCCAGCTTGCCAGGGCCGCGGGTATTCATCTGGTGATCGCGACCCAGCGGCCTTCGGTGGATGTTATCACCGGACTGATCAAGGCCAATGTGCCGTCCAGAATCGCGTTTGCGACTTCATCTGGCACCGATTCCAGAACGATCCTGGATATGGTGGGCGCGGAGAAGCTTCTGGGCAAGGGCGATATGCTGTTCTTCCCGTCGGGAATGCCCAAGCCGCAGCGCGTACAGGGCGCTCTGGTGACGGATTCCGAGGTGTCGAAGGTGGTCGATTTCCTGAAAAAGCAGGGTATGGCCGTCGATTATGATATCGATATCGAGAACCAGATCTCCATGCCTGTCGCGGAAAGCGGCGGGGACGGCCGAAGCGACCGGGACGAGTATTTCGCCCAGGCGGGCCGCTTTATCATCGAGAAGGACAAGGCATCCATCGGCATGCTGCAGCGGATGTACAAGATCGGTTTCAACCGGGCTGCAAGAATCATGGATCAGCTGGCGGAAGCCGGCGTCGTGAGCGAGGACGAAGGGACCAAGCCCAGGAAGGTGCTGATGACGCCGGAGGAGTTCGAGGAGATGCTGAACGGGTAGAGTTCAGGCCGCGGCGCATGGCGCGGGCGGGGCAGGAGCCGGGAGCGCGTATGGAAGAACCATATGCGTTCTGCCGGATCTGCTTCGGATGAAAATGGGTTTCTAACAACTGCTTCCGTATCCGGGCACATAGGAACCGGCACGGAGGACGCCTTTGCAGGGCGGTGTTTCAACAATAAAGGAGGACATCGACACATGAAAACAGACATTCAGATTGCGCAGGAAGCGGCCATGCTGCCCATCCGCGAGGTGGCGGCGAATTATGGGATCGCCGAGGACGACCTGGAGCTTTACGGGAAGTACAAGGCGAAGCTGACTGACGAACTCTGGGAACAGGTCAAGGACCGCCCCGACGGGAAGCTGGTTCTGGTGACCGCCATCAATCCGACTCCCGCGGGAGAAGGCAAGACGACCACCAGCATCGGGCTGGCCGACGCGCTGAACCGTCTGGGGAAGAAGACCATGCTGGCTCTGCGCGAGCCGTCCCTGGGACCGTGCTTCGGCATCAAAGGCGGCGCGGCCGGCGGCGGATATGCCCAGGTGGTGCCGATGGAGGATCTGAACCTCCATTTTACAGGAGATTTTCACGCGATCACATCCGCCAATAACCTGCTGGCGGCGCTTCTGGATAACCATATCCACCAGGGCAACGCCCTGGGGATCGACACCCGCCAGGTGCTCTGGAAGAGGTGTCTGGATATGAACGACCGGGCGCTGCGCAATATCGTGATCGGTCTTGGGGCCAAGGCGGACGGTTTCGTGCGGGAAGATCATTTCATCATCACCGTGGCGTCGGAGATCATGGCGATCCTGTGCCTGGCGGACAACATGGAGGATCTGAAGGCAAGGCTCGGCCGGATCATCGTGGCCTACAATTACGCCGGCGAGCCGGTGACGGCGAAGGATTTGAACGCGGTGGGCGCTATGGCGGCGCTTTTAAAGGACGCGATCAAGCCCAACCTGATCCAGACCCTGGAGCACAACGGAGCCATGGTCCACGGAGGACCGTTTGCCAATATCGCCCACGGCTGCAACAGCGTCCGGGCCACGAAGACGGCGCTGAAGCTGGCGGATATCGTGGTGACGGAGGCCGGATTCGGCGCGGATCTGGGCGCGGAGAAGTTCCTGGATATTAAGTGCCGCATGGCGGGACTGAAGCCGGACGCGGTGGTGCTGGTGGCGACGGTAAGGGCGCTTAAGTATAACGGCGGCGTGCCGAAGACGGAGCTCGGTACGGAGAATCTGGAGGCGCTTAAGAAAGGCATCGTGAACCTGGAGAAGCACATCGAGAATATCCAGAAGTACGGCGTGCCGGTCGTAGTGACGCTGAATTCGTTCCTGACCGACACGGAGGCGGAGTATGAGTTTATCCGTGATTTCTGCGAGAAAAGGGGCTGCGAATTCGCGCTCTCCGAGGTCTGGGCCAAAGGCGGCGAGGGCGGCGAGGCGCTGGCTTCTAAAGTGATCGGGACGTTAGAGACGAAGGAGAGTCATTATCATCCGCTGTACAGCGACGAGCTGAGCCTGGCGGAGAAGATCGAGACCGTGGCGAAAGAGATCTACGGAGCAGACGGCGTGGATTACGCGCCCGCGGCGGCGAAGGCGCTTAAGCAGATCGAGGCTATGGGCTTCGGACGCATGCCGGTCTGCATGGCCAAGACCCAGTATTCCCTGTCGGATGACCAGAACAAGCTGGGACGGCCCACCGGTTTCCGCATCAATGTCCGCGACGTCTATGTGTCGGCGGGCGCGGGCTTCGTGGTGGCGATCACCGGCGCGATCATGACCATGCCGGGACTTCCGAAGAAGCCGGCGGCGGACAATATCGATGTGAACGAAGAAGGAAAGATCGTAGGACTTTTCTAAAGACAGGCGGGGCTGCTGCAGGATGGATTGCTCGCCATTGGGCGGCGGGAGATCCGGGCCTGCGGCGGCCCCTGTCAGACTGTCCGGCTGTTTAGGTGCGCGGTACGCGCAGAAAGGAAGGATTCAGGCGCAGGCGGCCTTCCTGCGGAATACTATGATGTCAGGGGAATGTATTTTGCCCTGTGTATCATGCCTGCGAAACGAATTGACTGGCGGAGGTTGACATGAAGATAGCAGAAGGTTTGGCCGGATTAAATTATCAGGTGTTGCTGGGGGACGACAGCGTGGAGGTATCGGAAGTCATTTACGATTCCCGAAAGGCGGAGCCGGGGGCGGTGTTCGTCTGCATAATGGGAACGAAGATCGACTCCCATGATTTTATTCCCCAGGTGCTTGAGAAGGGGACGCGCGTATTTGTGGTGGAAAAGGAACCGGATGCAGGAACAATGGCGCTCCTGCGCGATGCGCAGGCTGGGCCGGTTACGGTCATCCGTGTGGAGAACGCCCGTTCTGCGCTTGCCCATCTGTCAGCGGCCCGTTTCGGCTATCCGGCCCGGAAGATGACCTGCATCGGCGTCACCGGCACCAAGGGGAAGACGACCACAACCTATATGATCAAGGCAATTCTCGAGGCCGCCGGGAAAAAGGTGGGTCTCATAGGAACCGCGGGAGCCGTCATTGGGGAGCATACCTATCCCACGGCCAATACGACGCCGGAATCCTATGAGCTGCACCGCTATTTTGCTCAGATGGTGAAAGAGGGCTGCGAGTACATGATCATGGAGGTGTCGTCCCAGGGGCTTAAGATGCACCGGGTGGACGGCATTGAATTTGACTACGGCCTGTTTACGAACATTTCCAATGACCATATCGGGCCCAATGAACACGCCAGTTTTGAGGAGTATCTGTATTATAAGTCCAAGCTGCTGAATCTCTGCCGGGTCGGTCTTATCAACCGGGACGATGAGCATTACGCGGAGATCGTGAAGCAGGTGGAGGAAACTATGGCGGCTTACGGCGAGGCGGCGAAACTGCTGCCCGGGGGCGCTGCCGCTGATGCCGCGTTTGAGATCGCGGCGGACGGAAAGTACGCCTGTTACACCTATGCGCTTGATAACAAGGCGGATTTCATGGCTGACGATATCCGGTATGTGTCGGAGCCGGACTTCGTCGGGCTGGATTTTAAGGTGAGCGGAAAGTACGATCTGGAGGTGCGGGTCAATATTCCCGGCCGGTTTAACGTTTATAACGCGCTGGCGGCGGTGTCGGTCTGCAGCTTTCTGGATCTTCCGAAAGAGAAGATCTGCCATGCGCTGGAGCATCTTTATGTCAACGGGCGCATGGAGATCGTCCATACGTCGGAGCGCTGCACGGTCATCGTGGATTACGCCCATAACGCGGTCAGTATGGAAAGCCTTCTGCTGACGCTTCGGGATTACCATCCGAAGAGGCTTGTCTGCGTCTTCGGATGCGGAGGCAACCGGTCGAAGGATCGGCGCTATTCCATGGGCGAGATCGGGGGACGGCTGGCGGATCTGTGCATCCTGACGGCCGATAATTCGCGGTTCGAGAAGGTGGAGGATATTCTGACGGACATTCGGGGTAGCATCGAAAAGACCGGCGGCGCGTTCGTCGAGATCCCGGACCGGCGGGAGGCCATCGAGTACAGCATCGTGAACGCCCAGCCCGGCGATATGATCGCCGTGATCGGCAAGGGTCACGAGGATTATCAGGAGATCAACGGCGTGCGGTATCCGTTCCTTGACCGGCAGGTTATTGAAGAAGTCGTAGCGAAACTGGAAGGCGGTAAAGAAAATGCAGGATTGGACGGTAAATGATCTGGTAAAGGCCTGCGGAGGCGTTCTGCTGTGCGGCGACGGCGATACGCCGGTGGAGCATATCAGCCTGGATTCCCGGAAGATGGAGGGGAATGACCTTTTTGTGCCGCTGATCGGCGAGAAGGTGGACGCCCACCGGTTCATCCGGCAGGCGCTGGAGAACGGAGCCGTGGTTACGCTGACCAGCGAGCATGGAGCGAAGCAGCCAGTTCCGGTTAGCGATGATGGTGTTATTGGTTGCGGCAGGGCATGGATTGCCGTGGACGACACGAAACTGGCGCTCCAGGCCATTGGCCGGGCGTACCGGAAGACGCTGACACTGCCGCTTATCGGCATAACCGGAAGCGTCGGCAAAACGACGACGAAAGAAATGGTGGCGGCCGCGCTGTCTGCCGGGCTTCGGGTCTACAAGACCTACGGAAGCCGCAACAGTCAGGTGGGCGTGCCGATCACGATCACGGATATCGATAAGGAGGACCAGATCGGCGTCATCGAGCTCGGCATGAGCGAGCCGGGCGAGCTTACGGTCATCGCGGAGATGGCCCGGGTGGATGTGGCGGCCATTACCAATATCGGCGTGGCCCATATCGAGCAGCTCGGCTCCCAGGAGAACATTTTCAGGGAGAAAATGACGATCCAGAACGGCTTAAAAGACGGCGGGATCCTGCTGTTAAACGGCGACGATCCGTTCCTTAAGGATGCGGAGGCCAAACCGGGCTGCCGGACGCTCTACTATGGAATGGGCGAGAACTGCGACTACCGGGCTGTGGATGTGCGGCTGGTGAACGGCTATCCGACGTTTACGGCGGTTTGCGGCCGGGATGGCGCGAAGCAGGTGGAAGTCCGACTGAAGGTCATGGGTTCCCATCAGGTCCAGAACGCGATGGTGGCACTGGCCGTGGCGGATCTTTACGGCGTTGATCTGAAGGCTGCGGCGGAGTCCCTGGGGCAGTTTGCCGGGATGAAAGGGCGGCAGCAGGTGCATCATTTTGACGGCATCACGCTGATCGACGATACGTATAACGCCAATCCGGTCTCTATGAAGGGAGCCATCGACAATCTGACAGCGGTGGAAGACTGCAGCCGCCGGATCGCGCTGCTGGCGGATATGAAGGAACTGGGACCAGAGAGCGTCCGTTTCCACCGGGAGGTGGGGGAGTATCTGGGGGCGCGGCCCATCGGACTTTTAGTGACCTACGGAGAACTTGCGAAGGAGATCGAAGCGGGGGCGCGGAAGGCGAACCCGAAGCTTTTGGTCCGTCATTTTGAGGAATCGGAGAAAGAAGAGATGGAGCGGTGGATCGCCGGGGAGCTTAAGGCCGGCGACTGCATCCTGATGAAGGGCTCCAACAGCATGAATCTGGGAGAAGCGGCAGATTATGTATGCCAACGTCATCATTGACATTTCCCATGAGAAGGTGGATCGGGCGTTCCAGTACCGGATCCCGGAGGAACTGGCGGATCAGGTGCAGGTGGGCGTCCGTGTGCGGATCCCCTTCGGCGCGGGAAATCATGAGCGGAAAGGGTACGTGGTGGAGATCACGGACCGGGCGGAATGGAATACGGATCAGATTAAGGAGATCGCCGGCGTCGTGTCCGGCAGCGTGACGGGGCAGTCCCAGCTGATCCGGCTTGCCTGGTGGATGAAGGAGCGCTACGGCTCCACGATGAACCAGGCGCTTAAGACGGTGTTCCCGGTGAAGCAGAAGGTGCAGAAGAGGGAAGACCGTCTGTTGGTATGCCTTCTTTCGGAAAATGAACTGCGCGCGGCCATTGAGGAAGCGGCGCGGAAGAAATATAAGGCCAGGGAGCGGCTTTTGCGGGCGTTTCTGGAAAGTCCGCGTATCCCCTACGGTATCGCCCTGCGGCAGATGAACCTGACGGCGGCGACGCTGAAACCGCTTCTGGAGAAGGGCGTGGTCGGGCTGCAGGCGCGGGCTGTGGATAGGAGTCCGGTGGAAGGGATTAAGAAGATCCGGCCGCAGGCCGGAAGCAGTACAGCTACTTGTACTCTGAATCCGCAGCAGCAGGCCATAGTCGATGATTTCGCGGCCCGCTATGACCGGGGAGACCGGCAGACTTCGCTGATCTACGGCGTCACCGGCAGCGGCAAGACGGAAGTCTACATGGAAATGATCGAACATGTGCTGCGGCAGGGCCGGGAAGCCATCGTGCTGATCCCGGAGATCGCCCTGACCTACCAGACGGTGCTCCGGTTCTACCGGCGCTTCGGCGATCTGGTGTCGGTCATCAATTCCCGGCTGTCGGCCGGGGAGCGGTACGACCAGTTCGAGCGGGCCATGGCCGGCGATGTGCGCGTCATGATCGGCCCAAGGTCGGCGCTGTTTACGCCGTTTCCGGATCTGGGTCTGATCGTGATCGACGAGGAGCATGAAAGCGCCTATAAGAGCGAGCTTTCGCCCAGGTATCATGCCCGCGAGGTGGCGGAGATGCGGGCGCGGATGAATGATGCCGCGCTGGTGCTCGGTTCGGCGACGCCGTCGCTGGAGGCGTATTCGCGGGCGCTGCTTGGGAGCGCTGGGAAGGACCGACCAACTTCTTTAGCTATATCTGGAGTATGTGCACTGGGCGCGGAAAGAGGAATTGTGCCAGCTATGTCCGAAGGGCATACCCAAGATGTAGTCAAAGGAACCACAGCGGAATTTGAAGTCAAAGAAACCTCAAGGGAATTAAGAGAAACCGGCTATCATCTTTACCGTTTAACCGAGCGCGCAAAAACCGGCAGCCACATGGCTGGTGTACAGGTCGTGGATCTGCGGGAAGAGCTGCGCGCCGGCAACCGGTCCATTTTCAGCAGGAGCCTTAAGGAGACCATGGAGCGGGAACTGGGAGACGGCCATCAGATCATGCTGTTCTTAAACCGCCGGGGATATTCGAATTTCGTCTCCTGCCGCAGCTGCGGACAGGCCCTGAAATGCCCCCACTGCGACGTGACGCTGACGCTTCACCGGAACGGCCGGCTGGTCTGCCATTACTGCGGCTATCAGATCCGGACGCCGCAGAGATGCCCGTCCTGCGGTTCGCCGTACATCGCGGGTTTCGGCACCGGGACCCAGAAGATCGAGTCCATGGCTCGGGAAATGTTCCCTTCGGCGCGGATCCTCCGGATGGATCTGGATACCACGTCGAAGAAGGGCGGCCATGAGGAGATCCTGGCGTCGTTTGCGGAAGGCGAGGCGGACATTCTGGTGGGCACCCAGATGATCGTCAAAGGCCATGATTTCCCCAACGTGACGCTGGTGGGGATCCTGGCAGCGGATCTGTCGCTGTATTCGTCGGATTTCCGGTGCGGGGAGAGGACGTTTCAGCTGCTGACCCAGGCGGCCGGAAGAGCCGGGCGGGACGAGACTCCGGGGCAGGTGATCATTCAGACCTACAGTCCCGGGCATTACGCCATCGACTGCGCGGCCAGGCAGGACTACGAATCCTTCTATGAGAAGGAAATGGCCTACCGGCAGGTGCTTCATTATCCGCCGGCCTGCGAGCTTCTGTCCGTGCTGGTATCCTCCCGCGACGAGAGAACGCTGGACGGTGCGGTGAAACAGATGTATAGCTGGGTCCTTGGGATGCCGGAAGCGGCGCAGATCCAGCTGATCGGCCCCGCGGAGGCGCCCATTTACAAAGTTAATGATATCTACAGAAAAATTTTATATATGAAACAGGAAAACTATGATATACTAGTAAGGATAAAGAACCGCCTGGAAGATTTATGCAGCCGGGCGGAGTGGTGCGACCGTGTGATGATGCAGTTTGACTTCGCTTAAGGCGGCGGATCCTGCCGGTGACAAAGGGCATTGTATTTTGGTAAGCGGCTTGAGCCGCGAAAACAGGAGGACAGGGTATGGCGATCCGAAATATACGGACCATAGGAGACGAGATTCTGACAAAAGAGTGCAAGCCGGTGAAATTCATGACTCCCCGGATCGCTCTGCTGATCGAAGATATGTTTGAGACCATGTACGCCCAGGACGGCGCGGGACTGGCGGCGCCCCAGGTGGGCATCTTAAAGCAGGTCGTGGTCATTGACGTGGGCGAGGAGGACGGAAAGGCCTATGTGCTGATCAATCCGGAGATCATTTTCACGGAAGGAAGCCAGACCGGCAATGAAGGCTGCTTAAGCGTACCCGGCAAGTTCGGCGTGGTGACCAGGCCGGAGAAGGTGAAGGTAAAGGCGCTTGACGAGCATATGAAACCCTTTGAGCTGGAGGCGGAGGGCCTGCTGGCCCGGTGCATCTGCCATGAGTGCGACCATCTTCACGGCGCGCTGTATGTGGATCTGGCGGAAGACGGACTTCATGACAATTCGGAGCTGGAGAACGCGGAAGAAGGAGAGGACGCATGAGGATCGTATTCATGGGGACGCCGGATTTCGCAGTGCCGGTGCTTTCGGCTCTCGTGAAAGCCGGTCATGACGTCGTGGGCGTGGTGACCCAGCCGGATAAGCCGAAGGGACGCGGAAAAGCGGTGCTGATGACGCCGGTGAAGGAGCGGGCGCTTGAACTGGGGCTTACGGTTTATCAGCCGTTGAAAGTGCGGGAGCCGGAATTCGTGGAGATCCTGAGGGGGCTTTCCGCGGGCGTCTTCGTGGTGGCGGCCTTCGGGCAGATCCTGCCGAAGACGGTGCTTGAGATCCCGCGGCTGGGCTGCGTGAATGTTCATTCGTCGCTGCTTCCCAAATACCGGGGCGCGGCGCCGATCCAGTGGGCGATCATCGACGGCGAGAAGGAGACCGGCGTGACTACGATGATGATGGACGAGGGGCTGGATACCGGGGATATCCTGGAGAAAGCGGCGGTTCCCATTGAACCGGATGAAACCGGAGGCAGCCTTCATGATAAATTGAGCGCGTTGGGGGCGGAGCTGATCGTATCCACTTTGGCGAAGCTGGAAAATGGCACCGCGGTGCGGACTCCGCAGACGGACGCGGGTACCTGCTACGCAAAGATGCTTAAGAAGACCATGGGAGACATCGACTGGACCATGGACGCGGGGGCCATCGAGCGGCTGATCCGGGGACTGAGCCCCTGGCCAGGAACCTATACGGGCTGGAACGGGAAGACGCTTAAGATCTGGAAGGCGCAGGCGGTGCCGGAGGAGAGCGCCGGGGCCTGCGGCCAGGTCGTTCTGGCGGACAAGAATCACTTATATGTGAAGTGCGGAAAGGGGACGCTGTCCCTTGCAGAACTTCAGCCGGAAGGAAAGAAGCGGATGGAAGTGGACGCGTTCCTCCGGGGCTACCCGGTGGAAGAAGGAACTGTATTTACGAAAAGCCGTGCAGAAGAGTGATTTCTTATTCGGGCTTGCGGGAACAGCTGGACGCATGTAATTTATGCAGAGTCAGATTGAAGGTGTCGGCATACGATCTGCCGGAGCCGGATTCATTTATATAAAGCTCTGTCTGTTGAATATGGAAGGAATCAAAGGACGGGGCGCAGAAAGGGGCGAATGATATGCCATACGGATATGGATATGGTTATGGAATGGGTTACGGGTATTACGGTTTTGACTGGACGATCCTTCTGGTACTGATCGGGGCGGTGCTGTCCATGTGGGCTTCGGCCCGTGTGAACGGTACGTTCCAGAAATATTCTTCCGTCCGCAGCATGACCGGCATGACTGGCGCGGAGGCGGCCAGGAGACTTCTGAATTCGCAGGGGATCTATGATGTGACGATCCAGCATGTGGCTGGGAAGCTGACGGATCACTACGATCCGAGAACGAAGACGGTGAATCTGTCCGATGCGGTCTATGGCTCCACATCGGTGTCCGCCATCGGCGTGGCGGCTCACGAATGCGGCCACGCGATGCAGGACAATGAGGGCTATGTGCCGCTGCGGATGCGTGCGGCCTTCGTGCCGGTGGTGAATTTCGGAAGCATGCTTTCCTGGCCTCTGATCCTGATCGGACTGCTTGTGGGCGGCGCGGGAAGCACGATCGTCAATATCGGCATCTGGATGTTCGTGCTGGTGGTGCTGTTCCAGCTGATCACGCTGCCGGTGGAGTTTAACGCTTCCGCCCGTGCGGTGCGGCTTCTGGACAGCGTGGGAATCCTGCACGGCGAGGAAGTGGGACAGACCCGTAAGGTTTTAGGCAGCGCGGCTCTGACTTATGTGGCTGCGGCCGCTACCTCGATCCTTCAGCTTCTGCGTCTGATAATCCTGTTCGGAGGAAGAAGGCGTGACAATTAAGCGGCAGAATACGTCCGGCGGCAGACCAGACGGAGGGCAGAAGGGACAGACGGCTGCGGCCAGCGCGGTCACTGCAAGGGAACTGTCGCTGGATATCCTTATGGAGATCCTGGAACGCGGCGCATTGAGCCATGTGGTTCTCAATCAGGCCCTGACCAAATACCAGTATCTGGATAAACAGGACCGCGCCTTCATCACGAGAGTGGTGGAAGGAACCCTGGAATACCAGATTCAGATCGATTATGTTATAGACCGGTATTCGCGCACGAAGGTGCAGAAGATGAAACCTCTGATCCGCACGCTTCTGCGGATGTCGGTCTATCAGATTCTTTATATGGACCGGATCCCGGATTCCGCCGTTTGCAATGAGGCGGTGAAGCTGGCCGTGAAGCGCCGGTTCGAGGGACTCAAAGGTTTTGTAAATGGGATCCTGCGCAGCATTTCCCGCGAAAGGGACCGTTACATTGCCTGGCGGGAGAACGGCGGCGCCGATCCGTGGCCGGACGATTCCGTCCGGTACAGTATGCCGCAGTGGCTTATTGAGATGTGGACGGAAGCTTACGGCGGGGGAACGGCCCGCGGGATGCTGGAGGCGTTTCTGAAAGAAAGTCCGTTCAGCGTCCGCTGTAATCCGGACAAGGCGTCAAAAGAAGAGATCATGGAGAGTCTCCGCCTGCAGGGCGTGACCGCGGTGGAGAACGCCTGTGCGGAGGATATGCTGTATCTGGAGAATATCGATTACCCGGAGCGGCTGACGGCTTTTCAGACGGGGCTTATTACCGTACAGGATCTCAGTTCTGCCTGTGTGGCGAAGGCGGCCGGGCTTAAAGCCGGCGATACGGTGCTGGATGTCTGCGGCGCGCCGGGCGGCAAGGCGATTCACGCGGCGTCGGTCCTGCGGAAAGCGTGGCAGGATGGTCGGTCCGGCAGTATTTCCGGACTGCCGGAAGGCGGAGGTCAGAGGCCGGGGAGTATTTACGTCCGCGACATCAGCGAGCGGAAGGCGGCCATGATCGCTGAGAATGTCCGCCGCTGCGGCTATGAGGATATGGTCACGGTCCAGGTCCGGGACGCGCTGGCCTTCGATGAGGATATGGCGGAGAAGGCGGATGTGGTGTTCGCGGATCTTCCGTGTTCCGGTCTCGGCGTTATCGGCCGCAAGCCCGATATCAAGGGCCGCGTCCGGCCGGAAGATATCGGCGTCCTGGCGGCGCTTCAGAGGGAGATCCTTTCCGTGGTCTGGCAGTATGTGAAGCCGGGCGGTATCCTGGTGTACAGTACCTGTACGGCGTCTCCGCAGGAGAACACCGGCAACCGCGACTGGTTCCTTGCGAACTATCCGTTTGAACCGGTGGATATCACCGGCAGGCTGGGCGGACGGATCGCCGCCGAAACCATGGAGGAAGGCTATGTTCAGCTTCTTCCTGGGCAGTATCCCTGCGACGGCTTTTTCCTGGCCGTCATGCACAGATCGTAATGAGAAATGCATAAGTGAGAAACAAAATGGACAGAATTGACATCAAATCGTTAACGTTTGAAGAATTGTCGGAGCAGATACATGCCATGGAGCTTCCGGCCTACCGCGCCGGACAGATCTGTCAGTGGCTTCATGAGAAGCAGGCGGTCTCCTTCGATGAGATGACGAATCTCCCGGCGGCTCTTCGCAGCCGGCTGGAGGAACGGTTCGAGCTGGTGGTCTTAAAGCCGGTGGAAGTGAAGATCTCCGCCATCGACGGCACGCGCAAGTATCTTTTCGCCCTGCCGGACGGCAATGTGATCGAAAGCGTTCTGATGCGTTATAAGCACGGCAATTCGGTCTGCATCTCTTCCCAGGTGGGCTGCCGGATGGGCTGCCGTTTCTGCGCGTCGACTCTGGACGGTCTGGCGAGAAACTTAAGACCTTCCGAGATGCTGGAGCAGGTCTACCGGATCGGACGTGACACCGGGGAACGTGTCTCCAATGTAGTGGTCATGGGAAGCGGGGAACCGCTTGACAATTACGATAACCTGCTCCGCTTTATCCGGCTTCTGACGGATGAGAGGGGCCTGAATATCAGTCAGAGAAACATCACGGTCTCTACCTGCGGCCTGGTGCCGCAGATGCTTAAGCTGGCGGAGGAAGATCTGCAGATCACGCTGGCCCTGTCGCTGCATGCTTCCAGCGATGCGACGCGGCGGCAGCTGATGCCCGTCGCCAAACGTTATCCGCTTAGTGAGGTCCTTGACGCCTGCCATACATACTTTGCGAAGACCGGACGCCGGATGACATTTGAATACAGTCTGGTCCGGGGCGTCAACGACAGTATGGAGGAAGCCGGCGCGCTGGCGCGGCTTCTGAAGGACCAGCACGGGCATGTGAACCTGATCCCGGTAAATCCGATCAAAGAACGGGATTTCGTCCAGTCGGAACGAAAAACCGTGGAAGCGTTTAAAAATCAGCTTGAAAAAAGCGGAATTAATGTTACTATAAGAAGGGAGATGGGCCGCGACATCCACGGAGCCTGCGGCCAGCTCAGGCGAAGTTACCTTATGTCATAGAGAATTGCGTCCTGTGACAGAACGCGCTGCAGCGGAAGAAAGGTATCGCCGGTCCGCCGTGGTCACAGCGTCCGGCGGGACGGGATCCTGTTTCGAAGGAGGGATGAGGATGCAGGACTATGCGCTTACAGATGTGGGCAGGGTAAGACCCCGCAATCAGGACTATCTCTATTCTTCGTCGGCTCCGGTAGGGGAGCTTGAGAATCTGTATCTCGTGGCCGATGGTATGGGCGGCCATAAAGCGGGGGATTTTGCGTCGCGTTTTCTGGTGGAACAGCTGGTTGCGTATTTTGAGAAGAGCCATCTGGAAGATGTGCGGGCGCTTTTTGAAGAGGGGATCCGCTATGCCAACAGGAAACTTTATGAGAAGTCGCTGACCAGTGTGGACCTGGAAGGCATGGGAACGACTCTGGTGGCGGCAACGGTTAGAAATGGCGAGCTTTTTGCGGCCAATGTGGGAGACAGCCGTCTGTATTTATATAAAAATAGTGCTCTGTCCCAGATTACGCGCGATCACTCCTATGTGGAAGAGATGGTCCGGCTGGGACGTATGAAAAGAGGAAGCAGGGAGTATCTGGAGAAGAAGAATCTGATCACCAGGGCGGTCGGGACGAACCGGACCGTGGAGGCTGACTATTTTCAGGTGAAGCTGGAAGCAGGCGGCCTGATTCTTCTGTGCTCTGACGGACTTACGAATATGATGACAGACAGAGAGATCGCGGACTGCCTCGCAGCGGGCGGGACGCTTAAAGATAAAGTAGAGAGCCTGGTCGCCGGCGCCAACAGAAACGGCGGGCGGGACAATATTGCGGTTGTTCTGGCAGACCCACAGATAAGCGAGGTGGGTGTATGCTGAGAGCGGGACAGTTTTTGCAGAACCGATATGAGATCCTGGAACTGATCGGTTCCGGGGGCATGTCGGATGTCTATAAAGCAAAGTGCCATAAGCTGGACCGGCTGGTGGCGATCAAGGTGTTAAAGGAAGAACTGAGCAGCGACGATTCTTTCGTCGCCAAATTCAAGATGGAGGCCCAGGCGGCGGCAGGTCTGTCGCATCCCAATATCGTCAGCGTCTACGACGTCGTGGACGAAGGGCAGCTCCATTATATTGTCATGGAGCTGATCGAGGGCATTACGCTTAAGACGTATATCGCGAGAAAAGGCAAGCTGGACGTGAAGGAAGCGGTAGGTATCGCGATCCAGGTGGCGCAGGGCATCGCGGCGGCCCATGAGCAGAATATCATTCACAGAGACATCAAGCCCCAGAACATGATCATTTCCCGGGACGGCAAAGTGAAAGTGGCTGATTTCGGCATTGCCAGGGTGGTAACGGCGCAGACGCAGGGGTCCGCGGCGGTCGGATCGGTCCATTATATCTCGCCGGAGCAGGCGAGGGGCGGCTACAGCGACGCCAGGAGCGATATCTATTCTCTCGGCATCACCATGTATGAGATGGTCACGGGACGCCTGCCCTTTGAAGGGGATAATACGGTGTCCGTGGCTCTGGCCCATGTGGAGGAGCCGATCACGCGGCCAAGTATCTATGAACCGGATATTCCGGTGAGCCTGGAAAATATTATCCTGAAATGTACGGAGAAGAAGCCAGAGCGGAGATATTCCTCGGTCACTGAGGTGATCGCGGATCTTCGCCGGGTGCTTCTGCATCCGGATGAGAACTTCGTCACCATGGCTCCGGAGATCGATTACAGTGCGGATACCAGGCAGATCAGCGAAGATGAGCTGAAGGTGATCAATCTCTCCCATAAATCCTATCAGCCGATGCAGCAGGATCTTGAGCCGGATTATATGGAAGAACCGGAATATACACGGGAGCCGGAGAGGCCTTCGAATGTGAGCCGCAGGATCGGGAGGATACTGACAAGCGCAGGCGTCCTGGTTGCAGTTATTATCGTCGCGGTCCTGATCGTACTGTTCTCCAGGATCGGAGGTCTGTTCCGCAGCGGTTCCGGCCTGAATATAGGATTGGGCGATACGCAGTCGTCGATCCAGATGGAGACGGTATCGGACGAGTCGAAGCCGCAGCTTGCGGATACGGAGGTTCTGGCGCCGGATGCGAAGAATCTGCCGGTGGATATGGCGGAGGCCAAGCTGAAGGAATCCACGCTGGTCATGCGTGTCGTCCGCTACGAGGAGTCGGATACGGTGGAGAATAATTATGTGATCTCCCAGTCTCCGGAGGAGGGAACGGTAGTCGAGAAATATTCTACCGTGGATGTGGTCGTCAGTACCGGCAACGGTATGATCGATCTGCAGGCTCTGGCCCTTACGAGCATGGATAAAGCGGCGGCGGCGGCCGTGCTGGCTCAGAACGGGCTGAAGTCGGAATTCTTTGACGAGTACAATGATACGGTAGCGCAGGATAAGATCGTCCGCTATGAGCCGGCGCAGGTGCGCGAAGGCGAGACGGTAACGCTTTATGTAAGTCTGGGACCTGCTCCGGTCATGAGAACGGTGCCCGATCTTTATAATATTACGGAAGAGGAAGCGAGGCAGCGGCTGATCGACGCCAAGTTAAATCCGGGCGAGGTCACGAGAAGCTTCGATGCGGTGATCCCGCAGGGATATGTGATCAGTCAGAATATCGCGGCCAATGAAAGCGTCGAGGAGGGAAGCAGGATCTCCTTCGTCGTAAGCGACGGGCCTGAGCCGCCTCCCCAGAGGCATATCGCCGCGATCAGCGAGACGTATGACCTGCAGGGCGCGTTCGGACCTGGCATGGAAGGGACGACGTTAAAGCTGGAGGTGCGTCTGCGTCAGGACGCGGAGGACGGTTCTCAGTACCGTACTCTGATGGAAGCGACAGAGGTTACTACCGGAAGCCTGCTTCCGATCGAATTCCCGGAGATCGAGGCGATCATTCCCGGCGCGGAATACGGCGAGGTCGAGGTGGTCAACGCGGAGTCCGGCCAGGTGCTGGCCAGCTACCCGGTCCAGTTCTTTGTGACGGAGTAGAAAGGCAGGGCGGATGACAGGCAAGATTATCAGGGGAATCGCCGGCTTCTATTATGTCCACGCGGAAGACGGCAGGATTTACGAGTGCAGGGCCAAGGGGATCTTCCGGAACAGGAAGGTGAAGCCCCTTGTGGGCGATAATGTGGTGATCTCCGTACTGGGTACCGATCCGCCGGAAGGCAATGTGGATGAGATCCTTACCCGCCGCAACGAGCTGATCCGTCCGGCTGTGGCCAATGCAGACCAGGCGCTGGTCGTTTTCGCGGCGAAGGATCCGGAGCCGAACCTGAATCTGCTGGACCGGTATCTCGTAATGCTTTACCGGCAGCAGACGGCGGTGTCTATTGTATTTAACAAAACGGATCTGGCGGATGAAGGGATGATAGAACGGTGCCGGAAGATCTATGAACCTGCGGGTTATCCGGTACTGGCGCTTAGTACCTACACAGGACAGGGAATGGATCAGATCCGCGTGAAGCTGCAGGGCAGGACGACGGTGCTTGCGGGGCCGTCCGGAGTGGGGAAGTCTTCCCTTACCAATTTGTTGATGCCGGAAGCCAATATGGAGACAGGAACCGTCAGCGAGAAGATCCGCCGCGGCCGGCATACGACCCGCCATTCCGAACTGTTCTGTCTGGAGAAAGGTACGTATCTGATGGACACGCCCGGTTTCAGTTCCATATATGTGGACGATATGGAGCCGGAGGAGCTGAAGGACTGTTTTCCGGAGTTTGGATCCTATGAGGAAGAATGCCGATTCCCGGGCTGTGTCCATATCGGGGAGAAGGTCTGCGGGGTCAAAGCCGCGGTGGAAGCGGGGAAGATCAGCCGCAGCCGTTATGAGAATTACCGGCTGCTTTATACGGAACAGAAAGAGAAGAGGAGATACTGACATATGTTGATTCTGTCGCCATCCATTCTGGGAGCGGACTTTAAGAAACTGGAGCAGCAGATCGGAGAGGTGGACCGGGCGGGAGCCCAGTACATTCATCTGGACGTGATGGACGGAACCTTCGTACCCTGCATCTCTTTCGGAATGCAGGTGATCTCGTCGATCCGCAGCTGTACCGACAAAGTGTTCGACGTACATATGATGGTTCAGGAACCGCTGCGTTATCTGCCGGAGATCGTACAGTGCGGCGCGGATATTATTACGGTTCACGCCGAGGCGTGCACCCATCTGGATTACACGCTGCGGGAGATCCGCAAGGCCGGACTGAAGGTGGGCGTGGCGCTGAATCCGACGACGCCGATCCTGATGATCCATGATCTGCTGGACTGCGTGGACATGGTTCTGATCATGACCGTGAATCCGGGTTTCGGCGGACAGGAGATGATCCCTTATACATTGAATAAGGTGCGTTCGCTGCGCAAGCTGTGCAAAAACCGGGGCGTGGATCTGGATATCCAGATCGACGGCGGCGTGACGATTGACAATGTGCGGCTTTGTCTGGAGGCAGGCGCCAATATTATCGTGGCCGGATCCGCCATTTACCGGGGGGATGCGGCAGCCAACACCAGGGAATTTCTGAAGATATTCGAGGAATTTGAAAAGAAATGAAGACAGGACTGATCATCACCGGCGGAAAGCTGGATCTGGCTTTCGCCGGTAAATTTTTGCGTGGGTATGCTGAGAATTCCGGTTTCGGCTGCGTCGTTCTGGTGGACGGCGGTCTGGAACCGGCGGAGAAGCTGGGGCTTGTGCCGGACGCCATTGTCGGGGATTTCGACACGGTCCGTCCGGAGATCCTGGACCGGTACCGCAGAGCTGCAGGCGGGGATGTCCTCTGGGATGTGCATAAGCCGGAGAAGGACGAGACCGATACGGAGCTGGCGATCAGCACCGCCATGAAGCTGGGATGTACGCGGCTGGCGATCCTGGGCGCTACCGGCGGACGGCTGGATCATGAACTTTCCAATATCCATCTGCTGAAAATGTGCCTGGACGCGGGCGTGGAAGCGGCGCTTTATGACGCCCAGAACCGGGTGAGTCTTCTGAACGGCGGCAGGGTATTCCACCGGGACGAAACTTATGGAAAGTATGTGTCGTTTATCCCGATGACGGAGCAGGTGCGGGGGATCACGCTGACCGGATTCAAGTATCCGCTTATTGGGAAGAATATTGCCATCGGTCGGGAAGCCGGGCTCTGCGTCAGCAATGAGATCGTGGAGGAAACGGCGGAGATACGATTTGATGATGGGATCCTGATCTGCGTGGAGTCGAGGGACTGAGCGGGAGAGAGATGAGAATCCTGGAGGCAGGGCGAAAGTCTGTCGAAGCCTAAAGCTGCATATAGCGGCAGAGGAAAAAGAAAAGAGCTGCCCGCCGGCACCGTGGAATGGAGGAATACATGAGCGATAAGAGAGTTTTGACAATTCAGGACATTTCCTGCGTCGGGCAGTGTTCCCTGACTGTAGCGCTGCCGGTCATCTCGGCCTGCGGCATCGAGACGGCGATCCTGCCGTCGGCGGTGCTTTCCACCCACACGGGCGGATTTTCAGGAAATACATTCCGCGATCTGAGCGGCGACATGCTGGCGATCGGGGATCACTGGAAGAAGGAAGATATTCATTTTGACGCGGTGTATACCGGATATCTGGGAAGTATCGATCAGATCGGCTATGTGCAGACGATCATGGATGAGACTCTGGTACCGGGAGGCCTGCGGATCGTTGATCCGGCCATGGCAGATCACGGCAGGCTGTATCGCGGTTTTACCGGTGAATTTGCCGTCAGGATGGGAGAATTATGCGGTATTGCCGATATCGCTTTGCCGAACATCACGGAAGCGTGCCTGATGACCGGGACTCCCTACGAGGAGGGACCGAAGGATGAGGCGTATATTGAGTCGCTTCTGGACAAGGTGTCCGCGCTCGGGGCGAAATGCGTGGTCATGAAGGGGGTCAGCTATGAACCGGATCGACTTGGCGTGGCGGTGCGTCAGAATGGGAAGACCAGCTATTATTTCCACGAGAGGCTGGAGCGCAATTCCCATGGAACCGGCGATATCTACGCGTCCGCGTTCGTGGGTTCGCTGATGCAGGGGTTCAGCGTCCTGGAAGCGGCCGGCATCGCGGCGGATTTTACTGTGGAGAGCATGAAGAAGACTGCAGGTGACGAAAGTCACTGGTATGGTGTAAAGTTTGAGAAGGCGCTTCCGGGGCTGGTGCGGAGAGTGAATCGGGGTTGATTGTGGAGTGTGCCGTGGAGCCTGGGAAGAGGATTGCGGTATAGAAGAGTTTGCTGATGTGTAAAGAAGAAAGTAATATCGAGACGTTTCGGTCAGAAAAATGCAGGAGAAGCCGCCGGGCTCTCCTGCATTAAAATTTTCATGCGAGCAGGGCGCCAGTGACGCCTTGCTTGTATGGGGTGTTTTACAGAAATTTGTCTAATTCCCGCTCCACCTGTTCCATCTTCTTCACCTTCGGCTCCTCGATCAGACGGCCGCGGGTGACGACGGCGGAGATATTGCGAAGTGCTGTCAGATCCTCAAGCGGATTCTTCTCCGTGATCACCAGATCCGCGGTTTTGCCTATGTCCAGAGAGCCCACATGATCGTCGATATGGGCGATCTTTGCATTTCCAAGAGTCGCGCTGTAGAGGGCGAACGCAGGCGTTACGCCGCAGTAGCGGCTGAAATAGACCAGTTCCCGCCACATATCGTAGTGGGTGATGAACGGACAGCCGGTGTCGGTGCCAAGACCTACGGGGATACCATTTTCCAGACAGGCCTTGCAGCAGGCGACAATGCCGTCGAAGACGATCTTGCCGTTATATTGGGCCATCTCCGTACAGTGGCTGACCGAGCGGTCAAACAGGGCGTAGGGCAGCGCCGGGGACAGGGTAGTGACGATGGCTGCGTTCCGCTCCTTGAAGAGCCGCAGGATTTCTTCGTCTGGCTGCGCGCCGTGTTCGATGGTGTCCACGCCGTTTGCGAGCGCCACGCGGACGCCTTCGGGGCTTTCCACATGGGCGGCGACCGGCAGGCCGAGACGGTGGGCTTCGTCGCAGGCGGCCTTCACATATTCCGGAGGCATGCGCAGCACGCCGGGCTCGCCCATCTCCGTGGCGTCCAGAACGCCTCCGGTGATCATCAGCTTGATCAGGTCCGGTTTATCCTCGGCGATCTTCCTGACATATGCGGCGGCTTCCTCAGCGGAGGTGGCCTCGTAGGCCAGGGAACCGGCCATATGGCCGCCGGGAACGGAGACCGCCATGTTGCCGGCCAGGATCGTAGGGCCTACGCCGCGGCCCGCGGCGATCTCATCCCGCAGCCAGGTGTCGTAGGCTTCCACGCCGCCTACGGTGCGGATCGTGGTCACGCCGCTTAAGAGTTCGGTCTTCGCGTAATCGCGGTACATCTTTTCCAGAACCTTGCGGGTCAGGCGGTTGGCCGTCACAAGCTTTACGGTCCTGCGCGCATCCATGGGCTTCTTTGTCGGCTTTCCGCCGGATGGGATGTGGACGTGCATGTTGATCAGGCCGGGCATCAGGTATTTGCCGCTCAGGTCGACCTCGCGGCAGTGGGCCGGAAGGGGCTGATCTGCCGGCTGGATGGCGGCGATCTTCTCGCCGTCGGTGATCAGGGTCATGCCGGTGACCGGCGTCATATCTTCATGGCCGGACAGCAGGATGCCGTTTGTGTAGGCGGTTCTGCGCGGGATGGTGTTGTGTCCGTGGTTCTTTGAACTGTTCTTTTCCATAGTCGTGTCCTTTCTGTGATTCCCGGCATGCGGTTCCGGGAATTTTTAGTATTTCGGTGTAGATGAATCTGCCTTTTGTATTATACACCAGCGGCACGGAATTGCATTGAATGAACGATTTCACTTGTAAAGTGTCGCAAGACTGTTATCTTGCCGTCGGGCAGATCGCTTCTTCCTGCGCCACGATCCGCTCGACCGTCTTTCTCCATTCCTCCGGCGTCTCCTTGATCGGGGAGTGGCCGGAATCCTCGAACCAGATCCACTCTTTGCGGGGGGCGTTAAGAGCTGCAAACCATTTCTCAGCGATGGAGGGCGGGCAGTTCTGGTCATGACGGCCCTCGGTCAGATAGACCGGGACGTCAATGTCCGGAATCATTTCATTTAAGTTGCAGGCCACGATCTCATCCCACAGGGTCCGCAGGCTGAAGAACGCGCCCTTATAGTAGCGCCACAGATCGAGAAGGCTGTACTCCGGCGATTTGAGGATCGGGATCACGACCGACTCAATGATGCCGTCGCTCTTGCCGTGCTCCTCGCCGCCGTATTTGCTCATCAGGTTGCGCTGGACCATCATGTCGTCCATGCTGGCGTAGCGGCCTTTCTTCGGCCAGCCGATCCGCTCAAGTTCCTTGAGGGCCCTCGTATCGTTCCGCTTTGTGGCTTCGTCCAGGACGAACTGGTAGGAGAGCGTTTCGTTTTCATCGCCGTCGACAAACTGGCCCATGCCGATGTAGGCCGCTACGTCCTGCGGATAGCGTTTCGCGGTCAGCGATCCCAGAAGGGAGCCCCAGGAGTGGCCGACGATATAGATTTTTTTCTTGCGGAACCGCCGCTTCAGATAGCGGATGACTTCGTGAGCGTCCTCGATCATCCGATCCAGGGTCATGTCTTCCTCCGGCTGCCTGCGGAAATAGCTCAGGCCCGCGCCGCGCTGGTCCCAGCAGACCATGGTCATGTGCTGTGCCAGGGCGGACTGGTCCTTTAACACCCAATGGCGGTCGCAGACGCCGGGACCGCCATGGATGAAGAGGATCACCGGGAGAGCCGGGTCGGTGCTGCGGATCCGCAGGTTCTGGCCGAAGCCGCCGATGGAGACGTAGCCTTTTTCGTCGATTGCGTATTTCATGTGAACATCCCTCCTTGTAATTCTTATTTGAAATATATTCTATTATTTTCATACTTATATACAATACTTATATAAAACTATACAGGTAAGCGCGTGGACTATGGGGAGGCATAGACTCACGCGCTTTGCGGTCGTGTATTATAATCGGTTAGGCTGACTGATATAATCTGGATACGGCTATATTTAACAGATGTACATCGGTTTTCAATTGCTGAATATTATCTGTTTCAACCACATAACGCTTGTATGTATCGGTATAGCATTCTTCGATTGTATTCAGACGCGGTACAATATCATTCTCTAACTGAATGTTAATCTTTTGAATATCGGACTTCAGCTCAGTTCGCAGGTTTGTTATGTCAGCTTTCAGTTCAGCTTTCATATCAGCCATATCGGTCTTTATGCCGGTTATCTCAGCCTTCATGCCATTGATATCGGCCTTCATGCCATTGATATCGGCTTTCATGCCATTGATATCGGCTTTCATGCCATTGATATCGGCTTTCATGCCGTTGATATCGGCTTTCATGCCGTTGATATCGGCTTTCATGCCATTGATATCGGCTTTCATGCCATTGATATCGGCTTTCATGCCGTTGATATCGGCTTTCATGTCGTTGATATCGGCCTTCATGCCTGCCATTTCGGCCTTCATACCGGTCATCTCAGTTTTCATGTCGGTCATATCAACCTTTAGTCCGGTTACAGCTTCAAACATTGCTTCCATCAGTTCACGGTCATTCACAGCATCACTCCCTTCCTGTATGATTGACCAGTCACGAAATAAGTATACCACGGCCGGTTTGCAAAGTCTATGTGATTCTTAAGATTCGGCAATTTCCCGAAATTTTCTGTGTAAGATTCAAGAATATTTCGAGATGGTTCCGTGATGGAGAAAGAGTCGGGTGCATCCGTCCGGTCAGGAATCTTGCAATATATCTGTGATTACGATATAATCGAATTGTATTTTTTGAACGTCCGATGGATGTGTTTTAAGGGGAGGAGAGACAGCAATGAAGAGAAAATGCTTGAGACTGATAGGGCTTAGCGCTGCCGCTGTTTTTTGTATCGGCGGACTTTACGGGTGTGGTCGGGACGGCAGCGGAGCCGGCGCGGGAATGCAGTCGGAAGTTCAGACGGTGGAATCGCAGGCGGCAGGAGAGCAGACAGCGGAAACGCAGAATGTGGAGATTCAGACGGCGGGATCCGTGCCCGAATCAGCCGGAGAAGATCAGCCGGCGCAGAAAGAACAGGGAGTTAAAACACAGCCGGTAATCGAGCAGATCACATTCCCGCTGCCGGACGGCCCGGAGGAATCCGAGATCTTTATAGCCCCGGTGGAGGGGATCGCGGACGATTTCATCCGCGGAATGGACGCCTCCTCCGTGATCGCGGAGGAAGAAAGCGGCGTCCGGTATTATAATTTCGCAGGAGAAGAGCAGGATGTCTTCATGACCTTGGCCCAGGCCGGTGTCAACTATATCCGTCTGCGGGTCTGGAACGATCCTTACGACGCCGACGGACACGGCTACGGCGGCGGTAACTGCGACGTCCCCAAGGCGATCGAGCTTGGCCGGCGGGCGACGCAGTACGGCATGAAGGTGTGTGTTGATTTCCACTATTCGGATTTCTGGGCCGATCCCAAGCGCCAGAACGCGCCTAAGGCCTGGAAAGGCATGAGCGCGGATGAGAAATGCGAGGCTCTGTACGATTTTACTGCAGAAAGTCTGACGGCGATTCTAGACGCGGGCGTGGACGTAGGCATGGTGCAGATCGGCAATGAGATCAACAACGGAATGTCCGGAGAATCGCAGCCTTCCGTGGTCGCGAAACTCCTGAATTCCGGAAGCCGGGCGGTCCGGGAGACAGCCGCAGCCTATGGAAAGGATATTCAGGTGGCAGTGCATTACACGGATATTCACCAATTGGACAAACTGGACACGATCGCCGCGAATTTGAAAAATAATAATGTGGACTACGATATTTTCGCGATGTCCTACTATCCTTACTGGCACGGAACCACGGAAGATATGCAGGCTGCCGTGAGACGGATCCAGGAAAAGTACGGCAAGAAGACGCTGATCGCCGAGACGGCCTACCCTTATACCAATGACGAGGGCGACGGTACCAGCAACAGCGTATCTTCGGATGATCTGGTGCCGGGCTATCCGGCGAAGGTGCAGAGCCAGGCGACGATGATCCGTGATATCTGCGCGGCGGCGTCGGACGCGGGCGCACTGGGAGTCTTCTACTGGGAAGGCGTCTGGATTCCGGTTGGACCGGCGGCATCGGACAATTCTCCGATCTGGGAGAAATACGGAAGCGGCTGGGCCAGCAGCTACGCGGCGGATTATGACCCGGACGACGCGGGACTTTATTACGGCGGCTGTTCCTGGGACAACCAGGCGATGTTCGACTGGAGCGGTCATCCGCTGGCGTCCCTGAATGTGTTTAAGTACTTAAAATACGGTTCCACCGCGCCTTTGGCTTTCGTGGATATTCCGGATGTGAAGGTGTTCGGCAGTGTGGGAAGCGAGCTGCAGATGCCGGATAAGGTGGATGTGATCTATAACGACCCATCGGCAAACACGCAGATGCCGGTTACCTGGGATGAGAAATCTCTGGCTGCGATCGATATGACGCAGGGCGGCGAGTATATTGTTACCGGAATCCTGGAGGACGGGACGAAGATCCCGGCCCATGTGGAGATCCTGATGCTGAATCTGGTGGAGAATCCCGGCTTTGAGAGAGCGGATACCTCTATGTGGAAAGTGACGTACGAAGGAAATAAGAATCCGACGGATTTCCAGACGAAGGCTGACGACGCCTACAGCGGCAATGTGGCGTTCCATTTCTGGTCGGAATCGGATATGGAATTTGCTATCGAGCAGGAAGTGACGAACCTGGAGTCGGGGACTTACCAGCTGATGGTTTATTCGCAGGGCGGCGATATGTCTGCGGACGCGGAGATGGAGCTGTACGCGGCGGCGGACGGCGAGGAGAAGACGCAGCCCTTTATGGTGACCGGCTACGCGGACTGGAAGAATCCGAAGATTACGGGGATAAAGCTTACCGGCGACAGCATGACGGTCGGCGTGCGCGTGAAATGCGGCGCGAAGGGCTGGGGGACGATCGATGACTTTACGCTGAACCGGGTGGGAAATTGAAAGAATCGTGCAGAATGACCTGTCCGGGAGGTATTGTTTTTAGAAGAATGACGGAGCGGAGGGGATAAACATGGAAAATACCGTGCAAAATGGGGGTTTTCTTTTTCTGAAGTTTGCGGTATACTGTGCTGAGTAAGATTTGGCCGCGTGCGGCGCGGCAGGCAGCTGCGGTGCGGGACGAAGTTATTTACTGATGCAGATTTTGCAGGAGGAATATTATGTTAGACCTTAGATTTGTGAGAGAGAATCCGGAGATCGTAAAGCAGAATATCCGGAATAAATTTCAGGACGAGAAGCTTCCGCTGGTGGACGAGGTGATCGATCTCGACGCGAAGAACCGGGCGGCCAAGACCGAGGGGGACAACCTCCGGGCGGCCCGCAATAAGCTTTCCAAGCAGATCGGCCAGCTGATGGCCCAGGGAAAGAAGGAGGAAGCCGAGGCTGTGAAGGCCCAGGTGACCGCCAACGCGGAGCGCCTGGCCCAGCTTGAGAAGGATGAGGCGGCCTATGAGGAGCGGATCACGAAGATCATGATGACGATCCCGAACATCATCGATCCCAGCGTGCCGATCGGTAAGGACGATAGCGAGAATGTGGAACTCCAGAGATTCGGCGAGCCGGTGGTTCCGGATTTCGAGATCCCGTACCATACGGATATCATGAAGACCTTCGACGGCATCGATCTGGATGCGGCGGGACGCGTGGCCGGCAACGGCTTCTACTATCTGATGGGAGATATCGCCAGGCTTCATTCGGCGGTGATCGCCTACGCCCGCGATTTCATGATCGACCGGGGCTTCACCTACTGTGTGCCGCCGTTCATGATCCGCAGCAACGTGGTGACCGGTGTTATGTCCTTTGCGGAGATGGACGCCATGATGTATAAGATCGAGGGCGAGGATCTGTATCTGATCGGAACCAGCGAGCACTCGATGATCGGCAAGTTCATCGACACGGTCACACCGGAGAGCGAACTTCCGAAGACAATGACCAGCTATTCTCCCTGCTTCCGCAAGGAAAAGGGCGCCCACGGTATCGAGGAGAGAGGCGTGTACCGCATCCATCAGTTTGAGAAGCAGGAGATGATCGTGGTCTGTAAACCAGAGGATTCTCCGATGTGGTATGATAAGCTGTGGCAGAACACAGTGGATCTGTTCCGTTCCATGGACATTCCGGTGCGGACCCTGGAGTGCTGCTCTGGCGACCTGGCGGACCTGAAGGTGAAATCCTGCGACGTGGAGGCCTGGAGCCCGCGGCAGAAGAAGTATTTCGAGGTCGGTTCCTGCTCGAATCTGGGCGACGCTCAGGCCAGGAGACTCCGCATCCGCGTGGAAGGCGAGAACGGCAGATATTTCGCCCATACGCTGAACAACACGGTGGTGGCCCCGCCGCGTATGCTGATCGCTTTCCTGGAGAACAATCTGCAGGCGGACGGCAGCGTGAAGATCCCGACAGTCCTGCAGCCGTATATGGGCGGCAAGACGGTGCTGGTGCCGAAGAAGTGAGAAGACGCCGGACTGGAAGCCGTAAGGCCGGTCAGTCGTAAAACAGAGAAGCTGTAAGGCAGAGAAAACCGTAAAGCAAGGAGATTCACATCCGGGAATTGTCCATGCATATAGAGGAAAATGCGGATGCTTCCCGGATGTTATTTTGCTATCGGCGCTTTAACAGAGTAGAGCGATGCATTGCCTGCGGCATTTATGGCAGATGAGAGACGTCCTGTGCCTGTGGAGAAGCGGTTGGCGACAGGGAAAATATGCGCCTGTTTGCCCGGAATTGTGTATGAGAAATGAAATCTGCTGCGGCATCAGCCGCAGATAAGACAGAAAAGGAGAGAAATTAGTATGAACATCGTATGTCTGGATATGGAAGGCGTGCTGGTACCGGAGATCTGGATCGCATTTTCGAAAGCAAGCGGGATCCCGGAGCTTTCGAGAACGACCAGGGATGAGCCGGATTACAACAAGCTGATGAAATGGAGACTGGGAATCTTAAAGGAGCATGGCCTGGGCCTTAAGGAGATCCAGGATGTGATCGCGACGATCGATCCGATGCCGGGCGCAAAGGAGTTCCTGGACGAACTGCGGACGATGACTCAGGTGATCATTCTGAGCGATACGTTTACCCAGTTTGCCAAGCCGTTAATGAAAAAGCTGGGCTGGCCCACCATTTTCTGCAATACGCTGGAAGTGGCGGCGGATGGAGAGGTGACCGGCTTTAAGATGCGCGTGGAGCAGTCGAAGCTGTCCACCGTGAAGGCGCTCCAGTCCATCGGCTACGAGACGATCGCGGCCGGCGACAGCTATAACGACCTGGGTATGATCCGTGCAAGCAAGGCCGGGTTCCTCTTCAAGAGTACGGAAAAGATCATCGCCGATAATCCGGATCTGCAGGCGTTCGAGGAATTCGACGATCTGCTGGCGGCGATCAAGGGAACGCTGGATCCATTCAACTAGGGGAGTTGGATCCGGCCCTGAAGCCGCTTAAGATTTCATTCATTGCATGATTCGACGAGAGAGAAAGAGATACTGTAACTATGCAGCTGACACCAATTATGTTTCTGATCGTCTGCCCGCTGGTATTCCTGGCCGGGCTGGTGGACGCCATCGGCGGGGGAGGGGGCCTGATCTCCCTGCCCGCTTACCTGATCGCCGGGATCCCGATCCACATGGCGATCGCCACTAATAAATTATCATCCGCCTGCGGGACTACCCTGGCGACTCTTAAATTCATCCGTGCGAAAATGGTCAGCCTGCGGCTGGCGGTTCCCACGGTCATCGCCGCGATGATCGGATCCGCCTGCGGCGCGAGGATCTCGCTGACGGTGGACGAGGCCGCGATGAAGTATATTCTCTTCGTGGTTTTGCCGGTGACGGCGTTCATCGTGCTGAACCGGAAACTGTTCCCGGCAGACGAGGAGAGCAGTGAGCTAGTGCTGAATTCGCGGGTATATGTGGTCTCGTCCCTCGCGGCGCTGCTCATCGGTTTCTACGACGGCTTCTACGGGCCGGGAACGGGAACATTTCTGATCATTGCTTTGACAGTATTTGCCAAGCTGCCGATGAAGCGGGCCAACGGCCAGTCCAAGGTCATTAACTGGACGACCAATGTGACGTCGCTGGCGGTGTTTCTGCTGGACGGCCAGGTGATCTTCCTGCTGGGACTGGCGGCGGCCTTAAGCAATATGGCCGGCGCCTGGATCGGCGCGTCGCTGGTGATGACGAAAGGGACGAAGATCGTGCGGCCAAGCATTCTGCTGGTGCTGATTCTGCTGTTTCTGAAGATACTTGGAGTGTATTAGATGTTTCCCTGCTTTTCTATTATTATCCGATTTCTTTAAGATCCGCCCGCGGCGCAGCCACCAGCGAATAATTCGTATGATAGATGACAAATCCCGGGGCGGCGCCGGCCACCTTGCGGATATGCTTCTTCTGGATGTAGTCGACATCCACCTTCTCATTTCCGCGGCCTTTGGAGTAGTAGGCGGCCAGAGCGCCGGCTTCCTCGAAGACGCGGTCGGGCAGTTCCCTGCCTTCCGTCTTCACGATCACATGGGAGCCGGGAATGCCCTTGGCGTGGAACCACCAGTCGCCGCCGGAGGCCAGCTTGAAGGTCAGTTCTTCATTCTGATAGTTGTTCTTGCCCACATAGATATGGAAGCCGTCGGAAGAGAGGTAGTGGAAGGGTTTGCTGGTGATCTTCGGTTTCTTACCGCCGGTGTTATGGCGGCGGATATAGCCGTATTCAGTCAGTTCCTCCTTGATCTGGACCAGATCCTCTTCCTTTAAGGCGATCTCTAAGGACGTGGCGATGGACTCCAGATGGTCGATCTCGCCGCGGGTTGCGGCGGTCTGCTCAGTCAGGGCTTCGTAGGTGCGTTTCAGCTTATTGTACCGGTCAAAATATTTCTGGGAATTCTCGCGGGCCGTCAGCTGCGGATCCAGCGGAATCCGGATTTCTTCGTTGGTGTAATAATTCAGGCATTTCAGTTCCTTCTCGCCGCCTGCCAGCTCGTAGCCGTAGGTGTTGAGAAGTTCGCCGTAGGTCTTGAATTTATCCCTCTTATCCGTATCGCGGAGCTGCTTTTCCTGAAGTTCCAGCTTTTTATAATTGCGCTCCAGCGCGGTCTGGACGATCTTGCGCAGATCCGTGGACTTCTGGCGGATGCGGACGACGGTGTCGCGGGAGGCGTAGTAGGTCTCAAGAAGCCGGCTGACAGAGGCGAATTCCTGCGCATAATAGCCGCCGCCGTTATAGCATGTCAGCGGCACCGACGCGAATTCCACCGGCTCGTCGTTCCGATACACGATATTTGGCGTGAAGCGACCCTCGCGGACGTCCTCCATCATGAGCGTCAGCGTGTGATAAAGGTGCGTCAGCTCCGCCGCCGACAGTTCATTGGCGGAGTGGTCGCCGTCGATGGAAGCCAGATGGCACAGTTCCAGCGCGACGATAGGGCTTAAGCCGGTTATGGTCGAATAGAGCGCCTTCTGGACCGGCATGGGCGCGGCACTGATGCGCCGGGAAAATTCTTCCTCGGATACAGTCAGCGGATCCGCTTTCTCCACGGTCTGCGGGAGAAAATACTCCCGTCCCGGAAGAACTTCCCGTACGGAACTAACCTGGGCGGACACATGCTTGATGCTGTCCAGGATCACACCGTCGTCCCGACAGAAGATGATATTGCTGTGCTTGCCCATCAGCTCCACGATCAGTTTCTTGCGGCGAAGGTCGCCCATTTCATCCAGATGCTCGATGGTGAATTCGATGACGCGCTCCAGGCCGGGCTGGCTCACGCTTACGATGCGGCCGCTGCCGATGTGCTTGCGCAGCAGCATGCAGAAATTGGGCGCGGTCAGCGGCCCCGGCTTGTTGCTTTCCGTGAAATAGATCAGCGGCAGGCTGGCGCTGGCCGACATCAGCACCCGGTAAGTGTCCTTAAAATTCTTTATGGTAAATAGAAGCTCGTCCTTTTCGGGCTGGGCGATCTTGGTGATCTTGGCGCCTTCCAGGCGGTCTTTTAAGTCGCGGGTAAGGTTCGCGATCACAATTCCGTCAAATGCCATTTATGATAAAACCTCCGTACTGCGCGGCCTGCGGCCGCGGCATCATTTGATCTCTATGAAGTCCGAAACTTTCCGCTTCGGTACGTAGAAATTCTCATCCTCGTCCATATAGTAGTTCAGGCTCCCGGACGCGTCCGGATCCACGACGGCGCTTCGGTGCGCGGGATAGCCGAAAGCGATCATATACAGGATCTCCAGGGAAGGATCGACGGACAGGATCCTGCGTATCTCATCCCGGTTGATATTGCCCATCATGCAGCTTCCCACGCCGTGATACCAGGCGGCCGTGATAATGTTGTCCATGGCCAGCCCGGCGTCCACGCCGAGGCCGAAATTCTTCGCGTCCTTATCGCAGAGAACTGCCCAGTACATGACCGGATGATGGTCTTTTCTCGGGCGTCCCACGGCGTCGGTCAGGGCGGCGGCCCAGTAGGTGAAGGGGAAGATCTGTTCCACCAGTTCTTCTGAGCAGACTGCCAGATAGCGCAGCGGCTGCTTGTTGCCGGCGCAGGAGGCGAGTCTGGCCGCTTCCATCATGTCGTCGACGACCTGCCGCGGGACCGGCCGGCTCTGGTCAAAACGGCGGTAGGTCCGCTTGGTCTGCAAAAGGTCCATAATCTCCATAATCGTTCACCTCGAATGTTTTCTTAAATGAAATCGGATATGCTCATCATAGCACAGATATGAAAACAGCACAAGTACCCGGCAAACCGCAGGAAACTTTTCCGCCCGATGTTGACTTCATTTTCCATTTGCCGTATAATGGTATTTAACTATGAGGAAAGAGAGGAACCGCGAAATGATCAAGAGTATGACGGGCTTCGGCAGATGTGAGAAGGTCACGGATCAGTACAAGATTTCCGTAGAGATCAAGTCGGTGAACCACCGCTATCTGGACATGAGCATCAAGATGCCGAAGAAGTTTAATTATTTCGAGGCCGCTCTCCGCAATTTACTGAAAAATGATATCCAGCGCGGCAAAGTGGACATCTTCATCACCTATGAAGATTACACGACCCAGACCATGCAGCTTAAGTATAACGAGGGCCTGGCCGCGGAGTACATGGAATATTTTAGGAAAATGAAGGAGCAGTTCGGCCTTGCAGACGATGTGACCGTGTCGCAGCTTGCGCGCATGCCGGAGGTCCTGACCATGGAGGAGACGCCGGAGGACGAGGAATCCATGTGGAAGCTGCTGTCAGGCGCGGTGGAAGAGGCGGCGAAGGCGTTTGTGGAGACCCGCATCCGCGAGGGCGAACATCTGAAGAACGACCTGATCAGCAAGCTGGACGAGATGCTGGGACTGGTGGAGGAGATCGAGAACCGGTCGCCGTCCATCGTCGAGGAGTACCGGGCCAGACTGACCGAGAAGGTGAAAGAACTTCTGGAGAACAATACGGTGGATGAAGCCAGGATCGTCACCGAGACCACGATCTTCGCGGATAAGATCTGTGTGGATGAGGAGACGGTGCGGCTTAGGAGCCATATCGCGGCCACGAAGAAGGAACTGGAGGCCGGCGGAAGCGTTGGGCGGAAACTGGATTTCATTGCCCAGGAGATGAACCGGGAGGCCAACACGATCCTCTCCAAGGCCAGCGACCTGGAGGTGTCCGGCAAGGCTATCGAGCTGAAGACCGGCATCGAGAAGGTGCGGGAGCAGATACAGAACATCGAGTGATGTTTTCCGGATCGCGGGACCGCGCGGCGCGGAGCAGTCCGCGGCATCGCGGCCCAGAGCAAAGCATCGGAGGATAGGAGCATAAGGATATGAGCGATCAGGGAATATTGGCGGTAGTGTCGGGGTTCTCCGGCGCGGGCAAGGGAACTCTCATGAAGGAACTTCTGAGCCGGTACGACAACTACGCGCTTTCCATCTCAGCCACCACCAGAAGTCCGAGGGATGGCGAAGTACACGGCCGGGAATACTTCTTTGTGACGGACGAGGAATTTGACCGGATGATCCGGGAGGAAGAACTGCTCGAATACGCCAGATATGTGAAGCATTCTTACGGAACGCCGAAGAGTTATGTGCTGGAACAGCTGCAGGCGGGGAAGGACGTGATCCTGGAGATCGAGATCCAGGGCGCGCTGAAGGTGAAGGAGGAGTTTCCGGATACGCTGCTTCTGTTCGTATCGGCGCCGGACGCGGCGGAGCTTAGGCGCCGTCTGACCGGACGGGGCTCCGAGAGCGGGGAAGTCATCCGCGAGCGCCTTGCGCGTGCGAAGGAGGAGGCAGAAGGCATGGACCGCTATGACTATCTGCTGATCAACGACGATCTGGACGCCTGCGTCGAGGAGATGCACCGGATCATTCAGGCGCAGCACGCCAGAATGAGCAATAACCGGCGGTTCGTCGAGAAGATCCGCGCGGAACTGGCGGAGAACTGAAATACAAGACTATAACAATGCATCAAAGAGAGGAGCATTTATCTATGTTACATCCATCTTATCATGATCTGATCCAGGCAGTTAACAGCGGTGTGGAGCCGGGCGAGGAGCCGGTGGTCCAGAGCCGTTATTCTATCGTGATTGCGACCGCCAAAAGGGCGCGCCAGCTGATCGCCGGCGAAGACGCCATGGTTCCGTCCGCGGGACGGAAGCCGCTTTCCGTGGCGGTGGATGAACTGTACCATCAGAAGGTGAAGATCGTCAGTGAGGACGATACCGCCGACGACGAGCCGACGGCAGCTGCGGCGGAGACCGCGGAAATGGAGGCGGCAGGGACCGAAGCCGCGGATACGGCTGAGCCTGACGCAGCTGACGAGGATCTTTCGGAAGTGACCGAGTAGGGACCGGGTGTTTCCCGGCTCACGGAGACCGCTTCCTTAGAGATCAGAACGAGGAGCAACCATGAAGATACTTTGCATTTCCCTGGGCTGCGACAAGAACCTGGTAGATACGGAGAAGATGCTTGGCCTTCTGCGCAGCGGCGGATATGAATTTACCGACGACGAGGCGGAGGCCGACGCGATCCTTATCAATACCTGCTGTTTCATCGGCGACGCCAAGGAAGAAAGCGTGAATACGATCCTGGAGATGGCCCAGTGGCGCGCCTCAGGCCCCTGTAAGGCGCTGATCGTCACCGGCTGCCTGGCCCAGCGCTACCGGGACGAGATCCTTACGGAGATCCCGGAGGTGGACGCGGTGGTGGGCACATCGGCTTACGATGAGATCGCCGAAGTGCTAGATAAAGCCCTAAAAGGAGAGAAATCCGAAAGGTTTGCCGATATCAACGCACTTCCTAAGGTGGCGGCGGACCGCATTGTGACCACAGGCGGCTACTATGCGTTCCTGAAGATTGCGGAGGGCTGCGACAAGCGCTGCACCTACTGCATCATTCCCAGCCTGCGGGGAAGTTACCGGAGCGTTCCGATGGAGGAACTTCTGGACGAGGCGAGGACGCTTGCGCGTCAGGGCGTAAAGGAACTGATCCTGGTGGCCCAGGAGACGACGCTTTACGGCGTGGATCTGTATGGGAAGAAATCCCTTCCGCGGCTTCTGCGCGAGCTTTGCCGCATACCGGGCATCCAGTGGATCCGGATCCAGTACTGCTACCCGGAAGAGATCACGGAAGAACTGATCGATGTGATCGCGGAGGAGGAGAAGATCTGCCATTATCTGGATCTGCCGATCCAGCACGCCAGCGACCGGATCTTAAAGCGGATGGGCCGGCGGACCACGCAGGAGAGCCTGCGGCAGATCGTGGGGCGCCTGCGGGAGCGGATCCCGGATATCGTGCTCCGCACCACGCTGATCTCGGGTTTCCCGGGAGAGACGCAGGAGGATCACGAGATCCTGATGGATTTTGTAAATGATATGGAATTCGAGCGGCTGGGCGTGTTCGCCTATTCGCAGGAGGAAGATACGCCGGCGGCTTCCTTCCCGGATCAGGTTCCGGAAGAAGTGAAGGAGGAACGGCGGGACGAGGTGATGGAGCTTCAGCAGGAGATCGCCTTCGACAAGTCGGAAGCGATGGTGGGGCGCGTGCTGGAGGTTCTGATCGAAGGCAAGGTGGCCGACGAGAACGCCTATGTGGGGCGGACCTATATGGATGCGCCCGGCGTGGACGGACTGCTGTTTGTGAATACGGATGAAGAACTGATGACCGGCGACTTCGTCAGGGTGAAGGTGACGGGGGCGGCGGAATATGATCTGATCGGGGAGATCTGTGAGGAGGGGAGCCTATGAATCTGCCTAACAAATTAACGATTTTCCGTGTAATTCTGATCGTGCCCTTTGTGCTGCTTCTTCTGGGCAGCCACCAGCAGTGGGGCTGGTTTATGGCGCTTTTCGGCAGTATCCTTCCGTATGTGGACTACATCGCCGTCGCCATTTTCATCATCGCCAGCCTGACGGACATGCTGGACGGCAGGATCGCCAGGAAGTATAACCTGGTCACGAATTTCGGCAAGTTCATGGATCCGCTGGCGGATAAGCTTTTAGTCTGCTCGGCGCTCATCTGCCTGGTGGAGATGGGCCGGCTTCCTGCCTGGATGGTCATCATCATCATCAGCCGCGAGTTCATCATCAGCGGCTTTCGTCTGGTGGCTTCCGACAACGGCGTGGTCATCGCGGCCAGCTACTGGGGGAAATTCAAGACGACGTTCCAGATGATCGCCGTGATCCTGCTGATCGTGAATTTCCGGGCGGGTTTCATGCAGATGCTTACGACGCTCTGCGTCTGGATCGCGCTGATCCTGACCGTGGTGTCGCTCATCGATTACATCGCTAAGAATCACAAGGTACTTACGGAAGGGAGTATGTGAGATGACAGCGGAACTGATCTCGGTGGGCACCGAGATCCTTATGGGCAATATCGTGAATACCAACGCCCAGTACCTGGCCGCCCAGTGCGCCGGTCTGGGCCTGTCCATGTACCATCAGACCGTGGTGGGGGACAATGAAGAGCGCCTCGCCGGGGCGGTCCGGACGGCGCTTGGCCGGTCCGATGTGGTGATCCTGTCCGGCGGCCTTGGGCCGACAGAGGACGATCTGACCCGGGAGACCTGCGCGAAGGTCATGGAGATGCCCCTGGAACCGGACGAACATACGAAGGAGCGGATCCGGGAGTATTTTAAGAACAGTACGCTTAAGGAGATCCCGGATAATAACTGGCGCCAGGCCATGGTTCCTCACGGAGCCGCGGTCCTTGATAATGAAAATGGCACCGCGCCCGGCCTGATCCTTGAAAAGAACGGCAAATGCGCGATCCTTCTGCCGGGACCGCCGAATGAGCTGATCCCGATGTTTGAGGAGAAGGTAATTCCGTATCTGCAGAGGAAGCAGCCGGAGCTTCTCATTTCCCAGATGGTGAAGATCTGCGGCGTGGGCGAGAGCAAGGTGGAAAGCGAGCTTCTGGACCTGATCGACGCCCAGACGAATCCGACCATCGCCACCTACGCGAAGGTGGGAGAGGTTCATCTGCGCGTCACCGCCAGGGCGGCGAACGCCGAAGAGGGCGAGAAGCTTCTGCGCCCCGTAGTGAAGGAGATCCGCAGGCGCTTCGGCACGGCGGTTTATACGACCAGAGAGGACGAGACGCTGGAAATGGCGGTCGTCCGCCTGCTTAAGAAATACGAGCTGACTGTGACCACGGCCGAGTCCTGTACCGGCGGTATGCTGGCCGCCCGGATCGTCAATGTACCCGGCGCGTCGGAGGTATTCCGTCAGGGACTGGTGACCTATTCGAATAAGGCCAAACGCAGGCTTCTGGATGTGAATAAGGCGACCCTTAAGAAATACGGCGCCGTCAGCAAGGAGACCGTGAAGGAAATGGCCACCGGCGGCGTGTTCGCGTCGGACGCGGACGCCTGTGTGGCGGTCACCGGCATCGCGGGACCGGACAGCGAGGAAGACAAGCCGGTTGGACTGGTCTACATCGGCTGCTGCATGAAGGATAAGGTTGAAGTGGAGAAATACCAGTTCAAAGGCAACCGCCAGAAGGTGCGGGAGCAGGCCGTTGTGAAAGGGCTGGATCTGCTGCGGCGGTGCATTCTGGAGAATTACGCGAAATAGGTATCAGTGCAGACAGAGACGGCAAAGAAGCTGCTGCCGGAATACTGTGGAATAATCAAAAAGCATGGAGGACAGGAATTTTGGAAACCCATGAAAGGAAACGACTTATGTCGTCCGCCTACCGCTGCGCGTTTTCGCGGCTGGCGCTCAATTACTATACATTCTGCGAGATGATGCTGGAATCTCCGGCTATGGCGGAGGACATCCGCACTCGTGAGCGGGAATTCGGGCGGCTGCTTGACGGTTTCCTAGGCGGCGAGGACCGGGCAGCCGAGGTGGACGCGCTCCGCAGCCGGAACGTGAAGGAGATGGAACTCCTGACATCCTACGCCGACTGCTACACGATCTACGAATACGTTCTGAACCGTCTGGAACGGCGTTTCGTGGAGATGGAGGCGCCGAAGGAGACGCCTGAGGAATTCGCGGCGAAAATCGTGGAACGCCTGCGCGCGTCCAAAGACGCGGTGATCCTGGACAGCGGCATGCGGAGCGTGGTGGCGCAGCTGCCGATCCGTTATACCCGTCAGAAATTCTACGGTCTTGTCATGGACAAGCTGACCACCTATATCGGCGCCGATAAGGCCGGGATCGAGGGGCTTCTGTATATGCTGCGCACTTCCGCCATGGTGGATCTGCCGGAGGGAAGAGCGGAGCAGTACCCGGAACTGGAAGAGGCGTATATTGTTCTGCGTGACGCGGATTACCGGAACATGGACCGGGACGGCTACGAGAACTGCCGCTTCCGTCTTGACCGGGCCGTCGAGGCGTACCAGACCAAGGCGGATGTGAAGCTTCAGTTTGAGAGCCTGTTAAATGACCTGTATGTGCTTTTCCTGAGCCGGAACGAGGCCATGATCGATGTGTGGGAGAACGATATGTTCCGCCATGTGGTGAGCGGCGTGCGGGAGCATTTCCGGAAAGAAGGACTTACGGAGATCGACGAGACGCTGACCGAGTCCCTGGAGGACCTGGAAGGCATTCAGGAATCCGCCATGGAGCGGATCCATTTTAAAGAAGACGAGACCGACGGCGACCTGAAGAAAATGGAGATCCTGATGTCCGCGAGCGAGTTTGCGCCTCTTGAGGAGGCGGGCGGCGAGGCGGAGCCGGCGGACCGGGAATGGGTAGAGGAGAAGAGCCGGCAGTTCTGCGAGGATCTGGAGGCGTCCTTTGCGGGAATGCCCAAGGCCGTGATGCGGGCCGTGATGTCCGGAGTCCTGGCCCAGCTTCCGATGACATTCCGGTCGGTGGACGAGCTGGAGGAGTATGTCCGCGAAAGCCTGCTGGCCTGCACGGACTACGTGGAGAGGGAAGCCTGCATGGAGCTGCTGGCGCAGGAACTTTTCGAAGAGTGAGCCGTGTTGGTATGATTTCATGGAAGAACCGCGGCGTTCGGCACAGTGTTTTGGTATGATTTCCGAAGAAAGCGTATCATCCGGCGCCGGGACCGGCCGCGCGAATGCATGCATGGAGCAGATTTTAAGAGAGGAGTGAGGCGGATGATCGTCTGGTATGAGCATCTGTATATGGGCGCGAAGGCGAGACGCCGCCGCTTCGCGATCATTCAGGATATCCGCGAGAATAAGGCCGGAAAAGGCGTCTATGTGATTACGCCCCCTTCCAATGGGAATAATATCCTTGACATCTATCCGACGGAAACGATCTTAAAGGATTACTACGAGGACAGGGAACTGCTGGTTCTGGGAATCGCCCAGGGGTATCAGGAGGCTCTGAAGCTGGCCGGCCGCATTGTGGACGAGATGTACCAAAAGACCGGCGGGTTCCGGATCGAGGAATTTCTGGAAATGGCCGCCGGCTGAAAGCATGAAAGATCGGGAGAGGTGAGATGCTGCATATCCTGCTTTTGATACTTAAGATCATAGGGATTGTGCTGTTGGTTATCCTGGGGCTGCTGCTTGCGGCCGTGCTGCTGGTGCTTCTGGTTCCTCTCCGATACCGTCTGGAGGGAAGCTGGCACGGAGAGCCCGCGGGGAAGGTCCGGGTCACATGGCTGCTTCACGCGGTTTCTGTTCTGGCTTCGTATGAAAATGGTCTGGATATCACGGCGAAGCTGTTCGGATTCACTGTGCTTCATTCTGCTTCGGGAGGAGAAGAAAATGAAGAGGCAGGCGAAGCCGGCGAGTGGGACGATGAAATTGACGGCGAAGCGGATATAGCGGATGGAGATGAGATCGTAAGCGTAACATCGCTGGAGACGGATGATGGGGCGACAGGCGCCGCGGGAGTTTCATCCGGAACTGCCGATTCGGCAGATGCCGCGGATAGCGCTGCGGGAGATACATCCGGAACTATCAATGCCGCAGGCACAGCGAATGGCACTGCGGGAGATACACATGAAGCTGCCAGTTCCGTGGACAATGTCACGGAAAATATATCCGAAACTGCAGATTCCGCTCATATGGCGGATTCCCAGACCGAAGAAACTATAACGGAAGGCATCGATATTTCTCAGCTGCCGACTTTGGAAGAAGAGCTGCGGCAGGATGAGAATGAACATAACCCGCCGGGGGCAGAAGAATCCTCCGACGATATCATTGATAAGATCGAGAATATTTTTGACCGGATCGGCGGGAAGCTTGAGTGGGCGGACAGGAAGCGCCGCTGGATCGAGCGTTTCCTGGAAGATCCGAAGAACCAGAAGACGATCCGGCTGGTCTGGCGTCAGGCAAAGGCCATGATTCGGCATATCCTGCCGCAGAAGGCGTCAGGGCAGATTACGTTCGGATTCGACGACCCGGCGACGACGGGGAGTGTACTGGCGGCGTGCAGTGTACTCTATGCGCTGTATGGTACGGAACTGACGATCACGCCTGATTTCGAGAACGCGGTGATCGACGGAAATCTCCAGATGAAAGGCCGAATCCGCGCGGGAGCGTTGGCGGTCAGGACGGTACGTGTACTGATCGACAGAAATCTCTGGAGAATGATTAAGAAGGTCAGGAAATTCCTGGAAAGTGGAGGGAAATAATATGGCAGACAGCAGCAAACAGATCACATCTTCCATCGATGCCCTTTTTTCCGGTATCGATAAACTGGTGACCACCAAGACCGTGGTGGGCGACGCGGTGCGCGTGGACGGCGCGATCATCCTGCCGTTAATGGACGTGTCATGCGGTATGGCCGCGGGCGCCTTCGACGCCAACGCCAAGAACCGGGGCGCCGGGGGTATGAGCGCGAAAATGAGTCCCAGCGCGATCCTTGTGATCCAGAACGGTTCCACCCGCCTGGTGAACATCAAGAACCAGAACACCGTGAACAAGGTTCTGGACATGATCCCCGATCTGGTGAACCGTTTCACATCCGGTAAGGTCAGCGTCGGCGAGCCGATCTCGGAGAACGCCGTGCAGGTGGCGGAGGAGATGGCCCGGGACGACGGGAAATAAGGCTGGAGGCACCGTTGTCATATAAGCGACAGCCTTTGCATATGATGTCCTATAGACGTTTCCGCGTTAGAGTTAGCGGCTGAGAAACGTCAAAAAGATGGAAATCTGCGGGGGAAATATGCGGCGTGTCTGGGGACTTTGCATGTTCTGCACCGGCGTCGGCATGGCGGTAAAGGTACTGATCCCGACCACGCTGGCGCTGCTGGTGTTTATTATTGCCTTGATGGTGATCGGTTATAATCTGTTCTGCCGGTGTTGATTCTGCAGGACAGAATGACGGAAAAATTACAGGCCGCTGTACTTTTGGACGGGTGCAGCGGTCATTTGTATAGTATATGTAAAATATATAGTATATGTAAAAGAGACCGGCGAGTCTCCGCATTGTACCAGTCTGCGAAAACGGATCGGACGGCGGCGTTGGCCGGAATACAGGAAGAGCGTCGCTGACGATCTTCCTGTGTGGAAATACAAAAAATCGAGTTCAACAAAATATAGGATTGAGTTGAACTCGATTACGCTTTATTATGATAGCACGCTTTCCCGGATAATTCAAGTCCCTTTCTTTTGGGAAAAAAGTTAATCTTTTCTTTAGTAAAAGCAATGAAAATTATTAATTTTCGATAATTTGTCAGCGATTCCTTTCTGTTCAGACAAAAATCCTCTTTTTTATTGCGCCGGCACCGCTCCAACCCTCCGTTTTGAGTTCAACTCAATCCTATATTGTGTTGAACTCGACCCTAAACGCCCGGCAGACACTGTATTTAGTGTTGGCCGGATCTGTACAAAACCGGGACGGGAGATCGCGAGCCTGAGGTTGCATTTCCCGGAATGGGGTTATATCGGCGGCAGGAATGCCAGTGCATTTCACAGTCCGGTTCGCCGCGCGCGGCCCGGAATGGCGGAGCATATACTTCCCGGATCCCCCAGGGGATCAGCCGGGATGGCGGAGCTATGCCATTTTCATGCCAGTTAAGCCTCTCCGACCCGGGGAAATGGAGAAAACCATATGAACTGGTATGTGCTTCAGACAATGACCGGCGAGGAGGAGAAACTGGTGACGATGATTCGGAAGATGCTCCCCTCGGATCTGTACGGCGAGTGCTTCGTATTGTATTGCGAACAGCTCTGGCGGCGTCATGAGGGAGCGTTCGTCCATGTGGCGAGAGCATTTCCGGGATATGTCTTTATCACTGCGGAGCAGCCGGACGCGCTGTATCTGGAACTGAAACGGGTACCGGCCATGTCGAAGCTTATGGCGGGAGATAATCTGTATTTCCTTGCGCTGGAGCCGGAGGAAGCGGCGTTCCTTAAGCAGATCATGAACGAGAGTCATGTGATCGGGCTGTCTTATCTGTCTACCGACGGTCACGGCCAGGTCCGCCAGACGGCGGGGCCGCTTAGATCGTGTCTGAAACAGGTCGTTCGATATAACTACCGAAGGCGGAGCGCCGTTATCCGGCTGAGCCTGGCAGAGAGCGAGAAACAGATCCCGCTGGGGATCATTTTACCGGAAGACATCCGCAGGCAGCTACGCTACGGCAAGGTGGAGGCGCCGATCGCGGTGCCGGAGCGCTACCAGGTCCAGGCAAGCGCCCCTGAGAAGACGCCGGAAATTCAGCAGCAATTCCTGCCCGGCGATCAGGTGACGGTGATGAGCGGCGATCTCGCCGGAATGTGCGGAACCGTCAGCAAGACGAAGAAACACACGGTGAGACTGAATATCCATTTCCTGGGGCAGCAGCTCGATATCGAAGTCGAGGCCGGAGATGTGAAGAAGCTGGAATAGAGAAGGGCAGCAGGAAAAGACAGGAAGCCGAATGCGAAAAACATAAGGCAAAAGAAGCCGGAAATGCAGAGCTGAAGATGTGAAAGCCGGCAATGATGGCGACGCAGAGAGGAGACGCGGATATGCTCTGGTATATGATGAAAACCTGGACGGGCCGCGAGGAAGAACTGGTCCGTGAGATCCATCGGACCGTTCCGCCCGGCATGTACCATAAGTGCTTCACCATTGGACAGGAACGGATCTGGAGAAAACAGCAGCATAATGTTCTTCATATCGAACCGCTGCTTCCCGGATGCGTATTCATTACCTGCCGGGAGACGGAGCCGCTTTTCCGAAGGATGGAACGGATCCCTGCCATGTCGAGACTAGCCGCCTCCAGCGAAATGAACATGCTGCCGTTAATGAAAGAGGACGCGGAATTCCTGGAGAAGATTTCCGGGGAAGACCATATCGTGCGGCTTTCGCATGTGAAGAAGTCGGATGGGATAATTACAGAGATTACCGGACCGCTGGAAGCCTTCGGCGGATCGGTGGAGAGATATCAGTTTAAGAAGCGCTACGCGATCGCGAAACACAGGTTTCTGGGAGAAGATGCAAGTTTCAGCCTGGGGATACTGCTGGATGAAGATATGGGGATGATCTATGAGGGGCTCGGCGTGAGAGCGGAAGAGCCAATGAGGGCGATCGGATAGAAACAGGAACTTAAGGAAATGTGATACATGAAAGATAACGGTTTCATCGAAAGACATATTCCAAAAAATAAATGGGTGCAGATGATTGGACTTCTCTTGATCGACACCGCGATCATCTGCCTGTCCGCATTCCTGGGACTCATCGTCCGGTTCGATCTGAGCTGGGCGGCTGTGCCGCCGGAATTCAAATCTGTAATCATACGGTACCTGCCAACGTACATCACCGGTACGCTGGCTGTTTTTTTGTTCCGGAAAATGTACGACATCGTGTGGAGCGCCGCCGGGGTGCGGGAGGCGCTCAATATCGTCGGGACATGCGGTATCGCGGCGCTTCTGCAGACCGGCGGGATGATGCTCCTGCAGTTCTCGGTGCCAAGGAGTTACTATTTGATCTCCTTCGTGGTGCTGTGCGGGATGGCGCTGGCTGTGCGCCTATCCTACCGGATCTGGGTATCGCTGTTCGGGTCCGGCCGACGCGGGAAAAATGGAAAGAGGATCATGATCGTCGGCGCCGGCACTTCCGGTACCGTGATCCTGAAAGAAATACATACCAGTTCATTTGTGAATGATACGGTCGTCTGCTTCGTGGACGACGATAAGAATAAGATCGGAAAGATCTTAAACGGTGTGCCCATCGAAGGGAACCGGAACGATATCCCGAAGCTGGCCGAGAAGTACCGGGTGGATGAGATCTACATCGCGATGCCCGCGGCGCCGGCCCAGGACCGGAAAGACATCATCGACATCTGCCAGAAGACAGACTGCAGGGTGAAGATCCTTCCGGGGATCTACCAGCTGCTGAATGATGAGGTCAGCGTGTCAAAGCTGCGTGAAGTGCAGATCGAGGACCTGCTGGGGCGGGAGCCGATCCGTGTGGATCTGGATGAGATCATCGGATATGTGAGCGGGAAGACGATACTGGTCACCGGGGGCGGCGGATCCATCGGGAGTGAGCTTTGCAGGCAGATCGCAGGACATAACCCTAAGCGGCTGATCATTTTTGATGTGTATGAGAACAACGCCTACGATATCCAGCAGGAGCTGAAGGAGAGCCATCCGGAACTGGATCTGGTAGTTCTGATTGGGTCGGTGAGAAATACACACCGGATGGAGAGTGTGTTCGCGAAATACAGGCCGGATATCGTGTATCATGCAGCGGCGCACAAGCATGTGCCGCTGATGGAGGACAGTCCGTGCGAGGCGATCAAGAACAATGTCTTCGGTACCTATAAGACCGCGAAAGCGGCGGATAAATATGGGACGAAACGGTTTGTGCTGATCAGCACGGATAAGGCAGTGAACCCGACGAACATCATGGGAGCCAGCAAGAGGCTTTGCGAGATGGTCGTCCAGATGATGGATGCCCGATCTGAGACGGACTTCGTGGCGGTAAGGTTCGGGAATGTGTTGGGAAGCAACGGCTCTGTCATTCCACTGTTCAAGAAGCAGATCGAGGCGGGCGGGCCGGTGACGGTGACGCACCCGGATATCATAAGGTATTTCATGACGATCCCGGAGGCGGTGAGTCTGGTGCTGCAGGCCGGGGCGTACGCGAAAGGCGGAGAGATCTTCGTGCTGGATATGGGGAAACCGGTGAAGATACTGGATCTGGCGGAGAACCTGATCCGGCTGTCCGGTTATGAGCCATATGTGGATATACCGATCGAGTTCACGGGGCTGCGTCCCGGGGAGAAGCTGTATGAGGAACTGCTGATGGGAGAAGAGGGGCTGCAGGATACGCCGAACCAGCTGATCCATATTGGCAGGCCGATCGAGTTTGACGCGGAGAAGCTGGAGAAGGACCTGGCGCGCCTGTATGAGGTGGCGAACCAGGATACAGAACAGGTGAAGGTACTGGTCAAAGAGATGGTGCCGACGTACCAGCCGCAGGGATAAGAGGAATGAATATGACGGAATCATTCAGGGAAAAGGTGTGGCTTTCGTCCCCAACCATGCACGGGGATGAACTGAAATATGTAACAGAAGCCATCGAGAAGAACTGGGTCAGCACCGTGGGGGAGAACCTGACGGAACTGGAGAAGCTGGCAAGGGAGTACATAGGCTGCGGCAGCGCCGTGGCATTGTCCAGCGGTACCGCGGCTCTTCATCTGGCGGTGAAACTGGCGGGAGAGCGCCTGTATGGACAGCCGGAGCCGGGACATGGGAGCCTGGAAGGGCGTAAGGTGTTCTGCTCGGACATGACCTTCGACGCCACGGTGAATCCGGTGGCCTATGAGGGCGGCGAGGCTGTATTCATCGATTCGGAATACGAGACCTGGAATATGGATCCCCTGGCTTTGGAAAAGGCCTTTGAGATCTATCCGGACGCGAAGCTGGTGGTTCTGGCCAATCTGTATGGGACGCCGGCGAAGCTGGACGATATCCGTACCGTCTGCAAGGCTCACGGCGCGCTTCTGGTCGAGGATGCGGCGGAATCCTTAGGCGCGACTTATAAGGGCGTCCAGACCGGAAATTTCGGAAGCTATAACGTAATCTCTTTCAATGGCAATAAGATCATCACCGGAAGTTCCGGCGGAATGCTACTGACCGACGATAAGGAAGCGGCGGACAAAGCCCGGAAATGGTCCACGCAGAGCCGTGAGGCGGCGCCCTGGTACCAGCATGAGGAACTGGGGTACAACTACCGGATGAGCAATATCATCGCGGGGATCGTGCGTGGGCAGTTCGGGTATCTGGAAGAACACATCCGGCAGAAAAAAGGGATCTACATGCGATATCAGGAAGGCTTTAAGGATCTTCCGGTGAAGATGAACCCGTACATAGAGGGAGAGATGGAGCCGAACTTCTGGCTGAGCTGCCTTGTGATCGACCGCGAAGCCATGTGCCGGCAGGTACGCGGGGAAAAAGACTCGCTGTATGTGCCGGAGAAGGGAAAGAGCTGCCCGACGGAGATCCTGGAGAAGCTGGCGGCGCACAATGCGGAGGGACGTCCGATCTGGAAGCCGATGCACCTGCAGCCGGTGTATCGGATGAATCCGTTCATTACGAGGAATGGGAGCGGAAGGGCCAGGTCGAATGCGTATATCGATACCGGGGCGGTCGCCGATGTAGGTGCAGATATCTTTGAAAGAGGGCTGTGCCTGCCGAGTGATAATAAGATGACGGTGGAGCAGCAGGAGACCATTATTGGAATCGTCAGAAGCTGCTTTGCGGGGTAATGTGGTGTGGAAAAGAACTGCCGGCGCCATATCTGCAGCCGCTGGGATAAAAAAGCAGCCCCGCGGTGAAACCGCGGGACTGCCAGAGATATAAAACGTCAGTTCTTTTCGATATCCGGGATGCCGGCATTTGCGAGAAGTTGGCGCAGGCGTTCATTCTCGGAAGCCAGATGTTGGTTTTCGGAGGCCAGCTGTTGTTTCTCGGAGGCCAGCTGTTGTTTCTCGGAGGCCAGCTGTTGTTTCTCGGAGGTCAGCTGTTGGTTTTCAGAAGTCAGCTGCTGCTTTTCAGAAGTTAGCTGTTGGTTTTCAGAAGTCAGCTGCTGCTTCTCAGAAGTCAGCTGTTGGTTTTCAGAAGTCAGCTGCTGCTTCTCAGAAGCCAGTTGTTTCAGATCGGAAGCCAGATGTGCGATCTCATCATTCATCCATCCAACGCTCCGGTAATAATCTTCGCGGGCCTCGCATTGCTGGCGGATCT
>CANQRU010000012.1 GCA_947626395.1 uncultured Lachnospiraceae bacterium | reverse complement strand
TCGATATCAGATTCCTCCAAACCGTTGAATTTACGTGGTTTTCTCAGTGTCTGTCACCAACTTTTTGAGAAGAGCCTGGGATCCTCGGTCATTCGGAGCAGCTGGTTGACCAGATTGTCCACCGTGGCGGTGGAACTGCTGGCCGTTCCTTTCATATAATCATCCACCATCCGGCGGATCTCGCTGATATTCTCATACTGTTCCTTCAGGATCTGAAGCGCCTCCGGCGTCCTGGTGGGCAGCTGGTAGTCGCGCATGGTATCCGGCGAGCTGCCGATCACCATCAGAAGCTGGCGGTAGGCCCGGTTCAGTTCCGAGATACACACATCCGTCCGGCGGATGATCTCGGACATCTCCTCACCCAGACTGATCTTCATCTGCAGCGTGTGGGTACCAGCCGTCAGATAGAACCGGAACGGCTCGCCGTCCTCGATCCCCAGAGGAACGACCTGCCAGTCATTGTTATAGTAAAATTTGCACTCCCTGGCCTCCTCAAAAGGAAGCTCGCCGTCCAGCAGGACCGAGCGCACCACGGTGACGCCGGTGTTGATGTTCTGGCGGTAGCGCAGAGCGATCTCATACAGGCCGTCGGAAGGCGCCTCGATCTCCCAGGTCAGCCACTGTCCCACCTGCTTCCAGTTGGCGCCGCCGACCACGTTCAGACGGGTCTTGCTGGGACTGTAGGGCTCCGATAACGGAGAAGTACGGTCCGCGATGGGATACAGAGTGGAGTCCGACTTGTAAAGCACATTCTCGCCCTGGATCTTCACGGCCTCCGCCAGCTGTACCGGGGACGCCGCGCTGTGCTGCGCCAGGTACTCGGCGTAAGTCGGCAGCGGTTCCTCCTGCTTTAAGACAATGCTTCCGATCTTCATCGGTTCCTTGGTGGACACCAGGGTGATCGTGCTGACGCCCTTGTCGAAATAGAATTTGAACGAATCCTGATAGTAGCCGTCGCTGTCGGCCAGATAGGCGGACATCCACTGTCCGGCCTCCTTCTGCTTGGGCCGCACGTCGTTGTCGCGGGAATCCCGGCGGATCTCCTCCGCGTCCTCCCAGATCCTGGAGAATTCCAGATACTGGGCGTTCTCGAAGGGGATCTCCCCGTTGATGTAAAGCTCGCGCTCGATGGCGTTATTCTTGCCCTCGGTGGGGTAATAGTTCAGGAAAATGTTATAGAAGCCGGCTTCCGGCACATCCACCTCATAGGTGACGCTGCCGTCCTCCAGCGTATTCAGACCGTCCGCGTCGGCCGTGAAGCCTTCGGAAGCCTCCTTATAATCCGCGCCGTTTACCGTGATCTCCGCATCCGGATACGCCGCCCCGTCATGGGCCGCCAGATAGTCCTCGTAAGTCTCGGTATCGTGGATCACATCCAGAAGTCCGTCGACCACATCCTCAGACTCCATTCCGGTCGCGCCCGCCGTCATGGCAGGAGCCAGAGTACCGACGCACACGGACAGCACAGCCGCAGTCAGGATCGCCGCTGCTTTCTTCCCTCTCACTCTCTCATCGTTTCTCATATCGAGTCCATGCCTTTCCTTTATTCGCCGTATGCCCGGACCGCGCCGGGCCTGCTGCCGTTCTTTCGCATCTACCGGCAGTCTCTCATACCGTCACCACCGCGCCGCTGATGCTTTTATGCCTCCATGCGGCTCTCCGCTCACGGAAGCTTCCATTCATCCGTATAGGAGATGCTCATGTTTCCCGCTTCGTCGAACTCTATCGGGAGCCAGATGTACCGGGAGTTCTTCAGATCCTCACTGTTCCACCGGTCCCCCATATAGATGTAATCATCCCCGACCTGAAAGATGCAGGTACTCTGCGACTCGAAGGTCGTATGGTTATCATCCCCCACACAGGGATCGCCGCAGTTCTCCCACTCGCCAAGCACCGAGTCCGCCCGGTAGTATCTGGCCTGGTTCGGCGCCCATCCGGTACATCCGGAGGTCATCAGGTAATATCCGCCGTCCCTCACGAACAGGGCCGGAGCTTCTCTCTGGGCCCCCGGGAACAGCCGGATGTAATCCCTTCCGTAAACCGCCTGCTCCGGCGGAACCGCCAGATAGGTGTATTCGTCGTTCAGCTTCGATATGTAAAGGGTCAGGTTCTCTTCACTGGAATAAATGATATACGCCGTTCCGTCCGCATCTACGAACAGATTCATATCCCTGGCCATACCCCTGCTCTCCGGATATTTGTCTTCCTGATCCGGCGGGCAGGTATTCAGGCGGTAACGGTCGATGAACTGAAACGGTCCGTAAGGCGTATCGCACACCGCGACTCCGGCGCTTGCCGCCGCATAGGAGGAATCGCTGGTCTCAGTCGGCCCGTCCGCGTGGAACCAGAGGACGTACATACCCGTCTTTTCATTATAAATAAGCTTCGGCCGCTCGATGATCGCGCTCCCCGCGTCCAGGCAGGTGAATACGTTGTCCTTCTGCTCCGGCGTGTAGTCCGCGTACAGGCTGGTGAAATATTCCTCCTCATCCAGCTGGGCCCGGCTCTCCACGTTCCGCATCACGATCCCCTCGTAATGCCAGTTGTAAAGATCGTCGGAGCTATAGGCGCAGATGCCGCTGCGGGAGGAGCCGTTGGTCTTATCCTCGCCGACCCACCACCATTTCTCCGAGGTCTGTCCGGTAGCCGGATCCGTCACCGTCAGCCGCTGCACTTGGCCGCCGTGTGCCTGGATCAGATTCCCTTCGTCGTCCGTCCATTTCTTTCCCGGTAAAAATGAATCATACACCTTGATCTCCTCCAATCCGTCATAGGCGTCCTTAAGCGCCATATACTGTTTGCGGTACTCCTCTTCCGGCGCGTCTTCCTTCTGCGCAAGGGCTTCCGCCGCCTGATACTGCTCCGAAAAGGCTTCGTAGCTTCCCGCCGTGTAACGCATCGTCTGCCGGTCCGGGATCACATTCTCCGGGATCTCCGTCTGCTCAAGCAGCTGCTTCAGCAGATCCGCCGTGTATTCCGGCACCGCCCGCACCAGAATGTAGCTTAAGACCGGATCCTTCATCGCGTCCTTCCCCCGATCCGGGTTATAAACCTTCAGCTGCAGACTCCCGTCGGTGACCGTGGTGTAGAACGCGTTCTCCGTCAATTTATACTTCAGGATCTTCTGATCCTCCATCACTGTCTGATCCTCCGCCACCGCCGTGACGGTACGCGCGCTGAACGGATTATAAAAGCCAAGCGTGACCTCATAGGTACCGCCTGGAACCTCAAAATCATAATAGAAACCGGTCTGCTCCGGGTCATATTCGGCGCCTTCCGCGATCTCCCAGCGGTATCGCGTCAGATCCTCTCCGGTATCGTCCTCGACCGCCTCCATATAATCCGCCGGGCGGTATCCCCACTGCTTTCCGGTTCCGGCATCCGCTCCGTAGGGCTGATCGTCCGCCGTCTGGTAAAGACCGGTCTCACCGCCGGTATCTTCCGCGGCGCCGCAGTTTACACGATACATCAGATAATCCGCGGCCATCAGTTCCTGCGTCGTATGGACGTCCCACAGATAAGGCGCTGTCTCCGACCCTCTGCTGCTTTCCCGCCCTGAACCTCCGGATGCTTCTTCTCCGCCGGGCTGATCGCCGCCGGATGCTTTCGCTTCGTCTCCTGCCCGCGCGGCCCCGGACGCTTCCGTCCCGCCGCCGGCCTGATTTCCCGCGCCTCCGCCCCCTGCGGCGCACCCTGCGAGCATCGCCGCAGCCATCAGCATGGCAAGACCGTATGTACTCTTTCCGCTTCTCATCGATCCGCCTCCTAGGCATATTTCTGTTTTGAAACCCATTTCATACACATGATTATAAGCACTATGCGTTTAACTGTCAATAGGCAATTGCTATTTTATAAAAAATATATAAGCACTGCCCAGTATAATTGTGCAGTGCTCACAAAATAATTACATTATTTTTTTTAATCTCAACCGTTTTCGGTTTCGGATTTGTCCAAAAAACGCTCATTTTTTGAAATCGGTTTCATTTTGAAGCAGCATTCACCCTGCGTGAAGGCAGGAAAACCTTATCTGATATGGCAAAATCAGCAGAGCATTTACAGGCTTCCGGCCTCTGACACTGTGCTCTCCCGAACCATCAGCTTGGGCGTCACAAGCTGTATCCGCGACACTTCCCCGCCTTCCGCCGCCGTAACCGCTGTCTCTACCAGCTTCTGCCCGAAAACATCATACTGATAATCCACACTGGTCAATCTGGGGGAAAGCAGTTCCGAAAGCTGCGTGTTATCGTAGCTGGCCACCGCGATATCCTGGGGGATCCGAAGCCCGTGCTCCTGAATGCTGTGCATGATGCCGAGCGCCGCATAGTCGTTGATCGCGATGATCGCCGTCGGCAGTTCCTCACACCGGAACAGCTTCTCCATCGCCTCATAGCCGCCGTAATAGTTGTATCTGCCCTCGACCACATATTCCTCCCGGCAATCGATCCGGTAATTCTTCAGGATCTGCTTATACCGCTGGTATTTCTCATAAGTAGAAAGCACGTTCAGCCGACCGCTGGCCAGGGCGATCCGGCGATGCCCCAGATCGATCAGATGTTCCATCAGAAGATCCACCGCCTTCACGGCGTCGATCTGCACCTGATAACACAGGGTGCCGTCCAGCTTGCCGCTGACCACCAGAGGGATATTGCTGGTAAACTGGTTCACGATCTCCACATAATCCGTATCGCTGTTCAGATCATCCACCCGGCCGCCCAGCTGGATCACGGCGCTGACCCGCTGCTCGTAGAACAGCTCCAGGTTCTGCTTCTCCCGGTCCGTATCGCCCAGGGAATTGCACAGAAGCACCGTATAGCCCGCCTTCTCCGCCGCCAGCTCGCAGGCCAGAAATACCTCCGCGTAGAACGGGTTGCGCACGTCGGCGACCATGACTCCGATGACTTTGCTTTTCGTATCGGACAGGCCCTTGGCCATGGCGTTGGGTTTGAAATTGTATTTCTCGATCAGCGCCTGTACCTTCTGCTTCTTCTCAGGGCGGACGTTGGCGTTGTTGGTCAGCACCCTGGAGACCGTTGCCGCCGAAACGCCCGCCTCGCGGGCGATGTCGTAGATCGTGATATTTTTCATCGTGGCTTCCCCCTTGTCATGAAATCCAGACACTACAGGAATCTGTCTGCGCTTCTGCCTTTCCGCATCTCACGCTTACCGCCCGCTCTTCATCCGGCTGTAAACAGCAAAGCAGAACAGGGCCGGTATAACTTACGTAACCGGGGATCCGCCTTTCCTGCTTAAAATCTCGTTTAACGTAGCGTACACCGCGGCGATCTCCAGCGGCTTCGGAATGTGGGCGTCCATGCCTGCCTGACGGCTCTTCTCCGCGTCTTCGGCAAACGCATTGGCGGTCATAGCCAGGATCGGAATGGTTTTCGCGTCCGGCCGGTCCATGGCCCGGATAGCTCTGGCGGCGTCATAACCGTCCATACGCGGCATCTGGATGTCCATGAGGATCAGGTCGAAATGTCCCGGTTCGGACTGCCCGAAGAGATCGACCGCCATCTGGCCGTCCTCCGCCTCGACGATCTCGGCGCCTGTCTCCGCCCCCAGCAGTTCCACGGCGATCTCCCGGTTGAGCTCATTGTCTTCCGCCAAAAGGATGCGTTTCCCCCGGAAATCGTACTGCTGCCCGGGCGTACCCAGGTCGGAGGCCGACAGATCCTCCTCCCAGACGACAGGCCGGGCTCCTTCCACCGTGCTGAAGGGGATACGGACGGAAAATGTGCTTCCTTCCCCATAGACGCTCTCAAGCCCTACGCTTCCGCCCATCATCTCGGCGAAACGCTTCACAATGGACAGACCCAGACCGGTGCCGCCGAACTTGTGGGCCACGCCGGAATTCTCCTGTTCAAAAGCTTCAAAGATCTTGTCAAAATTCTCTTCCCGGATACCGATACCGGTATCCGACACCTGGAATAACAGCCACAGGCGCCCTTCTTCCCTCTCCGCCTCCGCAACACGCAGCGCGATCTTACCGCCGGCAGAAGTGAACTTGATCGCATTGGACAGAAGATTGGACAGGATCTGGTTCAGCCGCAGGGAATCCCCCACCACCGTATCGTCCACCTGACCGGTGAGAATAATATCGAAACAGATGCCCTTGGATTCCGCCTGGATCCGATACACGCTGACCAGACTTTCCAGGAAAAGCCGCAGGTCGAAGGGTTCGTATTTCATCTCCAGCTTGCCGCTCTCGATTTTAGACATATCCAGAACGTCATTGATCAGAGCCAGCAGATGCCTGGAGGACAGAGCCACCTTCTTCAGACAGTCATCCACCTTGGCCGGGTTATCCAGATTCTGCCGGGCGATGGTGCTCATACCGATAATACCGTTCATCGGGGTGCGGATCTCGTGACTCATCCGGCTTAAGAACTCACTCTTGGCCCGGTTGGCGTGTTCCGCCCGCTCCTGAGCCGCCACGGCAGCCTCATTGGCCCGGATCAGGGCGCGGGTGTGCTGCTGCAGATTAATATAGTAAGCCAGAAACAGAACCGAGATGGCTGCAAGGATGATCACAAGCACGAACATCGCATTCCTGTTCAGCCGTGTGGTCTGCGCACGCACCATCTGATCGATCACATCATAGGGGATCTCAAGAAGCATAAGCCAGTCGGTTCCCTCGATCGGGGCGTAGTACATACACTGAAGATAGCTGCCGGCCTGAAAAATGGTCATGCCCGGCGTCCGGGCGGCAAAATCGGCGCACACCTGCTCCAGAGAATAGCCTTCATTGAAGGACGCAAAGGCATTCAGCTTGGAGAGAATGTTGGTGCCGGCCGGGAGATCGTCGTTAAAGGTATTGTGGATGATGAAGCTGCCGTCCTGGGTAACGATGCTGGCGTACGTCTCGGCTTCCGGGTTCTGGAGGGCAAGACGGGAGCTGAAGGATTCGCTGGTCAGACCGGCCAGTATCGCCACAAAGGTCCTGTCGCCGAACTCGACCGGGTCGATCGTGACGCCCATCATGATCATATTTTCATTCAGCAGCGCCTCGCTGTACGAGATCCGGTCGCTCTCGCCAAGGAGCAGACCGGCCAGAAAGCTTAAGCGTGAGGCGGCCGGACGGACGCCGTCGGCGCTGTAATAAAGCCCGTCTTCGTCCAGAAAGGCCAGAAACTGGAAATCGTTATACTCCTCCTCCTCCGTGAGGAAAGCGGCCAGAGAATCCAGATCCGCCAGATCCTCATCGTTTACGCTCCCGGCAATGGTATGCAGCGCAGAGAACCGCGCGTTGAGCCCGGTCTCGAAGTGGCTGCCGATCTGGGCGGTCATCTCCCGGAGATACATCCGGTTCAGTTCCGAACCGGATGACATGGTAATCTGCGCGGAAGACCGTATCAGCCAGAAAAAGCATCCGGCGCAGACGGCGAAAATAAAAGCGGTAAGCAGCAAATAGGTCAGGCGGGATCTCTTATGCTCACTCATCTTCCGTCACCACCTTTATGCGCCCCTCCGGACGGGCCAGGATGGCCTCGCCGTTGTGGGCCTGAAAATAGAACTGCAGCGCGTCCCCAACCGTCCTGCCCGTCTCCTCCTCCAGCGCAACTCCCTCCGCCGGGGGAGCCGTGTCGCTGTACACGTTAAGCATGGTGAAGCCGTCGCCGTTATTGTCCAGATAGCCGGCCGCTCCGCACATATAGGAGGTAACCGCGATGGTATAGGTCCGGGTCTCGTCGAAGGCAGAACCGTCCGGAAATGTGATATCCAGAAGCTCCGCCGGACTGTCCGCCGTCGGGGCGCGATAGGAATAGCACAGTCCGGACACATTCAGGAACCGGCCGCCGGGGATCCCTCCCTCCTGGATGAGACGCGTCAGGCCGTTGGCCAGCATTTCCCGGACGACGGATCCATCTGCCTTAAGCACCACGATGGTATTATCATAAGGGCACACCACATCCAGGTCGCTGCCGAAGACGTTGCCCTCGTAAATGCTGCCGCGGATCGAACCTCCGTTGGCAAAGGCCATATCCGCACCGGTCATCTCACGGATGGCGTCGGCGACCAGATTGCCGATCGCCGTCTCCTCCCGGCGGACATTGTAATTCTCATAGATCATGTCGCCCGCCGCCACGCCGATAAGGGTCTGGTCGTACTCGACCTCCTCGTCGCCTGCAAGGAAATAATGATCCACGTTCCCCAGGGCGTCCTCCATATCGCTCTCGCCGTTGAGAACGGACACCAGGATGCGCCCGAAATACTGAAGCAGCTTGGCGGGGAACTGGACATTATACACATAACCCTCCGACACGCAGTCCGCCAGCCCCTCAGGGACTTCTCCGGAAATGGGGACATCCGCGGCCAGATAGGACTGGGAGGCGCCGATGTCCCGGATAAAGGCGGCCTGCCCCTCCGGGGAAGACAGAAGGCTCAGAACATTCTGGGACGCGCGCAGGACATTCTCCCTGCCCTGCCCGGCCAGCGCGGCGTTCAGCCCCACGTAAGCGGCCGGAGCCGCGATCGTCCATGGATGATTGTCCTCCTCGCTTAAGAAGGGAAGCATGGCAAATTCATACCGATCGCTGCCGGAATTCAGCGTGTTCAGGAAGTGGACCGTACCGTAAGTGAGCATCAGGGTTCCTTCCAGCATCCGGTCCTGGACGGGAGTCATATTGCCCCGGTTATTATAAAGATGGGCAGGATCGAGATAGCCCTTCTCCACCATCGCGGCGGACAGATTCAGGCAGTGGGCCATGCCGTTTCCAAAGGTGTCTTCCCGTCTGGTAAGGCGCTCCCTCCAGATGATCCCGTCGCCCAGCCCCAGGAAATCAGGAACCTGTGTGCCAATGAAATAGGACGATAAATTGGTCATGTCGTTAGACGCTATGACAAACATGACGCCGTCGCTCCCCACGCCCAGCCCACGGGCCGCCGCGGCGTCCAGCATGGACATCAGCTCCCCGGCGTCGGCGGGAGGCCCGGTCACCCCGGCCTGTGCGGCCAGCGTGACATTATAGATGTAACCGGAATAGCGGCCGGGCAGAGGCAGGAACAGAGTCCTTCCGCCTATGAGCAGGCTCTGGGAGATACCCGCCTGATAGGCGGACGCGAATTCCTGGGCGCTTAAATCCATGGCATAGCTGACCACATCCCCTGTGGGCATCGTGGTCGTGATGATGTCGGAACCGTGTCCGGTGCGCAGCCGGCGCTCGCTCTCTCCGTCGATGGTAGCCTCGGCGTTGCGCTCGACCTGAAGGTCGATATCCGGATACGTATCCTCCACAAGCTTCTCAAAATTGGGCAGATCAATCATATACAGCATGGTCACCGGAATGCGCTCCGAAGCGGATTCCCCTCCGCTCCCGACAGAAACGCCTCCCGCCGCCGGGCCGCAGCCTGCAAGCAGAAGAACCAACAGGCAGAACGAAATCAGACTGACGAACCTCTTCTTCATGCTACATACTCCTCTATGCTCAGGGTTCAAGGTCAAATACACAATAAATCAATTTAATTATACTAGAAAGCACCGGGTTGTCAAGAAGCGCGCGGAACCCTGCTGCATTTATCTGCGACAGAAACCTGACCCAGGCCCTGTTCTTTCACGCAGGATCACGGATGCTTTGTTGTACATTTGTTGTACTCTGCCTGTTATAATCTCATCAGAATAAAGTATTGATCCGTTTATCGCCGGAAGATTCAAGGCCCGGGAATACCGGCAGCCCCGGCACCGGATCCGAGATCATCACGGGGATGAGCGGCCAGCTCAGCGCCCAGCTCGCGCAGAAGCAGTCCGCCCGGGTGAATGGAACGCCCATAGCGGCCGGAGTGAATCTGCGCCTGCCGGCAGATCTTAAGGTACTGGCGAATTTTAAAGGCAGCGAACTGACGCAGATACGTAATGAGGACATCCATCTGTCCACCCAGATCGTGGAAAACATGTTCGAGGCCCTGACGCCCCCAGAGGCAGGAAACGACGGAGTGATACGGGTCATTCCGCCGCAAATATCTCAACTGGGGACCGTTCAGATGCAGGACCGCCAGGAGAAAGCGGACAGCGCGTACAGCGATCCGAAACTGATTCGCATGGAGGACGGCCTCAAAGAGCGACTGAACGAAGAGATCCGTACCGGCCGGCAGGACGCTCTGTTTCTGGAGGCGCGTGACCGCATAGAAAAATGCGTAAGTGATACAAGAGTATGCGAACGCAGAGTGGCGAGTAACCTCGGAACGATATATAAGGACGGGGATACGCGGGGCCTGCTTTCATTTGCCAATATGCTTATATGTGATAATCTGGATCTGCCGAAGGATCAGCAGGACCGGGTTTTTCCCAGTCAATTGGAAGAAATGGTGACGGCGTTCTATTCTCCGAATATGGAAGCGCGAAAAGTCTACTTAAATAAAATGGCTGACTTTGTCGAGAGCTTCGATCCTGACCAGGCGAACCCTGATGATCCGAAGGATATGTTCCGTATGACAACGTTTCTGCGCCTGGCACAGACACTGAATGTGAAATCGAGTCAGTATCCGGAATGGTTCCACGAAAGATATCCGACTCCTATGGACAGGGAACGCTATTATATGAATTCAAGACGCACGGTAGCGGCGGGCGCAGTCTGGGAAAAGAGAGGCGTAGAACTGACAGGCAGAAGCCCGAATCTCGGCCGTTTCCGCAACATGGAAAGTGACGCGATCGAACCGCTGAAGGAGTTCTCCCGCCAGCTCATGAATCCGGAAAGATACCGGACGCTGGCCCTTAAGCTTCCCGCCAGCGCCAAAAACTTCATGGACGCCTCGACCCTGCAGCTAAATCAATATTTAGACACCTTTGATCCCTCAGGTGAGTTCATAGAATCATTATCCCTGATCTGCTCAACTTCGGATGAATCCTACAACATATTGGGAGGGAGCAGGGAAGATATATTTTATGTGGACGGGATGTCTCTTAGGGATTACGCAAACCAGCTGTCGGGCGGCCAGTCCCGGATCGACTACAATAAAGTGCTGCTGCACGCCATGGTAACCGGCGGGCATCATATCGACTTGGTTCGGCTTGCTCCGGACGCGGAAGGCAAGTGGGATCTTCTGACGACCCCGATCCGACTGGATCTGAGCGCGTGCCAAGCGCGAAGAGAAGACGGCATGACCAATACAGCGAAAGCAAATGAAACGTTCCGGAACGATCCGGACCGGCAGCGGTGCATCGCGGCGATCCGGGCCGGTCTGAAGGAGAAAATAGCAAGCGCCACGGCGGCCGAGAACCAGCTCAGACAGCGGGAAGCGCTTCCGCCGGTTAAGCTGAACGAATCTCTCGAAATCCAGCAGAATCTGCAGGAACGGTCGATGGACGAACTCCGGACCGAATGGCGCAGGATGGATGCGGAACGCATAAGGCAGAACCAGGCGCTCGAGAATGGGACGCAGAACCAGCAGCGGGCGACTCAGAACGGAAACCCAGCGGTTCCGCCTCAGAACGGAAACACGACGGCTCCGGCTCCGAATGGAACCCCGACAGCTCCGGCCCAGAATGGAAACACGACGGCCCCGGCCGGACCGCAGCCGACAAGAACCGCCACAAATTTCGACGCGATCGTCGGGGCGGAAAACGAGGCCGCAGGAAACAGGCCAGGAACCGGAACGCACCCACGCCAGGGCGGCCAGCAGCCGCGGCAGACATCCCAGAGGAGTATGTAACCGCATATACCAATTTATCAGACGTAATACGAGCAGGGGGGCACTGGCGCCCTGCTCGTATGGAAATAAGTGCCGGAAATTCTCTGCAGTGTAAGGAACTTCCGGCACTTCTCTCTAAAATTATTTCTTCATTCTCCATGCCGCGTCGATCACATGGGCCGCGCAGTATTCCGCCTCTTCACGGGTCAGTCGAAACTCTTTATCCTTCCCCTTAAGCGCCGCCAGCGCCTGCCTGTAATCGCCGCCGGAGCCGGGCATGAACAGGTCGTTGCCGGCCGCCAGGGTCGGGGCCGGTTTCGCCATGCAATACCTGCCCTTCGCGCCCATCATACTGATCACCCAGTCGGTCATGATCAGTCCGCCGTATCCCCACTCTCCGCGCAGAACCGTCTTCATCAGGTCGCCGCGCTCCGAAGTGTGGGTGCCGTTTAACAGATTGTAGCTGGTCATCAGAGCCGCCGGACTGCTCTCGGCGATACAGATCGCAAAACCGCGCAGATAGATCTCCCGCAGGGCCCGCTCGCTGACCTGACTATTGGAGACATAACGGTTGGTCTCCTGGTTATTGCAGCAGAAATGCTTGACCGTCGTGCCCTTGCCCGGATGCTTCTGCACGCCCTTCGTGACCGCCGCGCCCACCAGACCGCTGATCAGCGGATCCTCCGAACAGTATTCGAAGTTCCGGCCGCACAGCGGACTTCTCTGGATGTTAAATGCGGGCGCCAGCCACAGGTCGATACCGAACCGCTCCATCTCCTCTCCCACCAGGTCCCCGCAGGCCTCGCAAAGCTCCAGGTTCCAGCTCTGCGCCAAGGCCGTGCCGATGGGGATCGCGGTACAGTACTGATCCTGCACCTCGCCCTTAGGCGGCCGGCTCATCAGCTTCATGACGGCCTTAAGCCCAGAGCCCATGAACTCCTCCATGCCCGCAGGCATCGCGTTTCCGATGGCGTGAGCGCCCTTCTTATCCCGGACGTAGTGCTTTGCCAGACGCAGCCCCGCCGGGCCGTCAGCCATGATCAGGTTCGGCATGCCGTCCACCTTGTCCGTCGTCTCGCCTGCCGCGCCGGCCACGCTTGCGGACGCGCTGCCGATAACGCCGGCGATTCCCTGCAGCCCCTCGCCGAAACTACCCATGCACAGGCTGATCAGCTGCTCGTCGGTGAGGGAGGCTGCTTTACGTCGGGCCTCCTCCGACGCCTCGTAAGGTTCCGGCCAGGTCAGGGAAGAAAATGCAGCTGCATTCAGATGCAAGACTGCCAGACCGCTCAAGCGGCCGGCCCGTGTCATTCCTTCTGTTTTTTCCGCATTATTTACAGTTGCCACACTGTCGCCGTCAAACTCACGATAGACTTCTGTGCCTCCGCATTCCGCCGTGGCAGTGCTTTCTTTTATGCTGCCGTTTTCTGATGCCCTGTCGCCTTCTGCCACGCTGCCGTCTATCTCTCCTGTCACCGACATGTTCGGCTCCGTCGATTCCGAAACCACGGTCCATGTCGGTTCCCCCACCGGCCTTTCCGGCTTCCAGTCCTCAAAATCCGGCTTTCCGCCCACATTGGTCAGCTGCCGCACCGGCACAGTCTCATACAGTCTTACCACGGTGCAGGCCCTTGTCTCACAGCTGCTCGTTCCGACACGCACAACATAATCTCCGGCTTCGAGAATATATCTTGCCGTCTCCGTATCATACCCGGCCAGATTTTCCATCCGGAAATGCACCGTCACCGTCTCGCTCTTTCCCGGCTCCAACAATCCGGTCTTCGCAAACCCGGCCAGCGTCTGATACGGCTGATCCAGCTTCCCCCACGGAACGGAGACGTAGACCTGCACGACCTCCTTGCCCTGATAACCGCCCGTATTCCTCACCGGCACAGACACTGTAACCTCTGTACCCTCGATCGTCGCTGCCGCGCTTCCAAGTTCAAAATCCGTGTAAGTCACGCCGTAACCGAACGGAAACATGGGCTTTTTCCCCACGCTGTCGAAATACCGGTAACCTACATAGATGCCTTCTTTATATCTTGTCTCGTCCGGCCCTCCGAACTCGCCGATGGCCGCGTAATCCTCCCACGCGCTCCAGGTGGCGGCAAGCTTCCCGGAAGGCACGCTCTCCCCCAGCAGGATATCCGCCAACACGCGGCCTGTCACCGCCCCCAGCTGGGACAGAATCAGGATGTTCTCCACCTCCGCCACCGGACTCAGGTCCACGACGCCGCCCACGTTCAGCACCAGCATGAAGCGCTCATACTTCCTGCTGCATGCCAGGATATCCCGGATCTCCGTCTCCGTCAGCCTGATGTCGCCGGCTTCCGGCCTGCGGTCATTGCCCTCGCCGGAATTGCGCGCCAGCACATAAACGGCCGTGTCCCCCGCGGCGTCGATGGGCAGTTCATACGCCGGTTCCGGCATCACCGCTCCCATGCCCGCCAGGATTGCCATCTGATGGCTCTCTTTCGCCTTCCTCTTAATATCCGCGATGAACTGCTTATGCGCCTCTTCCCGGACCGCGTCGTAGCCGTCCAGCCAGTTCTTGCTTGTAATTGTAAATCCTGCCTTCTCAAGCCCCCACTCCACCGTCGCGAAGAAGCGGGAGTTCACGTCGCCCGAACCGGTGCCGCCCTTGACCGTGAGGCGCGCGCCGCTGCCGTAGAGCGCGACCGGTCCCGCCGCCGAAAGCGGGAAAGCACCGTTTTTCTTAAGAAGCACCGTGCATTCCGGCGCCAGCTTCCTAAGCCTCGCGAAATGTTCCTTTTCATACCTGTTGACCGCCATGCTTAAATCGCTCCTTTCTGACTCTCTGTCTGAATCTCCGTCCTATATACAAGATAACTCTGTGTCAATCATATTCCCTCGCCAATCTCTTTGCAAGCGGAATCTTGCCCGTCTTCCATCAAGCCGGGCAGAATCTGTAAAAACAGCCGGCCGTTCGTCCCGGCCGGCTCAGCTCTAAGCTCTAATATTTCTTTCCTTCACATCCAAAAATCAGGCATTCAAAATACACGTCACCCCGAATTCCGGCTGATCACCACAACAGCCCTTCCCACGGTCTCCGTCTTCAGGATGCAGAAGCAACTCCCGTCCGCCACCGGCTCGATCCGAAACGCACCGGGCAGGCTGCACTCCATTTTCTCCGGAACAAACGGACAGAATATCCTCGTCTCGCCTGTCGCCTCCGCCTGAAAAGTCATTTCAAAGCGGCAGGAAGCCTCGTCATAATGATACGCCTCAAGCGTCCCCGCACTCTCTTGCGGATAGGCCCGGCACAGCGAGGAGAAGTTGGGGTCGCTTTCCATCCCGGGACGGTACTCGCAGTACGCCGATCCCCATAGATTCTTCTCCAGAATGCCGTTCATATGACGGATCAGATTATTCGTAAAGTCCGCCGACGGGAATGCGCCCCATTCGCCGACGATCGTCGGAAGCCCCAGACGGTCCTGTCCCCGCCGTTTTTCCTCGTAGAGCCGCTCCACATTTTCTTTACTGAAGCTTTCATAGCGGTCCGAGTCCACGACCGAATCATAGCCGTGCGGCGCGTAGATCTGATTTCCGTCGTCCAGCCGCCCGATGCCGGTCGGAATGTCGGTGCTGCAGTAAATATTACCGCCCGTGACAACCGGCTTATCGCTTACACGGCGGATGGCGGCCTGCATGCGGCGGTAAAAATCCATCAGCGTCGTCCGGTCGAATTCCAGGAAACGCCCGCCGACGATCTGCATAAATTCCACCTGTTCTTCGGGAGAAACCGTTTCCGGCCTGTTCATATCGAAATCCGGGTTCTTCTCCATCATCTTCTGTGCGGCCAATCCGAACGCCTCCCGTGCGATATGTCCCATAAACGGCTCATTCATAGGTTCAAAACCGATGACATTCGAACAGTCCGCAAATGTCTGCGCAATTCTCTCCCACATGGCGGAATAGTGATCCAGAAGCCCCACGCCATCCGCCGCCGGGGCGTTCGCCCAGAAATTATCCGCCGCCCGGATGATGGCCTCGCTCTCCAGATACGCGTTATACCACATCGTACAATGCTCCGGATGCGGCAGACCTTCATCCAGACAGGCCCAGTCCGGCGCGCCGTCGATATATTTCTGCGCGAACAGATCCTGATGCATGTCGAGGATGATGTAGATTCCATAATCCTCCGCCAGTTTCACGATCTCCTTCACCCTGCCCAGATAGGCCTCATCGTAAACCCCCGGCTGCGGCTCCACGCCGTCCCAGAAGATGCCGAAGCGCAGCAGATTAAAACCCATCTTCTTAAAGAACGGGAAGGCATCCTCAAACTTCGGGTAGAAATGCCCAAGCTTCGCCTCCCGGCACAGGACATTGACGCCATGCAGGAGGACTTCTCTGCCCGACTCATTGATAAACCTGGTCCCTTTTAGCAGTATTTTTTCCATGTCTTTCTCCTTATCCTGTCATCGTCACACGTCTCTCCGGTCACAGCACGATATGCAGCCGTCTTTCTTCGATAACCCTGTATCCTGTAACCTTGCAAGACTTACTGACACTGCGCATTCAACGTGTTTACGATCATCTCATAGAGCGGTCTGGCCTCCGGCGCTACCGCGCACATTTCCGCCATCGTCATCTGATACGCAAACTGAATCATCGGACCGTCCAGCGCACCGGGCGCGTACCGGTTAAACAGCTCCACCGCCAGCGGCTCCGCCACGATCTGCTGCAGTGTGGAATCCATGGAATACCGCGCTTTTTCAAGGCTGGTCCGGGTCGCATACGCATAGTGGTATGTGCCGGAACCCACCGTGATCACGCCATCCTTTTCCGGCAGGAGAATTTCCGCCGAAGTATTGGCCGGAACCGTCACATCCACCGTGATCTGATGGTCCTCACATTTCCACGCCGCCCGGATCGTTCCGTAAACGCTCTCATAGACCGCTTCCGCATGGGTAATCCCCTTCACGAACATAGGCTTTACCCGAAATCTCTTATACCCGGGTTCCAAAAGCGTAAGTCCGGCTACCTTCTTCACCATCCACTCGCCGATGGAACCGTAGGCGTAATGGTTCAGCGAATTCATCCCCGACACGTCGAAGCTTCCGTCCGGCATGATGGAATTCCACCGCTCCCAGATCGTCGTCGCGCCCATTTTCACCGCGTACAGCCAGGAAGGATAATCCTCCTGCAGGAAAATGGTTCCCGCCAGATCATGACGGCCGCAGTCCGACAGCGCCAGGCAGAGATAAGGCGTCCCCACAAAGCCCGTCGCCAGATGGTTCTTGTGGTTCTCGATATTGTTCACCAGCGAACCGAGGATCCGCTCCCGGTACTCCTCCTTCGCCAGATGGAAATGCAGCGCCAGCACACAACCGGTCTGCGTCTCACTGACCAGGCGCCCGGTCCGCGTGATATACTCGTCATTGAAGCGTTCCGTAATATCCCGGCAGAGCGCCTCATAACGAACCGCTTCGTCTTCGCGCCCCAGCACTTTCGCCGCCTTCGCCACGATCCCGCAGGAATACGCGTAATAGGCGTTTGCCACCAGATATTTGTCCGTAGCGCCCGTTCGGTCCGCGCTCTCCTCTTTATCCAGCGCCAGCCAGTCGCCGTACTGGAAGCCGTTCTGCCACAGGCCGTTCTCCCCACAGTGCTCCGTAATGTAATCCACCCAGCCCTTCATGCTCTCGAACTGTTCCTTAAGCACCCGCTTATCGCCGAAGGTCTCATAGACCACCCACGGAATCACCGTCGCCGCGTCGCTCCATGCGGCGGCCGAAGCCTGATCTCCCAGAATATTCGGAATCACATGCGGCACGCCCCACTCCTTCGTCTGTTCCGCCTTCAGGTCGCGAAGCCATTTCTCATAGAACAGGGCCGTATTTCGCAGATAGGAGGCCGTCGCCGAAAACACCTGCGCGTCGCCGGTCCAGCCCAGACGCTCGTCACGCTGCGGACAGTCCGTAGGGATATCCAGAAAATTGCCGCGCATGCCCCAGCCGATGTTGCTCCAAAGCCTGTTGACCCGTTCGTCGGAACAATGAAAGCTGCCGGTGGGTTCCATATCCGTATGCAGCGTACAGGCGACGAAATTCTCCGGCCGGACTGCACCCTTCTCAAGCCCTTCAAGCCGGATATAACGGAAGCCGTGGAATGTGAAATGGGGCCGGAACACCCGCTCCGTTCCGTCGCAGATATACGTATCGACCGACACGGCCTGACGCAGCGTCTCCGGATAGAAATTGCCGTCCTTATCCAGCGTCTCCGCGTGATGGATAATGATCTTCTGGCCGAGTGCCCCGCATCCGTCCCGCCCGGTCACATGAACCTCAACAAACCCGCTCATGTTCTGGCCGAAATCCAGCACCAGTTCGCCCTTCGGTGTCACAATAAGTTCTTTCGCCTCCGTGCGGCAGGTGATCCGCACCGGCTCGCTCTCCTGCGCAGTCAGCATGGATTTGTCCTTTGCGAGGATGCGGGCCGGCTGCGGGGCCGATGACTGTGAGTCCCATGTACTGTCAAACGTCTCTCCGAAGTAGATCTGGCTCTCCCGGATCTGGCCGGTCTGTACCTGCCAGTCCCTGTCCGTCTTCACAGTCTGAACGGAACCATCAGCATAAGTAATGTGCAGTTCCGCCAGCGCCGCGGTCTGATCCCCGTAAATATTCGGACGCAGAGTGAACCCGAACGGCCCCTTATACCAGCCGTCGGCCACGGTGATCTGCATACAGACCGGACGTCCGCCTGCAGACGAATCCTTTCCCGGCGCACCGGCCGGCACAGATCCCGCCTTCCGCAACAGCTCCGTCACATCATACGTCTGATACTGAATCCGATGCCCGTAACTGGTCCAGCCGGGCGCGAAGTACGCATCTCCGACCTTCTCCCCGTTTAGTTCGATCTCATACAGGCCAAGCGCCGTGGCATAGAGTCTCGCCTTCTTTACCTCTCCCCGCAGCATGAACGAGCGAGTAAATACCGGGCAGGCTTTTTCTTCCTCACCAAAGCCGGAAGTGATCCAATCCGCCGCCATGTTCTCCGGCTGCAGAAGTCCGGTCTCAAAGCTTCCTTCCGCCTCCGCACATTCGCCTTCCCGATCCCACACCGTCACCCGATAACGGTATGCGGTCTCCGGCTTAAGCGATGCCCCCGCATACTCCACGAGCACCGACTGATCGCTTTCCACACGTAACGAATCCCAGACGCAGAGGCCGCACGCCGTATCTTTGTCCGCATCCGGCCTTCCAGCATTTTCCGCGGCCGTATCACCTGCATCCGCAGCCGGCCGGTCTGCATGTTCCGCTTCCGGCCTGACCACATTCGCCGCCCCCAGGTCCGCATTCGCCGTCTCCCTCACACAGAGCCTGTATGCCGACTGCATACAGTTTTCTTTCTCCGTCTTTAAGATCCAGGAGAATCGCGGCTCCGCCACATCCAGCCCGATCGGGTTCTCACGATATTCTACACGCAGCTTTTCTATTTGCAGCACAACAAAGTCCCTCCTTTATACCCGGTTGATGAAGCCGCTTGCGCAGCACCATTCTCTCACTTGCGAAGTGCCGTTTTCACGCCTTCGCGCTTCCTTTCGCCTTTCTCTGTGCGATCTCCTTCTGGATTCCCGGCAGTTTCGCCTCCAGGTCGAACTTCATGGAGCAGACCAGCATGATGATAAACATCAAAGCCGGCGCGTAGATATTAAAGGTGAAAATAGCCTGTTTGGTGGCTTCGGTCAGTACTGCCGCCCCCCCATCATACGAAGCCAGCGCCAGGGACCAGCCGATCAGGGATGTGCCCATTCCATTTCCGATCTTTCCCGCAAAGCTGCTGGCACTCTGGGAAACCGCCACCATACGTTTTCCGAACTGATACTCATTATAATCGATCGCCATAGCCGTCAGCACGCCCAGCACGCACATCATCGGAATATTGGCAAAGGTGCTGAAGCACCCCATCAGCAGGTTAAACCCGAAATGATATGGGTTAATAAGACGCAGCAGCTGGGACGCCGCGCCGATCGCGAATGTCGCACGAAGCGTCTTGGTCACGCCCAGGAATTTGATAAACAGTCCGACCGTCAAAAATCCGAGGAGCGTCGGGATCATACCTACCGCACCCATGATCCCCATCAGGTTGTCATCGCCGTAGATCCATTTCGCGTAATAGGTACCGGAGGAATTGCCGAGTCCATAGACCACGTTCGCGCAGACGCCCATGATAAGCGCCAATACCCAGTATTTATTCCGGAACAGGAAACCGACCGCTTCCTTCATCGGGACGGCCTCCTCGTCCTGCTGCGCTTCCTGCACCGCGTCGGCCGGATTGGTCTCACGGCTGGTCTTCCAGGTAATGAACAGAAGGACAGCCGCAAGGATACCCAGCACGCTGCCGAAAATGATCCATGCTCTCTGGTCGCCGCCCAGCATATTCGTAATCGGGATAATGGCAACCACGATCACCATGCCGGATATGTAGCCTGCCGCCGCACGCCAGGTTCCCATTCTGCTCCGCTCCTCCTGACTGGCTGTGCGGACTACGGTCAGCGCCGAATACGGGACGCAGATAACCGTATAAATGATCGCACTCAGCAGGAAATTCGTAATAAACATATATGCGATCTGGACGCCGGAAGGCGCACCGCTGGGAACCGTAAACAGCAAAATGATCATAAGCGCCGTCGGAATCACCATCCGGAGCAGCCAGGGCCTGTAGCGTTCCCCTTTGATCAGCGTATGGTCCACAATATTGCCCATGATCACATCGGTAAACGCGTCAATGATACGAACGACCAGAAACGCGGTCGCTACTGCGCCTGCTGCGACTCCTACCTTATCGGTGTAGAAGTAAGTCAGCTGACCGACCAGACCGCTGATCGCATTTAAGGAGAACTGCCCCAGGCAGTCGCCCAGATAGTCTTTCCGGCGCATCACGCGCTGAACGCCGAATTTGTCTTTGCCAAGATCTTTCTTTGCCATTCTTTATCCCTCTCTTCTTATTGTTTGTGGCCGCATACTCTGCTGCCGCCGCTGCCCTGCACGGATATTTAGGCGGACCGGCGGACAGTCCCCGCGGTTTGAGCGAATATACGGTGCTGCTTCGAAGGCTTCCTGCGCAGATTCCTTTGATTTAACCTTATCATACCGGAATATCGGGATAATGTATTGTAATTCTGTGCTATTTATTGTAAAATTGTGTCATCAGGCATTCAACAACCCAGCATATATAAAATAGCGCTGCCAGTCATCAAACTTCCAGACTGCAGAGAATTGACCGGTAAAGGAGAACTCTATGAAAGACAGAAAAAGCGAGGAAATACCGAACCGCAAGGCATCCGGCGATATCTGCCGCTACCTGCAGATTTTCTACCATTCCACGTTCCTGCCTGTCGCATATTACAGGCAAAGCGAGCTTCTGGCGGCATATCCGGACATACATCGGGAATGGGATCTGACCGAAACATTCCGCCCGCTGCTGCTTCAGAAGGGTACCGGTCTTGACCACGCAGTCTCCTCTGAATACCTGTTCTACGGAATCGTCCGGAATCTGGATACGGACGAATACATCATCGCCGGTCCGGTTTCCACCAGCCGCATCCGCCCCCGCGCTCTGCCGCGCATTCTGACAGAGTCCTCCATTTCCTCTGCCTACGCGGAGCAGGTAGAGAATTTTCTAAGTATGACCCCACAGGTCACATTTGAACAGTTTATCTGCCTGCTGACCCTGCTGTATCGGGAACTGAACGGCAGTCTGATCGATCCTCTGACCTATTTCCGTCGTGTCAGCACCGAGAATATCTCGCAGATTGGGCAGCGTCACACCGCCGAGCTATACCAGGCCAAAGAAGACGAAAATTTCCATAATACCTATCAGTTCGAGCTGGAACTGCTGCGCTGTGTAGAGAACGGAGACACGGCCGCACTCGAAACCCTGTTCCAAAAAGCGCAGAAGCTGCAGGCCGGCGTCATCGGCGGCAATTCCCTGCGGCAGGAGAAAAATATCCTGATCGCGTCTGTAACCCTGCTTACCCGCCACAGTATCGCCGGCGGCCTTGACGTAGAAACGGCCTACCGTCTAAGCGATATCTATATTCAGGCTTCCGAAAAAGCGCAGACGATCGACGAGGTAAACCACCTGAATCAGGCCGCCTGCATGGATTTCACTAACCGGGTAGCCGCCTGCAGGATTCCAAAGGGCATCTCGCCGGATATCTTTGCCTGCATCCAATACATTTCCACCCACACCAACCAGCCCGTCAGCGTCAGAGACGTAGCAGACGCCGTAGGCAAAAGCCGCTCCTGCATCTCGCGACAGTTCAAAAAAGAACTGGGATTCAATCTGAGCGATTTCATCATGCGCCGGAAGCTGGAAGAAGGCAGGAGCCTGCTGCTCTACTCTGACCGTTCGATCAGCGAGATCAGCGAATACCTCTGTTTCTCGTCCCAGTCGTATTTTCAGAATGTCTTCAAAAAGAAATACGGCCTCACGCCGCTTGCGTTTCGGAAAGAGAATCAGGGGAAAGTCCACCAGACTCTCCCCTGATCTTCACCGTCTAAAATCTGCCGCTTTCACCTACCGGCCAAACACATCCTTCAGAAACGCCTCCACGATATCCAGCACCTGATCCGTCCAGAACTCGGCTCCGCCGTGGTCGCCGCCCTGGATGAAATACAGCTGTACCTCCTTGCCGCATTTTCGCAGCTGCCGGTAGAGGATCACGCTGCCCTCGCAGTTGACCGTCCGGTCCTTCGTGCCGTGGAAGATCAGCACCGGCGGCACCACCGTTTCCGGCGTGATATTGCATTCTACGGAAAGCTTCCGTTTCAGATCCTCCCTCTGCCGCAGATCCACATGTCCCATGACCATCCCCTCCGGGCTGTCCGGCTGACAGTGCAGAACCTGAATCGGGTTGGAATCATCCTTCATCACGCTGCAGCTTCCGTAGTAATTGATGATACCCTTAACCTCTGCAGATACGCCGGGGAACAGGTTACTTTCCGTGTCGTCATGCAGAATCCCCGCATACATAGCCGTATGACCGCCGGAGGAATCGCCGGAGATCACGATATTCTCCGGATCGATATGGTACTCTTCCGCATGCACACGCAGGAATCGGATCGCATTCTTCGCATCCATGATCTGCGCCGGGAACGGCGCGATGCCGGAGTGGCGGTACTCGACAATAGCCGCCACATACCCCCGCTTCACCAGCCCGGCCAGCTGGGGCACATTGCCATAGACATACTGCTTAAACCAGGCGGAACCCTGAACGAACACCACGCAGGGGCAGACCATCTGCTGGTTGTTGCGGCTGTAAGGCAGAAGGATCTGCAGGTGAAGCTTCTCGCCGTCGATCTCCGCGTAGACGACGTCATGAAGATACGCCACACCGATCTCATCTCCGGTCGTCGGAATAATATGGGCGCCCTCCACCTTCTCGGTAAACTCCGGAATTTCCTCGTAAGTCCAGTTTTTTACTTCCATAAAATGTTTTCCTCCGGTTTCGTTTTTTAGCGTTTCTCTGTTCAGGCAGTTTCTTGCCCGATGTTAATACTATATTACAATATGTTAATCACGAAGGCAACCGAAATCGCCGGTTACCGCTGCGCATTTCTTGTCCACTTTTCCTGACCAGTACAAATGTGCATTCATCGTTTTGGAAAAATGTGAATATATTTCGTTTATTTATCCGAAAAAATGTGGGCCTACACGCTTGAATCGTTCAGAAAAATGTGCTAATCTATGATTATGGCTATGAAAAAAGCTTGGAGAGAATCTATAAACGCACCACATTTGCAAAGTAAGGACGATGATGTTATGTACCGCAGCGCAATCCGCGACCTGGCCGCATGGAAGGCCAGCCCCGACCGCAAGCCGCTGGTTCTGAAAGGCGCGCGTCAGGTCGGCAAAACATGGCTGATGAAGGAGTTCGGACGAACTTCCTACGAAAGCTTTGTCTACCTGAATTTTGATGAGGAAGACGAACTGAAATCCATTTTTGAAAAGAACAAGAATCCGCAGCGCATTGTCGAACTGCTGTCTCTGATCGCAGGCCGGAAGATCCTTCCCGAAAAAACACTCCTGATTTTTGACGAGATTCAGGAATGTCCGGATGCGCTGAACGCTCTCAAATACTTCAGGGAGAATGCCAATGAATACCATGTGATCGCGGCGGGCAGCCTTCTGGGCACACTGCTCGCTCAGCCGAAATCCTACCCGGTAGGCATGGTCAATCTGCTTGAACTATCTCCGATGACATTTGATGAGTTTCTCGAAGCGACGGACGCACCGTTATTTGCATACTACCAGACGATCCGGAAAAACCAGATCATTGAAGAGATCTTCCATAACCGCCTGATGGACGCCTATCGCTCCTATCTTATCATCGGAGGGATGCCGGAGTGCGTCGATTCCTGGATCCGTTTCAAAGACCCGGCCCGCATCAGCCGCATCCAGCGGGAGCTGATTGAGATCTATGAAAATGATTTCTCCAAACATAACGGCAGAATCAACAGCGGGCGCCTGCTTATGGTGTTTCGAAGCATTCCGTCACAGCTTGCCAAGGAAAACGAGAAATTCATGTACGGCGCCGTCCGAGAAGGCGGACGCGCGAGGGATTTTGAAGAAGCCATCGAGTGGCTCGTTTCTGCCGGAATGCTGAACCGCGTCTATAACGTTTCAAAACCGGAGCACCCGCTGTCCGCTTTTGATAAACTGGACGCCTTCAAGCTTTTTGTCTTCGATACCGGCCTTCTCAAGCAGATGGCAGGAATCGACAACAGCGCGATCCTTCTGAAAAGCGATTATCAGTTCAAAGGCCCTCTGACCGAGAATTATATCCTGCAGCAGCTCCGCGGACAATTTGATGCCGCGCCGCGCTATTATGCCGATAAAAACAGCGAGATCGATTTTCTTCTTCAATACGGAACCGAGATCATTCCGGTCGAGGTGAAGGGCGGAACGGATAAATCCGCGCCGTCCTTCAAACGATATGTGTCGGAAAGAAAGCCATCCTGCGCACTGCGTTTCTCCGACAGAGGCTACCTGAAAAGCGGAACTATCACAAATATGCCCCCATATCTTGCGCGAAAAGCGCGGGAACTTCTGTGAAAATGCCGGGATCGGAAGCATTGGATCTATAGAAACGAAACCTGGCGGCTGCATTAACAGTCCCACAGCCGCCAGGCGTATCTCAATTCAGATAACTCTCCAGCTCAAACCCCGCCCCGCAGGAGGACAAAAGCCAATATTTCCCCCGCTTAAGCCTGATCCGGATATTCTCCTCATCGATATCCGTTCCGGTCACGGAATACACCGCCTCGCCCGCCTCATTTACGACCGAAAACGCAAACGGCGCGTCCGCACCGATCTTCAGATCCAGATAATAAAAATCCGGATAATGCACCTCAAATTCCGCAAACCGGTTATCCTCATACGGCTCGCTCAGCTCCGCCGTATATTGGTGTATGGAAAAATCCGGCCGCAGGATCAGAAGAGCCATCATCCCGGCCCAGCCGACGACAAGGAAAAGAAGGAACCCATGCAGCAGCGTATTGTCGCCGGGACGGATAGTACCCTGGCTGCGCATAAGAAATCCGCCCCGCATCAGAAATGCGCACGCAGCCAGCAGGATCAGTGTCTGCAGCAGCCGTGGAATGTTCGGTGTCCGAATTTCCTGTACGATGATTATCAATGCAACCACCAGGAGCACCGCGCTAATGGCCATGACAACACGCGACCAGCGGCGGGTCATCGCCTGAAGTGATTCCCGGTCCGTGAAGATCTCGTAATCCTCCTCTTTAAGCGCCGGATCGTAAAACTTGCGGAAAAAATGCCAGCCGTTAAACGAAGAACTCACATATTCCCAGCCCTGCTCCCGGAAGGTCTCGATATAGCGGCCCATATCCTCCACCTTCCGCCAGTCCATCTGGTAGCGGTAGCGCACGTCCGGATTCTTCACGAACCGGCTGTAAAAGCAGCCGCCGCGCACCAGCTGCCAGCCCTGCTCCGAAGCCCGGTTCAGATCCTCGATCTCCTGCCGGTAATTCCACGCCGCGTACGCCCTGTGCGACGTCTTATATTCCATCGCCATCTCCTACACCTCCTCCGCGTTCTCAAGCATTCGTCTAAGCCTCGCAATCTCCGCCTTAAGCGCGTCGCGGCCAGCGTCCGTCAGTTGGTACAGCCGGCGCCGCTCCTGCCCCGGCTCTTCGGACATGATCTCGTGGATCCAACCCTTCTTCATCATATTGCTGGTGGCCCCGTACATGGTTCCGGAGCCGATCGTCACATCCCCGTCGGACAACTTCTCCGTCATCTGCATGATGCCGTAGCCGTGATTGGCGCCTTTGGCCAGACAGAGCAGAATGTAATAGTAGCTCTCCGACATCGGCTCGCTTTTTTTCAAATGATCACCTTCTCTTTCTGCGCAGGTTCATCCTGTGCACCTATGTCGTCCGTCGATATATATCATATCACGACATATGTCGAGTGTCAACATATTTTTTGATTGCTATATTGTTTCATATATACAAAACACCCGCCCCCGGCAGGCATTTAAGCCTTACCGGAAACGGATGTCTCATTTTTCATATTCAGTTCGTCCCCGCTCCTTACTCCGCGTAGAACGAATCCAGATACTTCTGGTAGATCCCCAGGAATTCCTGCAGCCCGTATGCGTCCAGGGACTTCAGATACGCATCCCAGTCCGCGTCGGTAACGCCGTTCATGATCCATTCGGACTTCTTCGCGTTGATGGTCTTGGTGATGTCCGCCTGCAGGTTGGACAGGCGTTCCGTATCCTCGCGGCTCATGAACGCGTTGGGATAGACGTACTTGGTATGCATATCCGGCGTATAGTAATCCTTGATCCAGTCCAGACGGTACTGCGCGTCGTCCGGGCAGGTCACGTACACACCGTAATACTCATCCAGCACGGCCAGAGGACCGCCGACCGACTCCGCCTCGCGGACTTCCACCGGGGAAGCGTCGCCAAGAGGCGCGTGGTGCAGCATGGGCTCGCCGGCGTCATTGACGCCCATCTCGAAGATATCGAACTCGTCGTCCTCACCGTAGGTGCCCCAGTTGTTCTGCGGAGACTGAAGCGGCGCGTACATCTGATCCAGCCATGCACAGACCAGCGCGGGCTGCTTCGCCACGGAAGTCACCACGCAGCGACCGCGGTCGAAACCGCTGGTAAAGGAACCGTTGGCAGGAGTGATATTTCTCGTATCGGCCGTCAGCGCGGGAAGGGGAACCCAGTCTGTCAGGTTGTCGATGTTGGCTACGTCCCAGCTGAAGCAGACGCCGTAGCGTCCGGATTTGCCCTTCGCCACGTAGGTGGACCATTCCTGGGTAAATGCTTCCGGATCGATCAGGCCCTCCTCATACAGCTTGTGGAGCCACGCGATACCGTCCTTAAAGCCCTCCTGGGTCCCGGAGCAGATCACCTTCAGATCGTCGGTCACCGCGATATGACGGCCGCGGTCCGCGTCGCCGTAGCCCTCGCCGAAACCGTTGATCAGGATCGCCGGATCCTGGTCGCCGTCGTTGACGATGCAGGACATGGGAATGATGCTTCCGTCGATACCGAACTCCGCCTGCAGCCTGGACGCGTTGTCCCGGAACGCGATGAGCGTCTGCTCGAACTCATCCACAGTCGTGGGGATCTCCAGTCCCAGGAAATCCAGCCACTTCTTGTTGATGAAGCTCATGTCGCCGATGGTCTGGATCGCCGTATAGTTGGAACCCAGCTGCTCGATCCACGGCAGCGCCCAGATGTGGCCATTGACGTCGGTACACATTTTCCGGTACTCCGGATATTTGTCAAATACGCTCTTTAAGTTGGGCATATAGGTGTCAATGTACTCCTCCAGCGGAATGATCGCGCCGTAGTCCGCGTAGCGCAGCAGGTCGTTGTCGCTGAAGCCGGCGGTGAACACGAAATCCGTCAGGATGTTGGGATTGGACATATTCAGCACGATCTTGTCGCCCCACTGATCCGACTGGATCGCCGTCCACTTGATCTCCACATTAGTGGCTTCCTGAAGCCGCTTAAAGATCGTGCGGTTATTGGGATTCGACTCGGTGCTGGGCGGATAGCTGATCATACCGGTCAGCGTCGCAGTCTCCGCCAACGGGAACTGGAGCGTGGCGGGATCCACCACCTGCATCTCCGTGCCGGGATTGATCTCCACCCGGCTGCCGCAGCCGACCAGCAACCCCATCGACGCCGCGGCCAGACAGACAGCTGCCGCGCGCGCTATTATTTTCTTCTTCATAATCCGACTCCTTTCTGCCCGTCAGCCCTTGACCGCGCCGGCCATGATGCCGCTGTCAAAATACTTCTGGAAGAACGGATACATCACCAGAAGCGGAAGGCTGGAAATGATAATGGTTGCGTATTTCAGAAGCTCCGCCAGCTGGGCTCTCTGGGCGGTGCTCTGCATATCGGCGATCATGCCCGGCTCCGGCTGGTTCTGGATCAGGATCGAACGAAGCACCAGCTGCAGGGGCTGCTTGGCCGAATCGTTTAAGTAGATCATCGCGTCAAAATAGCTGTTCCACATGCCTACGAACTGCCACAGGGCCAGCACGGCGATGATCGGCACGCAGACCGGCAGAAGGATCTTGAAGAAGAATACCAGCTCGTTGGCGCCGTCCACATCCGCCGCCTCACGCAGATCCTGCGGGATCCCGCGGTAATAGGTCCTGGCAATGGTCATGTTCCAGACGCTGAACGCGCCCGGCAGGATCACGGCCCACATACTGTCCAGAAGTCCCAGGTTGCTGATCAGCAGGTAGGTGGGGATCAGGCCGCCGCCGAAGAACATCGTGATCATGAAGATCACATTGAAGAACTTCCTGCCGCGGAAATCCTCTCTGGACATCGGGTAGGCGCACAAAAGCGTTACCGCTACGGACACCACGGTGAATACCACCGAATAGACCACGGCGTTCTTGAAGCCGACCCAGATCTGGGAGTTGGTCATGACGCGCTCGTAAGCGGTCAGCGTCCATTTGCTGAAATCAAAGGTAATGCCCTTATTCTGCAGGGTAACCGGATCCATGAAGGACGCTACGATAATGTAGAGCACCGGAACGATGATCGCCAGGACAAACAGACCGATCAGCGCGTAGCCGGTTCCCACAAGGATCTTGTCCTGAAGGGAATATTTGGAAAATTTAACCTGTTTCATATCGCACCTCCTACAGTCCCTGTCCTTCGTTCATGCGCGCCACGATCGCGTTGACGCTCACGAGAAGGATCACATTGATGATCGTGTTGAACAGACCTACCGCCGTTGAGAAGCTGAAGTCGCCGCTGATCAGACCCTGTTTATACACATAGGTGGAAATGATCTCGGAACTTGCCAGGTTCAGGTCCGTCTGCAGTGCGTAGGCCTTCTCGAAGCCGATGCTCATGATGTTGCCGGCCTGCAGGATGAACTGAATGATGACCACGTCCTTGATAGCCGGCCACTCGACCACCTTGATCTGCTGGAAGATATTGGCGCCGTCGATGACCGCCGCTTCCCGAAGGTCCTGACTGGCGTTGGCAAGAGCCGCCGTGTAGATGATGGAGCCCCAGCCTGCGCCCTGCCAGATGCCGCTGGCGATGAAAATGGTCCGCCAGGCCTGCGGCATGGTCATGAAATTGATCTGGGTGCCGAGAAGGAGGTTCACCGGTCCGGTTACGGAAAGGAAGATCCTCACGATACCGCAGAGGACGATGACGGAAATGAAGTTGGGCAGGTAGAGCATCAGCTGTACCTTCTTCTTAATTCCCTTGCTCTGGATCCGATTCAGCAAAAACGCCAGGATGATCGGAACCGGGAAGCCCCACAAGAGGCCGTAGACGCTCAGCTTCAGCGTATTGACCAGGTAGGACATGAAGTCCGGCGACGACAAGAACCGGGTGAAACTCTTGAATCCGACCCACTTGCTGCCCAGGATACCTTTGAACGGATTGTAATCCTGGAACGCGATCAGGATGCCGCCCATCGGTATGTACTTGAAGATGATGGTCAGCGCGAGAGCCGGCAGCAGGAAGCATACGTACAGCTGCCAGTGCTGTCTCACATACACCAGCGAGTTGTGCAGTCCCGCCGCTTCTTTTTTCTGTTTCATAGAATGTGTTCCTCCTTCCTCACACGTTCTCCGAATTTCACGGCCGATGGGAATGAAAAATGGATTTGTCGGCCGTTTGTTTGTGCATTTGTAAAAATGTCATTCGGATTTGTGTAAATCATTTATACCACTGTTTTTACATTTAGTCAATATAAATTTTAACATTTGCACAAATTATTTTTCATTCATATTGGGTGTTTTCCACCCTGACCGCGCACTATGCACATCTTTTGCAGTCCGAGCCGCCTGTCGTTGTCTGAATTTTGCATATTGCACATGCAATTATACTAAAATATTTACATTTTTACATTTGACACATTTTGATTTGTGCATTATAATAGAGACAGTGAGTTAGGCATATGCACAAGTTGACGCAGCATGATCAGAACGTCACAGGTGCCGTGCCTGCATGGAAATACAGAAAACGGACCACAGGCACACTTTCTGCATGGAAATGCAGGCGGCACATATATAAGGAAATTCTCAGGAGGGGGTTACATGGCAGAACGAGTCACGATCCAGGACATCGCGGACGCGCTGGGCGTATCGCGCAACACCGTTTCCAAGGCGATCAACAATACCGGCATCCTGGCCGACGCGACCAGGGAGAAGGTTCTTAAGAAGGCGCAGGAGATGGGCTACAAGCAGTTTTCCTACATGGCCCTCACAGACTCTGCCAGGACGCCCTCTTCCTTCCCCGGTCCCGACGACAAGCGGGAGATCGCCCTGCTGACCGGCTCGGCGCTGGGCGGTTCCCATATCGCTTCCGTTATCCTGGACAAGTTTCAGAGAGAACTGACCCAGGCCGGCTACAGCCTGACCCTGCACCGGGTCTATTACGAAGATCAGGCGGCGGGGCGGCTGCCGGCGTCCTTTAATCCGGACCGGACCGCCGGCATCGTGTGCGTGGAGATCTTTGACCACGAATACAGCCATAGGATCTGCGGTCAGGGGATTCCCACGCTCTTCATCGATACTCCCGCCGACGGCTTTGACCGCCCGCTGGAAGCAGACCGGCTGTACATGGACAACCAGACCGAGATCTACCGCTTTATCAGCGAGATGGCGCGGCGCGGCCGGACGCGGATCGGCTTCATCGGCGAATTCCTGCACTGTCAGTCTTTCTACGAGCGCTATATGGCGTTCCGCAACGCCATGTTCACGCTGGGGCTGCCCATTGACGAGCATTTCTGCCTGACCCGAACCCAGGAAGGCCAGAGCCATCTGGACCGGGACGCCTACCGCGCCTATCTGGCGGAGCAGCTGGGCGGGCTTGACCAAATGCCCGACGTCTTTCTCTGCGCCAATGATTTCGTCGCCATTGACGTCGTCACTGTCCTTAAGCGTCTGGGCCGGTCTGTCCCGAAGGACGTCTGGCTCTGCGGCTTCGACGATTCCCCGGAGTCCCGGATCATGACGCCGACGCTGACCACGATCCACATCCACAGCCAGATCATGGGCTTCGCAGCGGTCCAGCTTCTGCTGTCCCGCATCCGGGAGCCGGAACTGAACTACCGGATCATGCACACGGAGACGGAGCTGATCTACAGGGAGTCGACGGAAGGATAGGAAAATACAGACAGGGCGTCACCAGCGTCCTGCCCGCATGGAAATAAATGCAGGAAAACCGTAAGAAGTAAGGAGGTACCCCATGAGTCGTTTACTGGATCCGGAAGGCCCGGCCATGTCATTTATCACCAGACTGGTATACAGCGCCTACTTAAACATTCTCTGGATGATCTGCTGTATCCCCATCGTCACGGCAGGCGCGTCCACCACCGCCCTCTACCACATGACCCTCAAAATGGCGAAGAACGAAGAAGGCCATCTGACGTCCGGCTTCTTTCAGGCGTTCAAGGAAAATTTCCGCCAGTCCACCATTGTCTGGCTGATCCTGCTGGCGCTGGGGATCCTCTTAGGCGTGGACGGTTACGTATTCTACCATATGCGCTTCGAGAATACGTTCTGGGCCGTGGAGACCGCCGTCTTCATCGTCCTGCTGGTAGGATATGCCATCATCCTTCTGTGGGTGTTCCCGATCATGGCGCGGTTCGAAAATACCGCCTTCCGCACCATCAAGAACGCCCTGATGGTAGGAATGCGCTTCCTCTTCTGCACCGCCCTGGCGGCGGCGATCCATTTCGCCATGCTGGTGGTCATCATCAATGTCTTCCTTCCCGTCATCGTATTCGGCGAAGGAACCTGCGCATTTCTCTGCTCGTTTCTGATGAACAACGTGCTGGGACAACTGGAGACGAAAGCCTCCAATTATGAGGAAATACGCAGGGACGACGAGGAGTAAATCTTAACTCTTGAACTACAGACAGATGAACCGCCACCCGAAATCAAAAAAATGTTTACACACAAATAGTTATCTTTTTTGATATCAGATGCTATTTCTGTGTGAGCTTTCCAGACGAAGCCGGCGACACAATCACAAAAAGAAATTCGCCAGTGAAACACCATCCAAAATAGAAAGAAAGGATCCGTCACGATGAAAAATCCAGCCATGGAAGAAGAACGCCGCAAATTCAAATCCCTAAACGGACGCGGCAAAGTCCGCTACATCTGGGACTACTATAAGCTTCCCATCGCGGTATTTCTGATCCTGGCCTATATCGTCGGCTACAATATCTACGGAAAAGTCACCCACAAAGACGTCGTCCTTTACACCGGCCTGGTCAATGTCACCGCCGGCGACGATCTGCTTAACGACTTAGATGGCGGATTCCTCACCGATACCGGGACAGACGCCGCCAAAAACAGAATGCAGCTCTATACCGGCCTCTATCTCACCGCAGACGAGAACAGTCCTTATTACGAATACGTCTACGCGTCGCGGGTGAAGATCCTGGCGACTATCGACGGCGAACAGCTCGACGTGGTCCTTATGGACCAGGAAGCCTTCGACGCTTTCGCGCGGGAAGGTTATCTGATCAATATGGAAGATTTCCTGACAGCGCACCTTTCCGACTATAAGAAGCTGGAAACGCTGCGCTCCGCCCTGACCACAGGCACCGCCGTTCTGGAAGACAACGCCACGGACGTCCGGCTTGATCCATCTATCGAATACCAGGCCGTCACCGAGGACTTTCCCATGGCCCTGGAACTCTCCCAGGCTCCGGTGATCCGCCGCGCCGGTTTTAACGGCAGCGTCTATCTGGGCGTCATCACCAACACGCCGCGGGCCGAAACCGCCGCAGAGTATATCCGTTATCTGTTTGAAGACTGAATGAATTCTACTGCCTCATCTCCGAGGAATGTCTCTCTGACGTTTTCAGCCACGCGATCTGCGCCTCTCAGCTTTCCCTTTTGTGGGGATCGCCAGCAGCCTTCTGACGCGAATCTCCAACAGCTTTTCCAACGCCCGCAAATGGTCTTCCGGAAAGTTGATGGACGGATGCCGTTTGAACGTAAAGCCGATCATCCGGCGAAGCTGCTCCTTTTGCTTCGCGCCCATCACGGCGACGCACACTTCCTCAAATGATAAACGATAGGGATTAGTACGTGTCCCGGCGTAGGATCGGAGCTTTTCAAAATCCGCGATTTCATCCCGTCCTGCATAGCACAGCAGAGACAGGCCGTTATCGAAAATGGGAGCCGGGGCCTTGATCCTGCCGGTATGATTGTCCCGGAGAACGCCGAAGTTTCCGAAATGCCGGTCCTCGTTATAGATCAGAGCGTCAAACACCAGCATACTGCGAATCTGCTCCCCGTATTCCGGGCCGAGCGCGTCATAGTATTCCAGGCACTTCTGAATCCCGCCGGCCTTAACCAACCGTCCAATGGGAATGTAGGAAGTATCCACATCGGTAAACAGCGCGCATTTGGACGCCGTAATCCCTTTCCAGTTCTCCAAGTCGTAATGAACGGCGTTCAGACGCATGGTTTCTGCAATCTGCGAAGCATAATATTCACAGTAGGGTTCCCGCCCGGTATTAGAGGCACCGCTGGAGCCGCCCTTATAAAGATAAATACCGTCGTTCTCAATGAAACGCCACGCCTTTGGCAGCATCCCGTTGGTCGTCAGCTCCGGGGAAGTGGTGAACGCCTCCCGGCTTTGTCCCGCGCCGGTATAGGCCACCAGCGCCAGCATTTCCGAAAAGCGGTTCTGATACAGATTGTAGTCGGCAAACTTCCCGTCAAACCCTTCCGGCACGATCCAGTAGCTGTCATTAAGGGACAGGCCCTTGCATACATCAATGATTCCCTTGGTATCATTATGGCTCAACCCCAGCGTTTTCAAAATCTCATCCACAAATGTGCGGTTCTTGGGGATCACACGGCGCTCCAGCCATCGGATGACGCCCTCGCCGGTACATTCCATATCCAGCGGAAGCAGGTGCCGATATTCCTCGTTTACAGAAACGATCTCGGCTACCAGTCCTTCCAGACCGCGCTTTTCCATGATAAACTCCATAAGCTCTGTATCATAAATGCGGAGGCTGTAAGAGTTTTTCTTCATTTCTTCCTGCTCCTCCAGGGAAAGAGAAACCGTCTTGCCCAGGGCGGATGCGATCTTCAAAACCATATCCAGCGTTGGATTCTGCGCGCCGCTCTCCAGGCGGCAAATGCTTGACCGCTGAGTTCCGATCATCCGTGCAAGCTCCGCCTGCGAGATTCCCTTTTCCAGCCGCGCCTCTACAAGCTGCGCGATTATATCCTGCCTTTGCAAAACGATCCCTCCCATCTCTCCGTTCCTCTCCTTATGTTATCATATATGGTAACAATTTTCAAGTGGGTACGGAAAGTAAGAAAACTCCCTCATTGCCTTATGACAGCATTTATCCGCATTCGACCCCTGCGGCACAAGCGCAGACACTATGCCGGGGCATGGGGTGTGGTTCTGCTTGTCTTTTTGACGGGGAAACTTATAATGAAAAACAGACCCAACCTTTTGCCTGTTTTTTGAGTCTTATAAGTGTAACCAAAAGAAAAGGAGTCCGCAATGAACCAATACTCGGATAAGGATGACACCACTTTAGTGCAAATGACTCTCCTTGGAAACCAATCGGCTTTTGAGGAGCTTGTCGCCAGACATCAGCGCGCGGTAAAAAGCGCGGCATATTCGGTAACAGGATGTACATTTTCCGCGGAGGACGCCGCGCAGGACGCTTTTGTGTCGGCCTGGATGAATCTTTCGGCTTTGCGGGACACGGAGAAATTCGGCGTATGGGTTCGCAGCATAGCGAAAAACCATGCAAGAACCCTCGAAGCACAATACCGCAGCGCCATTCCAAGTCTCAGCTTAAATGAATTTGAAAACTGGGATATTCCTGATACCGCGGATTCGGATTTCTTCGAGTATGCCGATCTGCATGAAAACATTGAAGCCCTGAGTGAAAAAATCCGCGAAGCGATAAAACTGCACTATTTTTCCGATCTTTCGGTAAAAGAGATCGCCCAAAAGCTATCCGTCTCCGAGGGCACGGTCAAATGGAGACTTTTCGAAGGCCGAAAACAACTAAGAAAGGGATATGGGATCATGGAAAAAACTTATAACGAAAATGAGTCTGTTGCTGCCCGCGTAATGCGTCAGGTAGAAGCGCTGAAGCTGTGGAAGATCAAGGACGATAAATCCGGGTTTGAAGCCGACTACCACGCGGTTCTGCAGCTGGTGAACGATCTGCCCGACTCTAAGGAGAAAAGCCATATGCTAGCCGACGCCTGGATGCTTGGGACCTGGTGGATTCCCGGATGGGCAAATGATGAAGTCTATGCTAAGATCAAAAAAGTTGCCGAGGACGGGCACAATGAAGCTGTTATGCAGAACGTTGCGGCTCATGAGTGCGAGAAGTATCACGGCGAAGAAAAACGGAACTTCATGCTGCATACGCAAATACCGTATTTTAAGGAAAAAGGATTCCCCGGCGTCCTTGGGTACACATGGTTTTGGCTCGGATATGAATACAGGCGTATTGGGCAGTATGAAAAGGCCATTGGAGCGTTTGAGGAAGTATTAAAAATCCTGCCGCCCGAAAACGAATACTATGCCAATGCGAAATCCGCCATTTACTGCGAAACCAGGGTGTTAAAAGCAACGCGAAGGGAAGGCTTCAGAAACATAGACGTCCATGTCTCCGGTGAAATATATCGATTTATTGACGGTAAACTGTATTTTTGGAGCCAGCCAGGGTACGGCGGTTCAGAAGAAATTGCGGGAGCCAGTATATTTTGGAATCTTGCAGCCTGCAATCACCTCCTGTATGACCCCAAAATGCAGGTCGGAGATGTGATCGTGTCCGATTCCGGAAAAGGGCAGCTGGAGTTCATTTCAGACACAGAAACCTGCGACACGCCTGCGGGAAAGTTTGAGCATTGCCTTGTATTCGAATTCCGCGGCGATAAGCATGGATTAACCTACTGCAAAACCTTCCTTTGCGCCGGAACAGGCATCGTCCGCCAGGAAGCGGAACGCTACGGTATGAGAAGAATTCTCGAATTGTCCGGGGCACATATTGCGGGGGGAGAAGGGATCATCCCCTTCGCGCCCGGAAACCGATGGGATTATCAGGCTGTGGGGGACGAAGGGACGGTTCTGTACGATAAGGATATTTTTTTCGAGATAACGGCATATAAAGACAATGCGGCAACGGCAGCCGCCGTGATCTGCTGCGAAACCCTGGGCTATTCGGATACCTTTGACGGTAAAATGGAGGAAATAAGACAAAACTACTGCACCGATGGCTGCGATCCTGACGGTATCCAGCATTTGATTGACGTCAGAGGTCCGCTGCGCCGCGCAAGGGAACTCGCCCAAACAAGGCGTCAAAGGGTCCAAATACAGGTTGCAGAAGACGTCATGCTGAGAATTCTTGGCACCGATCCTGAGATCACGCCAGATTGTACTCAGATAGGGCGCTGGAATTTCTATAGCAGCGGCATCTTTACGAAAACAAACGGGAAAACAGAATGGATGCAAAAAGAACATTTTGAATGGAAAAATACTTCCAATTTAGGGCCGGAAGGCCAGAAAATGCTCTACAGCTTTTTCGACGAGATCATTGACGAATGCGGTATGGGGCGCTGGAACGACAGATGGACGCCCGGGTTCGCCGCAAAGCCGCATAAAACGTTAAAGGAATTCGCAGTCTTAGAGGACGAGGCGGTGACCACACCGGCCGGGACGTTTGAAAATTGCCGGCATATCCGCTTTGATCTTGCTTTGAACTCCTATTTTGGCGGAAAAAGCGAATGTTTCTATGCAGAGGGAATCGGAATCGTAAAATTTATGCACCAAATGAAAGGGAATACTGCGGCCATATGGCAGCTTACGGCATACCGGGGCATCGGAGAAGGGTTTTATCCCATCGCTGACGGCCTATACCGTAAATATGAGCCCGATCAGATCGGAGATGGTTACACGGCAGCCCTTGAGTATACCTTCGATTCCGACAAAAAGGATACCCGCGTTTTCCGCAATGCGGCCGGCAGCCAGAACAGAGCCGATTTTCAAACCATGTGCCGCACAAACTATCATTAACGCTGACAGACAGGGTACAGGCAGAGAGCTAATCTCTTTCAAAGCGGTTAACTCTCTGACAAGTCTGATGTTCCTCTGTCGGCTTCTGCCCTTGCATTTTCCATACGATTCATTTACAATACAATCAGAGCGTCATTAGCGCTTTTCTCGCATGGAAATGAAAAGGAGATCCCATATGAAAAAATATCAGCAGAAAAATGTATCCGACATCAATCTGGAAGATTATCTGGGCGAGTACGAAGATCCGCAGGCCACGGCGGACGATATGTTCTTCGACTGCGGCCGCAGAAAGGAATCCCTAAACGGCGCCTGGCACTACGCCGTCGACCAGTACGACACCTGCATACGCCAGCACTGGTTTGAGGAGCGGTACGAGGACAAAAACGGCTTCACGCTGCCGGTAGACTACTCCTTCGACGAATGGCCCACGATGAACCTGCCCTGCTGCTGGAATACGGAGAAGGAAATGTTCCTGCTCTACGAAGGCAGCATGGTCTTTACCCGCACCTTCCGTTACGCGGCCGGGGAAACGGGCGCGGCCGGGACAAAGGAGCGCGTCTTCTTAAAAGTAGGCGCGGCCAATTATATCTGCCGGGTATTTCTGAACAAAAAATACATCGGCATGCACCGGGGCGGCTCGACGCCGGCGTATTTCGAAGTAACCGAAGCGCTGCAGGCGGAGAACCGGATCCTGATCCAGGCCGACAGCACCCGGCGTCCGGAGCAGGTGCCCACGGAGAATACAGACTGGTTCAACTACGGCGGAATCTACCGGGACATCGATCTGATCCGGGTTCCGGCCACATACATAAAGAAATTCCAGATCGCTCTGGTGCCGGACGGGACGTTCTCGAAGATCAAGGTGCGCGTGCAGGTGTCAGAATCCGCTTCCGCCTCCGCCGAACTGCGCATCCCGGAACTTAACATCCGCGCAGAGATCCCGCTCGCAGACGGCTATGGCGAACTCATCATCGACGCGTCTCCTGAATTATGGTCACCGGAACATCCCCGGCTCTACGACGTCTCCCTCACCTGCGGCGAGGACGCGGTCAGCGACACCGTCGGTTTCCGCGAGATCCGCGTCCGGGGACGCGACATCCTCTTAAACGGCAGGCCCATTTATCTGCGCGGCATCAGCTGCCATGAGGAAAGCGTCGCTCACGGCAAGGCGCCTACTGATGAAGAGCGTCTGGAGACCATCCGCCTGGCCAAAGAAATGAACTGCAACTTCATGCGCCTGGCCCATTATCCCCACGACGAACGCATGGCGAAGCTGGCCGACCGGGAAGGCCTTCTTCTCTGGGAGGAGATCCCGGTCTACTGGGCGATCCGCTTCACCCGCGAAGAGACCTACAAGGACGCGGAGAATCAGCTGAAGGAGCTGATCTATCGGGACTGGAACCGGGCCAGCGTGATCATCTGGTCCGTTGGAAATGAGAACGCCGACTCCGACGAACGTCTGGCATTCATGAAGCGTCTGGCCGACTGCGCCCATGCGGTCGACGAGACCCGCATGGTCTCCGCCGCCTGCCTGGTCAGTATGCACAAGCTGGCCATCGCCGACCGTCTGGCGGAATATCTGGATATCATCGGGCTGAACGAGTATTTCGGGTGGTATTCCCCGGATTTCGCCCAGCTGCCCCAGCTTTTTGCCAACAGCGATCCGTCGAAGCCGGTGATCATCACGGAATTCGGCGCGGACGCCATGCCGGGGCACCACGGAACCATCCAGGATAAAGGCACGGAAGAATACCAGGCCTACGTCTACGAACGGCAGGCCGAGACCCTGCGGGGCATCGATTATGTGAAAGGCACGACCCCCTGGATCCTGTACGATTTCCGCTGTCCGCGGCGCACCAGCGCGATCCAGGGCTACTATAACCGCAAGGGACTGCTCTCTCCGGACAAGAAATATAAGAAGCCGGCGTTTTACGTGCTGCAGAAATATTATCAAGAGTTAATGAACAAATTCTAGACCCAAACCGCCCGCCTCCCGCGGCTGGAACGTATCCGTATCAGCCGTAACGGAGACGGGCGTTTTATTTTCCCGGCTTATCTCAGACAAACCGTTCTTTCAATTCCGCGAGCAGCCGTTCCGCGATCGGCGTGAAAACCTGGTACTTTCTCCATATCAGATACATCCTCGTTTCCAGCTTCGGCGCAAGCGGACGGAACGCAAGCCCGCTTGCCGGGCTCGTATCGATAAGCTTGTCAAACGTGAGCAGAAACCCCAGCCCTTCTTTGACAAACAAAGATGCGTTGTAGGATAAGCGGAAGGAGCCCTCCAGATGCAGTCTGTCCATTTTCTCTCCGCACCAGCATGGAATGTCCCGTTTCCACCCTTGTTCCGAGCAGAACAGGGGCAGCCCGATAACATCTTCCGCAAGGATGCTCTCTTTTTCCGCCAGAGGGTGATCCGCGGGCATGACAAGTCCCCATACATCCGCTTCCGGGAACGTGAGATAGTGGTACTTCGCGGTATCCGGCTCCTCCGCCAGCACGGCAAAATCGAGAACGCCCTTATCCAGCTTTTCCGTGACCTGCTCCGTATCCCCGCTGCTGATATGGTAGCGCAGGCCGGGATAGATCTCTTTGAAACGCTTGATCTCCCGGGCAAGGTAACGTATCTGATAGGACTCAGCCAGCCCAAAATAAATATCTCCGCCGGTTAGATCGTCCAATGACACAAATTCGCCGATGATCTTATCCGCCATCGAAACTAAATCTTCTGCCCGCTTTCTGAGAAGGATTCCTTCCTCGGTCAGCGAAATGCTGAAGCTGTGCCGTATAAACAGCTTTTTCCCAAGCTCGTCCTCCAAAGACTGGATCTGCTTTGAGAGCGTCGGCTGGGTAACGTGCAGATATTCGGCGGCGCGGGTCATGTTTTCTTCCCTTGCAACGGCAAGAAAATATCTTAAAGTACGAATTTCCATATTCCTGTCCTCCGTTTCATATCATGATATTCCTAAAACGAATATCACGATATTCATTATAGCCATTAGCGAGGGAAAATGTCAATGTGCTATATTGTAGATGTCAGAAAAAATCGGGCGCAGAAAGGACGAGATGATGAGCGAACAAACGGAGAATCTGCTCGCAGGGATGGCTGAAGCAGGATGTACGAAAGAGGAAATCCAAAGAGCCGGATGCTTTTTGAACGCGGGCAGCTTTAACGAACTGACAAAGTTCCTCAAACAATGCCGCTGTGCCCTGATGGAACAAATGCATGAAAGCCAGAATCGGGTTGATCGTATGGATTACCTGATAAGACAGACCGAAAAATTTTCAGTGAAATAATGAAAGGATGGGAAAAGCAGCATGAAAAAAGAAGAACTGAAACTGACGGCGGAATGGGATAAAACCTTTCCCAAAAGCGAAAAAGTCGATCACAGCAAGGTGACCTTTGTGAACCGTTACGGTATCACGCTGGCGGCGGATCTGTATGTTCCGAAACATGCGGAAGGTAAGCTTCCGGCGATTGCAGTATGCGGCCCCTTCGGCGCGGTCAAGGAGCAGGCGGCGGGACTGTACGCCCAGACGATGGCGGAGCGCGGATTTCTGACCATCGCCTTTGATCCCTCCTTCACCGGCGAGAGCGGCGGAAATATCCGCTACATGGCGTCCCCCGACATCAATACCGAGGACTTTATGGCGGCGGTGGATTTTCTGTCGCTGCACGATAAAGTTGATCCTGACCGAATCGGTATTATCGGTATCTGCGGCTGGGGCGGCATGGCACTGAATACGGCGGCATTGGATACGAGAGTAAAAGCGACCGTAGCCTCCACCATGTACGACATGACAAGAGTGAATGCCAACGGCTACTTTGACGCCGAGGACAGCGAAGAAGCCCGGTATCAGAAAAAGGCGGCCATGTGCGCGCAGCGGCTTGCGGATTTGAAGGCGGGAGATTACGCTCTCGGCGGCGGTGTCGTTGATCCTCTGCCGGAGGACGCGCCGTTCTTCGTAAAGGATTATTATGATTACTATAAGACTGAACGTGGTTACCATCCCCGCAGCCTCAACTCCAACGGCGGGTGGAATGTGATCGGCTGTGAATCCTTCCTCAATCAGCCCATTCTCAAATACAGCAATGAGATCAGAAGCGCTGTGCTGATTATGCACGGTGAGAAAGCTCACTCCTGCTATTTCAGTAAGGACGCCTACGCCGCCATGACAAAGGACAGCAAGTATACAGACAACAAGGAGCTTTTGATCATTCCGGACGCCGTCCACACCGATCTGTACGACGGCGGCGGGAAGAACGCGATTCCATTTGACAGACTGGAGCACTTCTTTACAGAATATCTTAAAAGGTAATTGTTTTGGAATCAGAAGCTTTGACACGTCGTTAAAATGATGGAAAGCGTGAGAAAATATATGAAAAAAATCGTTTCCGGTATTTTGGTAGCTCTGATCGGCTGCATTTGCCTTGCTTCCTGTGCGGAAAGTACACCCGCCAAATCCAAGGGGGCGTCTGTCCTTGTCGCTTACTTTTCCGCGACGGGGACGACAAAAAATCTCGCCGAATATGCCGCCGGCATTCTGAATGCCGATATTTACGAAATTGTACCGCAAGACCCCTACACGGATGAGGACTTGGCCTATTACACAGGAGGCCGAGCCGATCAGGAGCAAAACGATCCGTCCGCGCGTCCGGCAATATCCGGCTTGATCAAGAATATGAGTCAGTACGACACTGTGCTGATCGGCTACCCCATTTGGCACGGTCAGGCCCCGAAGATCATCTATACTTTTTTGGAAAGCTATGATTTTTCCGGCAAGACGATTCTGCCGTTCTGCACGTCGCATTCCAGCGGGATCGGCTCCAGTGCAAGCAATCTTCACTCCCTTGCACCGAACGCAAACTGGCTGGATGGTACACGCTTTGCAGCCGGAACCTCCGAATCGGAAATACAGGCATGGCTTGAGAGCCATGAACTAATAGATACGAAGGAGGTGTCCACATTGCCTTACGACGGGATTTATCCGCAGCACGAACCCTACGGAACCGGCGTCGGCGCCATGCCGGGGCGCGTGGTCTGGGCCTACGACCCGGAGAGCGTGGACTGGGATGGAAAAGGCTACTGGTGGGAAACAGATCACTTCGACGAAAGCGCCATTTTAGATATGGTAAATGAAAGCATCGCTTCCCTCGGCGGAAAGGAGAATGCGAAAGACGGCTGGGCGGCGCTGTTCGCCGCGAATAACAGTACCCGCGGCAGGAGCGGCGGCTACACCGCCGGCGAAAAAATTGCCATCAAAGCCAATATCAACGGCTCCGCCGTCTATGACGACGACACCTCCGGCGAAACGAAAATGAGCTATACCAACCCAGTGCTGCTGAAAGCCTTGCTCACATCGCTGGTAGAGGAAGCCGGCGTCGCACCGGAGAACATCACCGTCTATGACGTGTCCCGGCTTTTCCCGGACTACATGGTAGAAATGTGTACGAATGGGGAACTGAATGGTATTCATTTCGTTGACCGCAGCACCGGCGTCGCGGACGAGTCCGCCCCCATTGTCTGGTCCCATTCTTTCAGCGGAAAGGTCAACTACCTGCCCACCTGCGTCACCGAAGCGGCATATGTCATCAACCTGGCCAACCTCAAAGGGCATAGCTACGGGATCACACTGTGCGGGAAGAATCATTTTGGCTCCTTCATCAATGGAAATACCATGCGCCCGCCGGAAGGCGCAAACCTGCATCAATGGCTTACCCGAAATGAGATGGGCATTTACAGCCCTCTTGTTGATCTGATGGCAAATGCGGATCTCGGCGGGAAAACGATACTCTATATGCTGGACGCCCTCATCTGCGCTCCCAGTGAGGGAGCGTCCATCACCGGAAACAATTCCAGATGGCAGCAGTCTCCCTTTGACGGAGATTACACTTCCAGCGTGTTCGTATCCCAGGATCCGGTCGCCATTGACAGCGTAGGCGCGGATTTCCTGATGAACGAACCGACGGTCACGGAAAACAACGGTTCTCTGCGCGGCAATCCCACCGTAGAAAACTATCTGCATGAGGCCGGACTCGTCGCTAAGTCTCCATCCGGCACTGTCTACACGGACAGTCAGGGGCATCCGGTCACGAACCTGGGCGTCCACGAGCATTGGAACAATTCCACAGAAAAACTGTATAGCCGCAATCTCGGAAAAAGCGAAGGAATCGAACTCATTCCGCTTCTGCACATCCACAGTGCCGGGAAATCATGATCTGATTTCCCGGCCTTCCATTTCCGCTATCGCATTTACAAACAGATCCCGGATCGTATCATCCGGATAAGCGCCAAGCAGCTTTATATTCTCATTGCTGATGCTTCCTCCGGCCATCTCGGCATGCCCGCCGCCGTTCCCGTACCCCTTAAGGATCCGGTTGATCAGCTTTCCCGCATGAACGGAGGCCATCTCCGAACGTACGGAAAACTTGATCTCCTTCGCCCGGTACGAATAGATCACAGCAATCTCCACTTCCTCCAGGCTGAGGATGAAATCCGCGACCAGCGCGATCAGGGAATCCGGACATTCGAAAGGAATCGCGGCAATGCCCACGTTATCATATACCCGGATATTCTCGATCGCGGAGCCGTAGGCCTTCAGATCATTGAATTCCATGGTGTTCTTCTCGAGATCCGTCATCTTCTCCTCATCCATTTTGGGGAACAGATACTTAAACATATCAATATCCAGAAGCGTGACGCCCCTTGTGAAATGGGCCGTATCCATCTTCATCCCGTACAGCAGCGCTGTGGCCACATCCGCCGTCATGGGAACATTCAGTTTCTGGAAATACTCCGCGATCAGGGTCGCGCAGCTGCCCACGATCCTGATATCCGAATACTGGTAGTTCTCCTCCACATAAGTCGGATGGTGATCAATACAGGCGATCTCACAGCCTTCGAGATCCAGAATATTTCCGCCGCTCTTCTGGGAATCCACGCAGATGATATAATCCTCCGCGTTCATTTCCTTTTCAAAATCGGTGTACGGAAAAATATCGATATGGAAAAGTTCTGTCATCTTCCGCGTGCTGAGCTTATCGATCTTACCGTGATAACACAGTACAGACGGCACTCCGTAATGCGCCAGGAGCGTCTGCAGGCCGTACGCGGACGCGATCGCGTCCGGGTCCGGGAAATTATGGGTCTGGATATATACCTTTTTCGATCCGCAAAACTCGATCAATTTCATAAAGTCTTCCATTGCTGTCAGCTGCCTTCCTTTCGATGTCATTCTGTTATTTTAAAGAGGTGATCGCAGAGATCGCAAGCGCCTGCGCGAACGCATCGCATTCCCGGTCCGTAATCCCCGCCGCTCCGTCTGTGTTGATCGAGGAACACAGCTCCTCCGCGAAGGAAGCAAACGCCGCTCCTTCCGATTCGTCTGTCCCCGCCTGTTCTTCCATGACCGGTCCCGTAGCCAGACCGGTAAGCATCTCCGGCGTCAGCCGGTCCTTTCTTTTCACAAGGCTGTGGTACGCGGCCGGGAAACGGTTCTGCATGCACAGAAGCGCGAACAGCGCCAGACGTTTGTGTCCGTCCGCGAACGCCTCCTCGCCTCCGAAGCTCTTGAGGAGCAGGAACGAGTTAAACAGCCGCTCTAACGCCTTGGGATCGCTTCCCACAGAAAGACGCGCCAGCTCGCCATAGTGCCGGACTTCCGATTCATCGTCCGTGCAGATGTTCACACGTCCGAGATTATCCCTGATATATCTGTGAATATCAACGCTCCCGCCGGCCACGCGGAACGCCATCCGGAACGTCTTATCAAAATAGGCGTCGCCCTTCTCATCGGTATACTGCGATCCCTGCAGTTCCCGCCGGCCGCGGATGACCGTCTCGCGGTCCACCGCCACCATGAAAATGCACCCTGGACAGTCAAAGAAATACCGCATGGCATCCAGGATCTCCGCCGCCTTGGCAGGAGCCAGCCGGTTCAGATCGTCTACCAGGAAGATCACCTTCCCATTGCCGCCGGCCGCCCTGCGTTTCACTGTCTCTGTGAAAAGCCGTACCTTCTGCTCCAGGGAATTGGCGCGGTTATCCCTGAAAAGGGCGTCGGCAAGCTTCTGGCCGTCCGAAGAGCCCTGGGAAAGCATCCCCGAGGCGATCCCGATCACTCCCTGCGCCAGCATCTTCGCTCTGGCTTTCGTCTCCTCGTTCACAGTGCCGTTTAACAGTTCCATCAGCTTGTCCGCCAGAACCATGGGAAGCTGCTCCGCTTCATCGAATTTGGAGAACTGCCACGTATAAAGCCGGAAGATATTCCCATGGAAGTTCTCTTCCAGACCATCCTGAAGCATCCGGATAAAACCGCTGCCCACGGCCTCTCCGTCTCCCTGTATCGCGATCGTCATCGGCGTGTCGCACTGCCCGGCAAATTTCGAAATACCGTCGATCAGGGTTCCATACTGCCCCTTCCGTTCAGCACCGGCAGAAGGCTCCTTTACGGCCGGCTGTCCGTCTTCCGTATCCGCAGCCGCGCCGCTTTCGTCTGACGCAGCGGCAGCCGCAGCCGGTTCCGCGGGTGCGGCGGGAATACTCTCCCTCTCCTCCTCCACCGGTACAGGCACGATCAGCTGACAGCCCGGGTGATACTCTTCCATATAGGAGAAGAAACGGCTCTGCTCAGCCGCGCATTTTTCATAATCCGCGCTTGCCCGCACGACGCCGAAAAGAAAACTGCCGAAGCTTATGGGTATATTTCCCGTACGATCCCCGGTCCGCACCGTCAGAAGGATCCCGATATCCGTGATCCGCTCGCCTGCGTTCTTCGAGGCCGCATCCTGATTCCTGGAAGCAAACAGAGACCCGACGATATTCTGGGATGTCTTTGTCTCGACAGCCTCCGCCTTCATCATGTTTCCGATCGCGTATTCTGCGGTAATCTCCTTTCCGCCCTGCCGGATCACATGGAAAACGCCGCGGCTCTCATTGATCTCCAGCTTTTCATGCATACCGAACTTCGCGTCGAAACCCTCCGTACGGACCTTCACAAACGGCGCGATCGCCTCGTTCAGAAAGGCCTGCACCTCGCTCTGCGCCTCTTTATCCACATAAAACGTCTTCGTCGTTCCGTTCGTCAGCGCCGTCTCCAGCGTGGTGTCCTGCCCTCCTACGGTGAGAATATCCTGAAAAGCGACAACATCGCTCTTCCCCGACGGCACATTATACTCCAGCCGGTCTGCGTAGATATTCAGGACCCCTTTGTTATAGCTTTGAAGGTCCAGGAAAGAAAAATAGATCCCCTGGGCCAGAAGCCGCTCCTTCCTCGCTTCAATAAAAGGCTGCAGCGCCTTCGCGATAAACCCGGCGACATTCTCCCGAAGCTCCTTATCGATCGCAAATGCTTTATGGGTTCCGTCGTACATGACGAATTCCAACGCGCCGACCGCGGAGATACGCACCGACTTCACATCCTCATAGGAGACCGTCTCTCCCTTGCCTGACGGAGTACTGAATTCGGTCCTGTCATCCAGCACACTGAGGATCCCGCTGTTTAACATGCCGCTGATCCCGAAACGGCTGCTGGGAAATGAATACATGATCCCTTCGGACTGAAGCCTGCGGCTGCGCTCGGAAAGATAGCTTCTGCTGGCCTGTTCTATGGTAAAATACGCCTCATGGAGATTTTTGCGGTTCACCGCGCAGGACTCTGTCCGGCCATCCTCCATAATAAAATTGATGCGGTCCAAGCCCTTCTTTAACGCCACCAGACTGTCGTACGGGATCACGATCTTCTGAACTGCGCTGACTACGAATTCCGTCCTGTCGCTGTAGACGGCCAGCCGGCCGGCTTTCAGAAGGCCCTTCACCTCCGTCTGATAAAGAGGCGCTTCATTCCCCGATGCCTTAGCGGCGGGGGCCGCCGCACCGCGCTCCACCTTCTCACCGCAGAACGGACAGAACAGTACCGCATCATCCAGCTCTTTTCCGCACTTTGCACACTGCATACCATCTTCCTCCTCTTATGTGGACATCCGTTCCTGACAGAAATACCAATAACCATTATACGACTGCCTCTCTTAGCTTGCAAGAGCCAATCTTCAGCAACTTCCACTTGCGTTTCACAAATATATTGTTTATAGTGGTTTCATGGAAATACAAGAAGGATGCACTGATGATGAATAAGAACGCATATGAAGCTGATAAAATAATCGAACGAACAGCGGCAGAACTGTCTGCGGTTCCGTATACCGGCGCAGCTCATCCGGTATTTTCATCCGAACCGGTCTCCCATCTGGCCCTCCGCGCGCTTCTCTATGAAGTCTGCACGACTCCCAAGCCCGGTCTGGTAGACCGCGCCAACAGCGGCAGCCACAGGGATATGGATATCTATACATTCGTGGACAGCGCTTTCGCGCTGCAGCCCTATTTTGAAGAATGCGCGCGTATCGGTCAAAAGACTGCTCTTCTTGCCGCACCGGAGACGTTTGGACTGCTGCGTCCGGCCGGCATACGGGCGGAGAAGAAAATGTTTGCCGCCACCGGCGGCGTCAACACCCACAAAGGGGCCATTTTCTCCATGGGGATCGTCTGCGCGGCGATCGGACGGCTGGCAGAAACTCCGTCAGGCGAAGGCCGCCTGGCGGAAGCATCGTGCGGCGGCAGCCACCCGGCAGTACATCCCTCCGCCGACGCCATCCTCTCGGAATGCGCCGCTATGACCCAGGGTCTTACCGCGTCAGATTTCGCGGGGCTGACGCCGGACCGGGCTGTTACTACCGGCCAGCGTCTCTATCTTCAGTACGGCATTACCGGCATCCGCGGCCAGGCGGAAGCCGGATTTCCCGCGGTGCGCGAGACCGGCCTGCCGGTACTTAAGAATGGGATCTCCATGGGCCTTTCTGTCAACGACGCCGGCTGCGCCGCCCTGCTTGCCCTGATGTGCGCGTCCACGGACACGAACATGATCGCCCGAAGCAATATTGACACGCAACAGAGGGTCGTCGAAGAAATCCGTGAACTGCTGATCGCAGACCCGTACCCGGACCGCCGGACGCTGGAAGACCTCGACCGGGAATTCATCTCCCTGAATCTGTCCCCCGGCGGCAGCGCGGATCTGCTGGCGATCTGCTATCTGCTGTATTTTCTCAGTGTATCATAACCGGGGCGGCTTTATTCTTCTTCTTCTTTCACCGGATGCACCGCAACCAGAAGCTTTCCGACCCGCAGGTCGTCCATTTCCAGTACCGTCACCGTGACATTCTCATAATCGAAGCTGTCCCCGGCCTTCGGGAAGCCGCCGAACTGCTCCAGCGTCCAGCCGCCGACGGTGACGGAATCCGTCTCGAAATTATCCTCGTCCCACTCCGCCAGCTCGCAGAACTCGCCGATGGACAGATCGCCGTCGATCTCGTACTCGTGTTCGCCGCGCTCCACCACCTCGTTCACCACTTCGTCGGTCTCGTCCCAGATATCGCCGACGATCTGCTCCAGCACATCCTCCATGGTGACCATGCCGATCGTGCTTCCGTACTCGTCGGTAACGATCGCGATATGGGTCTTGCGCTGCTTCATCATCGCCAGGATAGCCGGCAGCTTCGTGGTCTTATAGACGAAGCAGGGCTCGATCAGCAGCCCTTTCAGATCCGGTTCCGGCGTATCCAGAAGCGCCCGGTAGTAATGGTTCAGGTACAGAACGCCCAGGATCCGCTCTCTCCGGTCGTCGTAGACCGGCAGGCGGGAAAATGTGCTCTCCTCGATCTGCCGCCGGATCTCCTGCGGATCGTCGTCGATCTCCAGCGCCTCCATGTCCACGCGGGGCGTCATGATCTCATGAGCGGATATCTCCGCAAAATCCAGCGCGTTCTGCAGAAGCTCCGACTGGTCCTCATCAATGATCCCCTCATCCTCCGAGGTCTCGATCAGGTCGATCAGCTCTTCCTCCGCCGCCTCGGCCTCCTCGTCTTCATCCAGGGTCTCGCCCTTTAACGACGACGTGATCAGGTTCACCGCGCCGCAGATCACCCAGGTCACCGGCGTCAGCACTGTCATCAGGAAGCGCAGCGGACTGGCCACCTTAAGGGCAAAGGGCTGCGGATTCCGCCTGGCGATGATCTTGGGCATGGTCTCGCCAAAGATCAGCACCAGCACCGTCAGAAGGAGCGACGCGGCGGAAGTATAAATATCCTGCTTCGCGGCCGACGCGTCCGCCCCCGCGATCAGAAGCGCAAGAAGCGTCATCACGCTGGACGCGGAAATATTTACCAGATTATTGCCGATCAGGATCGTCGAAAGCGCCCGGTCAAACCGGTCGCAGATATAAAGCGCCTGCTTCACCGCCGGGCTGTGGCCGGCCTCCAGTCTTGTGCGGTTCAGCCCGGAATAAGCGATCTCCGATCCCGAGAAGAACGCGGAGAAAGCCAGCAGGACCACAATTGAGAAGCTATAGAGAATCACCGCAGTCATTCCGCCTTCGCCTCCTCCCTGACGATCCGCAGGACGCGAATACGCCGCTTCTCCATCTTAAGGATCGTGATATGCAGATCCCGGTAGGTGAAACTGTCCCCCTGCCGGGGAATAGTATCAAATGCGTCGTAAGCCAGGCTCACCATATTCCTGTGGGCCACCTCGTCCTCGTCGTAATTCTCATATCCCATACGGTCGAAGCAGTCGTCGACACTCATGGACGCGTCCACATCCCAGGTATGGTCGTCGATCTGCACGAAGCTCTCCACGACCTCGTCGTCCTCGTCCCAGATATCGCCTACCAGTTCCTCCAGCATATCTTCTACCGTGACGACGCCTTCCACGCCGCCGTAGTCATCGGTGACAATAGCCATGGTGGCCTTGCGGCGGTTCATGGCCGGCAGAAGGTCGGCGATCTCCGTGCTGCCGTGGACGAAGAACGGCGGATCCATGACCTGATGAATGTCCACTCTCTCTCCGTCCTTCAGATAAGCCTTCACGAATTTGCGGCAGGACAGCACGCCCACCACATTGTCGATGGAATCATGATAGACCGGCATCCGGGAATGACGCACCGCGCGGATATGGCTCAGGATCTCCTCCACGCTGTCGCTGTCGTCAATGGCTTCCACATCCACCCGGACCGTCAGGATATCGTCCACGATATGGTCGCCGAAGCTGAGAGCGGACTGTACCAGCTCGCCCTTCTCGGTCTCCAGCCCGCCTTCCTCCGCGATATTTTCCACCATATCATAGAACTCATCCTCGGTAACGGCGCTGTCGCCGCCGCCGATCAGATTCGCCGCCACATTGCCGATCGCCGTCAGCAAAAAGGAAAACGGCGTACAGATGCGCATGAACAGGATCAGCGATCCCGCGATCGTCTGGGAAAAATGCTCCGAATATTTCTTCGCGACGCTTTTGGGAAGCAGTTCCGCGAAAAAGAACACAATAACAGTAAGCACCAGCGTCGTGGCAGCCACAGCGTTCGTGCCCCACATCCGTGTCGCCCAGACCGTAGTGATGGAGGATGCAAGGATATGTGATAGATTATTGCCGATAAGGATAGTGGACAGGGCCTTGTCGAAGTGATCCAGGATATACTGGACATTCTTCGCCCCCCGGTCGCCCTTGTCCGCCAGCAGACGGATACGAACTTTATTGACAGAACTTAACGCAATCTCACTGGATGCGAAATATGCGCCCATAACGAGCAAAACAATGATCAGGATTAGGGATATCCAACTGTCCCCTTCCATCGGAAAAACCACCTAGCCTTTCTTAAATACACCTTTCTTTGAGTAAAGATGGTTTTATTATACGGAAGAATATGGGGTTTGTCAATCATTTGCGCGGTAAAGCCTCAAATCTGCCGTGTATCTCTCAAATTCCTCCCGCTGTACCTGCCAGTTCTCCTTAAGCCGCGCCATGCTCAGGCGGCCGTTCACATACTCTTCCGCCCACTCATTACCGGACAGAACCGTCAGATGACGGCCGTCGATACTGCCGGCCATCGGCCGGTACTCCAGCCGATCCGGATAGCGCCGCGCAACGGCCCTTATGAAAGCCAGGGCCGCCGGCAGGAAATCGCAGTCCGCCTTCAGCGGTTGGAATTCCAGGCCGAAGCAGAGTTCGCCGCGGTATTTGCTGTTAGACGGCACAAAGGACCGCCGCCGGAAGCAGACAGAGCCGTCGTCCAGGCCGTCCTCAGCGAATAGTTCCTTCAGATCCCGATAGATCCGATCCATATCGATAAACGGCGCGCCATAGACCTGGAACGGCTTCTCGCTTCCGCGCCCCTCGCTGATGTTCAGCGACTCAAAGAGGCAGCCGCCGCTATAGCAGACCGCACTGTCAAACGAAGGAAGCGCAGGCGACGGCGTATTCCAGAGAAGCCCCGTGTCTGGATAGAGCATATCCCGGCTGTAATTCTCCATCGCCACCACCGTCAGATCCGCCTTCCGGCCTGTGTATTTCAGATAATATCCCGCCAGTTCCCCGACAGTCAGGCCATACCGCATGGGAAGCTCCAGATCGCCGACAAAGCTGTGAATGTCCGCCCGGATGCGCGCGCCGCACACGCGGCTGCCCAGCGGATCCGGCCGGTCCAGGATCACATAGGGGAGCCCGGCGTCCGCCGCGGCCTGCAGCGTATAGCACATGGTGTAGATATAAGTGTAATAACGCAGTCCTACGTCCTGAATATCGTAGACCAGCAGATCCAGACCTTCGAGATCCTCCTTCTCCGGCTTACGGCGCTCTCCGTACAGGGACAGCACCGGGATCCGGAACCGCGGATGATGCGAATCCTCGACCTTCTCCCCGGCCTCGGCCCCATACAGACCGTGCTCCGGCGTGAAGATCTTCGCAATCTCATAGCCCGCTTCCATGAAAAGTTCCACTGTGTCCCTGCTCCAGTCGGGGGATATGCCGGTAAAATTCGTGATCAGACCGATCCGTCTGCCGCGAAACAGGCGTTCATACTCATTGATACGTTCGACTCCTATGATCGTTCTCATCGCAGTTCCTCCTTCTCAAACAATTTCCTTTCCTGCCGTCTCAGCCCAACTCTACCACCGCTATATGCGGCCTGTGGTCGCTGACTATCAGATCCGGGACGGCCGCCCGCACCGCTCTCGCCGGACCGGCCGTCATGATATAATCGATCTTACAGTCCGGTACATCCGACGGAAACGTCCGTTCTTCGCCCGGCGTCAGAAGCTTCCCCGCGTCCTCGAAAATTTCCTGCAAAGGCCTCAGGACCGGACTGTCCGGCGTCTGATTGAAATCTCCCATCAGAACCGTCGGTTCGCCCGGTCTGACCAGGGAAAGAACCGTCTGTACCGCGTTCTTCGCTTCCGATGAAGCCAGTCCCATATGAGTCACCAGCACCGTCAGCTTCTGCGTTCCCAGGTCGATTTCCGCCCGGATCACGCAGCGCGATTCATAATATACCGGTTCATCCTTCACGGGAGGATCCGGTATCGCCGCCGTTTCGGCACTCAGGATCGGATATCTGGAAATGATCCCATCCCCGTAGGCGCCCCTGCCTTCAATATCGATCGCGCGTCCGAAGCAATAGTACCGGTACCCCAGCCTTTCCGCGATCTGTTTCACCTGCGGCATAAATTCCGGATCGCTGATTCCCGGCATCACTTCGCGCACTTCATTTAAGCCGATAATATCCGCGCCGCAGGTTCTGATCGCATCCGCAAATAACGGCAGATCGATAACCTCCTCCGCTCCCGCTCCGGCCGCGCGCGCCGCTTTCCGGCGCTTATAATCAAGTCCGTGCTGGATATTAAAGGTCATCACTGAGACCTGCATAGATTTCCGCAGTCTCCCGCGGCCCGAACCGATCTTCCCGCCGTCCAGCAGATAAGCCTTTGCGGTTCGCTGAAGGCGGGTCCGTTCCGGCAAGTCGGAGACCGGCGTATCTTCCGGCGACTGAAACAGCCACCGCATGTAGGATTTATCATCCTCATTCACCCGGTCGATAATGAACCGCCACTGAAACGCGAGAATATGGCTTCCTTCCGGAAGAAGCCGTCCCAGAGCCGGCGACAGCAGCCAGGATCCGCATACATATTCCGCGCCGTCATAGGACGGATAATACTGATGGAAAAATTCTTCCGCCTCCCGCAGCGACACATCCACGGACGATCCGGAGAGATCCGCGTCAGACGGAATATGCAGATGAATGCTGAGTGTTCCATCCGCCGGTTCCTTTACCATCTCGTATTCCAGCGCGCCGATCCGAAACAGCCGCATACTTGTCTGCCGGTAGGTCCAGAAGTCTCTCTCAAAATACCGGCTTCCATTTCGCACCTGGCATTCGCCCATGAAACGCGGAAAGCATTTCATCGTATCGATGAAAATGCGTTCGGATATCCCCATGGAACGGTATTTTTCATAGACGCGGCGGGCGCTCTCAAGATGGCAGTACAGCATATCATAGCTGCGAAGACGCTTATTAACCGCACCAACCATCTCCTGCCGCGACCTCTCATACGCGTCCAGCCAATCCTTCAGTCCCAGATACGCCTGCTCCGCCGTTTCCATGCAGGTCATTCCCTCAATAAAGCCGTCCAGTTCCTGTAACGGCAGGCGCTTCGCGCTCTCCTTAAGGAACTCGATATCTTCCGGCAATAGCCCGATTTCCCCGTATAATTCCATCGGTTCCACCGCTCATACCTCCTTCTTCATATCCGCCCAGCTCTTCACGATCGTGAACCCTGCCGCCTCGTAGATCCTTCTGGCCGGGTTATCCTCGCCGGTAAAGAGCGTCATATAGCCGGCTCCGATCGCCCGCAGATTCGCGCAGAGCGCCGAGAATAATACCTTTGCCACACCCCGGCCCCTGGCGGACGGATCGACGGCGATCCCGGAAAAGAAACCTCTTCCGCTGACTTCCACATCCAGCGGCCCCGCAAATCCCAGGACCCTGCCGTTCTTCACCGGCACAAGGATCGGCCGTCCGCCGTCTGCAGGAAGCGGTTCACCCAGGATCGATCTTCTCCACATGGAATTTCCAAGATGATCGATCAGATCCGTCATGCCCTCCATCGTATCCGGATCATAGACGCGGATAAAATAACCGTCCGCGTTCAGCCGCGCCTCGATCTCCCTGATGGATGCGGGAACCTCATAGTCTCCGATCTGCCTGAAATAACTGTTCTGCCGCGAGTAGTCCCGATATCCCACGGCATGGAAGAATTCATAAGCCGGCGACGATATATCCACGCCGGGCGAATTGGGATGCTCGCAGCCCGGATGACCGGGAATCTCCCAGACCAGATTGACCGGATCGAAATAGGATATATGTATCTCTTTCAAATGGAAACGTTTTTTCATTTCCGCCTCAAGAGCGTAAAGCATCTCACTGCCAAGGCCGCTTCTTCTGGCATCGGCCGCTGTCAGAACCATGGTGATAAAGCCCCGCCCTTCGTCTTCTGTATAACTGCCGCCTGCGAAGGCACGGCCGCTCTCGTGGAGAAGCGTTATCTTCCCAATGCCCGGCTCCGCCGCCAGCAGAAGACGTTCAAGTTCGTCGGAATTCAACGCTTTATACGGGAAATCGTTCTCTCCCGCGCATTCCGACCATAAGTCGTATATCTGGCCGGCAACCCGGCTTTTCTGAAATACTTCCGTATACATGCGGACTCCTTTCCGTGGAGAATGCGATGTCCATATACATCATCATATTTCATATGGGCGCGGAATGCAATCTTTTTGGAAATTAATTTTCGATGGCGGGATGTTGAAATGAAATTTTGAGCTGATAGGTGATATTTGCCGGCAAAATGTGGCACATAGTCGCGAGAGGTACGCGAGAGGAAGCCCCGCCGCCTGCGCTCATGGTTCCGGAGGGAAGAGGTTCTAAGACAAAAAGCGGCCGCCGCCGGGGCTCCGTCAAATTCGTGAGAAATCCTGAAGGGATTTCTCACTCAGCTTGCGCTCCGTCCCTGACTTGAGGTCAGGGACTCCGGCCCCGGCGGCGGCCGCTTTTCGCCTAAGAACCTCTAACCCTCCTCCACAAATCGCGCAGACGGCGGGGCTTCCTCTCGCTGTGTTTTCGCAAGGACTAAAGTCCTAGCTTCCTTCACGCCATCGCGCCGGCGGCAGAGAATCATTTTAGAAGTCGATAAAAAGAACGAATCTTCTACAGCAAAAGTTCCGCCAGCGGCAACACAGCGTGACAGACGGGGCCGGGACACATCCTGGGCGCGATTTACGGAGAAGGGTTAGTCTTTCTTAATGAGAAAACGCCAGTTTGAGGGTCGACGCCCATGACCACAAGTCATGGGCGGAGCGGCAACCTGAGCGAGAATTTCTTCAGAAATTCTCGCGAATTTGCCGTTGCCCTCAAACTGGCGTTTTTGAATTTAGAAAGACTTCCCTTCGGAGTCATGAGCGTTCAGGATGTGTCCCGGCCCCGTCTGCCACGCGTACCTCCCGCGACCATATGCGCACCCCTTATATTCTTTGGAATGCACACCGACAGAACATGCGAATCCACGCCCCTACCGCAGCTGCGCCAATCTCTCCTTCACCTGCTCCATCATCTGTTCATACTTCTGCTTCTTCTCCCGCTCCTCAGCGATCTTCGCCGCCGGAGCCTTGCTCACGAAGCGCTCATTACTAAGCATCCCGTTCACACGTGCCAGTTCGCCCACAAGCCGTGTCTCCTCTTTCTCCAGCCTCTCGATCTCCTTCGCGATATCGATCAGCTCCGCCAGCGGAATGTAGATGGCCGCCTGGGCGATCACCGTAGATACCGCATTCTCCGGAATCCCGGTCTTGTCAGTCTGCAGGCTCACCTCACTGGCGTATCCTAAGAGCGCAAAGAACGCCTTGCTGCGCTCGAAGATGTCCAGAAGCTCCTGATTCTCCGACACCACATACACATGGGCCTTCTTGCTGGGCGGCACCGTCATCGAAGTACGCACCGTGCGGATCGCGCGGACTGCGTCCTTGATGGTCTCCACCTCGGCCTCTTCCTTCGCGAAATTCCACGCCTCGCGGTACAGCGGCCAGGACGAGATCATGATGGACCGCTCCGTGCTCTCGCTCTCCGTCACCGTCCCGTCGGGATGCATCTGGGCCACAGTGATCGTCTCGTTATCATCCAGCAGATTGCAGAAGATCTCCTCGGTGATGAACGGAATGTACGGATGCAGAAGCTTTAACGACTGCACCAGCACCGTTTTCAGCGTCCAGATAGCCGCCGTATGGGTCTTGTCGTCGTCGTTCCACAGACGGGCCTTCACCATCTCGATGTACCAGTCGCAGAACTCCTCCCACACGAAATCGTACACCTTCTGCAGCGCGATGCCCAGTTCATATTTATCAAGGTTATAGGTTGCTTCACGGATCAGGTCGTTGACCCGGGAAAGGATCCATTTATCCGCCAGTGTCAGCGGCTCCACGCTGCTGCAGTTTACGCAGGTTCCGTCGCCGCCGTTCGCGGTCGGGCAGGGCTTGACGCCGAAAGCGATATCGTAGGCGTGAAGCTGCTCGGGGGACGCCTTCTCCAGATTCATCATGATGAACCGGGACGCGTTCCAGATCTTGTTGGCGAAATTGCGGCTGTTCTCCACCCGCTCCCAGTAGAAGCGCATGTCATTGCCGGGAGCGTTGCCGGTCACCAGGGTCATGCGCAGCGCGTCGGCGCCGTATTTGTCAATGACATCCAGCGGGTCGATACCGTTTCCCAGAGACTTGCTCATCTTCCGGCCCAGGGAGTCGCGGATCAGGCCGTGGAACAGCACCGTGTGGAAGGGCTTCTGTCCGGTCTGCTCGTAGCCGGAGAAGATCATGCGGATGACCCAGAAGAAAATGATATCGTATCCGGTCACCAGCACGTCCGTCGGGTAGAAATATTTTAAGTCTTCCGTCTGCTCGGGCCATCCCAGCGTGGAGAAGGGCCACAGCGCGGAGGAGAACCAGGTATCCAGCGTATCCTCGTCCTGGTTCAGATGCGTGCTTCCGCACTTGGGACATTTCTCCGGGCGGGTCTTAGAAACCGTCATCTCGCCGCAGTCGGCGCAGTAATAGGCCGGGATCCGGTGGCCCCACCAGAGCTGGCGGGAAATGCACCAGTCGCGGATATTGTCGGTCCAGCTGTAAAAGATCTTATCCATGCGCTGGGGAAGCAGCGTGATATCTCCGTTCTTCACGGCTTCCACGGCAGGTTTGATCATTTCCGACATCTTCACGAACCACTGGGGCTTGATCATGGGCTCCACGGTGGTGCCGCATCGGTCGTGGGTACCCACGGCGTGCGTGTGGGGAACCACCTTCACCAGAAGACCCAGGGCGTCCAGATCCGCCACCATCGCCTTGCGGGCCTCGTAGCGGTCCATACCGTCGTATTTGCTGCCCGGCAGGTTGATCGTCGCGTCGTCGTGCAGGATATTGATCTCCGCCAGGTTGTGGCGCTTGCCCACCTCGAAGTCGTTGGGGTCGTGTGCCGGCGTGATCTTCACGCAGCCGGTCCCGAATTCCTTGTCCACATAGGAGTCGGCGATCACCGGGATCTGGCGACCGGTCAGCGGCAGCTCCAGCATTTTCCCGACCAGGTCCTGATAGCGCTCATCCTCCGGGTTCACGGCCACCGCCGTATCGCCCAAAAGCGTCTCCGGACGGGTCGTCGCGATCTCCACGAAGCGGCCTTCCTCGCCCACGATCGGATAATTGATATGCCAGAAATAGCCGTTCTGGTCCTCATGGATCACCTCCGCGTCGGAAATGGAGGTCTGGCACACCGGGCACCAGTTGATGATGCGGCTGCCCTTGTAGATCCAGCCTTTCTCATACAGGCGCGTAAACACGTCAAGCACGGCCTCCGAGCAGCCTTCGTCCATCGTGAAGCGCTCCCGGTCCCAGTCGGCGGAGGAACCCATCTTATGCAGCTGGTTAATGATGCGGCCGCCGTATTCCTTCCGCCAGTCCCAGCATTTCTCCAGGAAGCCGTCGCGTCCCAGATCCTCCTTCTCGATGCCCTGCTTCTTCAGGCTGTCGATCACCTTCACCTCGGTAGCAATGGCCGCGTGGTCCGTACCCGGCTGCCACAGGGCCTCGTAGCCCTGCATCCGGCGGTAGCGGATGATGATATCCTGCATCGTGTTATCCAGGGCGTGGCCCATGTGCAGCTGCCCGGTAATGTTGGGCGGCGGCATCACAATGGTAAACGGCTTTTTGTCCGGATTGGGCTTCGCCTTAAAATACCCGCGGCTCATCCAGCGGTCGTAGAGCTCGCCTTCGATCTTGGCGGGGTTGTAATTTTTCTCCAGTTCTTTCATGTGTGATTGTCTCCTTCTTTCTTTTTTGCAAAGGCTCCTTTTCTGCCATCCCGTGTGGGTTTTGCGGATGATGCAACTTATGTGCTTTCTGGAGCCTGAAGATTTATTGCTACATCTGGTGCCGCACGACCGCATACTCGTCGCCGTTGCGGTAGTAGGGGCATACGAATGACCGGTCCGCCATCAGGCGGCCGTAGTCGTCCTCGTCCATATCGACGTCGCAGACATATTCCTCGTAATCCTCGTCATAGACCAGATTGGCGCAGCTGTCGCAGCTGGTTTCTGTTGTCTTTTTCCTTCCTTTTGCCTGCACCGGATCACCCCCTTTATATGACCGGCAATGAATAGGACCGCCGGGGCGGTCGCTGTCAGTACGCGCCGCCTCGAAAACGCTTCGCGAAAATGGAAACGCCCTCTGCATGATCACTCATGCAAAGGGCGAAACGTTCGCGGTACCACCTTTGTTCGTGAGACCTTCCGGCGCCGCTTCCGCTTCTGCGCATCCGCATATCCGCGCGTCCGGTCAGCCGGCCGCTGTCCCACATCTCTCACAGCCCTCTAACGCAGGCCACGCGTGAACGGCTACTGCATACGGTTCCCCGTCCCGGTTCCGAAGCGACCTTCCATCCACACTGCCTCAGACTGCCTTCCACCCGATGAACAGTCCTCTCTGTCAGGGTTATGGATGTACTCCTCTCCGTCTCCACCTTTATCATCACACATCATAAACCACGGGCGGGGGAATTGTCAAGGGTTTTCTGCCGGCTCATCCGGCATATTCAAATTCCCACCGGGACCGCCGCCAACATTTTCAGAACTAATTCCCAGCTCCTTATGAAAATATTTTAACGGCGCATAATGATACCGGCGGTCGAATTCACGCTCTGAAAGCAAATGCATACCCGAAATATGCGCTATGTAATCCTGAACAAAACGCTCCGCTTCCTGCCGAATCCGGCTAATATGGCTCACTGTTTCGGCATATTCGTCCTGATCAATGACTGCCCCTTCGGAGGATATAAATTCTTTGTTTGCAATAATTACAATTTTCGAATAATCCAACCCTGACCGATTTTCCCGAGACCGCTTTGACTCCTTAAAATGAAACGCATATCTGTGAGAAATATTACTGCGATATGGAATGCATATAAAATATTCGTAATGAGTCTGGAGCAGCAAGCAATTATAGGGCCTCTGTGCCTTATTCAACATTTCTTTGTAAGATGAATGGGGATATGCCTCATAAAAGGCGTCGGTCAGTCTGAGAATCTGATAATCGAAAATATCTTCTGGTATCATAGATATTCTCCCTGCAGACTGTTCTTTTGATGTAAGATGCGGGAGAACCGGAGTCCTCCCGCCGAATCGAATTCATCGCTCGGTCAATTTTTATTTTACCGACGAGTCGGAACCGTCACTCGTCTCATCGCTCGGTCAATTTTTATTTTACCGACGAGTCGGAACCGTCACTCGTCTCATGAAGCGATAGAATCTCTTCGATTCTTATGGTACCACAGTCTCAGAAGATCTGCAAGCATTATTTTGCCTCTGGCTGTATCTCAAAAATATAATCCGTCACGCAGTCATACCACTGCACATACGGCACGCCGTTGACGATCAGACGATCATTCTCCGGTAGCAGCTCCGTCCATTTCTTATGGTAACGGTCAAACGCCCAGTCGTTACGGTTGAACCGCCGCCAGAGTATCGTCCGGCCGTTGGCGTCCAGAAACTGCTCGGACACCACGCCGCTGTTGTAAGTCTCAATATCCATAACACAGACGGTGTCGTAGCTCTTTCCTCCAATGGTCACCGTGTACCGCCCGACGATGTCCAGCAGGAAGTCCTTCCGGACGCTTGTGATCACATTTCCGACCCTCGTAATATCGCCTTTCGGCGACAGGTTTGTCTCGTTGCCGCAGTTGTCCTCGCCGAAGCCCCAGTTGTTCATGAACGCGTCGCCGTCCAGAAATGTGATATAGTTCCTCACATCGCCGTCATAGCGCAGCGTCGCCAGATAGCGGCAGTGGGTGTCTGTGAGCTGGGCCACAAATACCCGCCTGGTCGTATCCTCAGGACCGGGGATGGAAAGAACGGAACGGCTCCGGCTTTCGCCTGCTGCCCCGGCCATACCGGGGCTGCCGCTTTCCTGCTGACGCGCTCCCTCAGGCGAATTCTCCCAGATCATTTCCTTCGCCGTCAGTTCCACGCCCTCGATCCCATGCACCATAGCCCTGCCGGTCGCTTCCATATCATAGACGTAATGGCACCGGCGCGACGGCATGTCATACATCCCCCATGTCAGCTTCTCTCCCAGCCTCGGCACCAGAAACCATCCCATCAGTTCTTCCCATTTCACGGAAAATGGCGCTTCGCCGCTCGCCTCGATCCGATAGGCGGGAAGATATTCGGGGAGCCGCTTCCCTTTCCCGCTCGTCCTGCCTGTAATTCTTTCTTCTGCCATTTTCGATCCCGCAGTCATATTGTTCTCTCCTTTCCGTGCGCCGGTGCGGTATGGATGCTTTTCCCTCGGCGTACCGCTGCCGGGCGGATGGCCTTCTCCGAATGTACCGCCGCCGGGCGGATACTGTTCCTTAAACTTCTGCTTTGCCGTAAACAGGCGGCTCTTGACCGTTCCCAGCGGAACGCCCAGCCGCCGGGCGATCTCGGCCTGCGTCAGTTCCTTCCAAAAATACAGATACAGTATCTGCCTGTCTTTATCCCGCAATAGTTCCAGGGTCTCGCGCACCGCGTCCGCCTCGGATGTATTGCCCGTATCTCCGAATTGGCCAGGAATCACCAGTCCATGCCTGCTGCTGATCAGATCACATTCCCGCAGGCTGACTCCGCTATCCGTCAGATTTTGACCTGGCGGTTCGTCTGAACAGGCAGACAGACCGCCCACATTCTCCGGCAGCGCCGCGAAGGGCATCTCCAGCCGTCTGGCCATCTCCCGGAAATAGTCGCTGCACTTATTCCTCGCAATGCTGATGATCCAGGCCAAGAACGCTTCCTGATTCTTCAGGTTCCCGAACCGCTCGTAGGCCGTCAGGTAGATCTCCTGCAGCACGTCCTCCGCATCCGTCCGCGAAGGCAGCCTGAAACGCACGAACCGCTCCACCGCGGCGCGATTGTCCTTCAGCAGATTTTCAAAATCAAACCTGTTCCCGGAATTCTCGGAACCCGCTTTTCCGGATCCATCCATACCGTCACCTCCCTTCATTTTCGTTTCTTTGAAGCCAGCTTCACTTATATAGACGAAATAAAATGACAAAAGGTTCATTTTCACGATATAAACAAGTATATCCGAACACCGTCTATTCCACAATCTTTGAGGATTCAAGTCTTGCAATCAACCTGCAGATATGCTATGATGAACTTGCTTCGGAAGACATTCCGTCTTCCGTTATCATGTATCTGGTTTCATAACCGGACTAAGTCTCCGGCAGATTCCACTGGTATACAGCCTTACAGAAGTGAAAGATCCATTATGTTCCAAGGAGGGAACTCAACGGGAAAGATATCGGGTCCCCCCAGCCCGGAAATATGAAAATAATTGAAGGGAGTTTTCCTATGCCGACAAAATTACAAACCTATTTCCCCCTGATCCGGACACGGAAAGAGATCATGGGGGAAATCCAGCACAGCCCTGTCCTGCTCGCCACATTCCAGTCCTGGAAGCCGGAACACCAGGATGAGTTCCTTGACTTCTGCAGCGGCGTACGGGGAGTGAAGCTGCTCTACGATTCCTTCTTCAAATCCATCATGGATCCGGAACAGGATCCGAAGCGTCTGAGCGACCTGCTCTCCCTGCTGATGAATCGGAAAGTCCGCGTCCTGCGGGAACTTCCCCACGAGGGTGGACGCATCACCCCGGATACCCTGATGGTAATGGACATTATCGTACAGCTGGAAGACGGCAGCATTACCACAGTAGAAGTCCAGAAATACGGCTACGCCTTTCCCGGTCAGCGGGCTGCCTGCTACTCGGCGGACATGCTGCTGCGGCAGTATAAGAAACTGCGGGATGATTTTAGGAAACAGAATAAGCGGATGAATTACCGGGCAATCAAACCGGTATACACCATCGTTCTGTATGAGTCCAGCCCGTCCGTATTCGGAAAATATCCGGATACATATGTACACCATTTCCGGCAGGTCTCAGATACCGGTCTGGAAATGGAACTTCTGGAGGAATATTTCTTCGTCCCCCTTGACATCTTCCGTCAAATCCTTCAGAATAAAGGCATTAGGAACCGGCTGGACGCCTGGCTGGCGTTCCTGTCACTGGACGATCCGGAATGGATCGAGAAAGTGATCAGTGCGTATCCGGACTTCCGGCCTCTGTATGAGGAAGTATATGAGATGTGCCTTAACTTGGAAAGGGTGATGGGAATGTATTCGGAGCTGCTTAAAGAGCTGGACAGCAACACAGTCCAGTATATGATCGACGAAATGCAGGAGACGATCAACCAGAAGAACGAGCTGCTGACTCAGAAGGATGAACAGCTGAACCAGAAGGACGAACAACTGAACCAGAAGGACGCATTGATCGACAATTTGCGTCGCCAGATTGATGAACTGCGGGCAGCGCAGGGGAAATAGCGACTAAAAAGTGAAACAAACAGCGGCGGCAAAGTTACCATGCCGCCGCTGGAGTTTATCCTGCAAATACCGTTGTTTTATCTCGCCTTATCAAACACCTTCCGCACCAGCCCCGGAAATCCGCCGCCCCGCGAGAAGTCATACAGTTTCTTCTTCTGCGGCGCCTTCCGCCAGGAAACAGGGCCATTCTGCACCGCAGCAGCACCAGCAGCAACTCCGGCCCCGGATCCGTCCTTCCGCTCCAGCTTCCTCTTGATCACCAGATAACAGATGAAATGGATCGCGCCGGTCAGCGCCCAGGATACCGGATAGGAGATATACAGCGTCTGCAGGGTCCTGTTCGCGGCAAATATCGTGTAGATCCAGATCACGCGGAACGCGCAGGCGCCGGATATGGACACGATCATCGGCGGAACCGAATAGCCCATGCCGCGCAGGCCGCCCACAAACACATCCATCATGCCGCACAGATAATAAGTTGTGCAGATGATCCACATACGGATCAGGCCATACTGGATCACTTCCGGTTCCGAGTTGTAGATGCTCAGAAGCGTGGGGCCGAACGCCAGCGCACCCGCGCCGAGCACCGCGCCGACCACAAATACCATGCCCTCGCAGTAGATCATGATGCGGCTGATCCGTTTGTAATTCTTCACGCCGTAGTTCTGGCTGACGAAGCTTAAGGCTGTCTGGTAAAACGAGTTCATCGCGGTGTAAATGAAGCCTTCGATGTTCGACGCCGCCGTGTTGCCGGCCATGGTCACCGAGCCGAAGGAGTTGACCGACGACTGGATCAGCACGTTGGAAATGGAGAACACCGCGCCCTGCATACCGGCCGGCAGTCCGATGCGGACGATGCTCACCAGCTTATGCTTCACGATGCGCAACTTCTTCAGATTCAGCTTATAATCCGCATCCGTAAACAGGAGGCACCGCACCACCAGCACCGCCGAAATGCACTGGGAGATCGTGGTTGCCAGCGCCACGCCGGCCACGCCCATGTGGCAGACGATGACGAAGAACAGATTCATAAGCGCATTGGCCACACCCGCGGTGAACAGGAAATAAAGCGGCCGCCGGGTATCGCCCACGGCTCTCAAAACCGCGCTTCCGAAGTTATAGACCAGCATCGCGGGCATGCCCACGAAATAGATCTTCATATACAGTACCGACAGCGGCAGCACATTGTCCGGCGTTCCCATCAGCGTCAGAAGCGGCTCCGACAGAAAGTAGCCGACCGCGATCAGGATCACGCCGCCGATCCCGGCCACCACCATGGACGTGTGGACCGTCTCCTCCAGATCCCGCTTCTGCTGGGCGCTGAAATACCGGGCCACCAGCACATTGGTACCGATGGACAGACCGATGAACAGGTTGATCAGAAGGTTGATCAGCGCCGAGGTAGAACCCACCGCCGCCAGGGATTCGCTCCCCGCGAAGCGGCCCACCACGACGATGTCCGCCGCGTTGAACAGAAGCTGCAGGATGCCGGAAAGCATCAGCGGCAGCGCGTAAATCAACAGTTTGGAAAAAAGCGGGCCGTTGCACATATCGATCTCATAGGACCTGGCCGTCTTTCTCTGAAATGCCATAATCTTTCTACTCCTCCTTGCGTGCGTCTTGCTTTCACGCTTCATCAGATTATAGCACTTCGGGCAAATCTTGCAATACCTTTTCAGCGGCGAATTTCTTACGAATTCCTATACGGAAATGTATCCGAAATTGAAAGAATTCACCAACCGGCTGTCCGTTCCGCTGTCATCCCGCGGGCAGTGGAGGGCGGCGGAAAATGGGAATTTCAGTCCCCGCCCGGGATCAGCGCCCTCACCTTCGCCAGCGCGAAATTGTAGTTGCGCAGCCCCATTTCCCGGTAATTGGCCCCGGCGTGCAGATTATAGTACCATTCCATCCACGCGTTGGGAACCTCTGCGCCATTCGTGTCCGCGCCGTCCGTTTCTGCTCCATTCGCCTCTGCCTCAGCCGTTTCCGCCACAGCAGGTCCGGTCTCCGCCTGCGGCCCATGGTACCGCCAGTCCAGCTTCTCCACTTCATCCCCGGTCAGCTGCATCGCCGCGATGGCCGGCGCCGCGTCGGCGCTCAGTTCATGAAACAGATACCGGGCGTCCTCCTGCGTCAGATGGGCCCGGTTCAGATAACGTACATAGTCCCAGCCCAGGATCTCCCCCGGCTTTGCCCAGACAAGACCGATATAGAAAATGGTCACCACCGCCAGGCCGAACCGGAACAGATGGAATTTCGGCCGCCAGACAATCACCGTCACGCCGAAAAGCAGCACCGCCAGCATAGCCATGAACCACAATGTCGTCAGCCGCAGATACGTCAGATGGTACGCCCGCACATACAGAAGCATCCGCAGGACCGCCGACGCCAGCATGATATAGGTACAGCCGCAGATCAGCGTCAGGATCGCATTCACGATGCGGCTGGGACGGATGAATTTGAGACAGGCGAGTACCATGACCAGATTCAGACACGCCACGAAAAGCAGCTGGAAGAATCCCTGTCTGGCGTAGCTGGAATATGTGTAACCCTCAGGCAGCCGCCCTTTCCCCAGGAACAGATAGAAGATCTGGATCGCGCAGAACGCCATATAGACCAGCGCGATGCTCCCCATGAAAGCGATCGCCATGAGCGGCTCGCCCTTCCTGCGATCGGCCGTCTCCTCCTTCACCGGGCGCGTCAGGCTGCAGCCGATCAGGCAGTACATGGCAAAGAACCCGAACGCCACCATGAAGCCGATATGCAGAAGCGTCAACGGCTTAAGCAGGCTCAGCGCCTTCCGGACGAAACCCCAAAATACCACATCCGCCTGCCCCAGAAGCACCACCAGAAGCGCCAGCACCGGCGCCGCGATCAGAATCCCGGCCCCAAACACGGCCGCCCGGCGCATCCGCCCGTTCTCCTGCTTTCCAAGCCAGTTCTCCAGGTGCTGAAACGGCACCGCCAGAAGTCCCACAGCATGAAGCAGATACTGAAAAATGGCGCTGAAATATTTCCCCAGGTTCCAGGCGTCGTCATCGTAGAACTGGTGAAGCGCGAAGACACAGCCCAGAAGCACCAGCGCCAGGCCGTTGACCGCGATCAGGAACCACTCGGCGGTCCGGCAGGTGCCGATCCCCAGCGCCATGGCCGCCGCCAGCAGAAACCAGCTGCCCCGTTTCACCGGCCGGCCCAGTTTCCGGCAGGCCAGCACGCCGCAGAGGCAGGCCACGGCCACGAACAATGGATAGGTGATCCCACCCGGGTTCTTATACAGGCAAAAGGTATACGCCAGCGCGAAGAACAGGCTCAGCCCCGCGAAATACGGGAAGTTCCGCTTCATCGGCTGCAGCCGCTCGTCGCGGACGCGCTTCTTCTCCCGCTGTTCAAGATCGTATCGTTCGGATTCGGAGAGCGGGGCGTCGACTGCCACTCCGCTGCTCTCCCGGCTCACAGCCTCCGGCTGCGCGTCCCCGGAACCCTGCTTCACAGCATCCCCCGGCAGATCAGCCAGTTCGATGTCCTTCTCCGTCACTCCCACACGCACACTTTCTTCAGCGTTTCCCATAATTTCCCCCTCCTTCACACTTCCGCGCCGCCATCCTCTTCATACCAAGGTATCGGCACGCCTGCTTCGCAGACCTGCCACGTCGTCGGAAGGCATTTTAAGAATGCTGCGCATTGCCTTCCTCCTCATACCTTATAATATCCCCCGGCTGGCATTTAAGCGCTTTGCAGAGCGCCTCCAGCGTGGAGAACCGGACGGCCTTCGCCTTATTATTTTTCAAAATGGACAGGTTCGCCATGGTGATATCCACCTCTTTCGAAAGCTCCGTCAGGCCCATCTTCCGCTTCGCCATGACCACGTCCAGATCAATGATGATTCGTCCCATACGCGCCTCCTGTTCTATATGGTCAGGTCGTTCTCTTCTTTGTACCGGATGGCCTTCTCAAAGACCTGCGCCAGCACCAGGCTGAACAGTCCGGCGATAAAGAACACAAGAACAACGACAACCGTGGCGGGCGTAGGCGCGTAAAGCAGCCGCAGGATCGAAAATACCGCGATCGCGAAGCTGCACCACGCCATCCGCGTAAGCGACTCCACATTCGCCATGACAAACGCGTCGTCCTTCAGCACCGTGGCGAACATCCGCCGCAGCTCCAGGATGATCAGAAGGCTGGCGACGCCGGACAGCATATACAGCGCCGTCTGCGGCAGATAATACGTCTTAAAATCCTCCAGATAATTGCCCACCCATTTAAAGATCGCCGGCACCGCGAGCGTCACCAGTATCCCCAGATAAAACATCAGATCCAGAAGGCCTTTCGTAAACCGGACCAGCCGATTGTTCATATCCATACACCTCTTCTTTCCTTGAATTGTGTTTTTCGTTTCGCGTGCTGTGTTTTGCTCTTTGCATTTTGCACTTTGATGTTCAGGAGCTCCCTTTACCGCGGCACATAAAAATCACCCAGTGCCTCCGCTTTGCTTTTATCAATACGCATTATAGCACCGGGTGATTCGTATTTCAATATGTTTTTATTGTTTTTCGATAAATTAATATCGTCTTAAGATAATCGAAAGAAATTTGCGGGTAAATAGGGGGTAAATAGCAGGTGAATAATTATCATTACGGAAGCGTAGATATGTATACTCCGATCAGGCTTTCCATTCTTCTATTAAGTGCCATATAATATATGCGATTGGCAACTATATCGGCCGCTCTTATAAGAGTCGTGTTCTTTGAATCACAAAACCGTAATGACACGCCTTCTAATCCTTCAAATACTGGAGGGAAAAACTTATTGTACTGCATATTGTAAGTACCTGACTTAAGTTCCTGTTCAAGGCCCTCTCTGAGTTCATATTTTCCGTTGGTAGCAGTAGTATGTTCATCGTTAAAAATGTGTATGGTTTCAATATCTACAGGATCGATCTTGTCTTCACTTATCAACCGCTTCAATATTCTCTTAAGGCCGACCTTATAAGCATAATCCAAATATCTCTGCTTGTCTTTCTTACTTAAGAATATTCTTTCAAGAACATTTTTCTGATTTATAACGATTCCAAAACGAATGGCATTATTGAGTGACCTGTACAATTTACCCTTTTCTTTATTCGTAATGGTACAAGCCTTTAATTCCTCACCGGCAGAATACTTTCCGCTCCGAATAGCATTCTCAGCTACTTTGTATTTCCTGGAGAAATTATCTTTTTCATCTTTCCCGGTAAATATTAAGCCGCCATAGACAAAGATTTCATTATGCTCCCTATCGAACACTCCGGATTCGTCTGAATAAATATATAAATCCATTTCTATCTCCTTAAACAAAAAGCCGCCTTTCGGCGGCCCCGTGGCCGGTGCCAGTACATGACACTTAAACGTGAATTCGGTGGCACGGGTATACAGCGTATTTCTACCTGCAATGTTACTATATGATATTCTTTGCCTTTTGTCAATACTTTTACTTGTAATTTGCTTACCCTATTTTGGGCAATTCAGATAAAACTGAACAGTAAATCCGCTCTCACTCGTCCCGTATATTCCCCTTCTTCACATTCTCATCGATCAGCCCCATCGCGAATTCGCTGATCTCCTTCGACCCCCGCGCTGTCGTCTTATGGCGGCCTTCCACCTGGGAGCGGCAGACACCGTGTTCCCGCCAGTCGGCGCCGCCGTTGGAACTGTTCAGAAGAAGGGGCTGCAGATTGTCCATCGTATGGGCGAAGCGCGCCTCCGGCGTCGCGTAAGTCTCAAACTCCTCGAACAGCCCGCGCAGCTCTTCCCGCTGTTCGTCCGGCAGCAGACCGAAGATCCGCTCCGCGGCCTTCTCCTCCCGCTCCTTCTGGGTCGCCAGTCCCTGCGCGTCGTAGGCGTAGGTATCCCCCGCGTCGATCTCCACGATATCGTGGATCAGCGCCATCATCATGGCCTTCGCCAGATCAAACTCCTCGTTGGAATATTCCCGCAGAAGCCAGATCATGACCGCCATGTGCCATGCGTGCTCCGCGTCGTTCTCCCGGCGGCCGGCCGTGGCCGCTTAAATGGGTCTGGCGCAGAATATTCTTCTCTTTGTCGATCTCAAGAATAAACTGCAGCTGTTTCTCAAAACGTTCTCTGTCCATAAGCTTCTCTCCGATTTATTTCTTCAAAAATGCCTCTTTATTTGCAGCCGCCCTCCGACGGAAAATGCCGCGGACCGCAGCTTTCAGACTTTACAAAAAGACGCCGCGGGTCTACAATGAGCATATTACAATAAAAGCGAAAAACTTGCAAATAAAAACGGAGACACATTATGAAAATACTTCTGACAGGCTTCACGCCTTTTGGCGGAGACAGCGTCAATCCTTCCTGGGAAGCGGTCCGGCGTCTTCCGGATCAGCGTGGAGAAAGTCGCCATCAACTACCGCTATGCTTCCATCCCGGATAACCTGGGCGCCAGTCCCCGGGAAACGCCGGTCTGCTCTGACGGCCCCGCGGCGTATTTCGCCACCATTCCGGTCGAAAAGATTGCGGAAGCGATGCGGGCGGAGGGGATTCCCGCCGCCGTATCCTACAGCGCCGGAACCTACGTATGCAACGATACATTTTATTCGCTGATGCATATGATCGCTAACCGGTATCCCGGCATCAGGGGCGGATTCATCCATGTCCCCTATATCCCGGAACAGGTCGTCGATAAGCCCGCCGGCACGCCCAGCATGGCGCTGTCCATGATCCGCGCGGCGCTGGAAACCGCCATCCGTGTGACCGCGGAGCATACCGGGACAGCTGTGTACAACAGCGGAGCCGTTTATTAATCTGCATGCCATTCACACAGACCACCCAAACCTTATCGCAGGAGGATCAGAACCGCTATGTTAAAAAGAATCTGATCAGCTTTTTCTCGGACCGTCTGCCGTTACGGAGGGAGAAGTAGCGGCCGTCCCCGCCTTCGCTCTCTCGATCACTTTCTTATAAGGCATCAGCATCCCTTCGTTCATCTGATTCCCCATCTTCTTCATGACCGCAGGCTGGGACAGGAGCGCCCCCACCAGGTACATCTTGACGACGGTTCCTTTCTTCTTCTGCGGGAAATCATACTGGCCATGGGCCTTATAGAACCGATGATCCGCCTTCATCATGCCCTGCATCAGGTAGATCAGGTCGCGGAAGATCTTCATGCCGCCGACGCCGTAGAAATTCTGCGGCTCCGCGTAGCGGCGCTTAATGGCGTAGGTCAGGTTGGCCGCCATCTGATCGATGGCATGATCCGGATCAGTCTCGTCCGTGGCCACTCCGGCCAGATAATTGCCGCCCACCTGGGCGCGGCCTTCCACGATCATCTGCAGGTTAAACTCCTGACTGTAATTTCCGCTGACCAGATAGCCCATAGGCATCCCCATGGTCACAGTGCGATGGCCGTTGCAGAACTGCCGGTCGTCGTACATCTTAAAGACCGGTCCCATGGAATGGTCCTGAATGGAGAATGCGTACACGATGGCCTGGGCCGTCTGGATGTGATTGCGCAGATACTCGTCGAAGCCGTCGATATAGACGCATTTGCCGGACGTGGCGCAGTGGAAACACCCCAGACAGCCGCCCTTAAACGGATACTCCCGCAGGTTGACGATCCGGCTGGCCAGCGGAAGCACGGCCCGGAACCGGGCGATCATGTCCGCAAGCTGCGTATCGCCGGGGGCGCAGTCGGTGACAATGACTACGTCGCCGGGCTTATCCGATACGGCAGCCGGCTCCGCAGTTCCAGACTCACGCCGGTTCTGCACTGCCTCCTGCTCACCAGATTCAGCCGCTTCTGCTGATTTCGCTTCCGCAGAAACTGTCGCATCCGCCGAACCGGAAGCTTCCGCAGCAGTCCCGCCTCCCGGCACCGTCACCGCCGAATGTCTTGCCGGCGCCTGCGGCGCCGGGGCAGGTTCATAGATTCCCTTCTTCATCTGCCAGATCACATGGTCGAAGAACGCCAGCGCCTCCTTCTGCCCCTTCGGCGTCGTCAGATCGTCCATGTCCGCCGACAGACCGCGGATGAATTTCATGCCCATGTCCTGACAGTTGTCCTGAATATACCGGTGAGCCGTCACATCGTAGAAATGCTTCGATGTGGTGATCTGGGTCGCGTATTTCCCGGCCACGGCTGCGTCCGACGCCTTCAGAAGTTCGATAAACTTATGCAGCTGGCTTGGCGCGATAAACGTATAGACCGGATAGGAAAATACCAGCAGATCCGCCCATTCGGCCGCCTCTCTGATCTCCGAGAAATCTCTCTCCAGCGCGCGGACGCGCTGCCCCACATGGATCACTCGAAACGTATGCTTCGGACGCTTCACTTCCAGATAAAGCGACGTCTGAAGCGTAATGCTGTACTGCCCCTTGGGACTTCCATTTAATACAAGAATATTCATAAGCCCTGCCCCTCTTTCCCGGATTCTGCCGGAAAACCACAGCCGGCAGTTTTTGATATACCCTGTCCTTCGGACATGCTCTCTCCAAAGGATGCGCACGCTCCGCCCCGGTAACTGCCATCCTTTCGGTCAGGCGCGAACCGGCGCAGTTATGACCTCTGACGCAATTATACCATCCCTTCTCTTTCCCGTCGAGCCCTGACGGCGCATGTATACAGAAATTCCTTAGTCAACCTTGCATAAAGCATGACGGGTTTACAGTTCTACAAAGCCTACAAAATTATAGTAGATGTTGATGTCCCGTTCCATGTGGTCATTCACCTGATATTTTTCTCCGACCTCGATTTTCTGAATGAGCCGGACAAGGGTGGGACGGTCAAGTTCCTCAAGCTGGGTATAGTCCTGTATCATGTCCAGCCAATCGTCAACCGACTGCTCGTTTGCCCGGCTGGTTGCCAGCTTCGCGGAGATGTCCTTTTTGTGTTCCAGCTTCTCCGTCCGCTCGGCTTCGTACTTGTTCAGAAGCTGGATACAGACACTCTCCGGGATACGTCCCATGACCTTATCCTCATAGGCGGCTTGAATCAGCTTTTCAAGTTCGGCAAGACGTTTATCCAGTGCGGACAACTCTGCTTTCAGAGTGTTCGCCCGTTCTGCGTTAACAGATTCTTTCTTAGCGAGTATCCGCTCTTTAAGGGCTTCGCGGCTCTGCTGGGCGAAGAACGCTTTGTTCCGAATATCGGTCAGCACCACAGATACCAGAGCTTTCTCGTTGATGTAGTGCGAGGAACAGGCAATTTTGCCACCCGACATAAAACGGTTGCAGGCATAAGCCCTATACTCGGATGCTTTTCGCTTTGTACGGTAGTCCCTCACAAAACGAAAAGAAGATCCGCAATCCATGCACCGCAGAAGTCCTCCGAATAGAGCAATCGTCCCGCTCTTGCCCGTCCTGCTTCTGGACGGGTGGTTGTCCATCCGCTGAACGGCATCCCACGTTTCCTGAGAGATGATAGGCTCATGGGTATTCTCAACCTTGATCCAATCCTCTTTCGGCTTGCTGACCTGCTTATGGTTTTTGTAGGACACCGTACCCGTCTTGTTCTGCACCATGTGACCGATGTAAACCTCGTTACGGAGAATTGTCTTTACAGTCACGTCATTCCAGTACGGAGTCTCACCGCGAGGATTTTCTTTCCCCTCAGCCATGTAGTAGAAAGTTCTCGGAGCGGGAACACCCTCCGTGTTGAGTTGTATCGCTATCTTTCGGAATCCGTTGCCTTGCAGTCTGAGGTCGAAAATGTGGCGCACCACCGGCGCGGTCACGGGGTCGATCTCTAAAACGTGCTTGTCGTCCGCGCTCTTTTTGTAGCCCAATGGAGCGTAGCACCCGACATACTTGCCGCTCTTGAACGTGGATTGCTTGACCGCCTTGATCTTGTTGCTGGTATCCCGCGCATAGAGGTCGTTCATCACGTTTTTCAGAATGACCAACATTTCATTGTTCTTGTGCATGGTATCCACGCCATCGCCCAGCGCGATGAACCGGCAGCCGAGGCTTGGAAAAACGAAATCTGTGTAATTCAGTTAAGGATATAAATGCCTATAATCAGTCGATTTTGCCGATGAAGCGGTAGTAAATCTCGATTTCCTGCTCCTTGCAGCCGTCTGCGTCTTCCGTCGCTTCATGCACCAGAATCTTGTCAATCAGAGCGTTCAGCAGCCCGGCGGTCAACTCCGTGGGGTGTGCGTACTGCCGGATCAGTGCCAGCCACTTCTCGGCGTCGCTCTCTGTCTGGCGCACCGCCTCGACCTCTGCGGTCAACGCTTCAATCTTCTCAGACAGTTCGCCCTGCTCCGTCTGGTATTTTGCGGTCAGCATATTGAAATTGTATTCGGTGATACGCCCCGCCGCCCAGTCCTCATAGAGCCTTGCGAACAATCCGTCAACCTCGGCCTTCCGCTTCTCGGCCTTTTTCAAGTCCGAAAGCTGCTTCTTCCTCGCCGCATTCCGCTCTTTACTGCCGGAACTTAGCAGACGCTCCAACAGCTTGCCCTCGTCCTGCTCCGCCTGTGCCGCCCAATACTGTATCCGGGTCAGCACATAATTATATAGCATTTCATAGCGGATATAGTGAGGGGTGCATCTCCGGCTCTCGCTTCGGTACTCCCGGTAGCGTCCGCAGTTAAACTGGCGGTACAGCCCGTTGGGTCTGGTCTTGCAGGAATACCGCATCTTCCAGCCACAGTCCGGGCATACCAGAAGCCCGGCGAAAATCTGTGTCGTTTTGTCCTTACATTCCCTGCGCTTGCGTTTCCTCTGCTCCTGCACCGTATCAAAGACATCCTTGGAAATGATAGCTTCATGGGTGCCCTCGACCCGCAGCCATTCCTCCTGCGGCTTCTTTACCGTCTTTTTGTTCTTGTATGAGATTGTCCCCATACGATAGTGGACGGTATTGCCGATATAGGTTTCATCTTTCAGGATATTCTTTACCTGCGAGTTTGACCAGAAGTAGCGTTTTTCCTCCGGCTGCCCTTCAAAGTACCGTCCCTTTACTCCATACCGGGTGTACTGTATCCATGCGGGGCACGGAATCTTTTCATCCGTCAGAAGCGCAGCGATCTTTGCGGCTCCCGTTCCATGCAGGGACAGGTCAAAAATCTTCTCAATGATCCAGCTTGTCTCCGGGTCTACCTTCAGCTTGTTCTTGATCTCCGGGTGTTTGATATATCCCAAAGGCGGCACACAGTTGACCCTCTCGCCATTGAGAAACTTCGCGCGGAAAGCAGCTTTTTCTTTGCGGCTGGTGTCCTTTGCCGTGAACTCGTTGATCAGGTTTTTGAAGGGTACAAAGTCCGACAGTCCCCTGTCCGTATCCTCATTGTCATTGACAGCGATATAACGGACTTTCAACCGTGGGAACACAAATTCAAGATAATAGCCCATCATGATGTGTTCGCGGCCAAAACGCGATAGGTCTTTCGTAATCAGGCAGTTGATGTTCCCCGCCTCGATCTCGTCCATCATCCGCTTGAACTGGGGACGTTCAAAATTTGTCCCACTCCAGCCGTCGTCCACAAACTCAGAAACCACATGGAATTCCGGGTGTTCGGCCACATACTGATGCAAGGTGGTACGCTGTGTCTCGATGGAAACGCTGTCGCCGTAATTCTCGTCGTCACGGCTAAGTCTCATATAAAGTGCTGTATTGTACGGTTGTTTCACTGTAATTTAACCTCCTTCTGTTTGGAAACAACCCACGCTTACAATACGCCTTTATTATACTGTAAGCGCGGGCCCGAATCAATATGAATCCCGTTTATTTGCCGGGATTGTTTTTCGCGGCGTACCTGATAACGCCCTCAATGAGCTTGTCCACCGGCTTACCGGCTGGGGCGAAATGCTCGGAAACCTTGATGCGAGTGTTGCCGTAATAGTAGTACAGTGAACCGTCCGGCTCGATAAGATAAAATGCCCTGTTTTCCGGCGTGTCCTCCGGGCCTTCCCAGTAGAGACGATCCCATTCTTTTATGAGGTCGGCGGGGATTTCTTCTTCCGGCTCGTAACAGGCGCAGAGATCAATGGGTTCATAGATAAATTTCTCGCTCATTCGATTCCTCCTTCGATTTGATTTGATGTATTGGCATTCTTTCTGCGTTTTGACTGATAATGAGGGCAGAGTAGCACGACGGCGCGGAAGCTCTGCTTGCAGTCGCGGGTACATCCCCGGCAGAGGTCATTGTAGGTAATGCGGTTGCGGTGGTTGAGGAAGAAAGACCATTCCTCCCGCCGTTTTTTGCTCATTCTCGGCAAGTGTGATGCTCCTTTCTGCCCGCTGTGCAGGGTAACGCGGCCGGGCGGCAAAACTGTATATTCCCGGTATGATTTTTCGGGAAAAATATGCTTCATTTGCTCCATCCGAAGACGGTGCAATATTGCGGGTAAGGTATAATGCTTACCTGTGCTTTTTTATGGTTACAGTGACGTTTTGGAGCGGAAATCAACGCTCCTGTTCGTGCTTTTTCTGCTGGCTGGGCGCTCCGTGAAGCGTCTGCTCAATATTGTCCCGGATGATCTTCAATTCTTTTTCCCGCGCAGTTTTTTCCCGGTACTCGTTATAGAGAGTGTTGGCCTCCACAGTCAGAGCTTCAATCTCCGCTCGCAGGGCATCCTTGTTCGGCAGCTTGGCAAAGCCTCGGTCACGGAAATAACGGTTGGCGGCTTCGGCTATGATAAAATCGCCCTCATGCTGCTCCCGATAGGCGCGGCGGGCTTTCTCCGATTTCTGCGCTTTCAGGCCGTCGCGGACAGGCTTTGTCTTGATATAGCTCAGAAGATTCTTTTGGATCTCCTTCTTATCGTTCAAAGCAATCTCTTTCTGTTTCAGCTTCTCATGGGTCTGCTGCGTATCCTTGTGAGCAGCTTCGATGGCGGCATTCAATTCTTCGCCGGACTTAAAACCGTATTCCTGATAGAGAGCAAGAGCCCTTGCCTCGTTCTTCAGATTGTGAATACTTGCCCAGTGTTCGTAGCCTTTGCCCTTGCCCTCGGCACGTTTGGCTTCGATGTCGATCACGCGCTCGACATTGGGAGCCTTTGCCCCTTTCAAACGCGCCATAATACTGGCTGGCTGCTGTGGCTTCACGGATTTTGCGGCTGCTCTGGCGGCGTTCTGCTCCAGCGTGGAGAGGACGGCAGTGCGGTCAAAGGCGTCCCCCAGCTTCCGGGCGGTGATGGCTTTCGTCCTGTCCGGCGTGAGGTAGGAAAGCCGTCCCCGGCTCTCTTTGACCGTCACGCCCTCCCGGAGAAGCAGGGCGGCGAAGTCCTCAAAGCTGGTGGCAGAGGACAGCGCGGAGCGGATGGTCTGCCGCAGCTTTTCCTTGTCCGTCTCAAACTTGGTGGGGCTGGTCGGCTTGCCCTCGGCGGCAAGGGCGGCGGCTTGCTTGTCCAGCGCGGCCTGTCCCTTTTTCTGCGCCCAATACTCACGCTCCGTCACCCGGTTTGCGCTGCCGTTCAAGAGGTCAATCTGGTAAAGCCCCTCCCGGTGGCACATCTCCATGACCTCGGCTCGGAAGTGTCTCATGGCCGCGTCGGTGCAGCGGTGCTTACATCCGGCGCGGGTGTCGGCTGGCCTGTCCATGTAGGGCAGGAGCGGCACTTCCTCGATCCGCAGGCTGTTGATGACGATGTGGACATGGATGTTTCCGCTGTGGTTATGCCCGTCCGGGTGGGTGCAGACAAGGGCTTGGTGTCCGGGGAAATGCTCCCGGCAAAACCGCTC
>CANQRU010000011.1 GCA_947626395.1 uncultured Lachnospiraceae bacterium | reverse complement strand
CGCGCATATACAAGGAAATGGAGCCGAAAGAAGGCTCCATTTCACATTTACAAGTGGCAAACTCGGGTTTTAGCAGATAACGCAGAGGTTTTCCACATTTTCACAGAGATTTCACAGATCCGCGGATATAATGCAAACAGGGCGTCAAATATGAGCAGGCGTCACTGGCACGTTTTTGCATACTGACGTAAACAAAAGGGCAGACCACATATGCAGCCTGCCCGCAACTTCATTTTACAATTCTCTCTTCCTCAACCGCAGCTTCGCCGAAAGCCGTCACTTCAGCGCTTCCCGATAAAACTCCACGAACTCCGTATATCCGTCCTTCGTCAGCTGCTCCTTCTGGAATTTCTTGTTCTTGTTCATCTGGGATACCAGCACGCAGACGCCGGCTTTGCGCTCGTCCATAGCCTGCTTCATGATCTGCGCGAAGCGGTCTTTGTCCATGCCTTTCTCCACCAGGTACGCCTTCTTCACCGTCTCGCTCTGCGCCCTGCCGCCCTGCTCCATCAGGATCGTGACGATCCGCTCAAAGCCGATGGAGAAACCGCAGGCCGGGGTGTCCGTGCCGGTAAATTTGCCGATCATCTTATCGTAACGGCCGCCGCCCGCAACGGAGACGCCCAGTCCTTCCATCGACACTTCGAAAATGGTTCCGGTGTAGTAGGACATGCCGCGCACCAGCGTCGGGTCGAATTTCAGGGTAAATTCCGTCTCGCTGACCCGAACGACCGTATCCATGATGTCCGCAAGTCCGTCTGTCACGGTCTGCGGCATCACGTCCTTCAGAGACTCACCCAGCCTCCGGACGCCGTTCGCGTCGTCGCCGGCGCCTGTCAGAAGATTCATGTATTTGGTAATGACGGCTTCCTCATATCCATTCTCTTTCAGTTCCGCAGCCACGCCGTCGTAGCCGATCTTATCCATCTTGTCCAGAATAATGAACACCGTCTCCAGAGCTTCTTCCGGAAAACCGCTGTAGAGCGCCATCCCCCGGAGAATATTGCGGTCGTTGATCCGCACTTCAAAACGGTTGTCCGGACAGATCTTCCCCAGCGCCGTGGTGGTCGCCAGGATCAGCTCGATCTCCGCCATGTAGGACGCGTCGCCCAGGATGTCGATATCACACTGGGTAAACTGTCGGAAACGCCCTCTCTGGGGTCTGTCCGCCCTCCACACGCTTCCCATCTGCAGCGCCTTGAACGGCGACGGCAGCTGGGCCGCGTTGTTGGAATAATACCGGGCCAGCGGCACAGTCAGGTCGTAGCGGAGACCGGTATCCACCAGATCGTTCTCCTCCGCCGCGCCGGCCAGATCCAGCTTCTCGCCCCGCTTTAAGATCTTGAAGATCAGTTTCTCATTGTCCCCGCCCTGCTTGCTGGTCAGGTTCTCGATATGCTCCACGCAGGGGGTCTCCATCTGGGTGAAGCCGAAGCCCCGGTACGTCTCCTTGATCTGGTTCATCACAAAATCCCGCACCTGCATTTCGTCAGGCAGGATATCCCTCATGCCGGTAACCGGCTTTTTCTTCAATGCCATAGGATGTCTCGCTTTCTTTTTCTGGTGGCGGTATACGGCGCGCTGTGTATCTGCAATGCCTGCCGCCTACTTGGACAGTATACTATCATGAGACGGAAATGGCAATCTCTTTTTTCAGCTTTCCAGGCTGTTCGGAGCCCTCTCTCTATTCCGAAATTTGGTGTGGAGACACCTTTTTCGGAATAAGTATAAGAACATGGTAAAACTAAGTGCCTTTTTCGATTAGTTTTCTTTCCAATCTGCCAAAAACGGATATATTTCCTATACACGAACGCATTCTGCCTTTCCTCGATTCACGTTTTACATCGCACTTGCGGCAGTATTTTTCACGTTTTGCAAACGAATTATTCCATGTTTTCGCACGTTTTGCAATTGTGGAAATATGTCCGTAAAGCCCTCCTGATCCTTGCTGTACGCCTCCATGACTCCCACATCCAGCTGATATCCCCGGACACGCATTTCATTAAAAATGATATTCTCCATAATGCGGTTCTCTTCCGCCTGACGGAAATTCAGCCGCGCGTTGCGCATGCCCACGTCCTCAAAATAATAGAGTCAATTAGTAACTGACGAGACAGGAATCAACAAGGTATTTTTCAACAGAATATTGTTTTTCTTGACGTGGGCGGTGAAAACGGATATAATAGGCTTGACAAGAGAGCCGAAAGCTAGATACCGCCTAGCCGCCGGCAAATGTAGAGTTTACAAAAAGTAGCGTCTAGCCTGCCAAGACAAGGGCGCTACTTTTTGCGTATAATGTAAATAACAAGAGTTATTACAGCGCAAAGCATAATCACAAATGCGAATAGATCGGCATATGTAACCATAGCACCAGCCCCTTTCTTTTGCAAGTCCGGCAGCTGACGTAATCGCCCCTTCGGCTCCCCAATCAAATCTATTATATTTCCCCCCGCTTCCGGGGGATTTATCCCATTACTATTTTACCAGTGAATACATAGTACCATAACATGAGGAAAAAAGGATTGGTGTCCAGCATTATTCTCACCAATGATTGAATATGCACACAGATCCAGAAACAACCCGCAATCCTTTGCCCCGAGATATTTCATGAGCATTTGCGGAAGACCGTATTCCTCCATGATCTTGTGATTCGGTATGTTGTTTTTCCTGACCTTTTGTGGTATCACTCACTCCGCTTTTTCATTGAGCGAGAAATCTTGTAGGAAGTTCAGAATTTTTTCAGCTTTCCAGGCTGTTCGGATCCAGGAGAAATTCGCGGATTCCCATCGTGACGATTCCCTGCTCGTCCCGCCGGGGTTTCATGCGGTCCTTCACAAGAACAATCTTCTTAAATGAATCATCGATATGCAGAAGCGGCCGCTTCTCCTGCTCCTCTTTCTCCGTCCGGCTCATTTCATAAGCCGACTGCAGATAATACCTGCGGCTTCCCTGATTGGCCACAAAATCAACTTTCAGCTGCTTCTTCATCGTTTTGCCGCTCTGGTCCTTGCCGTACGCCTCCACGACTCCCACATCCAGCTGATATCCCCGGATACGCATTTCATTGAAAATGATATTCTCCATAATGGGGTTCTCTTCCACCTGACGGAAATTCAGCCGTGCGTTGCGCAGGCCCACGTCCTCAAAATAATATTTCGCCGGAGAATTGATGTATTTTCGTCCCTTAATATCATAGCGGACCGCTCTGCGGATCAGAAACGCGTCCTGCAGATAATCCATGTATTTCTTCAGCGTCTTATCTGTGACCGTCCTTCCTTTCGCGCTGCGGAAGGTACGGGATAGTTTCACCGGGCTGGTTAAAGACCCCGCCGCAGAGGCCAGGATATCCACCAGTTCATCCAGTTCTTCTCCATTTCGGATCCTGTGACGCTCAATGATGTCCGACAGATATACCTTTTCAAACAGGGACGACAGATACTCGGCCTTTTCTTCCGCAGTCTCTCTTGTCAGAATCAGCGGAAGCCCGCCGTACAGAAAATAGTCGTCCCACGCTTCGTCAACCGTACCGTCATACACGGAAGTATATTCCCGGAAGCTCAGCGGATACACCCGGATCTCATCGCCCCGCCCCCGGAACTCCGTGATCACGTCCGAGGATAGGAAGCGGGAATTGCTACCCGTCACATACACGTCCGCGTTGCGGATATGCAGCAGACTGTTCAGGACATCCTCAAATTCGTCCATCATCTGGACCTCGTCCAGAATAATGTAATACATTTTCTGATCAGTGATCCGATCTAAGATATAATGAAGCATCCGGTCCGGGTCGCGCAGTTCCTTATATAGCCGGTTATCAAGCGCAACTTCGATCATGTGCGCTTCATCTACACCCTGACCTACCAGATAATCATGAAAGAGATTCAACAAAAGATACGACTTGCCGCACCGGCGGATACCGGTCACGATCTTGATCATGCCGTTTCCCTGCCGGCGGATCAGCTTATTCAGATAGTCGTCGCGCTTTATCTCCATCTTGACGCCTCCTATTCTATTCCGAAATTTGATGGGGAGACACCTTTTTTCGGAATAGACAATGTGCGGAGTAACTGCTATATCTAATCCTCACTCCTCTGCGGATGGACTACCCATGCAGGAAGATCATCCTTGGTGATCTCATTTAACTCTTCATCTGAGATATCTGTTTTTTCGGCCAGTCTGTTTGCTTGGTTTTCAAGCGTCAATTCAAACAGATTTCTCATTTCACGTCCATTTGCAAAGTTCTCTGATTTATTTTGGACGAGCCAGTGCAAGTACATCTTGACGCAGCATTCTGCCTCTTCATTGAGTTTCACGCTGAATGGTTTACAGAAAGCATGAAAAATACACAATAATTCATCTTCTGTATAATCATCAAACATGATGTTTTTATTAAAACGGGATTTGAGGCCCGGATTTGATTCCAGAAACTGTTTCATCGGATCCGGATATCCAGCAACAATTACGACAAAATTCTCCCGATTATCTTCCATTGCTTTCAAGATTGTATCGATGGCTTCTTGTCCAAAGTCCGATCCACCTTTTGCAAGAGTATAGGCTTCGTCAATAAACAGGATACCGCCCATCGCTTCATCAATCTTTCCCTTGGTCTTAAGCGCTGTCTGACCAACATATCCGGCAACCAGACCTGCCCGGTCAACCTCCACCAACTGTCCTTTTTCAAGGACACCGAGCTGCTTATAAATCTTAGACAACAGCCTTGCAACAGTTGTTTTTCCTGTCCCGGGATTGCCAAGAAAAACCAGATGTTTTGATATATTGGCAGTTTTCAAACCACGTGAGTCACGAACCTTCTTTATCTTTATCATATTGATAAGCGACGCGACTTCCTGCTTTACTCCTGCCAGCCCAATTAAAGCGTTCAGTTTTTCCAACAATTCCTCTATGGTTTCTTCTGGTACATCCTCCTGTATGGTTTCCACAGGCTCATCACTCTTCTTGCTCGCCACCAAATCCGTCCCCCGTAATGGCTTTTTTTGTGATGCCGCATCTATTGTGGCCTTTGCATTATCCTTGGATTGATCTTCATTCTGACGAGACAGAGCATCTTGCAAAGACCGGATATAGTCTATGTATTTCTTAGAGTCAATATCTTTTTTATCAAATCTGCTGAGCAGATAGGATTTCCCCAGTTCGGAAATAAAATACACAAATAGGCCTGCCGTTTGCACCCCGTTCTTGTTTCGTACAGAGCCATCAAATTCATTTAGGACAATAAACGCTCTGGGCAAGCCGTCTCCTACGATACAATCCAATTCAGAAGACGGGTAGGCTCCGCCTTGGTATACTTCATTAAAGTAGCTATATCTTTCTTCTGCCCCGGATTTTGAGATCAGACATATAAAGGCATGAATATCCTCTGCGAGAAGTCTTTTCAGGGATAACCCTCTTTTTTGTTTTTGCTGGAGAGAATCTATACGTTCACACGCTTTTATAAGCTTATCAAAAGCATTCTTGACGGAAATATCCATAATTGATCACCTCACGCCGCCATTGCCGCCTGCTGCATTCCGTTCTGATACGCTGCTATGACGGTTTCCTCAGCCAAATCGCTGCCGGCTTCTCTGTATGCTGACTCAATGGAATCAGCGATTTCCTTTGCATTCATTTCTTTAACTTTTCTGAAAAGCTCATCGTCCCCCAGGGCAATAATCAATGCCTGATTATCTTCTATTTCGCTTCTCAGGTCAGCTACCTGATCCATCAAACTTATGTAGTAAATGTCGACCTCCAGAGTTGATAACTTTGTATCGAACATTCCATAATCCTGCAGCTTTTCGATAAACCATTCAGAGGATAACTCGTCATATACGCTCATCCATTTTTCGTGGGACAGATGCCACGCGTTCTTTTCTCCCAGTACTTGACGATTATTGAAATAATACAATTCGTCAAAATAACGCAGTGACGCCGTGAACATCGCAAGCATTGAAAAGATTGAAAAGATCAATGCGCTTTTATCTCCTGAGATATCCTTTCGGAAAGAACTGATCAGAAGCGTCAGGACATTATACTCTCGGTCGACAAGTTCACGCATCTTCCCTTCAGAATAAGGCTGCTGTCTGCGCTGGCTATCCAGCATATCTGTATGCTCCGCGAGCACTTTTTTAAACTCGTAATCATTCTGGATATCCTGAGTCTGCTTTACTGTTTTCTCGAGTTGGTATAGCTGTTGATTGATTTCTGAACTCATGGCATCCAGCTTCGCGTACATAATTGCAAAACCGGCACAGGTAGCACATAGGTTCAGGCCGTTCAATAGCATTCCGATTTCTTCCAGTTTTGCCACATTACCCAGAAGATTCAGGTTTCGTTCATTCATCTGCGTATTCTTATTGAGCGCATGAATCACTTTTTGAGTAAGCTCCTTTTCTTGTGTCTCCGGAAGATTGCTGATCATGACCTTCTGAAAGGTTTTAAACCGTCTATTCTGGTTCCTGACCGCAATCTCCATCATGCCTTTTTCATTTAGGAATGCTTTCAGTTGCTCCAAAGTCTCTATAACTAGCATATCACTCATGATCGGTTTCTCCTTCTACTTTTTCGTTGATAATTGAGAAAAGAATCAATATCGACAAAATCAACGTGCACACGTCATCGCTATATAGATCCTTCATGTCAAACCGTTTCTTCTTTAAACGAGTATGCACAATCGAAATCTCCTCGCTTTTCATGGCATCAACGATGCTCACCGGAGCAAGACATTTTGACGCATAATCGAAATTATCTATAGGGTTATCTCTATTTTTGATTGCCGCAGTGTACAGGCACATCATAATCCTGGAATAATCAACCAGTTGAGTCAGGGATGGATTTTTAACCCCTTTGGTAGTAATAACCTTATCGTAGTACTTCCTTGACCGGGGACGGGAATCAACAATAGGTGTCTTATCGCCCTTTTTAGCCTGTGGCGTTTTGGCAATATGCGGACCCACGATGGAATCCAAGTCACTCATATAGGACTCGATATGCTTATCGAACGCCTTACCCGTTTTTATTTCAAGTATACAGAAGTAATCACAGACCTTCTCGGCAAGAATATCTTTAGTGACATTCTCGCGATCTATGATGGAGAATGATATGTATTCTCCAAGCAGCAACTGTTTGAGTTCTTCAAACACCGGCTCGCTCAAATTACAAATGGTCTCTTTAACAAAATCTTTATATGTCATCGTCCGCCTCCATTACTGAATCGCCCAGTTGTCCTCAATAATTGACATTACTATACCACACGGAGTGGCAGATTGCCATAGCCGCGCTACAATTTTCAGAACAAAAAGACATTGTGTAACGCATAAACCGTCAAAACCATTCACATGATTTACGGCTTCGCCCTTATCATGCATATAAACCGCTGCGCACTTAATATAACGGTCATTCAGGTTCCCGGCTATATCCGATAATCCCATTTCTGCCAGCATCATATCGAAAATTCTCCTTACAACTGCAGCCGTCTCAGAATCCAATTCTAACTTATGCTTATCGTCTTCATCTTCCGATAAACGTTTAGTGTCTTGTCTGCAGCACATTTTCCCTTCTTAGCCATTTGTCGTCTGAACTCTCCACCTTCTTTGACAGGTCTCTGGAATAAATGCGTATTAGTGATTTTCTTACAGATAGATGTCAAAAGCATTCTGCATACTCACTATTGGAAAAACAATCATATGCATGATATTCCTTGAATGCAATACCTCTGTTTTCTGTGGTATAAACCATTGCTTTCTCGGCAAAATTCATAGCACGACAATGGGAAACCATTATAATGCTTAATTGGGGATTACGTTGTATTTCTTCAAGAATCAAATCATTAAATACTTTTGAGTTCTTAAACGAAAGATGATTCAACGGCTCATCTAAAATAAGCAGGCTAGATGCTTCTAATTTCAGGATACGACTAATTATATGAACAATCTTGCCCTCTCCAAAGCTCACATTATTCTTTATTTTTTGATTCTTCTTATCAAAGATTCCGAATGCCTTAAGGAGATAGTCCAACCTTTCTTCATTTAAGTCTATTCCTATACCATTACATGACGTCTGGCACACTTCTTTGATTGTTTTGTTTTTATAAAAATTTTCATTTTGAGACACATAGGCTATCTTTCTACTCACAGCGGGATTAAGTAAATCGCTGCCATTAGAATCAAGAATGGTTCCGGATACTGAAAGCCCTTTATATCTCGATGCCAGTTCACGGCTATTCCCTAAGCATATCATTTCCAATAACAGAGACTTTCCAATTCCATTAGGCCCAAGAAACACAAAGCGCTCCCCTTCACCAACAATGAGGTTCACCTTGTCATATAACACCCGTTCATTCAAACGAACGGTTAAATCCTTAAGCTCAATTTGCCTTCCCATACTTTCTTCCTCCCACAAATATGGTTATAAAAAGCATACTAACGAGTATTACAAATACACATATAAAGAAAGAAATCGGATACTCGGCTTTTCTTATGAGAAATTTCATCCATATTATTTGAGCCACACACGGAACACCATAAAAGAAAAAATGATCCCTGCGATCTATCCCTTTTACTTGACGAATCCCATACCCGTCATAATAATATTTTAGGACTTCTCTATTTATCTCTTTATGCATTAGCATAGCTACTGCGGTAACAAGTGAAATCATCAAAATAAGCATCACCGCATATCGAATAATAATCTGCATAAAAAGATCGTCTGTTTCTTCAGATAAATCAAAACGATTTATATATGAATTACCTCTCTCATAATATTCTTCATATTCCTGTGAATTAAGAAAATATATCCATATTCCTTTTGCTCGATTTATCAACACACCGTCATCACCAACCACTGCATAAGAAAAATCCTGATTTTCCAAAATGTTGTATAAATCCGAGGCGTACGGCAGTACTGCCTTTACTTCGTATTCCATAGGCTGATCATATATCGGGTAGTAAGCTGATACCTTTGATCCTATCGAAAGATCCAACTTATCAGCCATTTTTTGTGAAATCGCTATTTCATTCTCTTGCAAATTCCACTCGTCCCAGCTTGATTGTCCCACCGAAATATAGGTATTTACATTTGATCTTTTTCCCTGTTCATTTGTAAAGGTTATAAGATTTTCCAGCTTTTTCAGGTGCGAATATTCTTCGTAATCATTACTGCTTTCAACTACATATGAGTATCCAGATTCTTTTATATAATCCAATTCTCTTTGAAGCGGATAAATAATCTCTAAAAAAACAATATTCCAGAAGACAAAACCCATCACCAGCACACAGAATAACCATGCCAGTGATGGAATCATAGCCTTGAAATGACTTCTGTACTCATCAATCATACGCCTATTTTCATCCATCAACGAGCGGCATAATCATTGCTTTTGACTGGCCGCTCCCTGCGCCTTTCTTTTTTTCTCTTCGTACTTTTGGTTTTCAATCAAGAATCTTTCTTTAAGTTTCCTAGTAGCAGCACTTCCCAAGATAATAGCAACAAACAATGTACCACCTATCTCTGCTATATTAACAATTGAAACTAATTCCATCCATCCAAGCAAATACGAAACCGCTGTAACAGCAACATTGATCAAAAGCATAAGCAGGCATAGAGTCGCAAAATACTTCCTATACATTCTTGTCTCTTGACCAATTGTGAAATTATCCTTGATATCTCTAGGCACATTTGTTTTTGTGTAATTATTTGTTCTTACGATCATTATAAGAGCAAGAATAATGTATGCCGCAATCGCCAATGCAATGACCAGAATCAAATTTCTTAAGAGTTTTCCACTGTTTCTTCTTGAAAGCTCGCTTGCGTAATCAGCAGTAACAAATGCCTCTTTTGTTGTATCGCTCTGATCTCTCGTTTCCAGATATGTCTGATATGCATCATCTGTTTCAAACTCTTCTCTTGATCGAATATCCCCCTGTGGTTTATACTCGTTCGCAAAATAACTTCCAGATTCAGATAGATTATTACTTGCAATAAAAGCACCGCCGTACCTTGCTCTTTTCATAGCATTTTCAATATCAGTGGTCTTTACAGCGATAAGCGTCCCACCGACATGGCGATGATCTGTCTTGTAAATACCTTCGATTGTAAAATCCACTTCTGTTCCATCAATCGAAATCCTAATGCTATCCCCTGCCTTAACGCCTGCGCTCTTTGCAAAATCGTCGGTAACATATAAAGCATTTACTCCATTACCGGGACCTTTCTTCAGCAAAAGTTCCTTTGAAAGCGTCGTGTAAGGGATGTCATCTGCACTCTCGACGATGAATAAATGTGATGAGACTTTTCCCTTGCCAGCCGATACATCAACCGATCTGTAATAATATGGCACAATCCTATCAATATGTGATAAGCTGCTGATTTCAGTAACCTGCTCCATACTTGGTGCCTGTATAATAAAATCGACCTCTGTTCTTTCGATGTTAAAGAGATCCTTAACATCGGTATATGATTTGTAAAAAAAGATTGTAGCTGCCAACAGGCAGGCAAACACTATTATTCCGACAATTTCAGGATATGCTACTCTGAAATTAGTATTCTCATACTTTTTCATGAGACCCTCCTACTCTTGAAGCGTGTACTCAAAAAAGATTGTTCTGGAATAGCCTGCATTGATTTCATTTCCATCCTTATCATAGATATGAACAGTCATTTTAGCCTCACCCTCACCTGTAGGTGTCCCGTAGAACAATATCTTTTCGTCTGTTGCCTCTTTATATCCCTGCATGGTAAATGTCAGCCTTGTCAGTTCCTGTCCTTCATCCCACTCATTAGAATCAGGTTCAAGACCTCCCATTCCCTTGACCTCAACTTCCTTTGTCTTAGGAATCTCAACCACCACACTATAATCCTGAGCCTTTTTCTTATTCGTAATCAGTTTTATCGTAATACAGGTATAAAACTTCTTGCCAACCTCAAAGCTGGTAATCGACTCATCATAAGCACCTGCGCCATCAATAATCTTAAAGCCAAAATTTACTGATGGGGTAACGGTAGTCCTGCCGGCTGTCAATAAGTACATCATGACCAACACCAAAATGGCCAGCACCAAAACAACAGATACAATTTTTTTCATAGCCTTTTTCATATTAGTCTCCTTTTTAGTTGTATTTGGCAACGGGAACCTCTTTCCCGTTACAAACTATTTTATTATTCTGCATAGTACAATCATTGGCCTCGTAGACTAATGTTAAATCTTCTCCGGAACTATCTCTGACCGTGACATCAACATTTATGATCGTACTATTTGAACAACTTCCCACAAGCGCTGCAACGCGTGGTGAATAATATGTTCTGTCATAATCAAAGAGCAAATTTTCAAACGATATATCTCTGATTTCAGCTTTACTCATGCTATAAAAGAGTGCCAACGTCTGCTCATCACCCCAGATTTCATCAGAGATTCTCAGATTCTTTATCTTATGCCCGTTCCCATTAAGCTTGCCTGAAAAATCTCCTATAAAACACTTTACCGTTTTCCCTTCAGCGTCTATATCACAGACAAGCTCATATTCCTCTTTCCGTTTCATATTTAATAAATCATCAATAGTATTGATTATTCCCACGCTACATCGCCTCCTTTAACCCCTCTCTAAGCAAATCAGCTCCTCCTGTATGCCGATATGCCTTATGTAGTTCTGTCGGAATTAAAATCATTGTTTTGCCATCCTCTAGGTGATGCCAAGTATATCCTGGAATGGATACTTTGGTGCCATGATGAGCAAGATTGGCTTTTACAATATCATCATTTCCAGCATTCAAACCTGTAAGATTTGGAAGTTCAACTCTAGCAATAGCATAGTCATCAAACACAGGGAATCCTTGGCGGCTCATATATATATCCCCATATGTTGCTTTAATATATGCCGCTTTTGCCGCATCTGAATTACTGGGATCCATAATTGCCCCCGCATATTTAATATTTATGATGGCATTATCTTGTGTATATGTTGCTATGAAATCTGAGATATATTTCCCTCTGGCTTCCGCAAGTTCTGTATTATAATTCGCATATATCCTTCCATCCGTTACTCTGTAGTAATCTGAGACTACATTGTAAATCTCCATTATTTGACTGTTTGTCAATCCCCACTCTGAAATCCCCTTTCCACTCATGATTCCTGTAATAATATCATCTTGCAGCCCCTCTGCTTTTAGTGCATCCCTAGTCAAATCCTCTATCAGGCCATTGTTTACAGAAGTCCTCATATAAAGGCAATTAACAGTCTGATTATAATTGTCTATTAAGCTCTGATAAACCGACTCTCCATATTGGGAGACAATATCTGTTTTTGATAGCGTGTTAGTAACAATGTCGTCAGCAAAATCTTCTGCAAAATCTAAATTTTTAAATCCTGTTCTTGCTATATCATCCAGTAGGCCTGAAAGAGCTTTTTCATTACCCAAATCTTTGATAGTTCTTACAACGACTTCCTTGGAACTACAGATATTGTCTGCAATAGTAGAATTTATCGCCTTAATATCGTCCAGTGATTTAAATGTGCCGTCTAAAAAGCCTCTCATTACTCGACGCAAATCTTCCTCTGCAATATTATTACCACTTCTCTGCATTTGCCTATATAGATCTCTTGCATTAAGAAGTTTGTTTACATTTCCGGCTCCATATCTTAATTGCATCAAAACCAGAGTGTTGGAATCACTCAATAGACTTTCCGCAGATTGTCGCCCCAGTTTATTAACTAAATCCACGTATAGATCATTTGACGCAATGGATTTTTGAATCAGTTCAAACACATCATCGCCCATGCTTTTTCTCATGCAACTATCCATAAAATCCTTGGATAATGACCCGCCAAAGCATGAAACAAATTCATACATATGTTTCTCAATGTACTCACGAACAGCATCATCCGCTATATCATCAATATTCTTTATTGTTCCCTTCTTAATTGCCTTGATTATTGCATCATCTGCCATACCGGATCTTATAATAAAATCATCCTGTAAGGCTTTCACCACTTCTCTTGAAACATTAAACGGGTTAAACTTCTTAATAATATCAGTTAATGCCTGCCTATTATTTAGAATATCCCTAAATAGTTTTTCCGATACTTCCTCCGTAAAATCCTTAGGAAGTGATTCATATAAATTCTTTAAGGCCTCATCTGTAAGATCACCCCCTAATTCAGTTGACTTTTTAAGGATTTGGGACATTTCTTCAAATATTTTACGAGCTTCTTTATCTGTAACATCTTTAAATCCAGGAACCTTCCGCAATGCACTAACTGCACGAAGAGCTTTGATTCCATCCACGACTCCGGTCAACGGTGCAAGCATAGCATTCCATTTGAATCCATCCGCCACGCCATTGAGCATATGCCCGATGATATATGAAGCGTCTCCACCTTCTTCATACGCCTGATATGCAGAAACCGCCGCATCAATAGCCACTCCAATTACAATTGCCGATGTTGTGAACTGTGATGTGATAACAGCCCCAAAGAAGGTGCCAACCGGTCCACCTGCGACATATAGCGTCACGCATATCAAAATACAACCGCTACCTATACCGGTATCTATCAGAAAATCTTTCAAGTCAAAATCATCGCCATAATACGATACAAAATTCTTGTAAGCCAAATAAACAAATTCATCGTTTATTGATGTTACTTCGACCTCTATACTGTTAATTCCTTTTACTTCAATACAGTTAACCAATATTTCATCAATATTGATATCATCAACCGTTATGTCAGCCTCTTCAAGTCCCTTAATCTCCAATGTGACGAACGAATCATTTATAGCAACATCATTTACTACGATTGTATCATTATCAGCAGGAACTATACCCCGCTCAGAAGAATCACATTTCCCCCATGAACAACCAACAAGTGATGTCATCATCGACAACACCAGTAAAAAGGATATAACTCTCTTAATTAAGTGCTTTCCTTTCATATAATCAACAGTCTCTTTTCTTAAGTTTTGGTGACTCCCCGACATACTGAGTCCATCTAAGCTTCTGCTATATTACCGATTATTACAATTATTCCAGCAACAATCAGAACAGGAATCGCTAAATAAATCAGCCCACCACAAACCAATCCAATAATAAATGCCGGCAACAATAATATTATGCATAGCATTTTCGCTATCCCCCAAGCCGCCTTTACACTCATAACAAGCATCTTCCAGGCAAGCCAAATCAAAGCAACCACAAATATAATGGTAAACACACAACCACTCCTTTCACTGAAGCAGTTCAATAAAAGAACCTTGGCTTCTTAACAACATATCTATACCAGAACCAAACATTTCTGCACTGACGATATAAGCGCCATTATCCTCATTTAAAATTCCTGATCATTCTTAAAATTATACCACAGATTACAACCCATTTGAATTCTTTTTTCGTTTTTGGCAAAAAGGCCAAAAAGAAGCCGTTGTTTTATAGGTGATTACTCATCTATTTTCATCGGCTCCTTAAATACTGATGTAACAGATTGAACTAAGTTACAAATGTTAATGCTTGCTATTCGTCTATCGCTATTAAAGCGGCAATAATGTTTGCCTCCATAGTATGTTGCTGAGAAGCTGTAAGCTTATCAGATGTACGCACTATTACAGTACCCACAACAGTATGTGAGCCAGAAGCAAAAATACTACCATCAAAGCTTGCAAGATAGTTATTCCGATTAGTAGCATCATCCACATTAGAGTAGATCTCTATGCTGCCTCCAGCCTCAGTACCTTTTTCAATAAGAGAAGCACCATAGACATCATTTTGATCAATCAATTCACTAGAGAAAAAAATTTGTGCTGTATAACCACCTGCTTTATTCAGATGACCATTCGGATCATTGCCTTCAGTAGCAGCAGAAATGTCTACAACGTTTTCTACTTTTTCCAAACACTCAATAACATACGCTTCTGTAGGAGCATTAACTAAAGCATATTGCTTGATACTTTTTTCGAGAGCGGCTTTTTTATCAGCAAGATTTGATAAAGTGCTGCTATAATCGACAGCATTGAGTTTTTCTATGGCGGCTGTTATTTCATCTTTTGATTCTGGCATTTCCATAATATCTTGTTCAGATGATTTAGCTTCTGAAATAGCAGTTTCCAATGCTGGTACTAACGTATCATCCAGAGCGGCGTCTCCCTTTGTGATTATGGACTGCGCATCAGAAATCGCCAATTCAAGATCGACATTCTTCTGCTCAACGACACTTTTAGCATTTTCAAAATTATTAATTGCTTCTATCATTGCCTCGCATTCGGCTACTCGATTAGCTGTATCTTTATAACTTTCATAATTTGCTATGTTTACATATAGATCTAAAGCAGCTTCATACTCACCAGCTTCCTGCATTTTAACAGCTTCTTTGTAATCGCTACTTTTGCAACCGGAAAGCAGTACAGAAACAGCGAAAGCCACAATAATAACAGATAATGCCTTTTTCATATGCTTATGCCTCCAAATCTTTTAAAAACGCCGATTCCTCCTTGTTCAAAATAGCGGACTCCTAGAATCCCCAATCATACCTTCGTCCGGTAACATGAACCTTAAACGAGTCATATCTGACTCCATCCCAGTTATAATAATTCATCTGCTTTGTCATGGACACGCCCGGCTTCAGTTCGCTCTCACTATCGCAGAAATAATTCGTATCATATGCTACTGCTTCGTTTCCTCTGAAGAAAACCACAGTAGCTTCCACAAATTCAGCTGGTACTCCCCCATTATTAGTTGCCTTAACCAAAACTTTATCTCCAAGATCTGTAGCCTCTACGACAACATTCTGGATAACCGGAATACAATATGTGCTTATAGTAGTTTCTATCGACGTATCAAAGCTATGTACTCCTGCAACACTGCCAAAATAATTCGTCAAAAATACCGTAGCGCCAGCCGGAATATCGTCCTCTGAAGTTGAGCCTGCTCCTATCGCATTCCCTGCCGAATCCTTTGCGGTCTCATTAATACTAATCGACAATGTATATGGAGAGTTATTGGTTACTTCCAGGAAATGTAATGTGGTTCCGTAATCTTCATATCGCCAGTCCTGAATCAGGAGCGCATTTGTCACTGAATTTGAAGAATAAGAAAAATTCGATACCGTGTGCAGCGTTATTTTAGCCCCATCTGCACCGACCATGCTTCCGTCCGGCGTAGTTGTATTCGCCAGCATATACCCGCCAGCGTCAAAATAATACTGCTTTCCATCAATTTCCTGCCATTGATTTATCGGATAACTGCCATCATCATTTTGATACCAGTAACGCCCATCCGCCTCCTGTTTCCACTCTCCTGCGAATACCGTAGAGACCATCGAAACAGATATAATGAATGCGGAAAATAATATTTTTGCTATTTTCATAGTAGTGCCTCCTCATATAATTTAAATAACCCATTACCCTACTCCTATCACACTTTTTTAACGAATAATCAATAATATCCTTTTCTCATCCTCTTCATCCCCTTCCAATATAACTATCTACTCATTCAAAGCATATCATTATATAATCTATAAGTCAATATTAACTTATAGATTCCTTATCATTTCCCCCAATTCCGCATATAATCAAAAGGGGTGATATGCATGATACTCGATTACCGACTGATGGGCCAGCGCCTGGCCAAATGCAGGAAAGAAAAACATGTCACGCAGGAGCAGCTGGCGGAATATCTGGATGTTTCCACCGCGTTCATCAGCAGGATCGAATGCGGAAGGACGCAGATCAATCTGGAGCGGCTGGTTCAGATCTGTCATTTTCTGGAAATAGAGCCCTCTTATATCCTGCAGGGCGCAGACTGCGCTTCTCCTGTCTATATGAACGGCGAACTGTCCCAGCTTCTCAGCGAATGCCCCAGGGAAGCCCTTCCTCTGGTTAAGAACCTGCTGGAAGATGTGATCGCGCATTTCGGCCGGAACTCCTCTTCTTCCGATAACGCATCAAAATAACTGCCGGTATTTTTCTCTTTATACCGGCAGTTTACTATTTTCATTTTATTATTTGGTATGCTGACAGCATACTTTTCTAAATTTTCACGACAGCCTGAAACAATAATGTGACCATGACCTCAAGCAGAATAAGAATCCCATATGTGAACGGCCAGACCATGCAATATCCCAGACGGCGGATCCATCCTTTCTTGCTGCGCAGAAGCGGCATTTTTGCGGCGGCGCCGTGATAGTTCGTATATACCGCGACCGTTAAAAGGAGGCTGATAAGCACCAGGATCCGATCCGCCCACAGCGCCAGCGGCCGGCCCGCATCCGCCTTGAACTCCACTCTCAGACTTACATAAATGATGAACAGATACCCCGCTACCGCCAGCAGCTTCTTCCACCATACACCGCTTCGGAAACCAGGGATCGGCCATATACCTTGCTTTTCGACATGTTCATTTCTTTCGTATCCGTCTTCTTGGTACTGGTTTGTTTCGTTTTTTCTCTCCTGATGTCTGTCTGCACCTCTCCCGTCTGAATCACGCCTGCCTGTTTCACGCCTGCGTTCTTTGTATCGATCTTCTCCATGAAATCCTGCCTCTTTGTCCGTCCGGGACGTGGGCGCTGGTTTTGCATGGAGGGATTCTATCATCTTTGCTGTCTCTGTCGTCTCAGCCGTCACTGCCGTCTTTGTCGTCTCTGCCGCATCCCGTGCCCTCACTCCGGCCGAACCGTTCATCTGCAATACCTGCAGCGCCTGATCCAGTTCCGATACCGACTGATATCTCTGTTTCGGATCCATCTGCGTACATTTCCGAATGACGGCTCCGCAGTCGCCCTCCGCCGTCCGGTCTTTGATATGCTCTCCTGTCAGGAGATAATTAAACACCACGCCAAGCGCATAGATATCCGTCCGGGCGTCCGTCTGGGCGAAGCCGAACTGTTCGGGAGCCGCGTAAGCTTCCGTTCCGATCAGCCTGGTATCCTGATTCAGCCCTTTCTCATAAAGCCGGGCCGCGTTATAGTCGATCAGCTTCACAACGCCGTCATGGGAGAGCATGATGTTGGACAGCTTCACATCCCGGTGAATGACCGGCGGCTCCTGACTGTGCAGACAGGCAAGCGCTTCGCAGACCTGACGGACGATTCCGACCGCTTCGTCCCGGGTAAATGACCCCCAGTGGCTGATCCGTTCCTCCAGCGTCTCGCCGTTTATGTATTCCTCGATCAGCCAGAGTCTGCCCTCTTCCAGCTTCCAGGCGGCAATGCCGGGGATGTGGATATTGTGAAGCCGCGCAACACGTTCATACACTTCCTGATTGAACGTCTCCAGGCATTTCCTCACATAGATCTTTCCTGTGTCCCGGTCAAGAACCAACCAGATATTTTTATATTTTCCAATAGGGGCGATTTCCTGATATCGATCCGGCATATGGCTTCCTCTTTATCACTGAAAATATTTTCTGACTCTCATCGCAGCCGACGGCTGCACTTCATTTCCACCGTAAACGGCGGAACATCCGGCGCCGCAGATTTCTGTCCAATTCTACGTTCCGCCCTGTCCGGCTCCGAACATGCGTCAATTTTCACTTGCGAAACAATTATATTTAGTGTAGCATAAAAAATGGAAATACAAAAGGAGAACCCGACATGCTTAAGAAAGAAAATGACGCCCACGCCGGGGCGCCGCAGTCTGCAGACACCAAAACCACCGGCGAGCTGCTGCATATTCTGACCAGCACCCATTCACAGAAGGAACTGGACAATTATCTTGAAACACATGCAAAACCGGACGCCAGTTTGGATTTCGCCGGCTGCTTTCAACATTTTCTTGAGATCCACGATCTGAAAAAGTCTGATATCATCCGTGCGGCGCAACTGGACCGCACTTATGGCTACCAGATCCTAAGCGGCGCCCGGCAGCCGGGACGCGACAAGATCCTGGCGATGTGCATCGCCGCCGGACTTACGCTGCGGGAGACGCAGCGTTGCCTGGAGTGCGCCGGGGAAGGGATTCTCTACGCCAGATCCTCTCGGGACGCGGTCATCATATACGGAATCGAACATCGTATGGACGTGATGCAGATTAATGAACTTCTGGCAGATAAAAAGGAGCACATTCTGGAGTAGAATTGAAATATCGATGTCTCCATTAAAGCGTTGAAATATCGCCCTAATTATGGTAAGATATTTATGGGAACAATCATGTCACTGCAAGGTGTTGGCCTTCCATCCTACATAGATGGGAAGTGGTGCAGATGAAATTCGATTTTAAGGACCTGATGGCCTTCGGAATGTTCATTCTTGCATTGCTGACCCTTATCATTTTGATAAGCCAGTAACGTTTTTCGCATAGAAAAACCACCCTTGTATACTTTGGCAAAGTGAAGGGTGGATTTTCTACCATTAACATTGGCCAACCTCTTGTAGGTGGTTGTTCCTGCTATTATTATATGCAATCTTGCAAGAAATTTCAACACTTTTCTAAAGATTTCTCCGGCAGCGCGAACAATCTCTCCTTCCGCTCGATCATCTCGTCCACCCGCGCGATGTAGTGCTCCACGTTCTTCACCGTCTCCGCCCGCTCGATCCGGTTCTCGCCGGGGATCACCCGCTTGGTGGTCGTTCCCGCGCCGCAGCCCACGATCGTCTGCTGCTCTTCCATGATCAGAATATTGTAAAGGCAGGCCTTTCCGGGGGCGGCGTAGCCCACGTTCTCGAAATTCCCGGCCATGTTCTTCTGGCGGTAGAGATAATACGGTTCCAGCCCCATCTCCCGCGCATAGCGGGCGGTCATATCGATGATCTCCTGTGTATTCACGATCCTCAGATCCTTGTAGACTTCCTTCATCGTGTTCAGCCGCGCGGCCCGCTTGATCGCCAGCGAATGGACCGTCAGGCTGTCGGGACCCAGCTCCCTGATCTGCTCCATCGTGGCGCGGACCTCTTCCATGTCCTCTTCCGGAAGCCCCACGATCAGATCCATATTGATATTGTCAAAGCCCTCTTCCCGGGCCATGGCAAATTTCTCCTTCACATCCTCCACCGTATGGCGGCGGCCGATCAGATCCAGAGTCGCCTGGTTCATGGTCTGGGGATTGATGGAAATGCGCGTAACGCCGTGCTTTTTAAGCACCCGGAGCTTATCCCGCGTAATGCTGTCCGGGCGCCCGGCTTCCACCGTGAATTCCCTGGCGTGATCCACGTCAAATACGGCCCGCAGCTTCGTAAACAGGCGGTCCAGATCCTCCGCGGACAGGGAGGTAGGCGTTCCGCCGCCGAAATAGACTGTCGTCAGCGCGCGGCCGCTCATTTTCCGGGACACATAATCCATTTCCTTAAACAGCGCGTCCAGATAGAGACCGGTCTTCCCTGCCCATTTACCGATCGGGAAAGACGTGAACGAGCAGTACAGGCAGGTCGTCGGGCAAAACGGGATGCCCACGTACAGGCTGTAGCCGCCGGCGCAGTCGACGGCGGACAGAAGTTCCCGTTCCCGCTGTGCGATCTCGATGCTTAGGGCGATCTTCTCATCGCTTGCGTAATAATTCTCTTTCATGAACGCGGCGATCTCGTCCGCGTCCATGCCTTCCTGAAGCTTTGTCATGGCGATCTTCGTCGGGCGGATGCCGGTGAGCGCGCCCCACGGAAGCAGCTTTCCGGTAGCGAACATTAGAAGCACATAGAGACGGCGCTTGATCTTGTTCTTCGCGTCGGTGCGGTCGTCGTAGTCCAGGGAAATGGGCTCGTCCCGGCGGGCGGCCTCCTTCTCAAGCTCCGGCGGAAGATTCCGCATTCCATGAAATTCCGACTCTCCCGCGAAGATCAGGCGCAGGCGGAAGGAACGGCGGTCGCCGCTTACCAGGCCTTCCACGGTCAGGCGGATATCGGGGGGTGCAGCAGGCAGAGGCGGCTTCTCCTCCGCCATACCGTCACGATGTCCCGGCACAGGCGCCGGGATTTCCGCCGCCCCATAGACGAACCCCTCGCCGGGATAAAACGCCATCAGAAGCTCACGGATATCCTGCTCATATGAATTGTCATTCAGTCGTATCTCTATCATAATATATTATAACTCCTGACTGTAACGGTATCTCTCACGTCGGGACTGTCCCTGCACATGATTCCAACGCCTCTGCGCATAACCCCGGCGTCCCTGCGCGTGATTCCGGCGCCTCTGATGCCCGTATCAATTCTTTTATCCGGAATACTACATGGCCGGTTTCACATCTGTCCTCTATCTCGGCAGCAACCGGTACACCACTGTGATCTCCGCCTCAATTTCCATCTCGCCAGCCATGACGGCCATCTCCGCAGCGCTGTCCTCCGCAGCCGCTTTCACCATCACATTCTGGCTGATACCGGAGTCCACATACCGGCCGCTCTGGCGGTCGGCAGACTCGGTCACGCTCAGTACGTCCGTCACCTGACAGCCTCCGGCGTGGGCGATCGCCTCCGCTTTCTCCTTCGCCATATCCATAGCCAGCGCCAGCGCCTGATCGTAGGCTTCATCATATCCGCTGGCATAGTAAGATACATCCCGGATCCGGCTCACTCCGGCGCTTACCGCGCCGGTAAGCAGTTCTCCCACCTGATCCATCGGAATGTCCGACACCGTCAGCTGGGTGTCCATCTCATAACCGACCAGCACCTGCCGGCCATTGCCCGGATATTCATACTGCGGATTCAGTGAGAAATCCGATGTCTGAATGGACTTCTCCGCCACGCCCTGTTCCTTCAGGTAAGCGATCACCGCATCCAGCGTCTCGCTGTTCTTCTGCTGGCAGACCTCGGCATCCTTGTCCTCCGTCGTGATCTCATAAATGATCCGCGCCATGTCCGGGGCAATCTTCACCGTCTCTGCAGCCGTGACCGTCACGGTCTGCGTCTCAGCGGCATCTGTCCCCCGAACGCTGCCCGGCGCGGCCGGCGATCCGCCCGCGTCCGCCTGCAAAGAAGCGGTACCCGCGCCCGTCTCACTCCCCGCGATCTGGACCGTAAGCACATCCGGCACGCTGGCCGTTACCTGCGGCGCGCAGGCCGCAAGAAGCATACAGGCGCATATCATAAAGCCGCCTGCCGTAATTATACTCTTCTTCATGGAAATCCCCTCCTGATATATATTCACACACTTCTGCTGCGCTCATAACCGCCCCGGCAGCCAGGATCTTATCCGGATCCTTACCGGAACCGGCCGCACAGTTTCCGCCGCTGCATATCAATATATCACAGGAATCTTATATCAGCAGGTTCATTTTCCTTAAACTTTCTTTAACTATTCTCCGGCGTCCCGCTGCCGCTGGCCTTACTTTCCGTTTTTTCCGGCATCTCGCCGCTGCCCGCGGCTTCTGCTTTCGCCGGTCTCCCGCTTTCTGCCGCGTCCGTCCCGGCCGATACGCCGTTATTCTCCACCGGCGTCCGCGGGATCGCCTCCCGCTCGGCGAACATCTCATCCATCTCCGGCCTGTAGAAATGATACGTTCCGCGCCCGGACAGCTTCACCGAATAAAGCGCTTCATCCGCGTGGTGGAACATCGTCTCATAATCCAGATTCTCGCCGTTGCTCACCGCCACGCCCATACTGACAGAGATCTTAAAATGCTCATAATACCCCAGAAGCGAATGGTAGATACGATCCACCACCGCGTCCAGATCCGTCGTAAAATCAATAAACATCAGGAATTCATCTCCGCCCATTCTGGCGGCTACATCCTCGTCGCGGACGCTCTCCCGGATCTTCCCGGCCAGGTGCTGAAGCACATGGTCTCCGAAAATGTGTCCGTGTTCATCATTCGCCGACTTGAAGAAATCCAGATCCAGAAGGAACATGGCGAATTTCCCGCGCGGATTCAGCCGCAGCCGCTCCCGGATAATATATTCCGCGCTGGCATGATTCAGAAGTCCGGTCAGTCCGTCATGGGACGCCGTCTGCTCCAGATGAACCAGCCGCATATGCTCGTCGTGAATATCCACGGCCTTGCCGATGGCTCCTGTCAGCCTGGGCGTCTCATCGGAAGACCACAGCGCCTGGCAGATGATCTGATGCCATCTGGGCTCTCCCTTCACCTCGATCAGCCCCTGGAAACGGAACACCGGATTCTTCGGCTTGGTCGCATACAGAAGCTCCGCGAAATTCCTGATCACATCGTCGCCCAGAAGCTCCGTAAACGACTCGTCATTCTCCGGATCCATAATGATCTCTTTGATGCCAAGCACCGCCGCTCCCCATTCCGACAGAGTCAGCATGGACGGCTCCACCGAATACTCAAACTGGACCTCATGGGACATGGACGCGTAGAAACGGTATTTCGTGCGCTCGTGCTCCAGAAGCCGCAGCGTCCGCTCGGAAGCCGACAGCTCCTCATGCTGCATCATTTCCTCCGTGATCTTGCGGATCTCCCGCTGCTCGCTGATACTGGCCCCGAAGGTCGCCGACTCCAGGCTGTCCTGGATCTTCCCGGCGCACTCCACCAGACATTCCAGAAGGATCGGATTAAATACGCCGCACTCTCCGTCAAGGATCATCTCCACCGCCACTTCATGGGAAAACGCCCTCTTATACACACGCTCGCTGACCAGCGCGTCGTAGACGTCCGCCAGCGCCACGACCTGAGCGGAAATGGGGATCTCGTCGCCCTTCAGTCCGTCCGGATAACCGCGGCCGTCGTATCTCTCATGGTGCCACCGGCAGATCTCATAGGCCCTTCTTAGAAGCGGCTCGTCCTGGTGGAACGGCAGTTCATCCAGCATGGCCGCCCCCACCGCCGGATGGGTCTTCATGGTCTTATATTCTTCCTTGGTTAACTTGCCGGGCTTATTTAAGATCTCCCCCGGGATCGCGATCTTGCCCACGTCGTGGAGAGCAGACGCCAGGGTGATCATCGTAATGTCCTCCGGAGTGAGACGGTACCGGCCCGTCTTCTGGAACAGCTGCTTTAAAATGATCTCCGTGATCAGATGGATATGCAGCACATGCATGCCGCTCTCGCCGTTGCGGAATTCCACGATCTGGCTCAGGATATCGATCATCAGCCGGCTCTGCTTTTCCTTCTCATAGATCTGATCCGTGACCATGCCCACCAATTTCCGCTGCTTCGCGTAGAGAAGGATCGTATTGACCACACGGCGGTGCACCACTACCGCGTCGAACGGCCTGCTTATGTAATCGACGACGCCCAGATCGAAGGCCCTCTCCACCGAGGTGGAACTGCTCTCCGCAGAGATCATGATCACCGGGATCTCATCGATCCACTGATACTTGTTCATCATGACAAGCACTTCGAAGCCATCCATCTTCGGCATCACGATATCCAGAAGCACCAGGGATATCTCCGCGCTTCTCTTTCTCAGGATCTTTACGGCTTCCTCTCCGTCCTCTGCCTCGATGATATCATATTCCTCGCCCAGGATATCCGCCAGGATCGAGCGGTTCATCTCCGAATCGTCCACGATCAAAACTTTATATTTATTCATCTGTTTATTATTATCCATCTTCATCTGCCTCCCCAGCGCGAATTTAAAAGACACAATCTTATAATATATTACCATTATTTTTCTTATCAGGCAAGGCCCGGGACGTTCACAAATTATTCAAAAAAGGTTTACATATTCAGCATCATTTCTTCATATTTCTTCTCTATAGTAAAACACAGATAGCCAATGTGATTTTTTTCATAATACTTGAGCTGATAATATTGGTTATCAGCTCTCCTCCCTTTTTAATCCATTATAGAAAAGTTTGCCGCCGGGCAGAGCCGCTGCCGGGCGGCAAACTTTTTATCCGTGAAAATACATTCGGCACGGCCGGCCGGTTCTATTCAAGCGGTCGGTTCCGTCCGCCGTAAACCTATTGCCCGGCGGAACGTCCCGTCGCAGCAGAAACAGCGCCAGAAGATTCGGAAACGCCATCAGGCCGTTAAAGACGTCCGACAGTTCCCACACTGCGGTCAGGCTGCTCACGCATCCCAGAAAGACCGCGTACACATAAAGGAGCAGATATATGGACTCCGCCATGTATCCGGCGGCGCCGGCCATTCCGTTCATGCCGGTTTCACGCCGTGGATCCGGCCGCTGCCGGCCGGCTGCCTCCCGCCTCCGCTTTCCGCGCCCGCCGCGGCTTTCCCACAGCCGTCCCGCCAGACTCACCACAGCCCCCAGCGTCTGCCGTCCCAGGAAATACCACGCGATCATGGTAGAAAACGCGAACACAGCCATCGCCGCGGAGACCAGGTATTCCCCCGCAGGTCCGAGTATACGGCCGAAACACCGGCCTGCCAGCGCCGCCCCGTCCCACCGGCAGCCGCGCAGTCCCTCTCCGCCTCCCACAACGCACAGGATCACCAGCGCCGTCATCGTACAGATCACCAGCGTGTCGAAAAACACCTCGAACATGGCCCACATCCCCTGCTCCCGCGGCGTCGTATCGCCGGCGGCTCCATGGAGTCCCGCCAGCGTTCCCAATCCGGCTTCATTGGAGAATACGCCTCTGGCGACGCCATAGCGGAACGCGGAAAACGCGCCGCCGGAGCCATTTCCCGTACGCCGGCGCAGCGCGCGTATAACGCCATAGCCTCCCGCACCTCCCAGCGCGGCCCTCGGAGTCAGCGCGCACCGGAAGATCTCCCCCAGGATCTGCGGGATCTGCGCGCGGCATACCGCCAGCACCGCCGCGCAACCGGCTATGTAGACAGCCGCAGCCAGCGGGATCATCCACGCCGTCACCTTCGCGATCCGTTTCGTTCCCCCGAGAACGATCCCAAGCACCAGCGCCGTCACAGTGACCGCGCTGACAAGCGGGGGAATTCCCAGGGACGCCGAAAATGTCTGGGAAACCGCGTTCGACTGAACCATACTGCCCATTCCCAGCGACGCGCACAGGCATAATATCCCATAGACAAGCGCCAGCCGCGGCATACGCAGTCCCTCGGACAGATAAGCGCACGGACCGCCAAGCCACGAGCCGTCCGGCTGCCGTCTCCGAAAACGGATCCCCAGGCTCACCTCCGCGTAAGCCGTCATCATTCCCAGAAGCGCGGATACCCACATCCAGAAGATGGCCCCCGGGCCGCCGGCTATCAGAGCCGTGGCCACGCCGGCGATATTGCCGGTTCCGATCGTAGCCGCCAGCGCGGTGCAGGCCGTCTGAAATTTCGTCAGCGCGGCTCTGCTCTCCTGATTGGCCGCGCCAGATCGTGCTTCGGATTTTTCCGCGCCTTCTGCATCGTTTCCTGCATCGGCCCACTTCCCCCACAGGCTCCCCGCCGTCGCGCGCCACCATACCCGAAAACCTCTGATCTGGAAGAATCCGCTCTTCCACGTATAACAGATCCCGGCCGCCAGCAGCAGCCCGATCAGCGCCGGTCCCCACACCAGATTATGCAGCCAGTGAATCATGCCGCGCCTCCCGCGTGTCTTTTCTACCCTTCTATTCCTTTTTCCGGAAAACTATGCCTGACAGTTACTGGTTTCTCTCGCATTTACGAAATATTTATGCTATACTATCGGAGCAAAGCTCTGAGTTCCGCGCCGCGGCCTCGGATACCGTCACTGCAGAAACCCCGACCGCATTAAGGAGGCTTCCATATGCCCGGCTTTACTACCCATTACATCTTAGGAATGAAAGCATACAATGACCTTCCCGCCGCCCCGCTCAAACACATCATCGCCAAATACCGGTGGCTCTACCAGCTGGGCCTGCAGGGACCGGACATGTTCTTTTACAACCTGCCGATCCTGCGCCACCGCGACTACCGCAACGTGGGCTCCTACATGCACGAGCATCACGTGCGTGATTTCTTTATCACCTACATACAGGAGACCCTGCAGATCCGGTCGCGCCAGCAGCGGGAGCAGGCCGTTGCCTACTTCTGCGGCTATGTCTGCCATTATATCTGCGATTCCATCTGCCATCCCTTCGTCTATGGCCGCATCCACTATGACGCGGACAGGCCGGAAGTCAAGCTCCACGGCCTCCACGCGCAGCTGGAAAATGAGATCGACGCCCTTCTGCTTCAGAAATACAAGAAGAAAAAGCCTTCCGAATTCAACCAGGCGGCTACGATCTGCTTAAATCCCCAGGAGATGCAGTTTATCTCCCGGTTCCTCTGCGACTGCATCAATATCACCTACTATCCGATCACTTATGAGAATAATTTCCAGGTGACGCCGCGGATGATCCACCGTTCCATTCTGGCACTGCGCTTCGGCTGCCGCACCCTGGCGGACCCGTCCGGACACAAGCGGAACCGGGTGGAATTCATGGAATCTATTTTCCTTAAGAATCCGGTGATCTCCCGCAAGATCGTGACCGACCATGTGATCAATCCGCGTCAGAGCCTGAACCTGGATCACGAGACCTGGTCCAACCCCTGGGACCGCCGACTGGCCTCCGACGCTTCCTTTATGGATCTCTTCCACCAGGCCCTTGCCCGCTGCGGAACGGCGTTTTCTCTGATTGCGCTTCGTCTTATTGCGCGGCAGAACCCGTCGCCGGAGCTTATGCAGCAGCATAAAAAAATCTCCCCCGAGACGGTCACGGAGGAGATCGATTTCACCGATATCATAGAAGAACTGGGTAATTATTCCTACCACAGCGGCCTGCCGGCGGACTGACCGTCCGCCATCCTCCGGCTGCGGTTCAGGCGCTGTTTCCAACACGGTCACCGTCCACTCTATCTGCGCATTCCAACTTCATCTGCAGAGTCATTTTGAGAAAACTTCAGAAAATCGTCAGAAAGACGGGGTTGCATTTTCTGTTATCGCGTGCTATTATGTTCAATATAAACCGTTTTTGTTATGTTTTTGAACAAAAGGAGACTCTTATGAACACGAAAAGCGATAATAAATCCCCGGCCCCCCTGAGAAAGCAGCTTGATCTGGTCACCACGATCATACCGTTTATCTGCATCCTGCTGCTGTGCATCGTATTTGTAGCGGCTCCGGACAGATCCGGACAGGTTCTGGCGTCCATCCGCTTCTTCCTGGGCGACGAACTGGGCAGCTATTACCTGCTCATCGGTCTGGGGATGATCCTTTGTTCCCTTTATATGGCATTTTCCAAATACGGCGATATCCGGCTGGGAGATCAGGAGAAGCCGCAGTACACCTCGTTCCAGTGGGGCTCCATGATGTTCACCGCCGGACTGGCCGCCGATATCCTGTTCTATTCCCTGTGCGAATGGATCCTCTATGCCGGCGAGCCGCGCATCTCCGATCTGGGCGGCGTCCAGGACTGGGCCAGCACCTACCCGCTGTTCCACTGGGGCCCGATCCCCTGGAGCTTCTACATGGTCCTGGCCGTGGCCTTCGGCTTCATGATCCATGTCCGCAAGCGCAATAAGCAGAAGTATTCCGAGGCATGCCGGCCGCTCCTCGGCAAATGGACCGACGGCCCCGCCGGGAAGATCATCGACCTGATCGCCGTGTTCGCGCTGCTGGCCGGCACCGCCACCACGTTTTCCCTGGCGACGCCGCTTCTGTCCATGGCGCTGAGTACGGTCTTCCATATCGAGCAGTCCAATCTGTTCACCATCGCAATCCTGGTGATCATCTGCCTGGTCTACACGGTCACCGTGTATTTCGGCATGAAAGGCGTGGCGAAGCTGGCCGCTTCCTGCACCTACCTGTTCTTCGCCCTGCTGCTCTATGTGCTCATCGGCGGCGGCAAGGCACGCTATACGATTGAGACCGGCATCACCGCCATCGGCAATCTGACCCAGAATTTCATCGGCCTGGCTACCTGGACCGATGCCCTCCGAGAGACTTCATTTCCGCAGAACTGGACCATCTTCTACTGGGCCTACTGGATGGTATGGTGCGTGGCGACGCCATTCTTCATCGGTTCCATCAGCGGCGGGCGAACCATCCGTCAGACGATCCTGGGCGGATACTTCTGGGCGCTGGCGGGGACATTTACTTCCTTCATCATCCTCGGAAATTACAGCCTGAACCTCCAGGTCACCGGCCAGATGGACCTGATCGCCGAGTACGCGGCATCCGGCGACCTGTATCAGATCATCATCACGATCATGCAGACGCTTCCCTGGGCGAAAATGGGCCTGCTTCTGCTGGCCGTCACGATGATCGCCTTCTACGCGACTTCGTTCGACTCGATCACGATGGTGGCATCCGCCTATTCCTACAAGACGCTGCCCGCGGGCGCGGAGCCGCACCGGAATATCCGGCTCTTCTGGGCGGTCATGCTGATCCTGTTCCCGATCGCGCTGATCTTCTCGGAGAATTCGATGGCGAACCTGCAGTCCGTGTCGATCATCGCGGCGTTCCCGGTGGGGATCATTATGATGATCATTATCGGGAGTTTCTTTAAGGATGCGGGAAAGTATCTGGAAGAGAAGAAGAAATAAAAATCACTCTTCTACAGGCTCCACGTCGTCCGTATTCACCACCGTGAACACCTGGCGCTTTCTCGCCATCTCATCGCTCTCCAGATACTCGTCGTAGGTAGTGATCTTATCGATCAGCTTCCCGTTCACGATCTCCATGATCCGGTTGGCCGTGGTCTGCACGATCTGATGGTCGCGGGACGAGAACAGAAGCACGCCCGGAAACTTCATCAGGCCGTTGTTCAGCGCCGTGATGGACTCCATGTCCAGATGGTCGGTCGGCTCATCCAGCATCAGCACGTTGGCGCCTGAGATCATCAGCTTCGACAGCATGCAGCGCACCTTCTCGCCGCCGGAGAGCACCTTCACCTTCTTCACGCCGTCCTCGCCGGCGAACAGCATCCGGCCCAGGAAGCCGCGCACATACGTCACATCCTTCTCCGGCGAATACTGGGTCAGCCACTCTACGATCGTGTCTTCGCCCGCAAATTCCGCGCTGTTGTCCTTCGGGAAGTAGGACTGGGTCGTGGTCAGACCCCATTTGTAATCGCCGCTGTCCGGCTCCATTTCCCCGGAAAGGATCTGGAAAAGCACGGTCTTCGCCTGCTCATTCGGTCCCACCAGGGCCACCTTGTCGGTGCGGTTTAAGATAAAGGAAATATCGTCCAGCACCTTCACGCCGTCGATGGTCTTCGACAGGTTCGTCACCGTCAGCACCTCGTTGCCGATCTCGCGGAAGGGCCGGAAATCAATATACGGGTACTTCCGGCTGGAGGGCTTGATGTCGTCTAACTGGATCTTCTCCAGGGCCCGCTTGCGGGAGGTCGCCTGCTTGGACTTGGAAGCGTTGGCCGAGAACCGCTGGATGAATTCCTGCAGTTCCTTGATCTTCTCCTCTTTCTTGCGGTTGGCTTCCTTCATCTGCTTAACCATCAGCTGGCTGGACTCAAACCAGAAATCGTAGTTGCCGGCGTAAAGCTGGATCTTGCCGTAGTCGATGTCGGCGATCTGTGTGCAGACTTTATTCAGAAAATAGCGGTCGTGGGACACCACGATCACCGTGTTCTCAAAATTGATCAGGAACTCCTCCAGCCAGGCGATGGCGTCCAGGTCCATGTTGTTGGTCGGCTCGTCGAGGAGCAGGATGTCAGGGTTTCCGAAAAGCGCCTGGGCCAGCAGCACCTTCACTTTCAGGGCGCCGTTCAGATCCTTCATCAGCGTATAGTGATAGTCCGTGTCCACGCCGAGACCGTTTAAGAGGTTCGCCGCGTCGGACTCTGCCTCCCAGCCGTTCATCTCCGCGAACTCCGCTTCCAGCTCCGCGGCCCGGATACCGTCCTCGTCGGAGAAATCTTCCTTCATATAGATGGCGTCCTTCTCCTTCATCACCTCGTAGAGCCTGGAATTGCCCTGGATCACTGTATCCGTCACCGTATACTGGTCGTATTTGAAATGGTCCTGCTGCAGGAAGGAAAGCCTCTGCCCGTCGGTGATCACCACGTCGCCGGACGTGGGCTCCAGCTGCCCCGACAGGATCCGCAGAAACGTGGACTTGCCGGCGCCGTTGGCGCCGATGACGCCGTAGCAGTTGCCTTCGACAAATTTGATGTTGACGTCCTCGAATAACGCCCTTTTTCCGACTCGCAGTGTAATGTTGTTCGCACTGATCATAAATTCAATTCTCCTCCGATGATGTCCAAACTACTCCGCGTCCGAGATCTTCCAGACAAAAGCGAACTGAGTGTTCTCGCCATCGAAGATCTCTCCTGTATATTCCAAAGTTACCTTCGCGCCCTCTTCGGCGCCCTCCGCCCGGTCCGACTCGGCCAGTTCCTTGGAAAATGTCAGCTGCCGGCCGTCCTCCGTCTCGATCCGGATCGTACTCATGGCCTCGCTCACCACAGTTCCGGTGATCGTCTTGCGCTGATTGTCCTGAACAAGCAGCACCTGCACATTCGTCGTGTCCGTGCCGTCCAGGACGCCGCTGTAGACGATCTCCACCGCGCCGCCGATCTCCAGTCCGTTCTCCAGATGGATCTCCGCGTCCTCCTTTGAGAATGTATACTCCTCGCCGTCCACTTCAGAACGGACCGTAACCGTGCTCATTCCCGCATCGATCACTTCGCCGCACACGACGCCCGGATCTTCGATCTGGATCCGGATCCCCGCGCCGTCGGCGCCCACGATACTGCCGGAATCTTCCGCCGATTCTAAAGTTTCGTCCGCCGCGCTCGTTTCCGCTGCACTTGTCTCCGCCGCGCCTTCGTCCTTCTGGCCGCAGGCGGTCGCCGCCAGCGCCGCGCAAAGGATCGCCGCAAAAAGATATTTTCTCATGACTTTATCCTCCCTTTTATCGCAACATCCGGATTTCCCAGCTGATTATAACACAAAAGGGAAACCGCGTATACATTTTTTATGATATCCTTCGCTAGTCTTCCCTCTGCTCCCGATACGCTATATTTCCGCCGCAGATCGTATACTTCACGCGGCTTCTCAGCGTCCGTCCGATGAAGGGTGAATTCGCGGATTTGGAGCTGAACCGCTCCACCTTCCACTCTTCCTTCGGATCAAAGATCACGATGTCCGCCGGCGCGCCGGTCTCCATCCGGCCGCAGTCCAGACGGTACAGCCGGGCCGGATTCAGACTCATCTTCGCGATCAGCTCCGGCAAGGTCAGACAGCCTTTCTCCACCAGTTCCGTGACGCCCAGGGCCAGCGCCGTCTCCAGGCCGATGATGCCGCTGGGCGCTTCCGTCAGAGGCCGCGCCTTCTCCTCGGCGCTGTGGGGCGCGTGGTCGGTGGCAATGATATCGATGGTTCCGTCCTGCAGCGCGGCGATCAGCGCCTGCCGGTCGGCCTCGGTCCGCAGCGGCGGGTTCATCTTGGCCAGAGTTCCGTGTTCCGGCACCGCTTCTTCTGTCAGTGTAAAATGATGGGGCGTCACCTCGGCGGACACCCGCGCGCCCAGCTTCTTCGCCAGCCGCACCTGCTCCACCGCGGCGCGGGAACTTATGTGCTGGATGTTGACGATCACATTCTCAGGCGCGGGCGCGTAAGATGGGGATGCTGCGGGAACGTGAGCTGATGACGGTGCAAAAACGCGGACTGACGCCCCGGCCGCTGCCGAACTCCCGGCCGGCGTCCCCAGCCGGTACCCTCGGCTCACATCCAGCGCGATCATGCAGTCCCTGGCCACCAGGCTGTCCTCGGCCACGGCCGGGGAGCCGTAGATCCCCATCTGTTCCGACACCACGCCGTGGTTAATGCCGTTATTTTTGATAAACGCGGGATCCTCCTCGTGGAAAGAGAGCGGCAGATCCAGTTCCGCCGCCAGCTCCATGGCCCCCCGCACCAGCTTTTCATCCATCAGCGGGATGCCGTCGTCGGTGAAGCCGGCCGCGCCTTCCGCCGCCAGCGCCCGCATATCCGTCAGTTCCTGCCCCTTCATCCCCACGGAAACCGTGGCGGCCGTAAGCACATGGATGCCGGTCTTCTTTCCTTCTTCGATCACATAGCGGAGCGTCTCCGCGTTATCCACCGGCGGCTTCGTATTGGCCATGCAGACTACCGTCGTGTAACCGCCGGCCGCGGCCGCGGACGCGCCGGTATGGATGTCTTCCTTATAGGTCAGACCCGGATCCCGGAAATGCACATGAACATCCACCAGTCCGGGCGCCACCGCGCATCCGGTGGCGTCGATCACCGTATCATAAGTTCCGTTATCCTCGTAAAAGCCGATCCCGGCGATCCGTCCGCCGTCCAGAATCACATCAAACGGCTGCATGTCCAGCTTCTCCGGATCGATCACCATGCCGTTTTTTATCAGAATCATTTATCAGAATCCTCCTTGTCCTGTGCGGCCCACCCGCCGCGCTGCCTCCATCCGTTGCGTCATTTTCCCGCCGCGCCGATCACCGCGCGGAACAGCTTCTGGGGCACTTGGAACACGAACACGATCCCCAGCACGATCGCCACCGCGATCTTGACGGCCTCAAAGCCCTTGTCCGCAGACAACTCCATCTGATCCCTGACGATGTAATAAGCCATCCAGTAGATATCGCCGCCGGGCACCAGCGGTATGATGCCGGGGATCAGAAAGATCGTCACAGGGCACCGTCTCCACACTGCGAAGAGGCGCGACAGAAACACGACCAGGATCGCGGCGGCCAGCGTCGCCTCCGGCGCATCCGCGTGCGGCAGCACCAGACAGTAGATCAGCCATCCCGCCCCGCCCACAAAACCGCACAGCGGATAATATTCCCTGGGTACGCTGAACATGATCGAAAATCCAATCGTGCCCAGAAGGGCCGCCATAACCTGCGCGAACAGATTCACAGCACCACACCTCCCATCAGCCTCTGGATCACCGTGTAGACCAGGCCGACGCCCATGGCGATACAGAAGAAGACCAGAAGCGCGTCCAGCATACGGACCACGCCGGCCAGGTAATTCTCATCCGTAATGTCGCGGATGGCGTTGGTAAAGGCTACTCCGGGGATCAGCGACACTACCGATCCGATCACGATGAAATCCAGATGCTCTCCCAGCCCCAGGCCATAAAGGATCATACTGGCGATCGTAGCTACCGCACCTCCGGTAATGCTGGCCACCATCTTCGACAGATGGGGTCTGCTCACGAACAGAATGTAAATATACAGGATCGCTCCCGCGATAAACGCGGCCAGGCTGTCGATCGGACTTCCCCCGTAGATATAGGCAAAGCCCGCGCTTCCCATCGCCGCACCGATCACCTGCATCCGGTACGTCTTGCCCGGCATATTCCGGATCCGCTCCAGCTCCGCCCGGGCCTGGCTCACCGTAAATTTCCCTTCCTCGATCTCCCGGGACAGCTGGTTCACCGCCGCCACCCGGTCCAGATGGGCGCTTCCCACCGGCACATGCAGGATCTTGGCAAACGGCTCCTTTCCCACACTGTCCGCCGTGACGAACAGGCCGTTGCTGAGCGTAAAAATACTCCCGGAATCGATCCCGTAATGACGGCTGATCCGGTAGACCGTCTCCTCCACACGGAAGATCTCCGCGCCGTTTTCCAGCAGGATGTGTCCCGCCTCGATGGCTACATCCATGATCTCTCTTTCATGTTCCATTCCATACTCCCCTGATGCTTTCCTGTAATCTGTCCCACCGCTTTATTTGATATTGCCACAGCCCTCCGGTTGAGAACCTTTCGCTATTCCGCGTCCTCCATATTCCTGGTCTCTTCAACGATATAGATCGGCCTGTCCTTAAGCTCCGTGAACAGGATCGAAATATACTCCCCGATGATCCCTACGATCAGAAACAGCACCGCAAACATAAAGCACAGCAGCACCACGATCGTCGCATAGCCGCTGGGCGCGCCGCCGCGGGTGAAAAGCGTATACACCAGCACGATGACTCCCATCAGCCCCGCCGCGAGCCCCGCGTAAATACCCAGCTTCAGCGGCAAGTTGGAAAAGCAGACGATCGTATTCACCGAGAACTGAAACAGCTTGCGCAGACTGTATTTGCTCTCGCCGGCCGCCCGGGGCCGGGCCTCGTATTCGATCGTAGTCCGCTTAAAGCCCACGTTCTGTACATAACCGCGCAGAAACCGCACCCGTTCCCGGTAATTTATCTTCAGCACCTCCGCCACCTTCCGGGTGATTGCGAAAAAGTCGGAGGCGTTATTCTCAAAATGAACGTCCGACAGGGTGTTGATCAGGCTGTAGAACGCCGAAGATGTCAGATTCTTAATCAGACCGGCGGACTCATTCTTCGTCCGGACCATGCTGATCACCTGAAAGCCTTCCTCGAACCGCTCCACGATGGCGGGGATGCACTCCGGCGGATGCTGCAGATCCGCGTCCATACAGATGATGCCGTCGCCGCGGCTGTGATCCACGCCGGCGATCATGGCCGCTTCGTGGCCGAAATTCCGCGAGAAGCTGACTACCCGCACATGATCGTCCTGTTCCGCCAGCCGGTCCAGGATCCGCATGCTTCCGTCCCGGCTGCCGTCGTTGACAAACAGCAGTTCATAGTCCCAGGAAATACCCTGAAGCACCCGGCTGGCCTCCCGGTAGAAGCTGTCCAGCACCGCCTCCTCATTATAGACCGAAACCACAACCGATAATAAGCTGTTCATTCTGTTTTCCTCTCGCTTTCTTAAAAACCGAGGCACTGGTATCTCCAGTCCATAAACCTCCCCGACAGAGCCTCCGACTCATCGGTCTGCCGGCCGTCCAGACAGACCTCCGCCAGCATATTGTCCTCTTCATAATGGATCGGGACCAGATATCCGTATTCAATAAGTTCATACATCAGCTGCCAGACGCCCATCCGGTCAGCGACCCAGTCCGCGTTGATATATACATAGTCTGTCTTCGCGAACGTCATAAAATCCACGAAATTTTCCATTCCCAGGCCGATCTCCCGATTGCCATCGCCCCCGGCCAGGTCCGTATAGGACTGGGAGCAGCAGGGAAATACCAGATCCTCCGGATGGTGTCCCGCTATGATCACCCGGTTTCTGGGATCCTGCGCCAGGATCTCCCAGATAGTTCCATTTCCCTCGGAAGCCAGCTCCGCCCGCCGCAGTTCCCTCTGGTCGTAGTACCCGCGGTTTATAACGTTCACCGGCGACAGGCCCAGATTCCACGCCCAGTTGGATAAGCTGGAAAATACTGCCGAAAAGGCCATGACCGGCACCAGAAGTCCCGCCAGCGCCCGCCGCATCTTCGTTCGCCCAAGACGCGCCAGAAGCCGCAGACCGCCGAGCATCAGAAGCACGTACAGCAGCATAAAATAATTGCCGTCCACCTGCCCCAGCACGAAAAGGCAGACCAGATTCACTGCAAGGAACGGCCAGAATACGGTCTGAAACCAGCCGTCCAGGCGCCGCTCCACACTGCCCCGGCGCTTTTTCGCCAGAAACAGCCACAGAACCGCGATCCACAGAACGACCCACGCCGTCAAACCTCCCCAGGCAATGATCACATGGTTCAGATCCTGTGAAACGTCGGGATCCAGGAATATTCCGTACAGCCTCTCCGCCATACGTCCGATCTTTTCGGAAACGCTTAAGGAGCCCGCGGTATCCAGCACCGACTTCGCCCTGTAGGGGTATTTCATGGTAAAGCCCAGCCGGATCAGGATGGACGAAAACACGGATGTCACCGGAAGGCCGGTGAGCAGCCATGTCCTGCCCCAGATGCCGGCCAGCCCGCAGACCGCCAGCGCCGTGATGCCGGCCGCTTCCAGCCGCTTTCCCCTGCGGACGCGAAGCGAGAAGCTGCGCGTAAACACCAGATACAGAAAACTCATGCCGCAGACCGCCGTGGAAAATATCAGCGCCGTCGGCTTGAAAGTCCAGCTGAGCAAAAAAGCCGCCAGGCCGTACCAGAGCGGGATGCTGTCCCGAAACGCCGGCCGGGCCTGCCTGCCGGACGAAGCCGCATGGGCCCGGGCCGTCTGACCGGCGCGTCGGGGCCGCGGCTCCGACGCGCCGGCCGCTTCCTGTATACCTACCGTCTCCGGCGCGATATACCGCAGGATCTCACGGATCATCAAAAGCTGCACCAGAAGCGTGGCGATATCCGTCTTGGATGTTATGGTCATGTTCATAATACAGGGCAGCGACGACAGGAATACCGCCAGCAGCGATGCCATCCGCCGGTTCATGAAATATTCCGCTATTCCGAAGGACACGGCCAGGATCCCTGCCGCCAGCCACCAGTTGGACGCCGTCAGAAAGCTGTAGGACGGCAGAGGCGTCAGCGGGAGCATCAGCGTTTCCCACCCTTTGGAATAGGTGTAGACCACGCTGACGGTGCCCAGATTCTCGTAGATCCCTTTGCCGTTGTTTAAGATATAGGCCGCTCTGGAGCCGTACCACAGGGTATCGTAATCCACAGCGGTATTCATACGCCCGGCCTGAAGGCAGAACATGGTCAGCACAAAGGCGGCGCCGAGAATCATAGAGCCGGACCATTGACCGCATTCCTTTCCCGCCCGGCCGTCCGCCGGGTATCTTCCTCCGGACAATCCCTGCAGGAACTGTTTCACGATCCGTACAGGATAGGGCGTTTCCCTCCGCAGGATATCCCCCAACAGCAGCAGAACCGCCGTCGCCGCCACCGCGGCGCACATCTGCGGGATCGAGCCGATCCCGGCGGCGGACATGACGCAGAACATGCAGATAACCGCAAGACTTCCCGCCAGGAAATCCCGCCCCACATCAACCGGCGCCGTTTCATCCGCGGTTCCGCCGGGCGGCGGCTCCGCGGACCGGCGGCCGCCGCCATTCCGAACCATGCCATGGCGCAGCCACCGCCTGATCCGGCCTCCCGCCATACAGATATACATCAGGTACAGACCGGATACCATCACCGGGATCAGCACCACATGGATCCATAAAAACACAGCCGTCACCACGGCGATGCCGGCGGCCTTAAACTTCGCTTCCTTTACAAATCTTCCGATCAGGACATACAAAAGAAAGAGAACCGACAGTTCCCCCAGCATCCGGATATATTCCGGCTGGGCGACAGACCAGGCATACACGCCGGCTATAATGGTCTTATAAGCGGAATAAGCGATGGCCGCCAAAACAGCGGCAGCCATCGCCGCCCATATGCCTTTCTCCCTGTCTGAAAGTCCTCTCATCCCTGTCTCCTTACCTGCACATCCGCTTTTTATCCGAATATGGTCATCCAGCCATCCGAATGCGCCGGCACCCGTTTCTCCGGCGGCGGGGGTGTCATATAATCCCCATAGATCTGCTTCAGCACCTGATCCCAGTTCTTCGGCGCCATCAGAACGGTATCCTCAAACGGAATATCCACCGCCTCGCCGCTCCATTCCTTCTCCACCGTCACATACAGATAGTCCGGCTGATAATTGCTGTAATACATCAGGCGGCTTCTGCCTTTCTTATCCTTCACAGCGGCTTTGCGCTGCAGTCTGAGGATCGTTTTCATGGGGATCCTCCGTCCAATACCGGAAAGCAGTCCGACCGCGGCTCTTCCTGCCGGGCCGTATTTGCCCGGATCCAGACGATACCTGTGTCCCATAGCCAGGCCGTAGACCAGCACATGAAGAAGCTTTGTCCAGTCAGCGGCCCATTTTCTCTCCGGAAGCTCGTCCAGGATGAACACATCCACCCAGAGATGGTTCAGTTTGCCGTCATAATACTGCATCTCTTCCGTATCGGCATGGGTCCTGCTGTTCAGATATACGATCCTCGGCGTAAAATCATAGAATTTATTCCCGGCCCCCAGTTCCTCCGGAGTCAGGAAACGCATCTGCGGCGGCAGCTCCTTCTGAACCACCTTCACAAACGCCTCATACTGATCCCTGGTGAACGCCACATCCGCGTCGTCGTCCCACGGTATGAAGCCGCCGTGGCGCACGGCGCCAAGAAGCGTACCGGAATCCATCATATACTGAATACCGTATTTGCGGCAGATCCGGTCGATCTCCTTCAAAATGCCCAGGCTGGCCTGATGGACTTTTGCAAGGCCGTAATCCTGCCGTTCCGCCGCTTCTTTATTGTCCACGAGCTGTACCTCCCGGTCTTTTCCTCATTCAGCCTTCCGCGCCCACCGCCTCGCGTATCGTGCGGGCCATATGATCGATCATCGCATCCGTCATCCCCGGATACACGCCTACCCAGAACGTATCGCGCATGATCCGGTCCGTATTCTCAAGGCTCCCGACGATCCGAAAGCCCGTACCCTCCGCGCGCATCTGGTCGAAACACGGATGCCTCGTCAGGTTGCCGGCGAAGAGCATCCGGGTCTGGACGCCGTTCTCCTCCAGATAACGCACCACGGCGTTCCGGTCCACGCCTTCCCGGCAGGTGATCAGAAATCCGAACCAGCTGGGCCGGGAATCCGCCTGCGCTTCCGGCAGGATCAGCTTATCCTCCGTTCCCTTCAGCCCCTCGTAAAGCCTGGCGAAATTATGCCGCCGCCGTTCCACGAAGGAAGGAAATTTGTCCAGCTGGGCGCATCCGATGGCGGCCTGCATATCCGTCGCCTTCAGATTATATCCGAAATGGGAATATACGTACTTGTGGTCGTAGCCTGCGGGCAGTTCTCCGTACTGCCTGTCGAACCGGTGGCCGCAGAGATTGTCGCGGCCCGGCGGGCAGGAACAGTCGCGGCCCCAGTCGCGCAGGGACCGGATGATCCGGTTGAGGAGCGGGTTATCGGTATAGACAGCGCCTCCCTCTCCCATGGTCATATGGTGGGGCGGATAGAAGCTGGATGTTCCGATGTCGCCGACGGTTCCCGTAAAACGTTCCTCTCCGTCCAGAGTATAACGGCTCCCCAGAGCGTCGCAGTTATCCTCGATCAGCCACAGACCATGGCGGTCACAGAACGCTTTCACAGCCGCCAGATCAAACGGATTGCCCAGGGTGTGGGCGATCATGACCACGCGGGTGTCCTCCGAATACGCCTCCTCCAGCCGGGAGACGTCGATATTGTACTGCGGAATGGTAACGTCCAGAAATACCGGCTTTACGCCGTACTGGATCGCCGGCGTCACCGTGGTCGGAAATCCGGCGGCCACCGTGATCATCTCATGGCCCGGCTTCACCTGGCGCTCTCCCAGGAGCGGGGAAGTCAGCGCCATGAACGCCAGGAGATTGGCGGAGGAACCGGAATTGACCAGGCTGCAGTAACGCACGCCCAGATATCCGGCCAGCTTCTTCTCAAATTCTTCCGTGTAGCGCCCGGAGGTCAGCCAGAACTCCAGGGAGCTGTCCACCAGATTCGTCATCTCCGCACGGTCATACACGCGGGACGCGTAGGGGATCCGGTCTCCTTCCTCATAAGGCTTTTTCGTATGAAAACGGTCGCAGTATTCGCCGACCATTTTAAGGATCTCGGCGCGCGCCTGCGCTTCGGTCTTATTCTCAAACATGGGTCATTTCCTTTCTGTCATCGTGCGAAAAATCTCCGGATCTGCTCATCCATCACGCCCTTCATCTCTGCGCCGTCAAGCCACGCCTTCGTCCATTCCACAGTCCAGGCCACCGCCTCGTCCACGTGGAGCCGCGGCCGCCAGCCGAAAAGAGCCTTAAGCTTATCGCAGTTAAGTTTCAAAAGCTTTGCCTCATGCGGTCCGCCGTCCGACCGGTCCGCCCAGGACGCGCCTTCCCCCCAGGCCCGGCAGAACAGATCCGCCAGTTCCCCGGTCGCCGCGCAGTCTTCATCATCGGGACCTACATTATAGTATCCGGCATACGCCCGGTCTTCATGCTGCCGCATGGCGACCAGCAGATACGCGCCCAGCGGCTCCAGCACATGCTGGTAAGGCCGGATGGAGCGCGGATTCCGCACGATGATCTGCTCTCCGGCCGCCGCCGCGCGCACGCAGTCCGGAATGATCCGGTCGCGGGAGAAATCGCCGCCGCCGATCACATTGCCGGCGCGGGCTGTGGAAACGGCGCAGTGACCGTCGCTGAAAAACGATCTGGCGTAGCTGTGGGTGACCAGCTCCGAGCAGGATTTGGAATTGGAATAGGGATCATAACCATCCAGAGGGTCGTCTTCCCGGTATCCGTAATCAGCCTCGATATTCTTATACACCTTATCAGTGGTCACATTCAGAAACGACTGAACCGACGGACACAGCCGCACGCACTCCAGCACGTTCACCGTACCCATCACATTGGTCTCATAGGTGTAAGCGGGCTGTTCATAGGAAGTCCGCACAATGGGCTGGGCCGCCAGATGGAAGACGATCTCCGGCCGCGTCTCATCAAACACCTGCTTTAAATGCTTATAATCACGCACATCTCCGTACACGCTGCGGATATCATCGCCGATCGCGGCGATGTCGAACAGGGCCGGATCTGTGGCCGGTTCAAGGGCGTAGCCGGTAACCTCCGCTCCCAGATCCGTCAGGATCCGGCAGAGCCAGCTTCCCTTGAAGCCGGTGTGTCCGGTCACCAGAACTTTCTTCCCGCCATAGAATTCCTTCAGTTCATTCATCATAGCAAACACTCCGTTCCGCCGCCGTTTTGCCGGCAGCATAGGCTCCTTCCCGTTTTTCTATTCTTCGTGAAATACATTCCAGCCGTTTTCCTTCAGAATGGTCAGGGCATCGCGCACCGCCCGGCCGCTCTCCGGCAGGGACGTGCGGTATTCAAAATTCGCCCGCAGTTCGTCGTCGCTGCGGTTCTCGAAGTCCCTGGCGATCCCGGCCCGCTCCATACAGAGGATCTTCCGGTACGGGGCCGTCTCCAGCTCCTGCTGCGTGTCGTTGACGGTTCCGATCAGGAACATGGCCGTAAACGCGGCCGCCAGAACGCAGGATGCCGGGTGCCGGCGGAAAGTACGTCCCGCAGACATGCTCTCTTCGGCCGATGTTCTGCCGGCGGGCGGATCGTCCTCACCATCCGGCGTTCTCCGGCCAGCGGTCTCCGCCTTCCACACCAGAGCGAACGTCAGCACGATCCCCAGCACTCCCGCTGAAAACTGCAGCGCGTACCGGGAGCTCATGCCGTAGTCCTCCCGCAGAAAACTCCACCGGGCCAGCAGCACCAGCAGATGATTGGCGCCGCCGGACAGGATCAGGATTAACGGCAGCACCGTCCTTTCCCAGAGCCGGTACCGGTACTGGAACCACAGGGCGGTCAGATAGGCCGCCGCTACTAAGATCCCCAGCGCCAGATAGGGCGCATTGTTCGTGAAATGGCTCTCCGCGTAGCTGATCCCGGCCACTGTCGACGACAGGGATTTCAGCAGGAACCGCACAAAATACATGGGCGTATCCAGAAGCTGCGGAATCAGCGGCAGATCCTGCATTCCCGCGTGATCCTCCACCGCGAAGGAATTGCTCAGAAGATAGCAGGCAAACGGAATCAGCAGCGCGGCCAGACAGCCCGCGTATTCGCGGGACCAGCGCTTTTCGGAGATGCGCGTCCGGATGATCACCGCCAGGTACATCAGCGCCAGCACCGCCGTATAGACCGCGCAGTACTGTCCCGCGACTCCCAGGATCAGCACCGCCGGAAGCCAGACAAGCGCCGCTCTGTCATGGGGTTCGGCATTTCCGCTTAAGACCCGGTCCAGAACCAGATAGTGATAATAGAACCCGGCAAAAGCGAAAAAATGCACCCAGCCGCTTCCATTTGTCAGCATCTCCCACTTATTCAGGCTGAAAACCACCGCCATCAGCGCAGCCGTCCACACGGCCCCTATGCGCCGCCGGATGCAGTAAGCCGCCAGCACCGCGCCGGAAAGCCCCAGTCCCAGAACGCCCATGATCTGGTCGAAGGTCACGCTGTAGTGGAAAAACGTCGTATTGATGATGCGGCCAAGATAGGTAAGCGGGATCCGCGTCAGCACATCCGGCACCAGGAACCGGGCCGGATCCCACACATCGGGGAGATAGCTGTTCACCAGACGGATATAATCGGAATAGACCACATCATAGAACGCGATGTGGATATACCAGATTCCGAATATGATCCCCGCAAGCGGCAGGAAATAATACCATCTGCGATCCCTCATAGTACACGCGATCCTTTCTAGTCCGCCGTAATATTTACAATCAGGGAGAAGCGGTCCGTACCCCGCTGCTCCTGCGCGCCTTCCAGATAGAAATTGTTCGCAAACTCCAGTTCCACCGTCCTGTACGGCACCGTCTCCAGCGACGTATACTGAATGTTCTGGCTGATCTCCACCCGCGCGGTCTCCTCGCCGTCCATCCGGATGGTCATGACCTCGCCGCCGTTTATCACGCCGGGATACAGAAGCTCCAGGTCGATCCGCCCGGTGCTTCCGGCCATGACGCGGATCTTCGCGTTCTCATCCATCCAGCCGTCCGCATAATAACCGTAGATGGACTCGCATTTTAATTCTCTCACCATGCCTGTGATATCCTGATAGGCATGGGCCGCCGGATCTTCGCGCAGGATCAGCATATTGTTGGTCACCTGTCCGAAATCGCGGATACTGTCCGCGAAGATCACCTCGGTGCCCTCCGCCTTTCTCTCCGGATCGAAGGTCCTGAAAAATGTATCCGCGCAGAACCGGCTCATACCGTAAGAATTCTTCAGGATATAGATCTTCTTGCCGAAGATCTCCCTGCCGTATTTGCCCCAGGTCTCATCCGCCAGGGAATTATATTCCTTCTGGGCATTCCAGAAATACAGGTTATTATAAAAGCTCCGGTAATACGTCTCCGACAGAAACGACAGGAACGTATAGATCCCCACCAGTCCCAGGCAGGCCGCCAGCCCCCGGTAGCGGCGGAGAATGTCCCTCTGGTAATTCTCTTTGACATGCTCCGGACGGTGCGCTATGACTCCGCACATATAAGCCAGGAAAAGCAGCGCCCCCGTCATGGATACATAGACCCACCGCAGCTCCAGACGGATCGTCACGCTGGACGATACCATGCAGCATCCGATAAAGAAAATGAACAGCAGCGCGTTCCTGATCCCCGGCAGCCGCACGGAACGGCTCCGGATCAGCTTCATAATGAACAGGATCACGATCATAAGAATCGCCAGGATCTGTCCCAGTACCGCCAGCTTCACCCAGCGGTCCGTCATTTCCCAGGTCTTCGGACAGAGCCATTCGTCGCCCAGATTGATCCCGAACAGATGCATGACCTGCCGGAACACGAAGACCAGGGTCTGCTGAAAGCTGAACGTATCCGCCACATAAGTACCGCCCGTACCGGCCGGCATCAGGGCCCCCGTAGCCAGCAGGCGGATCACCTGCACCAGCACGAAGAGCGCCGCCGGAACGGCCCATCTGCCCGGATTCTTCTCCCGCCGCAGCAGAAGCGCCAGATAAAAAAGAGGCAGCAGCGCCATATAGCGTTCATGGATAAAGCAGTTGGCGAAATACAGCCCGCAGGCGATCCAGTAACCGCTCTCCCCGTTCTCCAGGCCGTTCAGATACCGGTACAGACCGTACAGAACCGCGATCGCGGCCCAGAGCGCCAGACTCTCCATCATCCCGTATACCTGTCCGATCTGGTAATAGGACATACGGGACAGCAGATACAGAATGCCGCACACGAAGCCGATCAGGCCGTTGTCGGACAGCCGCCTCGCCATGCGGAAGACCGTATAGGCGATGGCGCCGTTAACGATAATATTGACCGGCACGAACCATCCGATATGGGCCCCCACAAAAAAGTATTCCAGATAGGATATAAAATTATAAAGCACGCGGAAGCGGGAGCTACCGACCGGAAATACATAATTCAGGAAGGAGCCGTCCGCGAAACAGGACCACATATACAGGTCGTCCATATAAAGGCCCCTGATCTGCACCGCCGCATTGATAAAAAAAGCAAACGCCGTCAGGACGCAGAAGGGCAGAGCTTCTTCCTTCCACCGGTATCTCCATACAATGGAGTTTCTCCTGTAACCCGCGTCTTTTTTCTCCATCGGTACTCTCCTCTCAAGACTGCTCTTTCCCATACTCCCCGTACGCCTTTTTATAAAAATGCATCAGCACTTCCGCCACCTTCTCCGGCCAGAAGCGCTTAAACATCTGCCGTTCCTCCGTCTCCCGCAGATGATTCTCAATGCACGCTTTGGTCTCGGCGCCGTCATGAACCCGGTACATCAGGAGCGGCTTTTCCACACAGATAAAGCGGCCCGGCCATCGGGCCAGATCCACCAGGCAGTCCCAGTCCAGCGCAAAGCGGTACTCCGAATGGAAAACCGGATCCGGAAGATAATTCTTCCGATAGGCACAGGACGGACACATGACGGGATTCCCCAGCCGCAGGGCCGCCATCTTCACCCACTCCCGGTCCGCCAGAGCATGGAGCCTGAGCGGCAGACGCAGAATCGTCTTCACCAGATTTTTCCCGGTGAAATGGACCAGCCGGCCTGGGGTGCGCGGTTCGGAAGGAGTGACGGCGGCTTCCCGGGCCGCTTCGGCTGTCCCCGCAGGACGCCCAGGCACAGCCGGACCTGCTTCGCCGGTTTTGCCGAGGGAGGCCGCCGGACTCCCCGCGTGCCTCACCGTCACGGCGCCGGTCATGAAAAGCGTCATATCCGGCCATTTCTCATAAGCGTTCCAGAGTTCCTCCACATAATGCCGCATATACATATCGTCCTGGTGGGCGATGGTCACAAACGCCGCGTCCGCCTGGGACAGCGCGAAATTCCAGTCGTCCTGGATATCGCTCTTCCCGTCGCGCACCGCCACCGGAATGCCGTATTTGCCCATGATGCCGTCGATATAGGCGCTGGGCGTGGACGTCGCGCAGATGATATCCGACTCCATGGTCTGTCCCAGAAGGGAGCGGACGCAGGATTCCAGATACGGCGAATCGCCGTACGCGCAGATCACGAAAGCGTGAAAATTCATGGTTTCTCCTCAATACTGCCGCATATCTAAATCGTTGATGGCTTTCGGCTTACCGGCAGTCTCTGTTGTCCGGCACCGCCTGCCGCCGCGCAGCCAACCCGTTAACCGCCTGCCGCCTGCCGGCAGTCTCTGCCATCCGCCGCGGAGGCCGGCGGCAGATTCATGGTTCAAAAGAAATGCTCCTCCAGCATCAGGCACAGCGCGTGATAGACCGGAAGATGCAGCTCCTGGATCTTGTAGGTCTCCTGCTCCGGCACGATGATGGACGCGTCGGCGATGCGGGCTGCCTTGCCGCCGGTCCTGCCGGTCAGCGCGATGACCTTAAGTCCCTTCGCCTTCGCGGCCACGCAGGCCATATAGATATTCTCCGAATTGCCGGAGGTGGTGATCGCCAGGAACACATCGCCTTCCTGTCCGTAGCCGTACAGCAGCTGGGCGTAGACGAATTTGCCGTCCAGATCGTTTAAGACCGCCGTGGACAGGCCGGGCTGGCCGGTCAGCGCCAGGGACGGCAGCGCCCCCTGCAGATTCTCCGCCAGGCACGCGCCGCATTCCGCGTCCACATCCTTCAGCTTCTTCGCCATCTCTTCCGGCAGGGTCCGGGGCTTCACAAACCCCTTCATCAGTTCTCCCGCGATATGCTCCGAATCCGCGGCGCTTCCGCCGTTGCCGGCCACCAGAAGCTTGTGACCGGAAGCGTAGGCGTCCTTCATCATCTCATAGACCCGGGCGATATCGTCCCGGACGGGCGCAAGCTGCGGGTATCTCTCAATCAGATGTTCCAGATAATTTTGTTCAGTCATGTTGTATTCCCGGTACTTCAGACCGGATTCCTTTCTGTATTTTCTTTCTCTATAATATACCGGGCCGCGGCTTTCAGATCCGCCGCATAGTGATCATAAAACGGTTCCCGGCCCTGCTCCTCGGCTTCCCGCTTCAGCTCCGCGCCGTAGCCGGTGCCCACAAGAATGGATTCTACTCCGTAATTATGCCCGGCCTGGATATCCAGTTCCTTGTCCCCGATCATATAAGAATGGGCCTTATCCACCTTAAACTCCCGTTCCGCCATCTCAAACATCCCGGTATCCGGCTTCCGGCAGTGACAGACCACTCTATATTCTCCGATGCCGTGAACCGGATGATGCGGACAATAGTAGAACGCGTCGATGGATCCACCCTCTTTTTTCAGTTGTTCGTTCAGATATCCGTGAAGATTCTCCACATCCCGGCAGGTATAGTAGCCCCTGGCCACCCCCGCCTGATTCGTGATCACGATCAGCGTGAAGCCCGCTTCCTTCAGCATCCGGATGGCCTCCGGCACGCCGGGAAGGAAATGCAGATCTTCCGGTTTATAAAGATAGTGAACCTCCTCGTTAATGGTTCCGTCTCTGTCCAGAAATACTACCTTGCCTGGGTTATCTGTCATATGGTTTGTTCCTTCTGTATCCTGCTTTATTTCGTTTGCAGCCCGCCCGAACTCCATTTGCCACGGAATCCGCAGTGATCGCGGCGGCCGCGCTGTCCCCGGTCACACCGGAAATTCATACTCCCCGTTGGCCGTCTGCACCCGGACCCGGTCGTAATTCCACCGGTCTTCGTCCACGGTCCACGCCTGGGCGCCCCGAAGCTCGAAGACCCAGTCGGTCAGCTGGCCTCCGGCCGCCTCCAGCCGCTCCGCCACCTTGTGGCGCACATTATAGGGGCAGTACATCAGCAGATACCCGCCTCCGCCGGCGCCCAGGATCTTGCCGCCCAGCGCCCCGGCCTTTCTGGCTTCATCGTAGAGCGTGTCGATCTGCGGGTTGGAGATCCGGCTGCTCATGCGTTTTTTGCTCTGCCAGCTGTAGTCCAGGAGCTTTCCGAAGCTGTTCAGATTCCCTTTCAGCAGCTCGTCCTTCATCGCGTAAGCCAGCGCCTTCACCTCGCACATGGCGTCGAAAGCGTCCTTCTTCGCGTAATTGCTGACCTGATCCTTTATGATATTGGCGGACACATGGATGCCGCCGGTATAGCACAGCAGCAGGTTGTACTGCAATTCGTGGTAAATATCCTTGCGGATGCGCAGAGGGTTCACCACCACATTGTTCCGGCCGTGAAATTCGATGAAATTGAACCCGCCGAAGGTGGACATATACTGATCCTGATAGCCGCCCTCGATGCCCAGATCCTCCCTCTCCACCTGGTAGGCCAGATCCGCCAGGGCGTAAGCATCCATCTCGACGCCCTTCCACCGGCCCATGGCCGACAGAAGCGCCACCATGACCGTGGAAGACGTGCCCAGGCCGGAGCCGGGAGGCGCGTCGCACTGGAGATAGACCTCGCAGCCCTGCTTGATATCCATGGCTTTCAGCGCCGCCGTCACCAGATCCAGACGGCCGTCATAGACATAATTCTCGCGGGTATTGTATTTGACCGTCATATCAAAGTCCAGGGAGTGGACGATGATCTGCTCGTCGCCGCGGGGGACGATGGAACAGTAGGCGTATTTGTTAATGGTGCTGCCGATGACCACGCCGCCCTGCTCCTCGCAGAAGGGCGCCACATCGGTACCGCCGCCGCCGAAGCTGACGCGCAGCGGGGCCCTGCCTCTGATTACCATGGAATAACTCCTTTCAGATCTTTCCCTCTTTCACATCGTCGATAAACCGGAAATAATCCTGCGGGATTCCGATATCGATAAAATACCCTTCGTTGACGAACCCGCCGATCCGCCGGCCTTCCGCCAGCCACCGCGGGATCATATCATTTTCCAGGGACACCCTGCCCTCCGGGATCTGCCCGATCAGCTCCCGGCTCAGCAGATAGACGCCGCCGTTGATGGTTCCCGGACGCGCCTCGCTGCTCTTCTCGTTAAAGCCCGTCAGGATGCCGTCCGTAAGGGCCGCCTCGCCATATCGGCTGACGTCCGGCACCTGCCGCAGGACCAGCGCCATGTCCAGCCGTTTCTCTTTCTTTATGTCAACCAGCCGTCCGTAGTCGATCCGGTAAAAGGTATCCGCGTTCAGCACGAACGCCTCGCCGCCGGTCATATGGCGGGCCGCGTTCTTGATCGCCCCGGCCGTGCCCAGAAGCGTCTCCTCATAGGCGTAAGAGGCACGGATCCCGAACGCGGAACCGTCCCCGAAATGATCCTCCACCATGGAACCCTTGTACCCTACGGCAAAGATGATATCGTCGATGCCGCTGGCCTTCAGCTCCCGGATCACATATTCCATAAACGGCCTGTCCTGGATCAGCGCCATCGGCTTCGGCCGGTCGCTGACTACGCTCTGCAGACGGGTTCCCAGACCGCCGGCCAGAAGTATTGCCTGCATATTGTTATCTCCTTCATCTCAGAACTTCCGCCCGCCGCCTCCATGGCTTCTGCCGCTGCTTCCGTGGAATGTGGTGCTGCGGCCGGAAGAACCCCCGGAATGACCGCCATGGCCTGCGTTCGACACCGCGTTGGCGATCAGCATGGTCGTCACAAAGGTGCCCAGCAGATGATCCGCATGGTTCGCCACCCGGAAATCACTGGACTCCCGGTAAGCCATATTATAATTGGCAAGCTGGGACGGCGTCACTTCCATATTGTACTCGCGCTTCACCGCCATCGCCGCACCGCCGGCTACCACCGCGGATATGATAAGCGCTGTCAGAAATTCGATCACGCTGACCGAGCGGTAAACGCTGATCCGTCCGGTCTCCTCGTCATAATTATACTGGCCGGAGACGACGCCCTTCTTCGCGTAGTAGACCACATTCTCAAGAGCCGTCTCGGCGCTGGCGGCGTAATCACCGTTCGAAACCTCTTCGTAAGCCGCGTCCAGAACCGCGTCGATGCGGTCGTCCGTCAGGATCCGGATCGCTTTCCCGGTCGTCAGCAGATAGATCTCCCGGTTATCCATATCGATCAGATACATGACACCGCTGTGATCCGAGCCCTCGCCAAGTCCCAGCTCGTCATAGCGGTCCGCCGCGTACATCCGGGCGCTCTTGCCCTCCGCGTCGTCCGTCGTCATCACCGCCGCGTCAAAACCGGCCTCGTCGCGGGTCTCGGCGATCGCCGCTTCCAGTTCCTCGATCTCGCTCCGGCTGAAAAGCCCTGCGCCGTCGAAGACGCGGGTCTCAGACGCCCATGCGTCGATGACGCCGAAGAGATTCCGGGCTGACAGCCATTCTTCCGCCAGTTCATTTGAAAGTTCATCCGTTCCCCGAACAGCCATCCCCTGCAGAAGTACTCCCGGCAGCACAGCCATCGCCAGGCACAATAGTGCCGCGACGCACCATTTTACCACACATGCGCGCGCCGCGCCAGCCCATTTCCCATATGATCCTGTCTTTCTCACACTTTTCATAGAAAATACCCCACAAGCATCAGCACTGCGAACAGCGGAGCGAAAATCTCCGCAAAGAAAATCCCCAGCTTCACCTTATCGATGGGCAGCTTCCCGCACACCTTGCCGGTCTGACCATTGCACGCGAAATAATAGATCTGCCCGCTGCCGCTGTCCTTATAGGTCAGCGTCCACACAGGCATCAGCGCGTAGTTCCAGCGGGCGTCCTTCAGATCCACCTGCCGGACCTGCGTCTGGATATTCGAATAGTCGTTTACGCTGGCCATCAGATTAGAAGAGGCGTAGTTGCGGACCTCCTCCTCCACCTGCTGATCGAACTCGCTGTGCTCAATATCACGTTTCTCCGCCATGAATCCGGACAGATATCCCATGGAAAAAGGCTTCATGTCCTTCATCTCAAATGGCATAACGCCCTCCACCAGTTTCCGGTCCGCTTTCTTAAGCGCGTTGCGGGTGACATGCTCCACATTCATCTCGCCGTCGCGTACGATTCCGTACCGCTGGTTCTCCGTATATCTGGTAGAGCCCTGAACCCAGGTGCGTGACGCCTTGGTGCCCTCTGCTTCCAGATGGCCTTCCGCCCGGCAGCTATACGTCCAGTATGGGAAATAGACCCCCGTCATCTTCTCGATCTGTTCTTCCGAATAGAAAGACTTCGGGACGAATTTCTTCTTCTTCAGCCACCCCAGGAATATCTCCCTGGCCTTCGCCTTGTTGATCGCGAACGGCACGACATAGTCCGGCTCGTACGCGCCGTCCAACCGCCCCTGCAGTACCACCGGATTGTGGCAGTAGAAGCAGAAGGTGGCCGCAGTAGTCTCATCGGTCACGATCTCCGCGCCGCAGCTTGGGCAGGTGTAAATGACAGCCTGCACATTCTGGTCTCCCGCCTCGTCCGGCTGCAGCGCTTCCAGCTCTTCCTGCGTGAAAGCCGACAGGCAGTATTCACATTTATACTTCTGAGAGGCGGGATCAAACTGGAGCCCGCCTCCGCAATTAGGACATTTGAATGTTATTGTCGCCATAATATTTCTCCCGGTTAGACCGACGCCCTCTACTGCCTCGGCTTGCCGCACTCACTGCAGAATTTGCCGGTGTTCACCGCGCCGCAGCTGCATGTCCATTCTCCCGATGGAGCCGGGGCCGGCTTGCCACATTCGCTGCAGAACTTGCCGGTGTTCACCGTGCCGCAGGAACAGGTCCACGTGCCCGCGGGAGCCGGAGCCGGCTTGCCGCACTGGCTGCAGAACTTGCCGGTATTCACCGCGCCGCAGCTGCATGTCCAGCTTCCCGCCGCGCCGGACGCCTGACCGGCCGGACGCATCGCCGGCTGCGCGTTCTGCTGCATCTGCATCTGCTGCATATTGGAAGCTGACGCCGCGCCCATGAAGCCGCCGCCCGCGTTCATGCCCATACCCATGCCCATAAATCCGGCCATGGCGCCGTTCGCGTTGGAACCTGCCGCTTCCATACCGCGGGCCACCGCGCCCTGAACATAGCCTTCGCGCACCGACGGGTCGGAGAGCATCGCGCCCTGGTTGCGCATGTTGATCAGCTTCTGGGACTCCTCGTCGTAGGAAACGCTGGCCAGACCCACCGACTGGATCTCCATGCCGCGCATCTTCTTCCATTCATCATCCAGCGTGTCAGCCATGTATCTGCCCAATTCACGTGCTTTGGACGATACAAAGGAAATGCGTGTGCCGTCGGCCGACATCTGATTGATCGACGACTGCAGCGCCTCCAGGAACTCATCCAGATACTGCTCGTTGATCTCGCTGATCTCAACCCGGTCGTCATTCTTCGGGATCACTTCCGCGTAGAACAGAAGCGGATCGGTGATCTTGACGGAATAGGTGCCGTGAGCCCTCAGAAACAGCTCGGAATTATAGAATGTATCAAAATAATTGATCGGATTGCGGGTGCCGAACTTGATCCCCTTGATCTCCTGCAGATTGACATAATATACCTTCTGGGAGGTGGGCGTCACGCCGCCGTATTTGATACGGCTGAAGGATTCCTTTAACGTGTCGCCGAACTGGCCGTTGAACAGGGACGGCAAAGAAGAATTGTTCACGGTATAATACCCTTCTTCCGCCGTATAATCCACGACCTTGCCGCCGTCCACCAGCATCATGAACTGGTTCGGATACACATGGATCACGGAACCGTTGGACACAGTGTTGTCCGTGCCCTTCGTATTCTGACCCTTCCGCACCGCCACCCCTCTGGTGAATACGGTCTGGTCGCTCATATTGTCCGCTTCGATGACCTCCAGCCACTGGTCAGCCAGCGCTCCGCTTACCGCAGACGCCACAGCCTTGATGATTCCCATTCTTCTCTCCTCCTTGCCGATAAATTAAAATACATATTAAAACCCATATATAATCATCATACCAAAATATACCATAAAGTGCAAGTGCTACCTTCGTCTCTTCCCGGCCGGACGGGTCTTTCTGACCGCCCCCCACAGAAACGCCGCCGCCAGCAGAAGCTGCACCGCCATGCTGACGGGCCTCCAGTACCGGCCGATCATGCCCATATCCGCGATCCGCTCCAGCTGCGGAAAAAGAGGCGCCAGTCCGCTCCCGCTTCCCATCTGGCTGTTTAACACCGACTGAAATGTCGCCGCCGGATTCCACAGAAGCAGATACATCTGCCAGCAGACTGCGGAACCGCCTCCCGCGGAGGCCATTTCTCCAAGGCCATCCGCCAGATAATTCGCCACCAGCGTCCCCGCGATCAGTATGACCGCCACCGAATACGCGGCCACCGTCGCTATGGTGGACCGCCGCGCCACCGCGGAGCAGAACAGCCCTGCGCTTCCCAGAAGCACCGCCGTCACCACATAGCACAAAAGCAGCAGCCCTACATCCGGCATGGTCACTCCGCCGTAGATGAAGACCAGCCCCAGGATCGGAAAGCTGGACACGATCAGCAGAAATACCGTCGAGAGCTCCTGTACCAGCTTGCCAAACACGATATCGGACGCCTTCAGCCTGGTCGTCAGCATCAGATCCAGCGTCTGCCGCTCCCGCTCGCCGCTGATGGCCCCCGCCGTAAGTCCGGGGATGATGAACAGAAGCAGTACGAACTCCACTGTCGCCACGAAGCTGTAAAGTCCCAGGAAGCTGGAATACTGGATCTCCGCCGTCAGCCGCACCTGGGTGATCATGGAATACATGTATAGAAGCGCTACCACCGCCAACACGGAATTGAAGCCCAGGATGATCAGTGGCAGCTTGAACGATCTTGCTCCCGCCCGGCTCTCCTGCCGGTAGATCGGATTAATCCTCATGGATCAGTACCACCTCCTCGTCGCCGTGATCCGTGATCTGCATAAACACAGACTCCAGATTCTCCCGCTCCCGCACAAAGCCGTAGACATTCACGCCGGCGTCGACCAGCTGCTTAAGCAGCGCCCCTTCGTCCTTCTTATCGCCGGAGAAGCCCACCACGATCTCCTCCTCCCGGATCGTGATCGTCTCCACCTCCGGATGGGCGCGCAGAAGCTTAAGCGCTTCCTGCCGGCTTCCGCTCACAGAGATCAGAAGGGGACTGGCCACATTGATCTGCGCCAGGATCTCCTCCATCGTCCCTTCAAATACCATCCGGCCCTGATCGATCACGCCGATATCCGTGCAGATCTCCGCCAGTTCCGGCAGGATATGGGAACTGATCAGGATCGTCTTTCCCTGGCTCTGCAGCTCCTTCAGGATCTCCTTGAATTCATACCGGGTTCGCGGATCCAGCCCGGCCGTCGGCTCGTCCATGATCAGGACAGGCGGATTGTGGATCAGCGCCCTGGCAAGGCAGAGACGCTGCTGCATGCCGCGGGAAAGTCCCTCCACATAGAACTCCGCCTTATCGTCCAGCCCCACCTGTTCCAGAAGCATCTGGCCCCGTTTCCGGGCCTTCAGCCCCGCAAGTCCGTAGCAGGACGCGAAAAATTCCATGTATTCCGACACCTTCAGATTGTCGTATACGCCGAAAGAATCCGGCACATAGCCGATGCGCGCCATGACCCGTCCGGGTTCCCTCGCCACATCGATGTCCCCGACCAGCACACGCCCCTCATCCGGAGACAGAAGACCGATGATCGTCTTGATCGTCGTGGTCTTACCGGCGCCGTTGGGTCCGATAAACCCGTAAAGCGCCCCCTGCTCCACCGTCATATTCAGCCCGTCCAGGGCCACCGTGCGGCCGAAGACCTTTTTCAGATTCTCAATTCGTACCATCAGTATTCCCTCCCCGCGATATTCAGCATCGGAAGCAGGATGTTCCAGTTGTACTGATTGACATTGTCATAGACATAACGGACCGTAAGCCGGTTATCATCCGTCAGGTACGGAAGCAGCTCATGGGCGCCGTATTCCGTTTTCTCCGGATCCATCCGGTCATAGACGCCAGTCAGGTGATTGTAGAAATAAATATTGCCCGTAAAGACCGCCAGATCGCTGCCGCTTCCCTCCGTAAACACCTCGGACACATAGTCGAACTCCAGCTTCTCCACCTGCACATCCGTGCCAAACGAATACTCCAGCGTCACCGGATCGATGCCGTAAAGGACATTCGCCTCAGGATCATAGCTTCCGCCCAGTACCCGCGGCGTCTTCACAAGGCCGGACCGGTACAGCACCGCTTCGTCGCTGGAGTAGACCGCGATCGACGAAGAGACCATCGTGATACCCTCGCCGTCCCGTCTGGACACCGCGCCGCTTTCATCGCCGGTTTCCGTAAAGCCTATGACCCTGGCGCTCGGGATCGTGAAATACGGCATATGATTATCCAGGTAGAAACTGAGCATATCGGATTTCTCCGACGCCTTCACATATTCCTCATCGCTGATATCCGCCTGCTCAAACGCGCTCTCGCCGGACAGATAGGCGGCCACCTGATAGGACGCGTTCTTCGGATATTCCAGCATCTCCAGACCGTCCAGTTCCACCGTCTGTCCCGGCTCAAGATCCCCCAGGCAGACCAGTTTATTGTTAAATAAAAGCGCGCAGTCCCGCACGGTTCCGGTGAACAGATTGGCGACGCTTCCGGTCAGTTTCCCGCCGTCGATCTCGATATCGCCGTCAAATCCGATCAATTCCGTATTCTCCGTCACCTTGTTCATCTGGAAATATCTGGGTTCAAAGGCAGGCACGCCCTGAATGGAGATCACCGTCTCCTCCGGTCCGAAACTGAGATCCACCGCGGGCGATTCGCTGCCCGTAAATCTGGGCGTGCTCTCCTCGCTGTAAAAGCTTCTCGTGATGGGCTTCAGCGAATATCCGGACGGCACCCTGGCCTGGTAAGGCCGGTTATAGGGAGCGCGGATATTGACATAAGACGTTTCACTGACCGAGTCGAAGGTCGTCTCCAGAAACTGGGCGTAGTTGTAGAATGTCCCTGTGATCCGGGTCCTGCCGCCCATGAAATATATGATCGCCGTAAACAGCAGCGACAGGACCACCACCGCCCTGCGGTAGTAATCCGTCAGATCTCTCTGTTTTAAGAAAATGTAGAGCACCAGGCCGGACAGCAGCAGATAGATGACCAGCTCCAGCGTGAAAAGATTCAGATTCGGCAGCTGACGGACATTGCCGGTGTTGATCATGTTGCGGACTGCCCAGTACCGGTCCGAATTGCCGCTGTAGACCTCCTGAGCCAGCTCCGACAGGCGGGTCTCCCCGAGAACCGCCGTCAGCAGATCGTCCAGATAAGACGGATTCCGGCTGCAGAATCCGGAAATATCCGCGAAATCATAAGCGGCTACGGCAATCGTTCCTCGGCCGTAGGAAACCGAGGCGACCAGCGCCTGCTGTTCATCCGCAAAGATCACATCCCCGCCAGCCAGGGAAAACTCAAGACATGGGATCGTAAGCGTCGCGTCATCCGGACTTTCCTGGGCGTACTGGTCGCCCATATCCACCTCACGGGTCACCGGCGGATCATAGGATTCCTCCAGAAGCTCCGGCGCAAAACGTCCCAGCGTATCGTCCGCCCTCTCGCCGGTACCAAGGATCATGGTGCCGCCGCTGCGGACCCACTCGATCAGGACCTTGCTCTGCTCCGCGGAAAGATCACGGATACGGAAATTGCTGATCAAAAGCACATCGATCACATCCAGCCCCATTTCATCTGTCGGAAACGTCTCCGTGCTGAAATGAACCGCCCTGGTCCGGAGCATGCTGTAATCCACGCCGATCCCGTCCCACGCGGACAAAAGTTCCGGCGAATCCGTCAGCGTCCCGATGAACAGCTCCGGCATATCCACGCTGAAATCCAGTTCCACCCGCTTATGAAGAACGAGACCGCCTTCTTCATCCGTAACGCTGACAAACATCTGCTCCGCCCGGTTGCCCATGGGGACATAGACATGCCTGCGCAGGTCGCCGTTCGCCGGGATCGCGACCGGATACTCATAGCAGTAGACGTCGTAGTCGGACTCCATGGTCAGAAGCTTCAAGGTTCCCGTAAACTCCGTACTGCTCTGATTATAAACCGTCACATCTACCGGCACATATCTGCCGCCTTTGGCACGGTTATCATAGCCGTAAACCACATCCATGGAAAGGCCGCGGCCGGAGAGAGTCTCCTGCTCTGTGGAGGCGGAATCTTCACTGCTTTCATTCTCTGCCGCTGCTGACACGACCGGCCCAGGCGCAGCTTCCGCGTCTTCCGCCGCCGGCATCACAGCCGGCCCCGGCGCAGTCTCCGCGTCTTCCGCCGTCGGCGTCATAACCGGCCCCGGCGCAGTCTCCGCGTCTTCCGCCGCCGGCGTCACAACCGGCCCCGGCGCAGTCTCCGCACCTCTCGCCGTCGATGCCGTCAACACGACCGACAGGGCCAGCATACACAGTATGGGCCCTGCAAAAAATCTACATCTCATATTCATGGCTGTCTCCCGGACTTCCGAAATGCTCTTTATTGATATCGAAATTCACCTGCAGCTTCACCGTGAACACCGTACCGCTTAAATCGCTGGTCACCCCGATGGTTCCCCCGTGCATCTCCACGATGTTCTTGGCGATGGCCAGTCCCAGACCGGTGCCTCCGGTATTCGTGGAACGGGACTGCTCCACCCGGTAGAATTTCTCAAAGAGAAGCGGAAGTTCCTCCTTCGGAATCACATAACCATAGTTCGTCACCGACACAGTCACAAACTCCTCGTCGGCGTGAACCTTTACCAGGATCTTCTTGCCCTCGGCCCCGTACTTGATCGCGTTGCCCAGAAGATTATCAAACAATCGGGCCAGCAGGTTCCCGTCCGCGGTGATCACCTTGGACGGAACATTGCTCTGCAGCTCGTAGGACAGGTCCTTCTCCATGAAATTCGGATAGAATTCCTCCAGAAGCTGGCTTAAGAGCTTAATGATATCCACCTGCGACACCCGCATGGAGATCTTGCCGTAGTTCAGCTTCGTGAATCCGAACAGATCCTCGATCAGCTTCTGCAGGCGCTTCGCCTTGGTGTAGGTGATATTTATGTATTTCTCCTGCATATCCGGCTCCAGCTGCACCGGGCCGGACAGCAGCTCCAGATACCCGATGATAGACGTCAGAGGCGTGCGCAGGTCATGGGCCACATTGGTGATCAGTTCGTTCTTCGTCCGCTCCGATTCCCGCTCCTTATCCATCAGCTCCCGGATCTCCTCCACCATCCGGTTGATATTGGCGGCCATCACGGAGAACTCGTCGTCGCCGACCACCTCCACCGAGGTGTTCAGGTCGCCGGCCGCGATATTCTGCATGGCCGCGGAGATCTTCGTGATATACTCCAGGGCGTCCCGCTGCAGGAAGAGAAATGTGACCGCGAACACCGCCACCCCCAGAAGCAGATACAGCACCACAACAAGAGCCTCCGGCTGGTAGAACATGGCGGCCAGGCTCCCTTCCTTTCCGTTCTCAACGGCATAACGGCCCACCATGGAGAGGTTCGTGACCACGAACACTTCCACCAGGCAGGCCAGGATCGCACTGTAAATGATGTTGGTGATGACGCGGGTATGGTACCTGCGGCTCATATCATTTCTCAATTTTGTATCCTACCCCCCACACAGTGGTGATGATCTTATTCTCCCTCGTATCTTCCTTCATCTTGCCGCGCAGGCGGCGGATATGTACCATGACGGTGTTGTTGGCCTCGTAGACCTTCTCGTTCCAGACCCGCTCGAAGATCTCGTCGGTGCTGAACACCTTCCCCGGATTCGACGCCAGCAAATACAGGATGTCGAACTCGATGGGCGTCAGCTTGATCTCCTCGTCGAAGACCGTGACCTTGTGATTGTCCTTATTGATCACCAGGCCGCGGATCGCGATCTCATTCTTCTCCGCCTCACGGGCCGTGCTGTTGGGATTCAGCTGCGTATAGCGCCGCAGCTGGGACTTGACGCGGGCCGTCAGCTCCAATGTATTGAACGGCTTCGTCACATAGTCGTCGGCGCCGGTGCCCAACCCCAGGATCTTGTCCAGATCCGTGGACTTGGCGCTCATCATGATGATCGGGATATTGCTGGTCTCCCGGATCTTCCTGCACATCTCCAGCCCGTCCATACCGGGCATCATGATGTCCAGAAGCACCAGATGGATCTCCTCCTTATCGAGAATGTCCAGGCCTTCCTGGGCGTTGTTCGCCTTGAAGACCTTATAGCCGTCGCTGACCAGGTAGATCTCCACCATATCGGCGATCTCGCGCTCGTCGTCTACTACAAGTATATTCATCTGGGACATGAAACGTTTCCTCCTTTGTTCCTCCCCGAAGGGATGGGCGGCGGTCAGAGTATTGTATGATCCGCCGTGCCGCGGTATGTCTGAGAGATATAATTAATGTCTATATAGGGATAGTATAACATACTTTGCGGGAGATTGCCTTAATTTTTCTTTACTTTATCGTTAAAAGTATTTTCCGTATCTGGGAAAAAATTCGAATTATATCATTTTCTCATTTCCCTGTCCGGCTGGCCATACTTCTTCATCAAACTCTTCCTTTTTCTTCCCGGCAATTACCCAAAGCGCTTTCGCTTCCTTGCGTGATAAGGCAATATCGCCGCTTTTTGCCATATTAACAATATCCACGATTCTTATGCAGCGGATATCATCCATCCCTGTATTCAATAATTTATCGATCATCGGCTGCAGTTCGCGCTCATCGGTTGCAAATACAGGAATTCCGGCCGCTTTTGCATAGGCGAGAGAACAAACCTCTCCCCTATTTTTATTCGGTCTTTCAGGATCGAGCATTACTCCCGCAAGGATATTGTAAGCCGCGCTGTAAAGTGCTCTTACCCGGCTATCCAAATTATTTTCATTCACAACGCTGATCTTCTTTTCATCTTTCAGTTCCCGCAGCTGACTCACAGCGCTTGACGGCATCATGACTTCGCCGTATGCGTGCGTATGTATATAAATCTCTCCTGAAATCTGCGGCAAAAGATCATAGAGGAACCGATACTTACTGCTGCCTCCAAGCTTTATACACAGATCTGCGTCAACGATCATTCTGTCTATCACGTCTGCTCCTCCATGATACGATCTAATTCATCCTCAGAGGGAAACGAGCAGACAGATTCCGGTTCTATTCCCAGATCTTCCGGACGCAGATTACTCATTTTCAGCAGATATTCCAACTTTTCATACGTAATATACTTCGCCCTGTATGCGGCCACCGCCAATTCGTTCAGATTATCCAGCGCAACGCGGTTATCCGCCTCTTTCGCGGGAATCGCATACAATTTTTTATATTGCTCAATCGCTGTCTCCGTTTCAGAAAGAAACCTTTGCTGATCGGATTCGCTGATCGAATTGATCTCTCTCAGTCGTTTCACCATTGTCCGATATGGAACCGTGAAAAGATCCGCAAGCTGCAGTATATTTTTGATCGTATATTTTTGGATCTGATACATCTCGATTTCCTGGCGCAGCAGCGGTTCATCCACCAGGAATTCCGCGGCAAACCGGTTGGCCCTCTTCTCGCCGATCTCCTTATTCTGCTCGTTAAGCAGATCTGCAGGGACAATATCCGGGGTCTGTTCGTACCAAATATGATACAACTCATGCGCAGCGGCAAATACCTGGCAATCAATGGGGATAGAAGAATTGATGGCAACAAATGGCTTCATGAGAGACGAATCGTTCGCAGAACCGCTGATTCTGGTGAATCCCCAGGGAGCATCTTCGCCCAAAGGATAATAGATCACTCTTGCGTACAAACTGAGAATTGAGAATATCTGGGTTCCGATAATATCGTTTCCTTTTCTGCATAATCCCAACTTCTCTTTTACGCGATTCTTTATTTCGGCTATATCCGATTTGTTTAGTTCATTCTTCATCCAGCAAGCCCTCCAACCTGTGAATCTCATCGATCGCTGCCCGGATCCGATTGATACGTTCCTTCGTCGTCTCATTCTGGACCGCTCCCATAAAACTTAACCTGTCTGCAGGAACCGTTTCGGCCTCTACCCTCAACAACTCATCTGCAGAAGTTCCAAGCGAATCGGCAATCCTGACCAGTTCGTTGACATTAATGGCTTTGCTCCCCTTAATGATCTTATTCATGACCTGCTTGGAAATACCGAGAGCATCCGCCAAACTCTGTTGGGTCATCCGTTTTTCGTTCAGTTTCTCCTGAATATTGGCGCCTACCTGGACAAAATCTGTCGTGTACATAGTACCATCCTCCCTTTTATAGTATCAGTATACTCCTTTGCAGATATATTAGTCAACATTTTGTTGACTTTTTCCATGGCAATCTTAAATATATTTACCTAAATCATTATTTCTAATCGTTGTCTCTGATCTGCGTGTACACCATCCCGTTCCGTCCTCTTTCCGACTTCATAAGCGACACCCCGGGCACTTCCATCCCGCATTCCGGCAGAGCCGGCACCGGGATCCGCTCCCCGCTTTTATAGCGGGCGTTTCGGATCAGCGTGATATGCGGCGAAAATTTCTTTCTGTCAAATGGGATCCCCTGCTCGGCAAGTGCCCTTCTGAGCCGCCGCGCGTACAGTTCCAGATCCCGGTTCTCAGCGATTCCTGCCCAGAAAATGTCGCCGAAGCTGCCGACACCTTGCAGGCAGACCGAACACGGACGGAAATCCGCCTGCTCCATCGCGTCCAGCACGTCCTCGGGGCGGCCGTATTCGCCGATGAAGGCCAGCGTCAGATGCAGGTTCTCCCGCTTCGTGTAATTGCCGGTCACGCCCATAGCGCGCAGATCATTCTGCAGCTTCGTCAGAGCGTCAAGCATCTGTTCATTGAATTGAATCGCGATAAATAACCGCATAAACTTTTTCTCCTTCTCACCATCTTAAATAGCTGACACAACAAGCCCGTTTCTCTGTCCGATTTGCGAGACTATGGCTTTCTGCGTATTTCATCATCGGCATTCTCTCCGCAGCTGTCATCATCTTCATCCCCGCCCAGCCCGTAATTCAGCATCTCATTGTAACTGGCGTTGGCCGCCTCGCTGGCCTTTTTCTCGCGCCAGGCGTCAATCTCGCTGCAGATCGCCAGCATTTCATCGACGACCAGCTCTGCTTTCCGCGGCTTTACATAGGTGAGGTAGGAGATCATCCGCTCCATCGCTTTTGGGCTGCCCAGATTCTCGGCCACCACAAGGCCCAGCTCCGCAGGGAAACCGAGCTGTCGGATGGCGTTGATAAGCCGGAGCCGCGCGCTCTGCCATTCTCTCTGTTTTTCTGCCCTGTTTTTATCTGTCATAATTTCTGTCCCCATTACTTCCACAATGTTTCTCCGAAATACAAGGTTTCGCACATACTTTCCACACCTAGCCATAAGGTTTTCACGCATCGGCTACAGGTTTTATCTCTCTTCGCCGATTTCAGCAAAAATATCCAAAATAATACCGGGGCCGCTGCCGGACCGGCCGACCCGCTCCCGCAACAGCCCCGTACGCTATACCAGTCTTTCTATTCCAACTCCATCAGCACCGCCCTGCACGGCGCGCCGTCCGCGCCGCCGAGATTCAGCGGCGCCGCGTTCAGCAGATACGCGCCCTCCGGAACGCTTCCGAGGCGTATCCCCTCCAGGAGCACGCAGCCGGAGCCCAGCAGGATCCGATGGACCTCCGCCGGAGCGCTCTCCGGCCCCACCGTCTGGGACTCATTTCCATAAAGGAGCAGGCCCGCTTCGACGCATACCCGGGCGGCCTCCGCGGAAAGCTCGGCCCTGCCCTTGATCAAAATGCGCTCGGCTTTCTCCGCCCGCCTAAGGATCCCCCGCATATCCTCCGCCGTGACGACGCCCTCGTGCTCCGCCACATAGCACGGCCCGATCCAGACCGCAAGTCCGACCTCGTCGATCGTCTTTCCGTCCGCGCAGAAATGGTACGGCGCGTCCACATGGGTCCCGTTGTGGGCGCACATCCGGATTGCCGTCAGATTGCAGTTGCCGCCCTTTTCGATCTCGGAGAGAACCTGCCTCTCCGGCGCCGGATCCCCCGGAAATACGGCGCAGCCGAACACCTCCTGAGAAATATCATAGATCTTCATGGCTTTCCACCGGAACGAACACGCGTGTATTGACTGGATCCTGCAGCGCCTGGTGCGCCTTCACCGCGGCCGCAGCCTCGCCGCAGAAGGTGTCCTGGGCGCCCACCGGCGCTTTGCCGCGGCGGTCGATCTTCTCGTAGCTGCCGTCGGGCTTCAGCACATGGGCCTTTAAGTTATCTTCCAGCTGCACTTCCAGGATGTGCATCGCCTTCTCCTGCAGCTCCAGCGAAAGGATCGGGAACATGATCTCCACGCGCCGGTCAAGGTTGCGGGGCATCCAGTCAGCGCTGGCCATATAATATTCCGGCGTACCGTTATTTTCAAAATAGAAGATCCGGCAGTGCTCCAGGAAATTGCCCACGATGGACCGGACCGAGATGTTCTCGCTCAGTCCCGGCACCCCCGCCTTCAGACCGCAGATGCCGCGGACGATCAGGTCGATCTTCACGCCCGCGCAGGACGCCTCGTAGAGAGCGGCGATGATGTCCCGGTCGCAGAGGGAATTGATCTTGGCGATGATCCGGGCCGGCCGGCCCAGCTTCGCGTTGGCCGACTCCCGTTCGATCAGCCGCAGGAAACGCTTGCGCAGCCAGATGGGCGCCACCACCAGCTGCTTCCACTGCTGGGGCTCCGAATAGCCGGACAGCATGTTGAAGACCGCCGTGGCGTCCTCGCCGATCTGCGGGTGGCAGGTCAGAAGGCCGCAGTCCGTGTACAGCTTGGCCGTAGAATCATTGTAATTGCCGGTGCCCAGATGCACGTAACGGCGGATGCCGTCCTCCTCCCGGCGCACTACCAGCGTGATCTTGGAGTGGGTCTTTAGGCCCACCAGTCCGTAGATCACATGGCAGCCGGCTTTCTCAAGCATACGGGCCCAGTTGATATTGTTCTCTTCGTCGAAGCGGGCCTTCAGTTCCACCAGAACCGACACCTGCTTGCCGTTGTCGGCGGCCTCCGCCAGGGCGGCCACGATGGGCGAATTGCCGCTGACCCGGTAGAGCGTCTGCTTGATCGCCAGCACTTCCGGGTCCCGGGCGGCGGTCTGGATGAATTTTACCACCGGCTCGAAAGACTCATACGGATGGTGAAGCAGGATGTCGCCCTTGCGTATATTTGTGAAAATGTCGTCATCATTGAGAAACGCCGGGTTCGGCTGGGGCTTGTGGGGCTCCGCCTTCAGATGGTCGAATCCGTCCAGCCCGTACATTTTCATGAGAAATGTCAGATCCAGCGGTCCGTTGACCTCGTAGATATCCGCCGGCTGGATCTTAAGCTCCCTGCGCAGGCGCTTCAAGATCCGCTTATCCGCGTTGTCCTCGATCTCCAGACGGATCGCCTCGCCCCACTGGCGGCGCTTTAAGAGCTTCTCGATCTCCGCCAGCAGATCCTCCGCTCCCTCCTCGTCCACGGACAGATCCGCGTTGCGCATGATTCTGAACGGATGGGCGGCAATGATATCGCAGTTGGAGAACAGCGCCGACAGATTTCTCTCGATGATCTCCTCCAGGAGGATCACGACCCGCTCCTCGCTGACCGGGATCTCCACGATCCGCGGGATCACCGCGGGCACGCGCACCATGGCGAAATCCACGGCGCCTTCCTCCTCGCCGTCCCGCTTATGGATCAGCGCGGCGATATTTAACGATTTATTGTAAATGAGCGGGAACGGCCGGGACGAATCCACCGCCATCGGCGTCAGCACCGGGTACACATTTGCCCGGAAATACTCGTCCACCCAGGCGCCCTCCGCCTCGTTCAGATCCTCGTGGCGGCTCACGATCCGAAGACCGTTCTGCTTAAGCGTCGGCAAAAGCGACCGGTTGTAGGTGGAATACTGCAGCGCCACCAGCTCATGGGTCTTCTCGCCGATCTTTGCCAGCTGCTCCTCCGGATTTAAACCCGCCATATCCGGCTTCGTGTAGCCGGCGTGGACCATGTCCTTAAGGGAGGCCACGCGAACCATGAAGAATTCGTCCAGATTGGAGGCCGTGATGCTTAAGAATTTCAGGCGCTCGAACAGCGGCAGCGTCTTATCCCTGGCTTCCTCCAGGATCCGGTAATCGAATTCCAGCCAGCTCAGCTCCCGGTTCACAAAATTCTCCGGTTTTATGAATCTCGCGTCGATCTCTGCCATGTTCTACACCCTCCTTTTCTGTTTCAGCACCGGCGTGATGCCGAAGATCTCCTCAAAGAACGGCGCGCAGGTCTGGATCATCATATTCTCCAGGCTCAGATCGCCTTCGTAAGATGTGGAGATCACCAGCTCGTCGCCCCGGACCACCATCCGGCAGCCGGTCAGCTTCTGTTTGTAGCTGGCGTCCAGCGCCACGGCCAGCCGCAGCATGGCGGTCAGCTTGGCGGAATGGATCGCAGCCTTGTCATAGTCGAACGGTTCCGCGTAGTAGCGGACCACCTTGGCCACCACCTCCCGCTCCGCGTGGGACAGGCCGATGATCTCGGTAGCCATGATGATCTCGTAAGAGCAGTAACCGAAATTGCGCATGGAAATGTATTTGCCGCAGCCGTAAAGCACGGCGGCGATGCGCAGGAGCAGCTGGTCGCGGGCCGCCAGGCCGTGGTGCTTCTTCATCGCGTCGAACATCTGGGCCGCCAGGCTCTCCACGTTCTGGATGTGACTGTTGCCGCAGCGGTAGCGCTTTGCGATGTTCCTGGCCGCCGCCAGGATGTCGTCGTCAAAATTATGGGCGAATTTGATGCACCGGATCTCCTGGGCGTACTCCGCGGCGATGCCGTCGCAGAGGCGGGTTCCCGGCGTCCACACCAGTTCCGCGCCCGTCATCTGCAGGATGCGCATGTAAATGATCGCGCTGGCCACAAGGATGCCGACATAGCTCTCATTGATGCCGAACTCCTCCTGGATCCGGGACGGGGACATGCTCATCAGCTGCTCGTAGACCCGGTTGAATTCCTCGCGGGTGATACGGTCGGTAGCGGGTTTCTGCAGCGCTTTGCCGGAACCGGCGCCGTTTTCCGTTAATTCCCGCTGCTTCGCCATTTCCCCGGCGTAACGCATCAGGACCATGATGGAATCGCCGATACCGATCAGGTTCTTGATATCCCGGTCCTTCAGGTACAGCTTGCGGAATTTGATCAGCTCATGATCCATAATCTCCTCGACGATGGACTGCTCCATATTGCCGCTGACCTGGATCTGGGAAAGGATGTCGCGGATCTTCAGCACGCCGGGCACGATATTCTGGGTCGTCACCAGGCTCTCCTTGTCGAACAGCGACAGCTGGGTGCTGCCGAAGCCCACGTCCGCGATGGCGGTGCCCTTCTGGATGATCTTCTCGAACTCCGTCGCCTTGATCGCGACTGCCTTGTAGCTTAGGAACCGCTGCTCCGAGTTGTTGATGATGCGGACCTGGATGCCGGTGCGCACCTGGATCTGATCCAGGATGATCTTGTTGTTGATGGCCTCGCGCATGGCGCTGGTGGCGTAGGCCCGGTAATCCTCCACCTGATAGCCCTTCATGATCCTGGAGAAATCCGCCAGCACCCGGCACATCTCGTCCACCAGCCGGTAACTGATCTTACCGGTGTGATAGGTCTCCCGGCCCAGCGCGATCACATGCCGCAGATGGTCGATCTGCCGCATGCCGCTTTTGGGCGACATCTCGTAGATGCCCATCTCCAGTTCAAAGGAACCTACGTCGATGGCCGCAAATAAATGATTTGCCATGTAACGCTCCCCCCTTCTCTATTGATACAAAATCCGCTGACTGCGGTTTCACTCTTACGCCTGCTCCTGACTCCGCGTCCCGAGCAGATACGCGATAAACTGCGCCGCCGTCCGCCCGGACAGGCCGCCGTGCTGCAGCTCCCATTTGTTGGCCTCCGCCAGAAGCTCGTCTTCCGGCATGGCCACATGGTACCTCTCCGCCAGCACCTTCACGATGTTCTGGAACTGCTTCTTATCCGGCGACCCAAAATAGATCGTGACGCCGAACCGGGCCACCAGCGACAGCTTCTCCTGCACCGTGTCGTTGACATGCAGATCGTCGTCCAGTTCCCGCTTGTCGCTGAATTTCTCACGGATCAGGTGGCGGCGGTTCGACGTGGCGTAAATCAGCACGTTGTTGGGCTTGCGGCCCAGGCCGCCCTCGATGATGGCCTTTAAGTATTTGTACTCCAGCTCGCTCTCCTCGAAGGAAAGATCGTCCATAAAAATGATAAACTTGTAATTCCGGTCCTGCACCTGCTCCAGCACCGAAGACAGGGCGTGGAACTGATGCTTGTAGACTTCGATGATCCGCAGCCCCCGGTCGTAATATTCGTTCAGCACCGCCTTGATGCAGGATGATTTGCCGGTGCCCGCGTCGCCGAAGAGCAGAACATTGTTGGCGGCCCGGCCGGCCAGGAACGCCTCCGTATTCTCGATCAGCTTCTGCTTCTGGATCTGGTACCCCACCAGATCGTCGAAATAGACGTGTTCCACGTTGACTACCGGGATCACCCGGGCGTCGTGGCCGTTCTCCTCGATGCGGAATGCTTTATTAAGGCCGTATTTGCCTACGCCGAACTCATGGTAGAACTGGGTCACGGCCGCCGCGAAGCTCTCCACGTCCGCCGCCTTTCCCAGCGCCACCGACAGCTCGATGATCCGGTCGCGGACGCGCCGGTTGAAGATCCTGCTGCCGTCGCCCACCGGCGTGAAATCCGCCAGATCATGCCAGAGACACGACGCACCGAACTGCGCAGGCTGCCCATTGGAATTATCATTCCCCGCAGACAGCACAGACGCACCGGACGCCGCCCAGGAACCGGTCCCCGGCATTTCGTCCAGCTTCGTGATATCCCGGTCGAACAATTCCTTAAACACCGCGAAATCCTGCCGCGCCAGATGGCTCAACGTCCCGCCCACGTCGCCGCGGATCTCGCAGGCCGTGCTGAAGGCGTTCTCGTGGTTGGCCAGACAGAAGGCCAGGAAGCAATGCCACAGATTCCCCTCGAATCCGTAGTCCGCCGCCAGCTCGATCAGCTGGTTGGCGCATTCGTAGGCGTCCGGATTCACATCCGCCTCGCCCACCAGAAGCCGCTCCATATCGTCGAATAATTTCTGATATTTCAGATTTCTATATAAAACTAATGGTTTCATCTGTTCTGAACCTTTCATATATCATAATTTACGGTCACGCCTACGGCGCCTTTTAATAATTCCCCAGGATCCGCATATTCGCCGCCTCTTCCTTAATCGACCGCAGCGCGTTCTGGATATTCGGCTGGCTTAGATTCCCCTCGATATCCACGAAGAACCGGTACTCCCAGTTCCGCTCCGGGATCGGCCGGGACTCGATCATCACCATGTTCACATCATTGAAAATGAAATTCCCCAGCATGTTGTACAGGCTGCCGCTCTTATGCGGCAGCTCGAAACAGAGGCTGATCTTCCCCGCGCCGCGGCAGTAGACCTTCTCCCTCGCCAGGATCAGGAACCGGGTCGTGTTCTCTTTGTTATAATTGATCTGCGGCGCCAGGACCGACAGGCCGTAAAGCTTCCCGGCCACCTCGCTTGCCACCGCCGCCTGGGTCTTATCGCCGTCGGCCACCACCTTCTTCGCGGCCACCGCCGTGTTCTCCACGCTGATCTGCCGCCACTCGCGGTGTTCGTTCAGATACGGCGAACACTGCATCAGCGCCTGGGGGTGGGAATATACCGTCCGGATATCCTCTGGCTTCGCCCCCGGCAACCCCAGAAGCGCGTGGCTCACCGGCAGAAATGTCTCCGCCGCGATCACATTTTCATGGGCGATCAGCAGATCGTAATTGTCGCTGACCGTCCCCGCCGACGAATTCTCGATGGGGATCACCGCGTAGTCCGCTTCGCCGCTCTCCACGGCGCACATGGCCTCGTCCCAGGTCTTCACATGATAAACGTCCGCGTCGTCCCCGAAATACTGCAGGGCCGCGCCGTGACTGTAAGCGCCTTCGACGCCCTGGTAGACCACGCGCACATTTTCACGCTTAAGCCCTTCCACCATCGTAAATCCCATATCGCCGGACTGGCCGTGCTCCTGCAGGATGCCGTACTGCAGCCTGCGGCCCACGGTCATCAGCTGGGTCATCATCTCCGCCGCCGCGTTCTTCGCGTACTCCGTATGGGCCAGTCCCCGGACCGCCGCGATCTTCTGCTCCTCGCGGGCCCTGTCCAGCACCGGCTTGCCGGTCCCGATCTTATATTCGGCCACCTCCGCGCTCAGAGCCAGCCGTTCTTCCAGAAGACGCACCAGCTGTGCGTCGATCTCATCCAGTTTGCCTCGAATTTCCTGCAGATCCACTTATGCGCCCTTCCTTATCTCCTGTTCTTTCTTAAGCATCTCTCTGATCCGGTTCTGGGTATAGAGACCGGCGAATTTCTTCTCTTCCTTCGGCAGATCGCTGATGAAGAACGGCTCGCCGAACTCGATCGTCACCTTCGACGATTTGATCCGCGGCACATGCTTCTCGAAGATCTCCGCGGTGCCGGTCATCGCCACCGGGATCACCGGACAGCCGGATTTCTCCGCGATCTTAAGACTGCCTTCCTTAAACGGCAGCATCTCCAGAATGTCGTCGTTCCGGTTGCGGGTGCCTTCCGGGAAGATCCAGACGGAGATGCCGGATTTGACCTGCTCGATGCCGGCCAGGATCGTCTTTAAGCCTTCCCGCAGGTTTTCCCTATCCAGGAAAAGGCAGTGGACGTTCTTCATCCAGGTTCGCAGGGACGGATATCGCAGCATCTCCTTCTTCGCCACGAACCCCATCAGCGTCGGCACCGTCACATACCCCACCAGAATATCGAAATAGCTTCTATGGTTCCCCACATAGAGGACCGCCCGGTCCCTCGGGATATTCTCAATGCCCTTCACGGTAATATGTACGCCGGACAGCCGGAGCAGATAACGGAACATAAACTGAACGATAGCCAGACTCTGGGCGTCCCGCTTCTCCGGGTGCTTCTTCGCAATCCACGCTTCCACCCAGAGCACCGGCACGGTGAATACCAGGAAAAGGATGACGCTGGCCGCCAGAATGATGAATTTGATCATGGGAAATAAGTATCCTTTCTGCACTACGTTATACCTGCATTATACTCATGTACTAAATAAAAAACAAGTCCATTTTCCCAAATTTGCCCGCTTCGGCGCGAGACAGAATGCGGGCCGCGCAGTCCATGCATCCGGCCTGCGCGGCCCGCATTTTACACAGTCCCCTTATTTGATATCATTTCGAACAATAATCCCGTCCCGAACCACAGCGGCGCGAAATCCAGCCGGATCAGCCCGTTGATGTTCGAATGCCGCCCGGTGTAATCCCACGGACATATGCCGCGGCCCCGCAGCCAGAACCCCGTCGCGTACTCCACGACAAAGATCAGCACCATATAGAGCATCCCATGACGCAGGATACGGTCCTTCACGCTGAGCCCGTCCGCCGGATCCACCTTAAGCCACCGGTCCACGCCGCGCCCGATCGGGGCCAGCATGGCCCCCATGCCGTAAATTGGGAACATCAGGAGCGACGTCCGCCCCATAAGCCTCCAGTCGTGAAGCATTATGGAATCCACCGAGGTGAAGATCACCTCCAGACACCACCCGGCCACACCGCATTTGAAAAAATTTTTACATGTATCGCGAATGTATGCTGTCGTTTTCATGAGGGTAGTATGCGCCGGAACCGACGTATTTTATGCACCCGGCGCACTCTGCGGTTTTCTCATTCCCGCTTAATATATTCGGCACGGCGGAGTAACAGCTCTCACAACGCTCCCAACCGCATCTTCACAGCAGTGTAACCGCTCTCGCAGTTCCTCTCATCCGCAGCCTCACAGCAGCGGCGACAACAGCCTGCAGCACTGCTCCTTGAACCGGATCCACAGCTTTCTCTGCGCATAGTCCGCCCACGTCACTTCCCGGCACAGCTTCAGATCTTCCCTGAAATTATCCTCCAGCCGTTTCGTCACGCTCTCGTCGTAGATCGTCGCGTTCACCTCAAAATTCAGTTCAAAGCTGCGGATATCCATATTGGCTGTGCCGCAGCAGCTGACCATGCCGTCCGCCATGACGCTCTTGGCGTGGAGGAACCCATTTTCATAGGTATAGCACTTCGCGCCCGCGGCCAGCAGATCTCCCATATAGGAATACGTGGCCCAGTAGACGAACGGATGGTCCGGCTTACAGGGGATCATCAGCCGCACGTCCACGCCCGATTCCGCCGCGAATTTCAGCGCCGAAAGCGCCGCGTCGTCCGGAATGAAATACGGCGTCTGGATATAAATGTGGCGCCGCGCCCGGGTGATCAGCTGGATATAATTGTTGCGGATCTGCCGATTGCCGGCGTCCGGACCGCTGGCGATGATCTGCATCATGACGCCGCGCCGGTTCAGAACCGACCGGACAGCCGCAGTTTCCTGCGCGGTCATTCCGGCAGCGTCCGTTTCCGCCGCACCCGCATCTCCCATCCCGAAATATTTCCCATCCCGGAACAGATTCTCCTTTGACGCGTAATTCCAGTCCAGCGCAAACCGGATCTGCAGGCTGTATACCGCGCTGCCGCGGATCTTCAGATGCGTGTCCCTCCAATAGCCGAACTTCGGATCCCTGGAAATGTACTCGCGCCCGATATTAAATCCGCCCACATAGCCGACCTTCCCGTCGATCACCACGATCTTCCGGTGATTCCGGTAATTCACGCGCAGCTGCAGCCGTCCCAGGATCGGCGGGAAGAACTCCGCCACCCGGATCCCGCATAAGCGCAGATCCTTCCAGACCCGCGCCGGCATGAAACGGCCGCCCATTCCGTCGTAAAGCACACGCACTTCCACACCCGCGGCCGCCCGTTCCTTCAGGATCGGAACGATCGACTGAAACAGCTCGTCATTTTTGATGATATAGTACTGGATATGGATGTATTTCTCCGCTTTCCCCAGTTCTTCCTTCAGATCGTTAAATTTCGCCTCGCCGTCCGTAAAGATCTCCACGGAATTATCCGATGTCAGCACCGCCCCGGAGGTCTCCAGATTATACAGCACCAGCGACTCATAGTCGCGCCACGGCGATTTCGCGATCTGGTCCATAGCTCCCTGGATCAGCCGCTCCTGTTCCTTCACCGGGTGCGCGAGCCGGTCCTCTACCTCCTTGACCCGGAACATCCTGCTCTTGTGGTAATCCTGGCACAGCACCAGATATAGCAGGAAACCGAAGATCGGCACAAAATAAAGCACAAGGAGCCACGTCCACACGGCCTTCGGGTCTCTGCGCTGGAAAAATACGATCACTACCGACAAGATCAGATTGATATATAACAGATGATCCATAAGCCATCCCCAAACCATGGCTATGAACGAAAATATCTGCTGCATTCAAGTCCCCCTCACGACTGCTCTGTATAAACCGGCCTCTCCGTATCCGTTCCCATACGATCCGGTTTTTCATCGTCATACACACAGGCCAGCGTCCCGCACAGACTGTCTTCTCCCCGCAAACGCACACATAACCTGCCGGCTCCGGCACTGCTCTCAAATAAACTGGTTCTTCTCTGCGTCATATACATATCCGAGAGCCGCGAGCGCCGCTTCCACGTCAGCCCGGTCCGCGTCCCGCGCCTCGCAGAATTCCTCCAGCGACGGGTAGAAATCCCGCAGCTGGGTATTTACATAGCTTAAAAGGATCACCGGATCCTTTGGCAGCTGGTTCATAATATTGTTTCCTCCTCAAGTCAGCCGGCCTTTTCCTCAGCATTCCCAACAGCCGGCTGCTTCTTTTTCAATATTGCCGCTATCCTCTGTATCGGATTCCCGGCTTCTCAGATAAACGACACCACGCAGTACGCCGCGTAGATCGCCAGCAGCGCGATACCCTGCAGCCGCGACGCCTTCTTACGGAAAAGGATCGGCACGATCAGAATCGCCATCACAAGCGTCGCGAGCGGAATATCCATCTGATATGTGGATGCCTCCAGCGGGATCCCCATGACCGCCGCCGGAATGCCGATCACCGCCAGAAGATTCAGGATGTTGGCGCCCAGGATATTGCCGAAGCCCACATTGGAGAAGCCCTTGATCATGGAGACAATGGAAGTCACCAGTTCCGGAAGCGACGTTCCCAGCGCGATAAATGTGACCGCGATCACACGCTGCGGCACGCCGATCGCCTCGGCGATCAGGATACCGTTGTCCACCAGCAGGTTGGCGCCCACATACAGAAAAGCCGCGCACACCGCCAGGATGATGAACTGCTTCAGCAGGGAACCTTCCTCCGCCGCCTCATTCTCCTCCTCGTCGCCGCCTTCGGAACCCGCGCGGACGATATTCAGCACCGCGTACACCACGAACATAGCCAGAAGAAGAAAGCCCACCAGCCGGCCGAACTCGCCGCGAAGGACGCCTGCAACCTCCAGTACAATGATCACTCCGAAGAAGATCCCCGCCCGCCACAGAAGCGGTTTCGTCTCCACCTTCTTCGTCGGCCGGATCGTCTGCGTCAGGCCCGCGATCAGGGCTGTATTGCAGATGATCGAACCAAAGGCGTTGCCTGCGGCGATGGCCGCAGATCCGTCAAAAGCTGCTGTAGTGGAGACCAGGATCTCCGGCAGCGTGGTTCCCAGGCTCACAATGGTGGCGCCCACCACGATCTGCGGAATGCCGATCTTCCTCGCGATGGCCACGGCGGCGTCCACCAGGCGGTCGCCTCCCAGACAGATCAGGATCAGTCCTAATACGAACAGTGCTACGGTAACTAACATATGCGTTCCTCCTTGGAAATGTGCGTGCCTTCGGCCCCTCCGTACGGTGGCTTCCGCGTCGTTGTCCATTGCCGGACTTTGGTGCGCTGCCAGAAAAAAACGAGACCTCCAGCACATATTCTGCGCTAAAAGTCTCGCTTCAAAACATACTCTGTTCCAGGTATGACCCGGTATTCTCTACGGGCTGACGGATCATACCGCACCTTCAGGCGGTGCAAGCTACTCCCTTTTATCGTTCAGTTAAGGGAAGTATAGCACATTTTTACGGATTCGTCCACAGTTTATTTCACTCCACATACGCGATCAGCTTATCCCCCGCCGGCGCCGTATCGATGACGATGGTATTCCCGGCCCGCACCTGATCCTGCAGAATGATCTTCGCGGCCAGCGTCTCCACATTCTTCTGCAGGTACCGCTTCAGCGGCCGCGCGCCGTAGACCGGGTCGTATCCCCGCTCCACCACGAACTCCCGCGCCGAATCGGTCAGCTCCACCGCAATCTCCCGATCCGCCAGACGCCGGTTGGTGTCCGCCATCAGAAGCGTGATGATTCCGGCGATATTATCCCTGGTCAGCGGCTTGAACAGAATGATCTCATCCAGCCTGTTCAAAAACTCCGGCCGGAAATGGGCCCGCAGGTCGCTCATAGCCATCTCCTCCGCCTCCGCGCGGATATTTCCATTCTCATCGATGCCCTCCAGCAGATACTGGGAGCCGATGTTGGACGTCATGATGATGATCGTGTTCTTGAAATCCACGGTCTTGCCGGTGGAATCGGTGATCCGCCCGTCGTCCAGCACCTGCAGAAGCACGTTAAACACATCCGGATGGGCCTTCTCCACCTCGTCGAACAGCACGACGCTGTAAGGTTTCCTGCGGACCGCCTCGGTCAGCTGGCCGCCCTCGTCGTAGCCCACATATCCGGGAGGCGCTCCGATCAGACGCGCCACGGAATGCTTCTCCATATATTCGCTCATGTCGATCCGGACCATATTGGACTCGTCGTCAAAAAGGCTTGCCGCCAGCGCCTTCGCCAGCTCCGTCTTGCCCACACCGGTAGGACCCAGGAACAGGAACGAGCCGATGGGCTTCGTCGGATCCTTGATGCCCGCCTTGGACCGGATGATGGCTTCCGTCACCTTCTCGACGCCCTCGTCCTGGCCCACGACCCGCTTATGCAGCTCCGCATCCAGATGCAGGGTCTTGCTGCGCTCGCTCTCCGTCAGCTTCGCCACCGGAATGCCGGTCCACCGGGAAATGATCCGGGCGATCTCGTCGTCGGTAACACTCTCCCGCACCAGGCTCAGATCCTGGTTCTTCACCTTCTCCTCTTCCTCCGCCAGCTGCTTCTGCAGTCCCGGGAGCTTCCCGTACTGCAGCTCCGCCGCCTTGTTCAGATCGTAGACCTGCTGCGCCTGGGCGATCTCCCGGTTCACGCTCTCGATCTCCTCGCGCAGGGAGGACAGCCGCTCCACCGAGTGCTTCTCATTCTCCCACTGGGCCTTCTTGCTGGCAAATTCGTCGTGCAGCTCGGCCAGCTCCTTCTGCAGATCCGCCAGCCGGTCCTGGCTCAGATGGTCGGTCTCCTTCTTAAGAGCCGCCTCCTCGATCTCCATCTGCATGACCTTCCGGGACAGTTCATCCAGCTCCGTCGGCATGGAATCCAGTTCCGTCTTGATCAGCGCGCACGCCTCGTCCACCAGGTCGATGGCCTTATCCGGCAGGAACCGGTCGGAAATGTACCGGTCCGACAGCACCGCCGCGCTCACCAGCGCCGAGTCTGTGATCTTCACGCCGTGGAACACCTCGTAACGCTCCTTCAGGCCGCGGAGGATGGAAATGGTATCCTCCACCGTAGGTTCATCCACCATGACGGGCTGGAAGCGCCGCTCCAGGGCCGCGTCTTTCTCGATGTATTTGCGGTATTCGTCCAATGTAGTCGCGCCGATGCAGTGCAGCTCGCCCCGGGCCAGCATGGGCTTAAGAAGATTCCCCGCGTCCATGGAGCCCTCGGTCCGGCCGGCGCCCACGATCGTATGCAGCTCGTCGATGAACAGAATGATCTGTCCGTCGCTCTTCTTCACTTCCTCCAGGACCGCTTTCAGCCGCTCCTCGAACTCGCCCCGGTACTTGGCGCCCGCGATCAGCGCGCCCATATCCAGCGCGAAAAGCTTCCGGTCCTTCAATCCCTCCGGCACGTCGCCGCGGACGATACGCTGGGCCAATCCCTCCACCACGGCGGTCTTGCCGACGCCGGGCTCGCCGATCAGCACCGGATTGTTCTTCGTCTTCCGGGACAGAATGCGGATCACGTTGCGGATCTCGCTGTCGCGGCCGATGACCGGATCCAGCTTCTGGTTCCGGGCACGCTCCACCAGGTCGGAACCGTATTTCTCAAGGGTATCGTAGGTAGCCTCCGGATTGTCGCTGACCACCCGCTGATTCCCGCGGACCGTAGTCAGCGCCTGCAGAAATGTCTCCCGGTTGATGCCGTACTGGCGGAACAACTCCTTCATCGTCTTATCCGGCTGGCGCAGCATGGCCAGGAACAGATGCTCCACGGACACATACTCGTCGCCCATGGCCTTCGCCTCGTCCTCGGCGTTCACCAGTACCTTGTTCAGATCATTGCTCACATAGAGCTGCCCGCCGCCGGAAACCTTCGGAAGCCGCTCCACCGCCTGGCGGACCTCATTCGTGAACATTTCCCCGGAAATGTTCATCTTCGTGATCAGCTTCAGGATCAGGCTGTCCTCCAGCGTCAGGAGACTCAACAGCAGATGTGCCTGCTCCAGCTGCTGGTTGCCGTGCTCGTAGGCCAGCTTCTCGCAGGTCTGGACGGCCTCGACCGATTTCTGGGTAAATTTATTGATATTCATAGGATCTCCCCCTTTGTTCTTTCTCTGCGGCAGCTGCTGCCATAGCCCGTTCCGCGGTTATTCTGCAGTTCATATATTGGCTGTGACCGGTAGTGTCGCTTTGTTCTATTCGTACTATAACACATGTTGTTAGCACTGTCAAGGCCTGAGTGCTAAAATTTTAGGCAAAATAAAACCCCCGGGGGCCGGTGCGGAGGCACCGGCTGCCGGGGGATATATTATTGACTCGTAAACGGTAGATAATACGTACCTGTACAAAACTGGAGCAAACCTGTATGATCAAAACGGATTTGCTCCAGTCCTATTTATTTCGCTTCGGTTTTGCCTGACTTCCGGCAGTTCGCAGGAAGTCCCGGTGCCCAGGGGAGCAGGCCTTCCAAAAAACTGCGGTCTGTATCGTCCAGATGCTTGGGTATCTCCGTGAGCAGATACTCAAAATAATCATAGGGTTTCAAGTTGTTTGCCTTTGCCGTCTCCGCAATGCTGTATATGATCGCACTGGAGCTGGCACCGGCAACGGTGTCGATCATGACCCAGTTTTTCTTCCCGATGCAGAATCCGCGGATCGACTGCTCCGCAGCATTATTGTCCATTGGAACCTCTCCATCCTCCAGAAATACTTTCAGGTATTTCTCCTGGTTCAGAGAATAGCTGAATCCCTCCCAGGTCTTGCTTTTCTGGGGTACCCTCGAGATGTTTTCGCGTACCCACGTGAAATAAGCCTCCACCAGTGGCCTGACGCTCAGCTGGCGGCGGTCCTGCCGTTCCTGGGCGGGAAGATCCTTGAGCTGTTTCTCTTCCCGGTAGATCGCCTGGATCATGGAAAGCGCAAGATAGGCGCGGCTGTCTTTCTGCTTCTCTTTTGGCAATGCCTTTACCGCTTCATCAAAGCGGCGGCGCGCATGCGACCAGCATCCGGCAATCCTCAGGTCCTCCCGCTCACTTTCAACCGTGTGGTAGACCTGGTACCCGTCCGTGACGCATATCCCGCTGAAATCCCTCAGGAATTCCCGGGGATGGCTGGCATTGCGTGTCCGCTGGTATTCGTACAGGATGATCTGGCACTCCGTGTACATCATCCCGGTGCGGTAGACCCACATGTAGCTTTTGCTTCCCGCGGGACGCCCATCCTTGTTCACCAGTACCGGCGTCTCATCCGCCTGCAGCACATGATAACCATACATCTTTTCATGCAGGTAATCATATAGGATGGCAAGGTAGCGGTCCGCACACTGGATCGTCCAGTTCGCCATGTTCTGCCGGGAAATATGCAGGCCGTAACGCTCAAACTCTTTTTCCTGGCGGTAGAGGGGCATCGCGTTGACGTATTTGGCATTCATGATGGCCGCTTCCAGCGAAGGGGACACCAGGCTTCCCTTCAACAGGCCCTCCGGATGCGGTGCCCGGACAATCTCATCCGTATTCTTCCCGGCGTATACTTTGACATGGTGTTCCTCCACCCCGACCTTTGCCGGGGTAAAACTGTATCTGCGGTACACCTCGTCCGGAAGCTGTTTAAAGCCGTCCTCCCCGAACCGGGCCGCAAGCTCCTCCGGCGTCAGGGAATGCTCGACCACAACGACCGGCAGGCCTTCCAGGTCCTCTTCCCGTTTCCCCTGTTTTTTCTTCGGCCTCCGGTGCGGCACAGCTTCCGGGTCTTCCCCGGACTCTTCGGCAGCTACCGCCTCCGGCTCGTTAAAAAATACGATCTGGCCATCCGTTTCCATAAAGGAGATCTGGCCATCGGTTACTTCATGTCTCTCTGACGACCTCCCAAAACGGTGCCTTTTTAAATCCGCCGCCTGTTCCAATACCAGCTGCAGCGTATGGTCGATGTTCTTCAGCTGCTCCTGTTGTGACAGGAACAGACGGATGAGGGTTTCCTTGTCAAGGCTGTTCAGTTTTTCTTCCGTATACTGGAAATCCATTACGCCGCCTCCCGGTACTTGATGTTTTTATTATACCAGAAAACCGGGATTTTGTCGAATCGGGCCGCGGGCGGCGTTCGTCATAATGCCTATGGATCATACGGCGTATTCTCTTCCTCACGCCGTATGCCCGGCGGAACCCCGCCCGGAAACACCATGCGCCGTTGCGACGGCCAGGATCCTGCCAGGGCGTGTGCAGGACTGTCTCCATGTCACCCGGGCATGCGGTCTGCGGCCGACGGAAACCATTGGAAAATTTCTCTGTTTTGCACAAAATCACCCCATAAATTCCGGCGGCTTCACCGGTCTGACGGATTTTTTCGGCGTGATCGTCAGTCCTTCCATCAGCCACCGGAACTGCTGTGGTGTCAGGGAAAGCACCTCCTCCTGGCTGCGGGGCCATTGGAACCTGCTCCCTGAGAGTCTTTTATATAATAGAAGCCAGCCATCCCCTTCCCACACGAGTCCTTTGATACGGTCTGCCCGCCGGCCGCAGAAAAGGTAAAGGGTATCCGGCAGATAAGGGCGGTTCCCGGTCTGCGCTTCAACAAGCGCCGCAAGCCGGTCCATGCCGGATCGAAGATCCGTATAGCCGCAGACGATATAGACTGCCCTGAAACAGGTAGCGTCATTAAGCATCCCGTATCACCCGGAGGACTTCCGCCAGAAGGTGCATCGGCGTGGATTCCGCCACATGTACGGAATATCCCTTCATCGTAATATCGACCCCTGCCTGTTCCAAGCTGTCCTTGCTGACCAGCTGCTGGATAAGCTCAGTTTTTACGGGAATGATTGACTGCTGCGGGTGCTTTTCCTGAAGATCTTCCAGGCAGGCTTTCCTTACGCGCCGGAGCCTGTAGTAATAATTCGTTTTCGTAATGCCATGACAGGCGCACCAGTCGACGACACTCATACCTGCCGGGCGGTTCTGGCATTCCCTGATCTGTGCTGCCCATTCCTGGAGACGGTAGTGTTCTGCCACCATGGTTGTTTCTGAACTCATAGACTTACCTCCGTATAGCGGTAGTTGGAGTAAAGAAATAGTCAGTTGATAAAAAATAAATGAAAAGAGTATTGGTTCCTTGAGGTATAATGATTTCG
>CANQRU010000010.1 GCA_947626395.1 uncultured Lachnospiraceae bacterium | reverse complement strand
CCGACTTCGACCTGCCCTCCTGGAAATTCCCACCCTCCGCGATGTGTTTTTACCAGCAGGATATCATCATTATCATTAATCACGATACCCGCTGCCGCAATGATATGAGTTGGCATGACCCATTCTGTATTGCTCATCATGACCTCCAGTAAATCAAATTCCCGATCTGCTGATATCTTTTATAACTGCATTCTCATTATACTATATGGATAAATGAACTGCAAAGCAGCCTGTGCTGCCCGTGCGTAAAGGCAGTAATAGAGACTTGGGCTAATGAACAAGATTATCCCTTTTCTTTGACCGTGTGTTGAACTGTATTAATCAATACTCATATAATTTCTCTTATATTCACTTAAGAAAACGTGCCTTTGCTAATGGCATCAGCACACCGTATATTCATATATATTTCAAATGTCTGCTATAGAACGTAAAGATAGAGATAACTATATTTTTGGGGTATACCACTCTTTCAATTAACTGCTCTATTAATTAGGATTTGAAAAGACATTTTATCTAATTCTTCCTAATTACAAAAGATAGAAATAATATATAATATTATTATAAACATCCCTACCAGAAAAAATAGTTTATTCCCAAGTCTATTTGCGTAGCAAAGATTAAAACAGATACCTTTCTTTTTAGGATATAAAATTCGAATGGGTTTTTTATTAAATAAATCAATAACCAAATGGGAGACATACCCAATCGCAAAACCCAATCCAATATGAGGCTCTATCAAAATCACAGAAATCGAAAACAGTAAACATGCTAGCAATGAATGTGTCCTATCTCTATGTTTACTTAATTCTCCAATGACTGCAAGTATAATAAACATTGCTGCTCCAAGCATAGATATTTCGTCTTGTTTGATAATGTTCTTTAATACATTTCCACCGATAAAATAGTCTACAGCTAATGCGCTAGCAGAAATCGCTATAGCAAGAATCTCCCCATATAGTGCATCTAATGAAGCATTTGTCGCATATTTATTTTCCCAATTTATATGTACATCAATATCTGCTACAACCCCGCCAATACTTCCTCCTACTGTTGCAACAGTAAATTCTGATACAGTCTTAGGTAACATAATCAAATATGTCGTTGCTATTCCTACCGCTATATGCGTCTTTGACATCATAGTATCTTACACTCCTTTTTTTGGACCATATCCACTATATCAAATTGATAGATGGGCCGCAATATTGAGAATTTTCCACCCAAAAATGACTTGTTGCTGAAAATCTACCCACGTATTCTATATACCCTGTTTCTATTCGCGCCGATTGGCTCAACTTCTGGCATATCATTAAGTAACGCTCTTGTCCGTACAATACTTAACCCAATGCATTCGGCTATATCACTTGCTTTTGATTCACCATTTTGTTTAAGAAAATCTCTTATCTTTTCAATGTTCTCCTGCGTTTTTATCGCTTGCTTTTTATTGCTTGTTTTTATCGCTTGTTTTTTATCGCTTGCTTTTATCGCTTGTTTTTTTACAAAAGAAAGCGTCAGCACTGTCCTATCTGGATCAAACCTTTCCTCAATGATCGGCTCCTCCCAGCCTTCATCTGCCCAGACATTAAAGATATTCGGCACACCGCTTCCAGCGCGTTCTCCGATATTAATAAGATTAAACATTTTCATAAGTGCCTTGTTTCTCGGATCAGACTCGCCGCCGAGACGCATCTGTTTTTTACCCGTCCTAATATAACCGGGATTTGCCAAAATCAGCTTGTCAGCTTCTTTTCTAATCACGATACCGCGCAATCCATAATAATCTGCATGGATCAAACAATTTGCCAAAGCTTCACGGAGCGCCTTATGTACCGGGGTATCGTCAATGCGCTCTCCACCGGACAGCTTGAAAGGCACTTTGACATCCTTGATAATTTTGTTATACACCCTGAAATAAAAATCACAAACATTTCCAGACCACTCGCCGGAACTAGACTGTAATCTGTCGCTCCAGCGGGTGGCAGGATCTAATTCCTCCCTATAATCTAAGAAATACTCTGGGAAATGACGTACGATATTATACTCGTCTCCAAACATCAGCATACCCGCTGCTGTGGGATGCATTTGTCCATCTTCCTCGGAAATTGCAGCCGCACCGATACTTCTCAAATACTCGTGATCGCTCAGACGTTCAAATGGGTGTCCCTCTTTCAACGAACGATGGCTGTTTCTATAACCATGGATCGTATCATAGTTCAGATCATCCATAGGCACCTTATCCAGCACTTCCATATCCATGGTGCGCTCCGTTTGATCCCGAAGCATCGCTTTTACCTGCAGTCTGGTACAATGATAGTCGCCCTCGTAATTTCGGCGAAATGTACCGTTAAAAATATCATTGTTAATATATACCGGTTTCTGTTCCCGCTTTGCCATCGGCACATAGATTACCATGATGACATCTTTCTTATCGCCCACTTCATAGATCTGAACATCATCTTCCGATAACAGGTTGATGCTTACTTTCTTAGGATTATTAATCATGTCCCAAAAATCTTTGCGAAGCTTTGATGCATTCCGCAATCCAGTAGTTGTCCAGCTTCCGTCACTTTCTTCCTTGACACCAAGGATAATAACCCCTCCATAGCAGTTGGCAAATGCAGAATAAGTATCCCAGAGAGAAATCGGCAGACCTGCGCTGGCCTTCTTTACTTCTCTGCGATTATCTTCTCGGTATTCATCAAATTTTGACAAGTCAAACACTCCGGTCATATTTTTCACTTTTCAATTTTCCTCTAAACTTTACTCGAACTCTTTTCAGAGTTCAGTTCCCAAGCGTCTTGCCAACTCTGCTTCACTCATATTACATCTTACGCGCAACACTTTTATCTCCTCTGAGATAGTCATAATATCCCTTTCCACCATGAATATTATAAAACATTCTTTTGATAGTGTCAAAAAAATAATTTAACTTATATAACATCCCTTTATAAACAAGATTTATATACCTTAATTTTCTGTGAAAAAGTGGTACGCGAAAGTCTGTTTACCTTTTCGCGTACCATCCAGTAAAAATGACTCATATTACTGCCTCTTTGACAGTTTTTCCTTTCACAATGACTAGAAAGCGCGAAAAAAAGAGGCCAGCCATCAGGCCAGCCCCCTCCGATTACGTCAGTATGCAAATTACTGCATTTCTGCAAGACAAAAATGTACTGCTCACCACCATGAAAACAATGCGCCCGCAAGCGGGGACAGCACAACCATGATCACAGAAAATGTAAACGACTCCACCGATATCAAAGTCGCCCTCTGGTCAGATGGAAACATATCCTGCAGGACTGTGTTTGTGCGCACCTGAAGCGCGTCGTCACCGAGAGCGGCAAGGAATCCTCCCGCCGTCATGACCAGATACGATCCGCTGTGTTCCAGGCATACTCCCGCAAACACCAGAAGCGCCATGAAAAAGAATACCTGGCGGTAACGCAGTTTTCCGCATTTCAAAATCAGTCCGGAACCCAGGACACCGCCTAACTCCATGGACAGCAGCGCCGTTCCCAGCGCCCAATTCGGTATCGACGCCATGGGAAGCTTCGCCTGCAGGAAAAACAACAGCAAAGTGTCCGCCGCGCCTACAAACGAATTGCAGAACATCAGGCCAATGGCGCGGCGCGCATCTTTCAAGAAGACAATGCTCCCGCTAAAGCAGTCCGCAAGCCTGCGCCAAACACTGACATTGCCCTTGCCGCGTTCATCTGTCTGGCCGCCTGCTTCGCAGAGGGATGTAAGCACCCGGATCTGGATCACAGCCAGCAAAACATCCACACTATATGCCAGTCTGTATCCGATAAATAAGGCCAGCCCCGCGCACAGCGTTGATACGCCGCTGCAGAGTCTGTAAAGGATCATCTGGTTGGAAGCGTACTTTTCAAAATGCTGCTCCTCCCCAGCCAGCTTCAGCGAATCATAAGCCAGCGCATCTTTTGATCCTGATACGAAATTATAGCTCAGCGCCTGAAATGCGATGGAAGCACACACCATCGGCAGATTCCGGGAGACAATCATGATCACATTTCCGATGATCTGCATCATACTGCCTGCGATCAGCATTTTCTTCCTGCCGAACACATCGGCAAACACGCCGGAGGGAAGTTCAAAGGCCAGACTTGTAATATGGAACACAGTTTCAGCGATTCCAATCTCCATCAGACTGTAACCGCGGGCGGCAAGCAGCGCTACCCATGCGCCCGTGAGGGATAAATTCGCCAGCACGGAGGATAGATATAATCCTTTCATCTGTTTATTAATTTTAAGCATAAAAAATCTCCTTAACTGTATTTAGGGTAATCGTTAAGGAGATACTGTGCCGTATTGAAAGGAGAAACCTGACTGAAAATCAAAAAATCTTCCTAAAAAAAGGCACACTATCCCCTTGAAAGAGATCAATGTAACCTTTTTTCAGTTGGAGATTTGTCATCTTCCAGAACATAAGCTTTCCCTTTTCATTTATTTCTGAATTTTACTTACTGCCTTTTCATTATAATCCCATTCAGCCTGGGATTGCAAGTGTTATTTGCAATAAAATTTCAAGTCAAAAAAAGGGGCCAGCCGACAGGCCAGCCCCTTCAAAATTGCTTGATTTTACTGCATTTCTGCACTTTTCGCCTTGAATTCTATTGCTGTCACTCAGACAAAGCAGCCTGTGCTGCCGCCAGTCTGGCGATCGGTACGCGGAACGGCGAGCAGGACACATAGTCCAGGCCGATCTTGTGGCAGAATTCCACGGAGCTCGGGTCGCCGCCGTGCTCGCCGCAGATGCCCACATGGAGCGTCGGACGTACCGGCTTGCCCAGCTTGATGGCCATCTCCATGAGCTTGCCTACGCCGACCTGATCCAGCTTCGCGAACGGATCGTTCTCCAGGATCTTCGCGTCATAGTAAGCGTTCAGGAACTTGCCTGCGTCGTCGCGGGAGAAGCCGTAGGTCATCTGGGTCAGATCGTTGGTGCCGAAGCAGAAGAACTCGGCTTCCTTGGCGATCTCGTCGGCGGTCAGGGCCGCTCTCGGGATCTCGATCATGGTGCCCACCTCGTACTTCAGATCGATGCCGGAAGCGGCGATCTCAGCGTCGGCGGTCTCAACCACGAACTTCTTCACATATTTGAGCTCCTTGATCTCGCCTACCAGCGGGATCATGATCTCCGGTACCAGGTTCCAGTCCGGATGAGCCTTCTTCACATTGATCGCGGCGCGGATCACAGCCTTGGTCTGCATCTTCGCGATCTCCGGGAAGGTGACAGCCAGACGGCAGCCGCGGTGACCCATCATCGGGTTGAACTCATGCAGGCTGTCGCAGATGGCCTTGATCTGCTCTACAGTCTTGCCCTGGGCCTTCGCCAGCTTCTCGATGTCCTCTTCCTCAGTGGGAACGAACTCATGCAGCGGCGGATCCAGGAAACGGATGGTCACAGGATTGCCTTCCATCGCCTCATACAGCTTCTCGAAGTCGCCCTGCTGCTCCGGAAGGATCACTTCCAGCGCTTTCTCACGCTCTTCCACGGTCTCGGCGCAGATCATCTCACGGAACGCGTCGATACGGTTGCCCTCGAAGAACATATGCTCGGTACGGCAGAGGCCGATGCCCTCGGCGCCCAGCTCGCGGGCCTTCTGCGCATCGTGCGGAGTGTCGGCGTTGGTGCGGACAGACAGCCTTCTGTACTTGTCAGCCCAGGCCATGATGCGTCCGAACTCACCGGCGATGGTAGCGTCCACCGTCGGGATGATGCCGTCATAGATGTTACCGGTGGAACCGTCGATGGAGATCGGATCTCCCTCGTGGAACTCCTTGCCGGCCAGGACGAACTTCTTGTTCGCCTCGTCCATCACGATCTCGGAGCAGCCGGATACGCAGCAGACGCCCATGCCGCGGGCCACAACGGCCGCATGGCTGGTCATACCGCCGCGGACGGTCAGGATACCCTGCGCGGCCTTCATGCCCTCGATGTCCTCCGGAGAGGTCTCCAGACGAACCAGAACCACCTTCTCGCCTCTCTTAGCCCACGCCTTCGCATCCTCAGCGGAGAACACGATCTTGCCGGCGGCAGCGCCGGGAGACGCGGCCAGAGCCTTCGCCATCGGCGTGGCAGCCTTCAGGGCCGCGGCGTCGAACTGCGGATGCAGCAGAGAGTCAAGGTTTCTCGGGTCGATCATCAGAACGGCCTTCTTCTCGTCGATCATGCCCTCGTCCACCAGGTCGCAGGCGATCTTTAAGGCAGCCTTCGCGGTACGCTTGCCGTTACGGGTCTGCAGCATGTACAGGTGGCGATCCTCGATGGTGAACTCCATATCCTGCATATCTCTGTAATGATCTTCCAGGGTCTTGCAGATGCCTACGAACTGCTCGTAAACTTCCGGCATGACTTCCTTCAGCTGATCGATGTGCTGCGGTGTGCGGACACCGGCGACCACGTCCTCGCCCTGGGCATTCATCAGGAACTCACCCATCAGGTGCTTCTCGCCGGTAGCCGGATCACGGGTGAACGCAACGCCGGTGCCGGATGTCTCGCCCATGTTGCCGAAGGCCATCATCTGTACATTGACAGCGGTGCCCCAGGAATAAGGAATGTCGTTGTCGCGGCGGTATACGTTGGCTCTCGGGTTGTCCCAGCTGCGGAACACGGCCTTGATGGCCTCCATCAGCTGTACCTTCGGATCGGTCGGGAAATCATCGCCGATCTTGGCCTTGTACTCAGCCTTGAACTGCTCGGCCAGCTCGTGCAGATCCTCAGCGGTCAGCTCCACATCCTGCTTCACGCCCTTCTTCGCCTTCATCTCGTCGATCAGCTCTTCGAAATATTTCTTTCCGACTTCCATAACCACGTCGGAGAACATCTGGATAAATCTGCGGTAGCAGTCCCAGGCCCAGCGGGGGTTGCCGGACTTCTTGGCCAGAACCTCGACCACGTCCTCATTCAGACCCAGATTCAGGATCGTGTCCATCATGCCGGGCATCGAAGCTCTCGCGCCGGAACGGACAGATACCAGAAGGGGATTCTCCTTATCGCCGAACTTCTTGCCGGTGATCTCCTCCATCTTGCCGATATACTCCATGATCTGGCCCATGATCTCGTCGTTGATCTGACGGCCGTCCTCATAGTACTGTGTGCAGGCTTCCGTCGTGATCGTGAAGCCCTGGGGAACCGGCAGGCCCAAATTCGTCATCTCAGCCAGGTTCGCGCCTTTGCCGCCAAGCAGGTTTCTCATGTTGGCGTTGCCTTCGCTAAACAAATACACCCATTTGTTTGCCATCGTGCATTCCTCCTATATGCTATAGTCCTAGTCTCGCCGTCCGCCTGTCATTTCATACGGAAATATCCACACAGAAAATAAACCACTGCATAAGACGCTCTTTCCGCGCAGTCCTCTCTCCGGCCCGCGCCGCCGCGCTGCAGATACCGGGTGACGCGTCACGATACGTTCCCGCGCACAACAACACAGCAGGATGCCGCGGACAGCCTGATAATAGTATACCATAAACTGCCTTCAAGTAAAGGGGAGAAATGGAAAAATTTGCTTTTTGACTTGTTGTACTTTTGTTGTACTTTGCCTTATATAATCTGCCTACGCGGGCGCTTGCTCTCCATTTTGGCCGGAAAGACAGACTGAAGCCGATCAGCTGCCCCGAAACATACAGCCGGGGGATCCCGCCGTTTCCGGCAGCGGGATCCCCCGGCTGTTATCATTCCTGTTATTTAATTAAATAACAATTCTCTCATTGATCCGCATCCGGACAGCCATCCGGCCGCCGAATGCGGAAGACGTCTGCCGTCCGGTCCCCAATCATTTCACAGACCGCTGATCTTCCGGCCCCGACCGTTCCGCAGGCCGCGGATCTTCAGACCGATCAGCCTTCGATGGCAATATATTTCTTCTGCTCCACCTTCGGCTGCTGCTGCTTCTTCGGGATCGACAGCTTCAGAATGCCGTCCACGAACTTCGCCTTGATATCCTCCTCGGTGACTTCCTCGCCTACGTAGAAGGTTCTCTTGCAGGAACCGGTGAAGCGCTCGCGGCGGATATATTTGCCGTTCTTGTCCTTCTCATCGTCGTTGTGGCTGGTGTGGCCCTCGATGGTCAGGTAACCGTCCTTCAGCTCCGCCTTCAGGTCTTCCTTCTTAAAGCCCGGCATATCGATATCCAGCTCGTAGCCGTTCTCATGCTCGCGGATGTCGGTCTTCATCAGCTGGTTCATACGCACCTCCGGCAGATTGTCGCGGAAGGGGAACCCGTCCATCCAGTCGTCAAATAATCTCTCTCCAAAAATACTAGGCATCAACATAACTCATCGCTCCTTTTCTATGAAAATGTGTTTTTTGCTTTCCAACAAAGGTCTCTTCCTTTGTTCTACGTGTAATATAACACATATTGTTAGCACTGTCAAGGGTCGAGTGCTAATTTTTTGTGAAAAATCTGTGAACTTTCGCCTCTGCGTCTGGAATCACCTGTCCCGGTTTCCGTCATTTCACATTTTTTTCACAGAATTTTCTATTTTTGTTCAAGATCGCCGTTTACAATGACAACATCACCGCCGCTGGCAAATGGCCGAAGCAAAGCCGCGAAATCCGTTACGGAACCCGCGCCGCTTTCTTCCTCCGCCCGCGGGGTACTGAATCAATAGCAGAAGGAGGTTCCCATGGATTACCGGCATGAATGGAAACACGAGATCAACTATTCCGACATGATCGCGCTGCGGCAGCGCCTTCGGGCGGTCGCTTCCGCGGACGAACACACGATAAACGGACGGTACCAGATCCGAAGCCTGTATTTCGACGATCCCGCCGATACGGCGCTGCGTGAGAAGCTCGACGGCGTCAGCCGCCGGGAGAAATTCCGCATCCGATATTATAATCAGGACACGTCCATGATACACCTGGAAAAGAAAAGCAAACTGGCGGGACTTGGAAATAAGCAGACGACCGCGCTCACCGCGGCGCAGGCGCAGGCCATCGCAAACGGAGACATCGACTGGATGGCCGGCTCCGGCGACGCCCTGCTGCTTGAACTCTACGCCAAGATGCGCGGCGGAGGCCTGAGGCCCAAAACCATCGTGGACTACACGCGGGAACCCTTCGTCTACGGGCCCGGCAACGTCCGCGTCACTCTGGACTACGACATCCGCACCGGCCTTAACTGTACGGATTTCCTGAATCCTGACTGCGTGACGATCCCGGCCGGAAACGCGCCGATCATTCTGGAAGTCAAATGGGACGGCTTCCTGCCGGACATCATCCGCGACGCCGTAAGGCTTAACGGGCGGCGGGCGGGAGCATTTTCCAAATACGCCCAGTGCAGGATCTACGGGTAGATAAAGCACCAAGAAGCGCCATATTTCTCGAATTGACGATACTTGACAGGTGCTGTGAATATACTTAATGAATGAGCAGGCAGACCGCTTCCGGCAAGCATAGTTTCAAAGAATACTGCGACGACCGGATTCAAACCAAATGGTTCCAACGCATGGAACACTGCAGACGATACATGTCCTGCACCTCCGGCAAAATAAAACCGGTACCCAATGCTACTGCCGGAAACAGTCGTAAAAAACATAACAACTATAAATTATAAGAAAGAAAGGAAATCTTCACCATGACATTCAGCGACATTTTCAAATCCAGTTTTCTGGAAAACGTAACTTCCATCAGCGTCCTCGACATGACGCTGGCACTGGTCCTGGCCTTCGGCCTGGGCATGTTCATCCTTCTCGTCTACAAGAAAACCTATCAGGGCGTCATGTACTCTTCCAGCTTCGGCGTCACCCTGCTGGCCCTGACCATGATCACCACCCTGGTCATCCTGGCGGTCACCAGCAACGTGGTCCTGTCCTTAGGTATGGTCGGCGCCCTCTCCATCGTCCGTTTCCGCACGGCGATCAAGGAGCCGTTAGATATTGCCTTCCTCTTCTGGTCCATCGCCGTAGGCATCGTGCTGGCGGCCGGTATGATCCCTCTGGCCGTGATCGGCAGCGTGATCATCGGCGTGATCCTGCTGGTATTTGTCAACCGCAAATCCCACGTAAATCCCTACATTCTGGTCCTCCAGTGCGCCGGACACGAGTATGAGACGACGGCGAAAGCATTTCTGGAGCAGAATGTAAGCCATATGTCTGTCAAGAGCAAGACGGCCCAGAAAGGCATGGTGGAACTGAACCTGGAAGTCCGTCTGAAGGACGACAACACCGACTTCGTCAACGCGCTGGCCGCGATGCCCGGCGTCAGCAGCGCCGTGCTGGTCAGCTACAACGGGGATTATATGGGGTGACGGGTTATGGCAGCAAGCAAACACATTGACCGGATCTGCGTCATCGCGATCGTCTTGACTCTCCTTCTGACCATCCTCTTCATGAATGGGCAGAGGCTCGGGATCACGGTCATGGCGGACGAAGACGCCGGCGGCCAGTTCACAGCCAATGACCTGGATGGGGACTGGGCGGACGAAGCCGGCGACGCCACGCGGATCGTACTGACCGGCGACGGCGCCGAGATTCACGGCAACGGCGCGTATTTCTACGACGGAAGCGTTCAAATCGTGTACGCGGGCAGATATATTGTCTCTGGTGAATTGGACAATGGCAGCCTGATCATCGACGCGGATAAAGATGATAAAATCTGGCTCCTGATGGACGGCGCTTCGGTCCGGAACGAGGACGGCGCAGCAATCCTGGTGAAGCAGGCGGAAAAGGTATTCCTGACCCTGGCGGACGGGACGGAAAATGAGATCGCTGGCTGGACAGCGTCCGGCGGCGGCAGCAGCACGAACGTTTCCGGCGGCAGCCCTTCCAGAAATGTTCTTGGCAATGAACCCGGGAATGTTTCCGCCAGCGTGTCCGGAAACTCTTCCGGCAACGCATCCGGAAACTCTTCTGCCAGTGCATCCGGGAACTCTTCCGGTGACATCGACGGCGCGATTTATTCCCGCGACGACCTGACGATCAACGGTAGCGGTTCTCTCACCGTAACTACCAGTTATCAGCACGCCATCGTCTGCAACGACGACCTGGCGATCACCGGTGGACAGATCGCAGTCACGGCGCCCCAGGACGGCCTTCACGCCAACGACAGCGTACGGATCGCGGGCGCGGATCTGACAATCCGGACCGGAGACGACGGCATTACCGCGTCCAACGACGATAGCACCAGCTATTTCTATATGGAATCCGGCAGCGTCACGATTCCCTCCTGCTATGAGGGCATCGAAGCGATCGACGTCATCGTCAGCGGCGGCAGCATCGACATCACGCCGACAGACGACGGCATCAACGCCAACGGCTACGGCACTTCTGCCATCACCATTGCCGGCGGCGATATCCGCATCGTGAACCCCACCGGCCGCGACGCGGACGGCCTGGACTCCAACGGAAGCATTTACATCACCGGCGGCAATCTGTTCATCAGCGTGAACGGCAGCGGCTCCAACTGCGCCCTGGACTGCGGCACCGAAAGCGGCGGCGTCTGTGAGATCAGCGGCGGCACCGTCATCGCGGCCGGCGGCAGCGGCATGGCAGAAGGCTTTGATTCCACGTCAGAACAGTGCTTCATCATGCAGACCGTTTCCACCACAGCGGAGAACGCTTCCGTAACCCTGAAAAATGAATCAGGCGAGACGCTCCTGTCCGAGACCGTACCCTGTAGCTTCTCTTCCATCATCCTCAGCGCGCCGCAGCTGCAGATGGGCGAGACCTGCACCGTCGTGATCGACGGCACGGAGACAGAAGTCGTGGTCGATAACTCCTCCGCCGGCGGCTTCGGCATGGGCGGCCGGTTCGGCGGTATGCGGGGCGGCATGAACGGGGGTATGAATGGAGACATGGACGGCGGCATGAATGGGGGCATGACCGGCGGCATGGGCAGAAGGCCTGACAGAACTATGAACGGGGATGCAAGTGGAAATGTGAACGGGAATCCGAGTGAAAACGCGGATGAAAGCACCGATGGAACCACAGGCAGAACCGATTTCGGCGGCAGAATTGGTGGGCAGATGAATGGCGGCGGAACGCCGCCGCAGATGCCGGATGGAGAGACTCCACAGATGCCGGATGGGGAAGTTCCACAACTGCCAGACGGCAAGACACCCCAACTCCCCGACTCACCATCCTCCGACAGCCAAGACGCCACTTCCGGCGATGTCCAGACTCCCGACCAGTACCACATGAAATTCCGTGATTCCTCCGGAGACAGCAGTTTTCAGCCTGACCAAAACGGCAGTTTCATACCGCCGGACCAGAATGCTGCCGACTGGCAGTCCGGCCAAAACGGCGGCTTTATGCAGCGGGGACAGCGCCAGAACTGGAACGCCCCTCCGCAGAAGCCGAAACCATAACCGTTTCTCCCGAGACATGGCTTCTGATCGGCATCTCCGCACTTTGTCTTGCCGTCGGACTGCTGACTGCCGCACTTTTTAAACATTAATAAAGTACTTTTTCCCATACAATTAATAACGTAATGCAGGCAGGGCGTCACTGGCGCCCCGCCCGCATGAAAATACACGCCCGCATCCGGCCTTTCCCGGTCATGCGGGCGTGTCGCGTGTCATTCATCTGTACGGCGTTATGTAAGGAGTAACTGTCAGGTGTTTCATCTGCGCATCATTCAGAATCCCTTCCTCCGGATCCACATCAACGACCGTCCCATCCTCCAGCCGGCACCTCAGCCAGACGTGACTGTCTCCCTCCAAAAGTCCATGAACTACCGCCGTAGGGACTTCGCTTTCCTGAAGCAGAACAGCGGCTATCTTGACATAGTGCCAGCAGACGCCCCGGCCTGCTTCCAGCGACTGATCCATAGGGGCGCCGGCAAAATCCGTATCATAAATCATCTTCTCATTCAGCTTGTAACACATATCCGCAATCCGTTCAGGAACCGAAGCCCCTTCCAGACTGCCAAACCGTTCCCATATGGTCTCGATGAGAGCGTCCCGGTCATATCTCCGGTCGTCCGGGAACCGGAGCACAACACGGTCGCTGTATCTGACAACAGGGTATCTGTTCGTACAGATGTCGCGCATCCGATACTGAAGGAGATACTCCTCAAGGAACCGCCTTGCCTCCTCTTTATTCCGAAATGACTGCTCTTCTCCATTCTCAAATCGCACAAACGGATCTTCTGCATGTACGGCTGAAGAATCTGCAGCCGCCCTTGACGTCAGCAGACCTCTGCACGGCAGAGCTGCCAATACGATGGCTGCCACTACAACAGCCAGATAATTCTGCCTCCCCTTAGCTGTCAATTTCACGTCAGAAAACTCCCTCTTTCATACCTTCCCCGTGTTGCCTAAAATTATCTGTGTATTCTAATTATATATGGCAAATTATAAAAAATCAATGTAGAATATTAACAATTTATTTTGTTTATAAAATAAGAATAAAATAATTTCTGATTGATTCCCTGGGAATATGTGCTATACTATCCATAAATACAAGAAACGCGTCACTGGCGCGTTTCTTGCATACTGACGTAATTGAAACCCGCGCCCCGACCGGCGCGGCCTAAAAGGAGGCGCATTCATCATGGCAGACCGCAATCTCACCCTGCTGACCGATCTCTATGAGCTTACGATGATGCAGGGATATTTCAAAGAACAGGAACAGAACGTAACCGTTATCTTCGACGCTTTCTACCGCAGCAATCCCGGCGGCGGCAGCTACGCCATCTGCGCCGGACTGGAGCAGGCCGTCGACTATGTGAAGAACATCCATTTCAGTTCTGAGGACATCGACTATCTGCGCTCCACCGGCCTTTTTGAGGAGGAGTTCCTCAAATATCTCCGCGGCTTCCATTTCAGCGGCGACATCTATGCGATCCCGGAGGGGACCGTGGTATTTCCGAAGGAGCCGTTAGTGAAGGTCATCGCCCCCATCATGGAGGCCCAGTTCGTGGAGACGGCGCTTCTGAATATCATCAACCATCAGAGCCTGATCGCCACCAAGGCGTCACGCGTGGTTCACGCGGCCCAGGGCGACGGCGTCATGGAGTTCGGCCTGCGGCGCGCCCAGGGGCCGGACGCGGGAATCTACGGCGCCAGAGCCGCCATGATCGCGGGCTGCGTCGCCACATCCAACGTGCTGGCCGGTCAGATGTTCGACGTGCCGGTCCGCGGCACCCACGCCCACAGCTGGGTCATGAGCTTCCCGGACGAGCTGACCGCCTTCCGCACCTACGCCAGTATTTTCCCGTCCGCCTGCATCCTGCTGGTGGACACCTACGATACGCTGAAATCCGGCGTTCCCAACGCGATCAGGGTCTTCACCGAGATGCGCGAAAAAGGCATCCCGCTGACCTTCTACGGCATCCGCCTGGACAGCGGCGACCTGGCCTATCTCTCCAAGGAAGCGCGCAAGATGCTTGACGCGGCCGGATTTACCGACGCGGTGATCTCCGCCTCCAACGACCTGGACGAGAATCTGATCACCAGTCTGAAACTGCAGGGCGCCGAGATCCATTCCTGGGGCGTGGGCACGAACATGATCACTTCCAAGGACTGCCCCTCCTTCGGCGGCGTCTACAAGCTGTCCGCCATTTTTGATGAAGACACGGATACATTTATCCCGAAGATCAAGGTATCGGAGAACGCCGAGAAGATCACCAATCCCGGCAATAAAGTGATCCGCCGCATCTACGACAAGAAGACCGGCAAGCTGGTGGCCGACCTGATCTGCCTGGCCGACGAGGTCTATGATGAGAAGGATCCGCTGCTGCTCTTCGACCCGGTCAACACCTGGAAGCGGACCAATCTGGAAGGCGGAACCTACACGATCCGCGAGCTGATGGTGCCGGTATTCCTGGAAGGCCAGTGCGTCTACCAGTCGCCGAAGGTCATGGAGATCCGCGACTACTGCGCAAAGGAGATCGGCACGCTCTGGGAAGAGTCCCTGCGTCTGGAATTCCCGCATAAGATCCATGTGGACCTGTCCCTGCCGCTGTGGAAGATGAAGCAGGAACTGCTGGCCGCGCATTCCGACGGAGAAGGCTGACGGCTGAGAAAGCTGAAGTCTGCCGGAACGCGTACGCACTGCCCTGGCCGCCAATACGGCTTCCTGACGGGAATCAGAAAATACCGGGAGTCAGAGAACGCGGAGAGTCAGAGAATAGGTTCCGGCCCGAGCTTGTTCACAAAAAGTTTATAATTTCTTTACAAACTTGCTAAACCTATTTCATATTTGTTCTTTATAGTATAAATAGTTAAAGAATTAACTGAAAGTTTCATTTTCAACAGACATTAGATAAAATTTTTTTCATAATCTGCCGGCATCCCGAAAGGGTTGCCGGCTCCTCCCTTTTTCAGGGAAATATCGCTGATCCGCGGCCGGATATTTTCAAATGGAAATGCGCATACTTCCATATCATCATGACAGGAAGGAGCGCATACATGGCATTTTCAGAGAAAATAGATGACAATATCCGTCTGTTCAACGAAAAGCTGGACGTAAAGACAAATTTCGATGTGGTATACCGGGAGCTGTCCATCGGCGGACGCAAAAGCGCCCTCTATTTCGTGGACGGCTTTACGAAGGACGACGTCCTTTTAAAGCTTCTTCAGATATGGGAAGGCATGAAGCCGGAGGATATGCCCCGGGACGCCCATGAATTTTCCAGGCAGTACGTTCCCTATGGAGAGATCGGACTCCTGGAGACGGAAGAGGACGTGATCACCCGGCTTCTGACCGGAATCGCCTGCTTCTTCATCGACGGTTACGACAAATGCCTGACCGTAGACTGCCGCACCTATCCGGCCAGAGGCGTGCAGGAGCCGGAGAAAGACAAAGTCATGCGCGGCTCCCGGGACGGCTTTGTGGAGACGCTGATCTTCAATACCGCCCTGATCCGGCGGAGGATCCGCGACCCGAAGCTGACTATGGAGATCCTGACTGCCGGTGAAAGCTCCCATACGGACATCGCGGTCTGCTATATGAAGGGCCGGGTGGACGAGCAGATGCTCTCCATGATCAAAGAGAGGATCCGCAGCGTCGAAGTGGACGCCCTCACGATGAATCAGGAGAGCCTGGCAGAATGCCTGTATCCGAAGAAATGGTATAATCCGTTTCCCAAATTTAAATTCTCAGAACGGCCGGACACCGCCGCCGCTTCGATCCTGGAAGGCAGCGTGGTGATCCTGGTAGACAACTCTCCCTCCGCCATGATCCTGCCGTCCTCCGTCTTCGACATCATCGAGGAGGCGGACGATTACTATTTCCCGCCGGTGACCGGAACCTATCTGCGGCTTTCCCGCATGACGACTTCGATCCTGGCGCTGGTCATGACGCCGACCTGGCTTCTGCTGATGCAGAATCCGGGGATACTGCCGTCCTGGCTCCAGTTCATCAAGCTGTCGGAGGAACCTTACGTGCCGCTAATTGCCCAGCTTCTGATGCTGGAGTTTGCCATCGACGGCCTGCGGCTGGCGGCCATCAATACGCCGAGTATGCTGACCACGCCCCTGAGCGTCATCGCCGGTATCGTGCTGGGCGAATACGCGGTCAGCTCCGGGTGGTTCTCCAGCGAGACCATGCTGTATATGGCCTTCGTAACCATTGCAACCTATTCGCAGGCGAGTTTCGAGTTAGGTTATGCCTTAAAGTTTATGCGGGTCATCATCCTGATCCTGACAGCCATCTTCGACCTCTGGGGCTACATCGCGGGAATGCTCTTCGCCGCCTGCGCGGTCATCTTCAACAGAACGCTGGCCGGGAAAAGCTATATCTATCCGCTGATCCCGTTCAGCTTCAGCGAATTGAAAAAGCGGTTCCTGCGGGGACGGCTGCCCCACAAGAACCGCTGATATACCATTTACCTACCGTTCTGCTCCATCCGGCCGCTCCGCACGGACATTCGCCGCACCGCGTCCGCCGCTCAGCACCCGCCACGCACGCGGCGCGAAACGCCGGAGAAGCTTCGCCGCCTGCCAGCAGACCGCATAGCCGATGGCCGGCATCGCCAGATAAAGTACCGCGGCCACGAACACATTGCCGGGGAACGCCATTGCCGCCAGCTTTCCAACCAGCCGCACCGGCAGGAAATGGAGCGCATAGACGAAAAACGTGCACTCCATAAACGGTTTCCGCTCCGCAAGCCATCGCTCATCCACCAGGAGCCACATCCCCACCGGTACCAGACAGCGGCTGAGGACAATGGAAGGGATCCGGGCCCGCAGATAATATTCCGCCACGTAAACCCCGCCGAGTATCACCAGTTCCGCCCCCAGGATGCCGCGGTATTTATCCCAGCGGCATTCCGTAAACTTCCGGCAGTGCAGCGCCGCGAACGCCGCGACACTGTAATAGGTAAGCGCATCCAGATTCAGCCACGGAAGCTGCACGCCGCTTACGATCCCCCAGCCCAGCAGTCCCAGCCAGAGAATGCCGCACACAACGTGTTCCATAGCCAGATACAGAACCGGCGCCAGCACCGTCAGCAGAAGCAGCTGAAACATGAACCAGAATACCGGATTCGCTTCATAAAGAAGAACCGCCCGGATCAGTCCTGTCACGGAGAACGGTATCTGCTGCCGGTTGACGATATCGGACAGATACGGAATATAGCTTGCGAACAGATACCCGAAATAATAGAGAAGATTCCATACAAGATAAGGCACCAGCAGGCTGGTGACGCGGCGCTTCCATTTGCCGGCCAGATCCTGCCATGTGAAATTGCGGTAGAAAAGGTAGCCGGAAAGCATCAGAAAACAGGGGATGCTCGCCCGGGCGATCTCGAAAACCGCCCCGTTCTGAAACACCCACAGGGGGTGTTCCGCCGCCGCTTCCCCAAGAAACAGTTCTGCGTTGCCGGCATGGTTCCAGATCACCAGAAGGCAGCAGATGAACTGGAACCAGCCGACCTTTTTCCGGAAGTCTCTTTCCTCCATAGCTTCTCCATGCAAAATCACGCGCCGGCTGCAATGCGCCCGCGATTACAGCGCGGCCGCGATCTTCTCCAGATGATCGATATCCTTATGGCAGTGGGACGGCGCCGAATTCTCCAGAAGCATCGCGATCTGCGGCTTTTCCTTCTTCACCCACTTAAGCACCGTCTCATAGTGAAACCAGCCTTCACCCACATCGACGGTCTTCGGCTGGCCGTCCTCGATAACGAAATCCTTGATATGCAGCATCGTGATCCGGTCGCCGTAAAGCTGGAAGGCTTTCTCGATGACACGATCCTGATCCTTATAATTCTCTCCGTTGATCAGATTCACCGGATCCAAAAGCGCGTCCACGTTCGGAGAATCGATGTCGCGCAGGAAACGGTGCATCATCTCCGGGCAATAGAGCGTATGGTTATGTACCGCCTCCACTCCCACCGTCACGCCCAGCTTCTCCGCCGCCGCCACGATCTCCCGCATGCTCTTCAGAAGCAGCTGGTAGCAGCCCTCGGTGTAGGTATAGGGCGTCTGCATTGCCTTTACATCATAACGGCCGGTCTCCGTACCGACCATATCCGCTCCCAGGATCTTCGCGTATTTCAGGTGCTCGATAAAGCGGTTCACTTCGGCCTGGCGCTTCAGTTCGTCCGGATTCACCGGATTGATGTAGCAGCCAAGGACCGCCACGTGGATCCCCCTCTTATCCAGTTCGTTCCGCACATAGTGAGCCATGCCCGGCGAATAATGGCCATAGCTGAAATCATAGTCTGTAAACGACTTGCTCATAGCCAGCTGGATCTGCATGATCCCATTCTCCGCCACATGGTCCAGCACCTCCGTCACCGTGCCGGGACGGCAGATATCGTGACACCTCATACCAAAATTCATACGGAAACCTCCTCTCGGAATTTTAACGATAAAAATATTTTACCATAAAATCAGTGGGCGGGAAATATTTTTTCATGATTTCTACTGCTTTAGGCTGCATATTTCTTCTTCACATCCAATCTGACGGCTCGACCAACATGAAGCTTGAAGATTCTGCCGCAATATAGTCTGCATTCATTCCGGGCGATGCCCGGTGCATATTGCAGGCGAACAACACCGCATAAAAATGGTTCTTCCTCATAAAACACAATCTCTCCACAGAAAAGAGACGTGCCCGTCCGGACACGTCTCCCGTATTTCTGTCTATTTCTCTGCGATCTGCATCGCATTCTGTCAGATCCAACCGCCAGCCGCGCCGGCAGAAATTCCGTCTCACTCGTTCACCGAGTAGTTCGGCGCTTCCTTCGTGATATGGATATCGTGAGGATGGCTCTCCTTCAGCGACGCCGCCGAGATCTTCACGAACCGCGCCGTATCCTGCAGCGTCTTGATATCCTTCGCGCCGCAGTAGCCCATGCCGGAGCGGAGTCCGCCCAGCATCTGGAACACCGTATCCTCTACCAGTCCCTTGTAAGCCACGCGTCCCTCGACGCCCTCCGGCACCAGCTTCTTGGCGTCGGTCTGGAAATACCGGTCCTTGCTGCCGTTCTCCATGGCTGCGATAGATCCCATGCCGCGGTATACTTTGTATTTTCTTCCCTGATACAGTTCGAAATCGCCCGGGCTCTCGTCGCATCCCGCGAACATGCTGCCCATCATGCAGACGCTGCCGCCCGCCGCGATCGCCTTGGTGATATCGCCGGAATACTTGATGCCGCCGTCGGCAATGATCGGAATGCCGTACTCCTTCGCCACCGCGTAGCAGTCCATGACCGCCGTGATCTGCGGCACGCCGATGCCTGCCACCACGCGGGTGGTGCAGATGGAGCCGGGACCGATGCCTACCTTCACCGCGTCCGCGCCGGCCTCGATCAGAGCCCTCGTCGCCTCGCCGGTCGCCACATTGCCCGCGATCACGTCCAGATCCGGATAGGCTTCCTTGATCATCTTCACGCAGCGCAGCACGTTGGCCGAATGTCCGTGGGCCGAATCCAGAACCACCACGTCCACATGGGCCTTCACCAGCGCTTCCACTCTCTCCAGCACATTGGCCGTGATGCCCACGCCGGCGCCGCACAGCAGGCGTCCCTGGGAATCCTTGGCGGAATTCGGGTATTTGATCTGCTTTTCAATGTCCTTGATCGTGATCAGGCCCTTCAGGTTGAAATCGTCGTCCACGATCGGGAGCTTCTCGACTCTGGCCTTCGCCAGGATCTTCTTCGCTTCCGTCAGGGTGATGCCTTCCTTCGCCGTCACCAAATTCTCCGAAGTCATACATTCGCTGATCTTCTTCGTAAAATCCTCTTCAAACATTAAGTCGCGGTTGGTGATGATACCGACCAGCCTGCCGCCGTTCTCCACGATCGGGACTCCGGAGATGCGGAACTTGCCCATCAGCTCGTCCGCGTCCTTCAGCGTATGTTCCGGGGTGAGGAAAAATGGATCCGTAATGACTCCATTCTCCGAGCGCTTTACTTTGTCTACTTCCTCCGCCTGCGCTTCGATGGACATGTTCTTGTGGATGATGCCGATGCCGCCCTGCCGCGCCATGGCGATCGCCATGCGGTGCTCCGTGACGGTGTCCATGCCCGCGCTCATCAAAGGAATGTTCAGCTTGATCTTCTTGGTCAGATGCGTCGTCACGTCTACCTGGTTGGGGATGACCTCCGAGTAGGCGGGAACCAGCAGCACGTCGTCAAACGTAATGCCTTCACCGATAATTGCGCCCATTGAATTCTCCTCTCTTTCTGCTGTAGTAGTTAAAATGGTTATTTAGTGACATAGTATAGACCACTTTGCCGGACTTGTCAAGCATTATGGAAATACAAAAGGACAGCCGCATACAGCTGCCCTTTCGGCCATTATTTGACGACCTTCCGCGGTCCTCTCTGCCACAGATGGTTCAGAAGCTTCTCATTCGGTTCCAGAAGGATCTTCGTGGCGACGCCGTCCTTCTGGGCGACCATGCCGTAAACCTTCGCGCCCGGCTGATGGGACGAGAAATCAAGGGTCTTCATATCCTTCCTCTCCGCGTCCTTCAGAAGATAGGAGTCCACCGGAGCCAGGATCTCGATCTGGTCGATCGTCCCCTCCCAGACCCTCTTGCGGCGCCTCTGGCCCATGATCTTGTCGATGCTCAGCTGATCGTTGACCGCCAGATACTCAAATTCCAGATCCATCATCGGGAAAATGAAGTAGACGCCGGCGATAGCCAGAAGCAGGATAATAAAGCCCAGCGGCAGCATCATCATCACGAAAAAGCTGATGATACACAATAAGATCAGCAGTCCCTTCACCAGGATCGCGTATCCCGGCGTCTTGCGCTTTACCAACCATTCCACATAAGCGTCATTCATAATCGTTATTCCTTTCCTAAGTTATTCGGCTGCCGGACAAAAACAGCGGAGACAGACCCTCATGCTGTCATGAGCGGTCGGCCTCCGCAACGTACCCTTCCTTCTCCGCACCGCCCCGGCCGGTCCGCCCGGCCTTCGCGGTACTTCACTCTTCTAATATCCTGCGGGTCCGCCTGCCGCTTACATCATCCCCATGCCAGCGCCTGCCGGAGCAGCCGGGGTCTCTTCTTTAATATTAGCAACAACGGACTCAGTTGTCAATAACGTGGACGCAACACTTGTCGCATTCTGCAGCGCGCAGCGCGTCACCTTCGCCGGATCCAGGATACCCGCGGCGATCATATCCACATATTCTTCGTTGTAAGCGTCGAAGCCGGTGCCGACCTCGGACTCTTTCACCTTATTGACGATGACGGAGCCTTCCAGTCCGGCGTTGGCCGCGATGTGGTACAGCGGGGACTCCAGAGCCTTCAGGATGATCTTCGCGCCGGTCTTCTCGTCGCCGTCCATGCCGTCCAGAACCTTCTCCACCTTCTTGATCGCGTGGATATAAGCGGAACCGCCGCCTGCGATGATGCCTTCCTCCACAGCCGCTCTTGTAGCCGCCAGAGCATCCTCCATGCGCATCTTGGCTTCCTTCATCTCGGTCTCGGTCGCAGCGCCCACACGGATCACCGCTACGCCGCCGGCCAGCTTCGCCAGTCTCTCCTGCAGCTTCTCGCGGTCGAAATCCGAAGTGGTCTCCTCGATCTGTCCGCGGATCTGGGCGATCCTTGCGGAGATCGCAGCCTTATCGCCTTCACCGTCAACGATGACGGTGTTCTCCTTCTGAACCTTCACGGACTTCGCGCGGCCCAGCTGATCCATGGTCGCTTCCTTCAGATCCAGGCCAAGCTCCTCGGAGATCACCTGTCCGCCGGTCAGGATCGCGATATCCTGCAGCATCTCTTTCCTTCTGTCGCCGTAACCCGGAGCCTTCACCGCGACTACGTTGAAGGTACCGCGCAGCTTGTTGACGATCAGCGTGGTCAGAGCCTCGCCTTCCACGTCCTCGGCAATGATCAGCAGTCTCGCGCCGGACTGAACCACCTGCTCCAGCAGAGGCAGGATCTCCTGGATGTTGGAGATCTTCTTATCCGTGATCAGGATGTAGGGATTGTCAAGGACAGCCTCCATCTTATCCATATCGGTGCACATATAAGCGGATACATAGCCGCGGTCGAACTGCATGCCTTCCACCAGATCCAGCTCGGTCTTCATGGTCTTGGACTCTTCAATGGTGATAACGCCGTCATTGGAGACCTTCTCCATAGCGTCCGCCACCATCTCGCCGACCTCGTCGCTGGAAGCGGAGATCGCCGCTACGCGGGCGATCTGAGCCTTGCCGTTGATCGGCTGGCTCATGGATGCGATGGCTTCCACCGCCGCGTCCGTAGCCTTCTTCATGCCCTTGCGCAGGACGATGGGGTTCGCGCCTGCCGCCAGATTCTTCATGCCTTCGTTGATCATGGCCTGAGCCAGGACCGTCGCCGTCGTGGTGCCGTCGCCGGCCACATCGTTGGTCTTCGTGGCGACTTCCTTCACCAGCTGTGCTCCCATGTTCTCAAATGCGTCCGCCAGCTCGATCTCCTTGGCGATCGTCACGCCGTCGTTGGTAATGAGCGGCGCGCCGAAGGACTTATCCAGAACAACGTTGCGTCCCTTGGGGCCTAATGTCACACGTACCGTATCTGCCAGCTGGTTCACGCCGGACTCCAGCGCTTTTCTCGCGTCTACACCGAATTTGATTTCCTTTGCCATAATTACATTCCTCCAGTCTTATTTATACTTACTCGATCACAGCCAGAATGTCGTTCTGCTTCACAACCACGTACTTCTCATCCTCTACTTCCACTTCCGTGCCGGAATACTTGGAGTAGATGACCTTGTCTCCTACCTTCACCTGCATGGTGACTTCCTTGCCGTCCACAACGCCGCCGGGACCCACGGCGATCACTTCCGCCTGCTGGGGCTTCTCCTTGGCCTGGCCCGGAAGAACGATGCCCGACTTGGTGGTCTCTTCCGCTACCAGCTGCTTTAAGACGACTCTGTCAAATAATGGTGTCAGCTTCATATGTTTATTCCTCCTTGATGAAAAATGAATTTCGATAGGCTTTTTTCATTTCCAGAATATGTTATATCACGCTTTGTTAGCAGTGTCAAGAGGCGAGTGCTAAATTTTTGTGAACTTTTTGTGACTGTTTAAATTGCTCTTATTTTTCTCCGGAGAGGCAGGATATCGCGGGGCGGAACGCTGAGTTCATCAACGCCGATGGACAGGAGATATTCCGTCATCATCTGATTGGCGGCCAGTTCTCCGCAGATCCCCACCGGGATCCCGGCGCTGCGCGCGTTCTTTACTGTCATTTCAATGAGCCGCAGGACCGCGGGATGGCGCGGGTCACAGACGGGCGGATGCCCCGAAGCGGACGCATTCTCTGTAGATCCACACAGGCCGGACGGCACGGATGGTTCATTCCCTCCAGTCTGCCTTTCATTCTCTGCTGATTCTGCCCGGGAATCATCGTTGACATATTCGCGCTGCATGCCGCTCGATGCCATCCCGTACACCGACGACGTCTTTCCGGGCGCCGTAAGCATTTTCCCATATGCGGCTTCCCCGCTTCTCTGCCGGTCGCAGGCCAGCGTATACTGGGTCAGGTCATTGGTCCCGATGCTGAAGAAATCCGCCTCTTCCGCCAGCCGGTCGCTTAAAAGCGCGGCCGCAGGCGTCTCGATCATGATCCCAGCCAGAGTTTCCGGATCAAACGCGGCCCCTTCGTTCCGCAGCTCTTCCTGTACCTCTCTCCATAGCTTCTTCGCCTCTGTAACCTCCCATACTGAGGTTACCATCGGAAACATGATCCCCAGGTTTCCATATACAGAAGCACGGGCCAGCGCGCGAAGCTGAATCTTGAACAGTTCCGGACGGCTGAGACTGAACCGGATGCCGCGGTTCCCCAGGGCCGGATTGGCCTCGGCGGCAAGTCCCAGATAATCCGCCTGCTTATCAGATCCCGCGTCGAGCGTGCGGATGATCACGCGGCGGCCATTCATCGCGGAAAGTACCTGACGGTACGCCTCAAACTGCTCCTCCTCGGACGGAGCGCTGTCACGCTGAAGGAACAGGCACTCGCTCCGAAACAGTCCGATGCCATCGGCGTCATTGTCCAGAACTGCCGGAACGTCTGCCGGAAAACTGATATTACAGTAAAGCCGGACCGTTCTTCCGTCCTTCGTGACCGTTTTCCTGCCCTTTAACGCCGCCAGCTCCTCCGTCTCCCGCCGCCGCTGCTCCGTCTTCGCCAGGAAACGCGCCCGCTCCCGCTCATCCGGCGCGATCACGATCTCCCCGGTGTCTCCGTCCATAAGGATCTCCTGCCCCTCATATTCCGGCTTCATCTGACAGCCGGCTCCGATAATGGCCGGTATTCCCATGGTGCGCGCCAGTATCGCAGTATGTCCCGCGGCGGAGCCGCCTGCGGTGATAAATCCCAGGATCTTCGCACGGTCGAGACGCAGCGTATCGCTGGGCGCCAGATCATCCGCCGCCAGAATAACGGGACTGGCCGGAGCATCCGGGGCCGTAAGCTCCGGCTGCGCCTCTGCTCCTTCCGCCGTCTCCCCCGTACGCTCCATGGCCGCCACGATCCTCAGCGCCACATCTTCCACATCCGCCGCCCGCGCCTTCATATATTCATCGTCCACCGCCGTGATCCGGGCCGCCGCCTCCCTGGCCGCATCCATGACCGCCGCTTCGGCATTGATATGATCGCGGCTGATACGCCCGCCGACATCTTCCTCATATTCCGGATCCATCGCCATGATCTCATGCGCCGCGAGGATCTGCGCCGCGTCTTCCCCGGAAGCCCCGCCCGGCAGTTCCTGCGCCTTTTCCGTCAGTTCATGGATCTGCCTGACCGCTTCCCTGCGGGCGCTGTCGAAACGGCTCCATTCCTTTTCGCTGTCCATGGCTTTGTAGCGCGGTATCTCCGCCTCCGTCTTTTTAAAAAACTTAAGCCGCCCGGCCGCGGTCCCGCCGGACACGCCGGTTCCCCGAAGCAATATCATAATAACCCCCCTTTGAAGCCGCTTTTCTTAATTTTGTCACAGGTTATCCGGAAATGCAACCGCCCAAAAACACATTTTATAAAATTTTTCTTAATATATCACTTCCATTTTTGGAATAATGGTATTACAATAGTGAAAAATGATCATGCTACGGAAAGGGGTATCTGTTATGGCAAAGAAAAAATTCGGCAGATTTGTCGCGCTGGCTGCGGTTGCAGGGGCGGCCGCGGCTGCGGTTTCTTATTATCTGAAGTACAGATCCTTCAGCAGGGAGCTGGACGAAGACTTCCATGATTTCGAGGGCGGGGACGAGGACGACGCGGAGGAAGCCGCCCCCAAAAGGAATTATGTGACGCTGCCGCCGAAGGTCGAGGAAGCGAAGGAGACGCTGAAAGAGGTAACGGGCCAGGCTAAGGAGAAGGCCAAAAACGCCGCCAAAGTCGTGAAGGAAACCGTGAAAAGCGCAGCGGAAAAGGCGAAGAATTCCGGCAAAGAAGCGGCCGATTCCATTCAGGAGGAGGCGGAAGATACCGCGGCGGATCTCGCAGAGAACGCGGCGGACGCAGCGGAAGCTGCGGCGGATGCCCTGGAAGATACCGCAGAGGCCGTGAAAGACGCCGCGGCGGAGACAGCCGAGGCGGTCGCCGAAGTATTTGAGGACGAGGACGACGGCGAACTCGATCTGTTCGGCAGCGGTTCGGAAGACGACGATACAAAGAAAGCGCCCGGAAGCGCTACCATCGAGGACGATCAGGAGTAATTCCTTCCGCCGCAAAGCCGGCGCCTGTTAAGCCGTAATGTTAAGAAGCAGAGGGTTTTTATGCCCTCTGCTGTTTTATTTCCATGCAAACGGAGCGCCGGTGACGCTCTGTTTGTATTTCCATACAGGAAAAGCGCCGGTGGCGATCTTCCTGTATCATTCCCAGGTCAGGAGATTCTGAAAATAAGGTTCTTCAATCCGGTCCGCAGGAACCGTATAGGCATGCGACGCATCCCCGTCAGACGGAAGCTGATAAGCGTCCTGAGAACTGTCATACTGCCATGAATCGTCAATCACGAGAACGCCGTTTTCCGCCTGCATGGTCCAGCCGGCTTCCTCCCCCTGCGCGTTCACGGTAGTCAGGAGCAGTTCCCCGTTCATCCGGTCGTCCCGGAATATCCCTCGGCGCGTCAGACTGCGGTTTTCCTCGCCGGCGCCTTCATAGCAGCAATAACCGGTCTCTCCCTCTCCGTTCAGACGGCCGTCCTTCCATTCTCCCGAGGCATAGTCGTAACGGGGACTGTCCATCTCAACCGCCTGGAAGGCAATGCACTGCCCGACCGGACGTCCCGAAGAAAACTCTCCCAGGAACAGAAGCGACGACCGCGCCAGCACAAGACCTTCCCCTTCCACATCTTTGGTCAGTTCACCGTCATGGTAAAGGTAACGTTTCTCTTCCAGCGTCGCATAGAACAGATCCGATAACGCTTCCGCCTGTGAAAGCATCAGCCGGGCCGCTTTCTCATATTCTCCGGCTTCTATATACTCTGTCAGAAGATCCAGAAGATCCTTCTGGTCCCGCGTCAGTTCCGGCGGAAGGGCTTCCTCCGCCAGGCTCTCCTCGATCTCCCTGCGCACCTCCTCCGCGGCAGATTCAGCGGCAGACTCCGCCGCGGACTCCGCCATCGCGTGAGCGCTGGATTCCTGGACGCTCTCATTGAGATCGTCCTGCAGACTATGGTATGCCTCCCGGCTGGCGCTCTGCTCATCATGGTACCGCCCGGCCAGGCCGATCCCTGCCGCCAGTCCCGCGGTCAGGCACAGAATGCCGACCAGCGCCAGCAGAAGAACTTTCTGGTTCAGCTGCTTCTTCATTTTCTTCCCCCTCTGTTGCTCCTCTTTTCGTATGCCGCTGACATCCCGGCACGGATTCTGACACTCGGTACAGCCTTTGGCGTTCAGCGCGGTTTCTGACGCTCAGTACGGCCTCTGGCGTTCAGCGTAACGTACAAGAAGGCTGAAAGCACCATTTTCGCGTTTCAGCCTTCGTATTTCTGTGCGAACAGAACGTCGGTGACAGTCCGTTCGTAATCACTCTCTAACCAGTTTATCGCCAGATATGTTTCCCTGCCGCAAAGACCTACTTCTCCAGTTTAAAGGAGCTCTTAAGCGACACGATCCGGTTAAACACCGGCGCGTCCTCTGTACTGTCCTTGCTGTCCACGCAGAAATAGCCGCTGCGCATAAACTGGAAGCTGTCGTAAGCCTTCGCGCCCTTCAGGGCCGGTTCCACATAGCAGTTCTTCAGCACCGTCAGCGAATTCGGGTTCAGGTTCAGCGTGCCGTCCTCGTTCAGCTTCCCCTTCTCCTCGTCCACAATGTTCTCATAGAGGCGGCATTCCACCTTCTCCGCCGTAGGGGCGGAGACCCAGTGGATCGTGCCCTTCACCTTCCGTCCGGTGAAACCCGATCCGCTCTTCGTCTCCGGATCGTAGGTCGCGTGAACGACGGTGACATTGCCGTCCGCATCCTTCTCACAGCCGGTGCATGTGACGAAATACGCGCCGAAGAGACGCACTTCATTGCCCGGGAACAGCCGGAAATACTTCTTCGGCGGCTCCTCCATGAAATCCTCACGCTCGATATAGAGCTCGCGGGAGAACGGAACCTGACGGGATCCCAGCGCCTCGTTCTCCGTATTGTTCGGAACGGTCAGCATCTCGGTCTGACCCTCCGGATAATTGTCAATGACCAGCTTCACCGGATCCAGGACCGCCATCATGCGGGGCTTCTTAAGCTTCAGATCCTCCCGGATGCAGTACTCCAAAAGCGCATAATCCACGGAACTGTTGGCCTTGGCCACGCCCACCAGATCCACAAACTTCTGGATAGACTCCGGCGTATAGCCGCGGCGCCTTAAGGCCGCGATGGACACCAGCCGCGGATCGTCCCAGCCGTCCACGATGCCGTCCTCCACCAGCTTCTTGATATAACGCTTGCCGGTGACCACATTGGTCAGGTACAGCTTGGCGAACTCGATCTGCCTGGGCGGGTTCTCAAACTCGCATTCCCGCACCACCCAGTCGTAGAGCGGCCTGTGGTCCTCGAACTCCAGCGTGCAGATGGAATGGGTGATATGCTCCACCGCGTCCTCGATCGGGTGGGCGAAGTCGTACATCGGGTAGATGCACCATTTGTCCCCGGTATTGTGGTGGGTCATATGGGCCACCCGGTAAATGACCGGGTCGCGCATGTTGATGTTCGGGCTCGCCATGTCGATCTTGGCGCGCAGCACCTTCTCGCCGTCGGCGTACTTGCCCTCCTTCATCTCCTCGAAAAGCTTCAGATTCTCCTCCACGCTGCGGTTCCGGTAAGGGCTCTCCCTGCCCGGCGTCGTGAAATCGCCCCGGTACGCCTTGATCTCGTCGGCGCTTAAGTCACAGACGAACGCCTTGCCCTTCTTGATCAGCAGCACCGCGCACTCGTACATGGTCTCGAAATAATCCGACGCGAAGAACAGCCTGTCCTCGAAGTCGGCTCCCAGCCACTTTACGTCCTCGATGATGGACTCGACGAACTCGGTCTTCTCTTTCGTCGGATTGGTGTCGTCGAAACGGAAATTGAACTTGCCGCCGTATTTCTTCGCCAGGCCGTAATTCAGAAGGATCGACTTGGCGTGTCCGATATGCAGGTAGCCGTTGGGCTCCGGCGGGAAACGGGTCTGCACATGGTCGTAGACGCCTTCCGCCAGATCTTTCTCGATCTCCTGCTCGATAAAATTCTTTGAACTCTCCGCTGCCTCCGCTGTCTCTGCGGCCATCTCAACCGGTTTTTCCATAATCTCCTCCAGCGATCTGTCTTGTCTTTCTTTCCAATAATAGGTTATCATAACACATTTCCGTATGATTGGAAAGAGGTATCCGGCACAAAATTTCGGTGCCGCCGGAAAAAAGACTGTACAATTATCACACGGAGCACTCCTTCCCCGAAATTCCACTCTCAAGAATTTTTCGAATCTCTGGTTGACAAAAAGAAAATCTCGTGCTAATATAACATACGGCTCGTTGAGGAGCCGTAAAAGGCTGGCGTGGCACAGGCGGTAGCGCACCTCATTGGTAGTGAGGAGGTCACGGGTCCGAGTCCCGTCGCCAGCTCTTATGTTTAACGCCGGAAACCTTGATTTTATAAGGTTTCCGGCTCTTTTTGTGTATCGGGAACAGAGTCGACCTAAGTCGACCTATACAGCATTAAGCATTTGAAGCGCTTCTTCTTTTGACGCTTTTCTCTTATAGTAATGTCGTAACGTCGTTTTACTCGGGAAAACAAATCGTTCACCGGAACATGCCTGCCTTCATACACTAGAGTAAAACAACATTGAGGTACATCTATGGTTTCCAATAATTCCGCCTCATCTTCAGCAGATCAGGGCGTCACAGCCATGGCCTGCGAGAACGGCATGCCGCTGATGCCCGCCCAGGGGATAAATACCCGGCAGACAGACAACTCGGCAGGCAGCATTGCGGTAACTGCCGCGAACACGAACTCTTCCATGGTCCGCGCCGCCTCAGACAACGACTACGGCCTGACTACACCGATGGCTCCGGAAGGAGGTCTTCCTGTCTTCCCAGGTTCCACCGCCGGCAGCGGAGCCGATTCCAGCCAGGGCTCCACTCCCTCCGCGACGCCTTCCGGCAGCGTTCTCGTCTGGCCCGGAATCGGCAGTTCCGGCGGCAGCTCCGGCAATAACTCCGACAACGACTACGGTCTGACCCATCCGATCGCTCCGGAAGGAGGCTCTCCCGTGTGGCCGGGAGGAAATACCTCCGGCGGCAACTCAGGCAGTGGTTCGGGCGGCGGCTCCGGCAATTCAGGCTCCGGTAATTCCGGTTCCGGTAATTCCGGCTCAGGCAGCTCCGGCGGCACCACCATCTGGCCGGTATTTCCGTGGTTCCCCACCTGTCCCAGCTGCGGCGGATGCTTATCCTGCGGCAATTGTCCCGGCTGTAATTCCGGTTCTGGCAGCAATTCCGGCTCCGGAAACCCCGGCAGTTCCACCCTCGGCCAGGTCCGCTTCCTGAACGCCTCTACCGCCAACACAAGCGTCAGCGTTACCTTCGATAATACAATCTATGCGACTAATATCGGTTTTGGTACAATCTCCGCATACCGGCCCATCGCCGACGGCTTCCACACAGTCTCCGTGCGCCGTACCACCGGTCTGCAGGCGCTGGTAGTCCAGCAGAGCTTCCCGTTCGCTGCCAATCAGAAATACACACTGGTCCTGGTGGACACCGCGGCCGGCGGCGTGAACCTGATCCAGGTGGACGACACCGGCTGCAGCAATTTAAGCTCCAATACCGGCTGCTACCGGGTGGCCAATATGGCCTACAGCGGCTCTTCCTTCGACGTGTTCCTCTACAGCCATGACGCTGTCTTCAAAAATGTCGGCTTCCAGGAAGTCACGTCCTACAAGCAGGCCATTGCAGGCAGCTATCAGTTCTATATCACCAACTCCACCAACTACTCCGTGATCCGGGAACTGCCGGTTCTGATCATCGGCGCCGCGGGCAACCTGTCTCTCTCCGGCAATCCGCTGGTCTCCTACTCGGCGGATATCGCCGCGGGCAAGAACTACACCTCTTACCTGATCGGAAACAGCTGGTCAGATCTGAATTTCCGGGTGCTGACCGTCGAAGACTAGGTCTTATCAAAAGGGCTGAGCCGCTTTCGCGCTCAGCCCAGTTCTTTCAGTTTATCCAGCAGTGCCCTGATATCGATAGGTTTCGTGATGAAATCATCCATGCCGCTCTCCATGGCTTTCTCCTTATCCTCCTGGTAGGAGTTGGCCGTACAGGCAAATATCTTCACCTTCGCGGCATCCGGCCGCTTCATGGCCCGGATCGCCCTGGCCGCCATGAAACCGTCCATTTCCGGCATCAGCAGATCCATCAGGATCAGACTGTAGGTTCCCGCCGCGGAATGCGCGAATTTCTCCACCGCTTCCCGGCCGTTCACAGCAAGATCGGCAGTGATTCCCGCATCTTCCAGAAGTTCCAGAAGGATCTCCGCGTTCAGTTCATTATCCTCGGCTATCAGGACATGAAGGGAATGTTCCGGCATGCCCGGCTCCGGCGTTTCTTCATACCCGCTCGCCGCGTCTCTGGTCTGCGCCTCCGCTTCCCGCTCCGCCTTCTTCTCCCACTCGGTGCCTTCCTCATCGGCGATAGCAAGCGGCGCCGGGAAAGAGAATGTGAACTCGCTGTCTTCTCCCTTATGGCTCGTAACGGTCAGGTCGCCGCCCATCAGCTTCGCCAGGCTGTGGCTGATCGCCATGCCGAGGCCGGTACCCTGATTGCCTTTGGACACGGTCTCCATTTCCCGGGTAAATGTATCAAAAATATGCTTCTGGAATTCCTCGCTCATGCCGGTCCCATTGTCCCGGACCGTAAATACGGTGAGCACCGTTTCATTGTCCTGAAGCTCCTGCCTGGCGGTGAAATCCACATTTCCGCCGATCGGAGTAAATTTCCTCGCGTTATCCAGAATGTTCAGAAGGATCTGCTCGATACGGACCTGGTCCCCCAGAATTCCCGGATAAGGCAGTTCCACGTCGATCTGGAAATTGATCCCCTTCTCACCCATGCCGCCCCGGACAAGCGAAGCGGCCGTCGTCGCCAGAAGGCGCAGATTCAACTGACTGGAGCCCAGTTCCATGGTCTCTTCCTGAAGTCTGGACATGTCCAGAATATCATTGACCAGGGACATCAGATACTTGACCGTGGCCGTGGACTGCTTAAGATAACCCTCCAGCTTTGAACGATCATCCATATTCTGGGTCATCAGGTAATTTAAACCGACCAGACCGTTAAGCGGCGTACGGATCTCGTGGCTCATGGTGGAAAGGAAACGTCCCTTGGCCCTGGCATCCGCCCGGTCCTCCATCGAACGGATCCGTGCCCGCAGAAGCAGACAGATCAATACGATGATCAGCACGAAGGCCGCCGCCAGCACCATGGCCGCGTAGCGGTAACGGTACAGCAGATCGCCGGTAGTAAACTGGTACGGGCTCTCCATCGTGCCCTCGATGATATACATGGCCGTCTCGTCCTCAGTCATCCGGGAAATGGCGTCGTCGATCTTTTCGATCAGCAGTTCCTTCTGCTGCCATTCCGGCGAATCATCCGTATGCTCTAACGGCACCACCGCCGAGAAACAGAGCTTGTCTTCCAGTCCCATGATCGGAACCACCTTCAGGCTCTCGTAGGAAGGCCGGTACAGCCAGTATTCAGCCACGTACTGGTTCTGGATCAGCAGATCCGCCTCGCCCCGCTTCATGGCGTTTAAGCAGTCCTCTACCGAATCATAATCAACCTGTTCAAAATTAGGAAAAAGACGGGCGAGCACCTTTTTCAGAGTCTGGGAACCGGTCGAGACAGCCACTTTCAGATCCGCATTGAAGGAAAACTCGACTCCCTCCCGGGCTACGATCACTTTCTGCCCGGAAAGATAGGGATCGCTGATCAGGATTCCTCTGGCCTTCTTGTTCTCCTCGTTGTACTCCACGCTGGTAACCAGATCGAAGCCTTCACCCAGCAGATAATCATATGTGACTGCACCGTTCGGAAGGGCCACGTATTCAAATTCCACGCCGCTCAGCTCTGAGATCCGATCCAATATGTAGCGGGTAATGCCCCCCAGCTCGCCGTCCTCATTCATATAGGATACCGGCTTCCGGTCCTGAACATACCCGACTTTGTAGACGCGCCTCTCCAGTTCTTCCGCGCGTGCGTCCTGCGCGTTCATTCCAATACTGCCCACAATAAGTCCCATGACGGCGGCCATTGTGAGTATATATTTCCATACTCTGGCTGACATACCTACCACCTTCCAGACAGTATTTTAACTATAGTATTTTACCACCGGCGCGGAGCATATGTCAATATGCGGCTGGCCGGTTCACCGCATCTGATCGTAGCTGTCGCGGAGGATCCGGCAGGAGTCCTCAAACTTCTGCTGCTCCTCTTCATTCAGCGATATTTCCAGAACACGCTGGATACCATTTCGGTTGATGATGCAGGGAACGCCAGCAAATACGTCGGTCTGGCCGTACTCGCCGCGCAGCATGGCGGAGACCGTCAGCACGCTGTTCTCGTCGCCCAGGATCGCTTTCGTGATCCGGGTCATCGCCATACCGATGCCGTAATAGGTGGCTTTCTTAGCCTCGATAATCTTATAGGCCGCCCCCTGGACTTCCGCCGCGATCTCGCTGAGCCTGTCCATGCAGACGTCTTCGCTGCTGTCGCACAGATCGACGATCGGCTTCGTCGCCAGAAACGCCTGGCTCCACGGCACGAACTCGCTGTCGCCGTGCTCCCCGATCACATAGGCGTGGACATTGCGGGGATCCACGTTCAGGTATTCGCCCAGCAGATAGCGGAGCCTGGCCGTATCCAGGGCCGTGCCGCTTCCCAGCACCCGGCGGGGATTAAAGCCCGACAGCGCGTAGGTGATCCGCGTCATGATATCCACCGGGTTTGTGGCCACCAGGAAGATCCCGTTGAAGCCGGAAGCAGTCACCGGATCCACGATGGATTTGAATACCTTCTCGTTGCGCTTCAGAAGATCCAGACGGGTCTCGCCCGGCTGCTGGGCCACGCCGGCGCAGATCGCCACGATGTCCGCGTCCTGACAGTCCCGGTAATCGCCCGCGTAGATGCGCATGCTCCCGCTTGCAAACGCCAGACCGTGGTTCAGATCCATGGCCTCGCCCTCGGCCCTCTTCTTGTCGATATCAATGAGTACCAGTTCCCCGCATACATTCTGGTTCAGCAGGCAGTAGGCGTAACTCATGCCCACCATGCCGGTGCCTACCAGCACTACTTTCCGTCTTTCCGATCTTGTCATGATTGGCCTCCTTTTTATCCTTTCCTTAGTATCTCTGTCCTCTTGCAAAATATAACGTACGCCGTATGGTTTTCTCCGGATGTCACAATGCGTCTTTTGATATGGCAGTTTTTTCTGCCTGCCGATATGATACAGCCGGAATATCGCCAGCGCTTTTCTCCATAAATCAGCAGGACCGCAGAAAATGTGCCGCTGATGTTTTCCCGCATATCAGCGTTAACGCGTTCAGGCCGCGCGGATCGCGCGGCCCGGCCGGATTCGGTCATTTATTTACATTCGGTCATTCATTTGCACTCGGTCATTCATTTGCATCCAGTCATTTCTCTGCATTCCGCCGTTTATTCTGCATTCACTTTCCGTTCAGTCTCTGGCGCACGATCTCATAGGCTAGGATTCCCGCCGCCACAGATGCGTTCAGCGAGTCGATGTCGCCCTTCATCGGGATCCGCGCGGCCATATCGCAGTTCTCCTTCACCAGCTTGCTCACGCCGTCGCCCTCGCCGCCCACCACCAGGCCGATAGGCCCGGTCAGGTTCAGATCGTACATGACCTCTCCCTCCATGTCGGCGCAGACAAACCAGAGTCCTTCCTTCTTCAGCTGCTCGATAGCGGCCGTCAGGTTCGTCACCTTGGCAACCGGCGTGTAGTTTAACGCTCCCGCCGAGGTTTTCGCCACCGTCGCGGTCAGTCCCACGGCCCGCCGCTTTGGGATAATGACTCCATGGGCCCCGGCCTGATTCGCCGTGCGGATAATGGCGCCCAGATTATGGGGATCCTCGATGCCGTCCAGAAGGATCACAAACGGCGGTTCTCCCTTCTTCCTGGCGTTCTCCAGGATATCCTCCACCGCGGCGTATTCGTAAGCCGCCGCCTGGGCGATCACGCCCTGGTGATGGCCGGACGCCGACATCTGGTCCAGCCGTTCCTTCTTAACAAAATTCAGGATCAGGTCCGGCTGCTTTCTGGCCTCCCGCAGGATCGTCTGCACCGGACCGTCCTTGCAGCCGTCCAGCACATACAGCCTGTCTATGGTCCTGCCGGAGCGGAACGCCTCCAGCACCGCGTTGCGGCCCTCGATCAATGTCGGCCCGCTCTCCGCTTCTTCCGGGCGCGGCCGCGCACCGGCGCCGTTTTTCTCATCCCTGTATCTGCTCATTCTCCGTCAAATTCTCCTATCTTCTCAAGCCCAAGGCCAACCAGCTGCGCCAGCCGGTCCAGCCGCTCCGTCAGGTACAGATAGCCCACCAGCGCTTCAAAGCCGGTGGCTGTGCGGTAGTCGATGACCGACGCGTTCTTGGCGCCGGAAGCAGACTTGGCGTTGCGCCCCCGCCTGTAGACGGCGTCCTCCTCCTCCGTAAGCTCCGGCTCCAGAAGCCGGATCATGCGCGCCTGCGTCTCCGCCTTTACCAGATTCGCGTCGTGGCGGTGCATCTTGTTGACCTGCATATTGCCCAGGTTCACGACGCGTGTACGGATCATCACCTCGTAGACCGCGTCGCCGATATAGGCGAGCGCCAGCGGCGAATAAGCCGCTGCGTCCACTGCATGAAGGTGGAATATTTCCTTGAAATGAGCTGGAAGCGCCGCGGGTTCCTGCCCGGCCGGAACTGTCTCGCCGGCGCCTGCCCTATCGGCCGTCTCTTTGCCAGCACCCGATTCGCCAGCGCCTGCCTTGCCGCCAGCTGCTGCACCGACGACCGTCTCACAGACAGTTGCCCCGGCAGCGGCTCCCGCCATCCGGCCATCGCCTACGCGCGTTTCCATTTCACGCCCTCTCTCGTATCTTCCAGAATGATGCCCATATCGGACAGCTTCCCGCGGATCTCGTCGGCCAGCGCGTAATTCTTCGCCTTCCTGGCCTCCTGCCGCGCCTGGATCATGGCCTCGATCTCCGCATCCAGCGCCTCATGCTTTACCTCGGTGACGATGCCCATCACATCGCAGAGCTTCTCGATCGTCTCCTTCAGATACGACACGTACGCCGGGCTGCTCTTCTCATCCGCCGTGGAATTGCTGAGCTTCACCAGCTCAAAGATGGCGGAGACGGCGTCGGCCGTGTTGAAATCATCGTCCATGGCGGCTTCGTATTTGGCGACCAGGTCCTTTACCGCGGCCGCATTCTCCTGCTCGGCCGCCGTCATGGAAACCGCGCCCTGCGCCTTCTGCTGAAGCTCCGCCAGCTTCCCGACCGCCGTCCGGATCCGCTCCAGACCGTTCTTCGACGCCTCCATCAGCTCCGCGCTGAAATTCAGCGGACTGCGGTAATGAGCACCCAGCATGAAGAATCGCAGCACCTGCAGGTCGTATTTCTCGCTGATCTCCCGGACCGTGAAGAAATTCCCCAGGGACTTGGACATCTTCTTATTGTCAATATTCAAAAAACCGTTGTGCATCCAGTACTTCGCAAACGGCTTGCCGTTGGCGCACTCGCTCTGGGCGATCTCATTCTCGTGATGGGGGAAGATCAGGTCTTCGCCGCCGGCGTGGATGTCGATCTCATCGCCCAGATAGCGCTTCGCCATGACCGAGCACTCGATATGCCAGCCGGGACGACCCTCGCACCAGGGCGATTCCCAGTATGGCTCGCCCTCCTTCTTCGGTTTCCACAGAACGAAATCGTTCGGGTCCTCCTTGCCTTCCTCGCCGGTCACCTTGATCTCGCGGAAACCGGACTGCAGCTCATCCAGGTTCTTGTGAGAAAGCTTTCCGTATTCCGGAAATGACTCCGTCCGAAAATACACGGTTCCGTCCGCAGCCACATAGGCGTGGCCTTTCTCGATCAGCGTGTGGATCATGGCGAGCATCCCCTCGATCTCCTTCGTCGCCTGGGGATGGGTCGTGGCCGGCTTCACATTCAGGCCCGCCATGTCCTTTCTGCACTCGGCGATGAACCGCTCGGAGATCACGGACGCGTCCACGCCCTCCTCCAGCGCCTTATTGATGATCTTGTCGTCCACATCGGTGAAATTGGATACGAAATTAACCTCGTAACCTTTATACTCAAAATACCGCCGCACCGTGTCGAAGACGATCATGGGTCTGGCGTTGCCGATGTGGATATAGTTGTAGACCGTGGGGCCGCAGACATACATCTTGACTTTGCCCGGCTCCAGCGGCACAAATTCTTCTTTTCTCCTGCTCAATGTGTTGAAGATCTTCATATCTGAAATGATTCCTCCCTGAACTCTGTTCCGTATATCTATGACCTGTTTTCTGTTTCTTTTGACGCTTTCTTACATGCGCCTGATGACACTTTCTTACATGCGCACAATGCGTCCCTGCTGTCCTTCCTGCGGCTTCTGATTACTGTTCTGCCCCATCAGCGCTGTCCTTCTGCGCTCCGGCACATTTCCGCGCTGCTCAGCCACGTCGGTTCCATCTGCGGCATCTATCTCACTTAACCCGATCCGAATACGCTTCCATCCTCTGCCCGCAGCCGGGACAGCCCGCGCACTGGGGCTGCGCCGCGTTCATCCTGTCATCATAACAGTAATCCTCCACCGATGTCAACAGGCAAATGGCCTGGGCCGAAATTCCTTCGCCGCTCCCCGTGAACCCAAGTCCCTCCTCGGTGGTCGCCTTCACGCTGACGCGGTCCGCGCCGATATGCAGCGCCTCCGCCATATTCTCCGCCATCTGCGGCCGCCACGCCGCAAGCTTCGGCCGCTGGGCGATGATCGTGGCGTCGATGTTCTCGATCACATAACCATGCTCTTCCAGCAGCGCGCCTACGCGCTTCAGAAGCTCCACGCTGGAGATCCCTTCATAGGCCGGATCCGTATCCGGAAAATGCTGTCCGATATCGCCGAGCGCCGCCGCGCCCAGAAGCGCGTCCATGACCGCGTGGATCAGCACATCCGCGTCCGAATGCCCCAGAAGTCCCTTCTCATAGGGGATCTTCACTCCCCCAAGTATCAGATCCCGCCCTTCTGCCAGGCGGTGTACGTCGTATCCCTGTCCGATCCTCATACTGCAACTGTCCCTCTTATCTGTTTTTCTCCGGCTCCCGCCGCCGTATCTTCTACACGATCATCCGGATCTTGCTCGAAATACACCGGACGTGCAGATCCTTCTGTCTTCCGCAGCTCTCCCCGTCATAATGCGCCGGCATCTCGCGCTCCAGATGGATCTCCGCCTCCCGGCAGCTGTACAGCCTGGAACCGGGATAATTCTTCTTACTCCCAAGAAGCGCCCCCAGAAGGATCGGTATCAGCCGGAGCTTATGGTCCTGATGGACCACCCGCACGTCCAGCCTGCCGTCGCCGGGATCCGCCCCGGGCGCGAACAGAAACCCGCCGCCTTCATAGGAATGAATATGAAACGATACAAAATAAATATGGTTGAATTCCACTCTCTTCATGCTGTCCAGGAGCAGATACCCCTTCACCGGCTTCGCCAGGATCAGCTGCCGGATCCCCAACACCAGATAGTTCCATTTGCCGAGAAAAATGCCTTTCTTCTTGTCCCGAACCGCGGCGATATTATGGCAGACCGCCGCGTCCATGCCGATCCCCGCGCTCACCATAAAGCGGCGGTGTTCCGACTGGCCGCCGTAGGATGCCACGCCGTAATCCAGCAGCTTATAGGCAGATGGATCCAGAATCTTCTGCAGGCACTTTATGGGCCTCTTTGAAAGCTTTAAGCTTCTCGCCAGATCGTTGCCGGAACCGGCCGGGATATACCCCATGGTCACCGGGCCGCTGAAGGCAAGCCCTCCGGCGACTTCTCCGACCGTACCGTCCCCGCCGACAGCGGCGATCGTCAGCGGCTCCCTGCAGCCGTCCGTCAATTCTGCGGCGAATCTTTCGGCATCGCCCTTTTTCTCCGTCAGAAACGCCCGGTATTCCACGCCTCTGCGCTTCAGTTCCTTCTCGGCCCGCCGCCAGGCCTTAAGACCTTTCCCTCCGCTGGCATTGGGATTTATAATAAAATGGTACATGACGCCCTCCAACACTGCGGCCTTACACGGCATTTCCCAACGGATCCGCGCCGTATACCGCCGACGTGTAAAGTATAACACACATTTGCGTATTTGACAAAAGAAATATGCAAAGAACAGCCGCGGCCGAATCCCGGCCGCAGCTGCCTTCCTGAAACCCTTCTCTGTTTTCAAAATCGTCCTGCTGTTATTACGGCCGTCCGCTCACTCCGCCGTCAGCTTATAGCCGAGACGGCGCATGGTCACGATCGACGCGTGGACCTTCAGCATTTCCAGCTTCTTCCTCAGAAATGAGATATAGACCTCCACGTTATTATCCACGGCGTCCGGCCGGCCTCCCCAGATCCGGTTCAGCATCATTTCCTTGGACACAACGATATCGCGGTTGACCATCAGAAGACGCATCACGTCGAATTCGCGCCTGCCCAGCTGGATCGTACCCGCCGGGCCCGACAGCGTGAAGGTAGACTGATCCAGATACAGATCGCCTGCCGAAAGCCGCTCCGGAAGAAGGCTGCCCCGGCGTCTTTCGACCGCTTTCAGAACTGCCAGGAACTCCCCTTCGTCCACCGGCATGTGCAGACAATAATCCGCTCCGTTCTCCAGCGCGCGGATCCGCGCCTGGGCGCCCGGATCTCCGGAAAAAAGTACGATCACCGGCATCTGGCACCCGTCCCTGCGCGTCTTTTCCAGAAACGCGGACCAGTCCATTCCGTCCAGCGCCTCTCCCAGGATCACCGCGTCGTAATCATCCTGCTTTAAGGCAAAGTATCCCTGATCCGCATCCGCGCAGATCTCCGTCTCGCACCAGACCTGGCGCAGCGCCTCCTCCACATATGCAGCTGTATGTTTTTCATTTCCCAAGATCAATACCCGCATATCTGTATTTTCCTTCTTTTTCTCCATGAAATCAAGGCCCGCGCCTCAAGTTTCACAAAACTTTCACAGAGCGGCCCAAACGTCAGCGGCTCCGGACCTCCCTGCGCATGAAGCCGATGTAGGAACCGGCGAACATAACGGCGGTCAGCGCCGCAAGCCCGGTCAGATGCGGCCAGACCAGCAGCACGCTCTGTCCCAGGGACAGATAGCCGGTGATCGCGCCGGACAGCTGCTGCGGCAGGACCAGGTTGGTGGTCCGCACCGACGGGTCCATGATCGTGGACACCGCTTCGCTGTACAGATAGTAAGGCGACAGCCGGTTGATCATGGTCTGGCACTCATAATTATCGAGCACCCGGCCCACCGTGGCCGTATCGTTGATCGGATACAGCGCGCCGGCCGCAATCGACGCCACCAGGCTCATGAACAGGGCGAAGAAGATCCAAAGCCCGATCCCCAACATGGCCGATGTGGCCGCGTGGCGGCACAGCACGGAGAACAGGATCGACAGCGACAGCCAGAAGCAGATATACACTGCCGTAAACAGCAGAAATACCGCCGCCCGGCCCACTTCCTCCGCGGTAGGAGGAATTCCGGTCTTTAAGATCCCAACAGCCCCGATGAACAGCCCCATGGACAGGACCATGACCAGGATGATCGTAGCCCCCGCCAGGAATTTGCCGTTGATCACCGCGTCCCTGTAGATGGGCTGGGAGATCAGGCGGTTCAGCGTTCCCTCCGACCGCTCGCTGTTGATGGCGTCAAAGCCCAGCGTCAGACCCACGAACGGCCCCAGCAGCGCGATAAATGTCGTAAACGACGGGATCGTGCTTCCGCTTAACGTAAACAGCTTCAGGAAAATATAGTCGGAATCCGCGGCCACCGCGTCCGACAGATTGGAGACCGCGCCGTACAGGCTGGCGTAGCTGGTCAGAATGATCAGCGCCAGCACGATCAGAAATCTTCCGCTGTGCAGATGGTCCGCCATCTCCTTGCGGTAGAGGGCGTAGAGACCGCTGCGGGCGCGGCCGTTACCGGCATGTCTGCTATTTTTGCCACTCCGCACTGCTTTTTCCTGACTGTGTTTTGACGTACCAGCTTGAAAAACGGTTTCTCCCGCCTGCCCCATATCATCTGCCGGCTTTGCCGAAGATTCCGAAACGCTTTGCTCTCTTACCGTCTCCGCCTTCATGCTCCTCACCTGCCTCCTCAAAATATCTGCGGTAGATCTCGTCCAGATCGTTCTCCCTCTGACGGATCAGAGAAAGCGTGTATCCGGCGTCCAGAGATCTGCGCAGCAGTTCTCTCTTCACATCATAGCGGGACCGGACCACATAGAAATCGCCCGTCCGTTCCACGCTCTCCACATTTCCAAGGCTCTGAAGCAGCTCCCGGAAGCCCGCGTCGTCCGGAAACGCCGCCGTCTCCAGAATGCTGACGCCTTCCTGCTGCATGCTGCGGGCCAGCTCGTCGATCTTGCCGCAGGCCACCAGACTGCCTTCCACGAACAGCCCCACCCGGTCGCATATCTGCTGGATCTGGTACAGCTGGTGGGAGGAGATCAGGATCGTCCGGCCGTCGTCCGCCGCCAGACGCCGGATCAGTTCCATCAGTTCCCGCATGCCCTCCGGGTCGATGCCCAGGGTCGGCTCGTCCATGATGACCACCTTCGGGTCCTTCATCAGCACATCCGCCACGCCCAGCCTCTGGCGCATACCGCGGGAATAGGTTCCGGTCTTCTGATCCGCCGCTTCCGTCATGCCTACCTTGTCCAGAAGTTCATCGATCCGCTTCTCGATCAGGTCGTCCGGCAGTCCGTTCAGCCGCCCGGTAAACCGCAGGTTCTCCCTGCCGGTCATATCGCCGTAGAAGCCTACGTTGTCCGGCAGATAGCCGACGATCCGCTTCACCGCGATGGGCTCCCTGGTGCAGTCCTTTCCGTCAATCCAGGCTTTCCCGGAGGTAGGCTCCGAAAGCCCCAGAAGCATTAACGTCGTCGTGGTCTTGCCAGCGCCGTTGGGGCCCAGCAGACCGAAAATTTCTCCCGGATAAATGTCCAGGTTCAGGTCGGATACGGCCACCTTGGAGCCGTATTTTTTGGTCAGGCCTTCCGTGTGGATAATCGGCCGACGGCCTGACGCATCTGTCAGGTCAGACGCCGCAGCCCGGTCAGACGCACCTTCTCCTGCTGCGGCTGGTTTCTGACCGGACAATGTCTTTCCGGTTTCATCAGCCATGGCGTCTGTCTGACTGAACGGAGCCTTCACGACCGCATCTGCCATGGCGGCCGTGTCCGCCTCGATTCCCGGACTCCTCTCTGTCACATCCATCGTAGTTCCTCCTCTCCGGCACTCTAGCGCCTGCCGAATTTGCGGAATACGTATTCCAGCCCCAGGGCCACGACCGCCACGATGGCCACGGCTACGATGCCCCACATGGTGCTGGTCTTTACCGACACGCGGAATTCCAGCTGATCCGAAGACTGCTCGCTGGTGACGCTGAAGGAAGTCACATAATCTCCGGTAATGGCGTCGTTGCCCGGCTTCACGCTGGCGACAACCTCTGAAGTGCTGCCGGCCGGCAGGGACTCGATGATATTATCATCCAGGTTATAGGTTACCGTCCAGCCGCTGGGAGCGGAGGAATTCAGGGACACATTTTCCAGATCCACATTGCCTGTGTTGGTGATGTAAAGAGTCACGTCCGAAGCCTTGCCCGCGTTGGCGTCAAAGCTTAACCGGCCGTCCGGCGTGGACATTTCCAGACCATAGGTACCGGTGATCGTCACACTGAGGTCCGTGGACAATGTCTCCGCCGCCGAAACGGCGCTGCAGGAAATCCGGTACTCGCCGGACTCCACTCTTTCCGGAGGCTTCACCGATACGGTGAGCGCCTGACTGGCTCCCGCCTCCACATCGATAGCGGCCACCGCCGTGGTCTCTCCGGAGGGCAGGAAACTGACGCTCCAGCCCGCCGGCGCGTTGGAGGACAGGTTATAGGTCTGAGGCTTTAAGCTGTTGTTAATCAGCGTGGCGCTGAAGCTGAAATTGGTCCCGGACGCGCCTTCCTGCTCCGGATATTCGGAAGTAAATGTACCGCGGCCCGCCTCCTGGCTCGCCGCCTGGAAATTAAATTCCACATCGTCGGACGCTTCCAGACCCACGGCCTGCGCGTGAACCTTCACCTTATAGCTTCCTTCCTCCAGTTCTCCGGGAACCGTGAGATGCAGCGTCATCGTGGCGCTGTTCTCGCCCGCCGGAACATGGATCCGGCTGATCTGATAGCTTCCGCCCTGCAGATAGCCGTCCCAGCCGTCCGGCATGGATGTGATGGTCACGTCCGCGTCCAGCGCCGCGCCGGTCAGATTGTCCATATTGACCGTCAGACTCAGGCTGTCTCCGGGTTCCACCGACATTCCGGGATAATTCGTGTAAAGCGCAAGTCCCCCTTCCGCTCTGGCCGGAACGACCCAGGCCGCGCACAGACAAAAGGCCGCCAGCAGCGCCAGAAACAGACGCGCCGTCCGCGGCCTCTTCAAAACTGCAACAGAATCCGATTCTCCGTTTCGATTCATGAAATATGACATAGTCTCCTCCTTTTGCCGTTTATGGAACACGGCTTTTGTTTCTGAGACCCATCATAAAGCGGAAACCTTTAGTGAATCTGAATCGTTTATGGAGATAATGTGAAATGTATTTTACCGGAGTGTATGCTTCACATACGACCACACTCCCGCCGCGGCAAACAGCGGCAGCTCCAGCGCCGTCGCCGTCACCATGGCTTTCGGCAGCCATACGGCAAGGGAAACAACATTTAAGAAGTCATAATCCAGCATCGTATACAGCATGCTGGTCTGTACGCCGGCCGCGCCGCTGGATGGAATCAACGCCCGCAGCCACAGTCCCACACTCTCCGGCGCCGCGAAATAGACGAAAACCGGCAGGACACAGCCAAAAAGCGCCGCGGCCAAAGCCGCCACCGTCGTCCGGATCCGGGCCGACAGAAATACGATCAGAGCGACTGTCGCCAGCAGCGAGAGCAGGCTGGCTCCCGCCGTGAACCACTGGATCTCAAGAACCGTCATATCCGCCAGCATTGTGGCGGAATACAGCATCTGGACCGACGTCCCCACCGTCTCCCAGCCGAACAGGCTGTCCGTGATCACAATAAACAGAACCATGCAGACAGAGAATGTGACGCCGCATACCAGAATGGCCGCCCCTGCCTTCGCCGCGCCCAGCTCCAGCCGCCCGTGGCGCATGCAGCGCTGGATATCGTCCGCCCCGGTCTGATAGTCCGAGGAAAATACCGGCGCCGCGATGACCGCGGCAAAAAGTGTCAGCACAAATCCCAGAAGCATTTGATAATCCAGCGCGTCCGTGTTAAAGCCCGGATAAAAATGATAGGGCGTCTCCACCTTTTCGTAAAGCCGCATGGCCTCCGCCCGGGCCGCCGGGTGATCTTTCTGTTCCATGCGCATCAGGGACATAAGCCGCGCGCGGCAGGCGGCGTAATAATCGCCAAGCCCCGCCGGATCGATATTCGGAAGTCCCAGGCCGATACCGGTATCCGGGTCGGCATAGACTTCGTTCACACCGTGGAGCATGCCTGTCACCGGCAGGATCCGCCGGGTATAGACATCGTCCGGAAGGTCATAGACCGTTTCCGCGCCGTATTCCTTCAGGCACTGCTGATAGGCGGCAAGCGCGGCCTCAAGTTTCTCCGGCGTGACCTCCCCCTCCGTGTCCGCCTGAAGCTCCTTGAGCCGCCGGACAGCCGCCAGCCCCTTCAGACCGTCCACCTCCACAAATGTCGTCGGGAGCCACGCCATCAGAAGCGTCATCGCCAGGGACGCCAGCAGAAGGATCCAGGTGAGGCGGGTTTTTAAGATGCGTTTTAGTTCCAGATAGAATACTCTCATGCGTTTCTGCCTCCCTTCTTTTGGCCGGATTCGGAATGCTGATCCGTCCCCATTTTCCGCGATTCACCGGCCGCATCATGCGCCGTATCCTGCGGAAACAGCCACAGATACAGATCTTCAAGCCTCGGAGCCGCCGGAACCGGCGCTGTTCCTGCGTTCGCCTCCGCTCCGGCCCCCGTCATCCGCAACGCCACTGCAGTCTCCGCATTCTCCGCCAGATACCGGACCGACACCCGGCCGTCCGCTTCGTTTCGCAGGTTCACGAGCCTCAGCTGCCGCTCGTATTCCGGCAGCCGTTCCGCCGGGATCACACACTGCCAGACCTTTCCGTCCACCAGCTTCACCAGTTCCTCCGTCGTTCCCTCCGCGATCAGCCGTCCGTCCTTCATCACCGCGTTGCGGGTGGCGATATACTCCACATCCGACACGATATGGGTGGAAATGAGCACGATCCGATCCTTGGCGAATTCCGACAGCAGATTGCGGAAACGCACCCGCTCTCCCGGATCCAGGCCGCTGGTAGGCTCGTCCATGATCAGCAGTTCCGGTTCATTTAACAGAGCCTGGGCGATTCCCACACGGCGCTTCATGCCGCCGGACAGTTTGACGATCTTCTTGCGGTACACATCCGAAAGGCTCAGCATTTCCAGAAGCTCCATGATCCGCCGCTTCGTATCCCGGGCCGGCAGGCCCTTAAGCGCCGCCGCGTATTCCAGATAATCCTTCACCGTAAATTCCGGATAGAAGCCGAACTCCTGAGGCAGATACCCGAAGATCTCCCGGTATCTGCCCTTCAGCGTACCGATCGGCAGCCCGTCGTAGCGGATCTGCCCCGCGTCCGGCTCCATGATCCCGGCGATCATGCGCATCAGCGTGGTCTTCCCCGCGCCGTTGGCGCCCAGAAGTCCCCACACGCCGGGCCTAAGGGTCATGGACACGCCGTCCACGGCCCGCTTATCCTTAAATGATTTTGAAATATGTTCGATCTGCAGTTCCATTCTCTTGTTTTCCTCCTATCACGCCATACGCAGTTCCGGATGCACCGCGTCCAGCACTGTTCTCTTTACCTGCCGGATACAGAGCAGCGCAACCATTGTACATACTGCCAGCCAGCCCGGCGTAAGCGTCTGCAGATAAAGCCCGTCCCACAGACGGCCCGCTATGCCTAACGCCACGAGGAGCACAGCGCCCGCCGCCATACACGCCGCAGGGAATGCCGCAGCGGAAACCCTTCCCATCATGCTCAGACTCAGCCATCTTGCCAGCAGAAACGGCAGCAGCAGATACAGCAGGATGCTTCCAACCGATAGCTCCGTCCGCAGAAATACCCCCAGAAAAGCCGCTCCCAGCAGCACGACATCCCCCATCGCGGTCATCAGCATTTTTGCCAGCAGAACTCCCGCGAAAGAATACCGGGAAGACGCCTCGGTCTCATGCATCCGGTACCGGAACGAACGATAGATGAACGGCAGCGCGCTGACTGACGCCGCCAGAGACAGCCCGCAGAGAAAGCGTGCTACATAACGTTCCTCCTGCCAGAATCCCCGGCCCATAAGAACCCACAGGACGCTCCCCAAAGCAGTAAACAGCGCCGTCTGTACCGCCCACATCCGCAAACCGATAAAACGGATCTGAAGAAGCAGAAATTTTCGGAAGGAACTGCGTAAACCAGTTTCTCTCATTACCGAACAGTCATCGTGCCTGCCGAAACACGTTTCCGTCTCTTGCCTGGCCAGGGTGGCAGTCCGGCGCATACACACAGTTTCCCCGGGCAGCAGTTCCCCGCGTTCTGCCATTTTCCGCTGCTCATCGCAAAGCCGCTTTTCCTGCTCATGCACTCTCCGCCGTCCGTTGCCAAACTGCTTTCCTTGCTCTGCAGTTTCCCATTTCTGACCGCCAGGCAGCTTCATCCGCTCCGGTACGCTTCCCCTCATCGCCACGCAGAGACATTTCTCAAACTCCCTGCTGCTCATCTTCCCGCCGCTCATCATCTCTCACCTCCGTCTTCCATCTGCCTCCGAAGCTCCTTCAGCGCAGCCCTCAGCCGCGACTGCACAGTCCGAAGTGGCGTCTCCGTCACCGCGGCGATCTCCCGCAGGGTCAGTTCCTGTCCGAACCGCAGGATCACGATCTCCCGCTGCTGCAGCGGCAGTTTGGACACCATCTGCCGGAGCGCCAGGGCCGACTCCGCCTGAGCGAACCCTTCCTCCATATATGCGGATTCCGCTGCCTCACAGTCTCCCGATAGTCCGCCTTCCATGGCCGGATCCTCATTTCCATTCGCTCTCCCGCGCAATTCCTCTCCCTCTAACGGCACTTCCCCGTTCCAGCGCTTCCGCCGCATATCCGCGCAGACATTTCCCGCCACCTTATAAAGAAAGGCTTTGAAATGCCCCCGGTGGACGTACCGGTCAAAGTATCGGATCGCCTTTAAAAAGGTCTCCTGCGCGGCGTCCTCCGCAAGCGTTCTGTCCGGCACATGCCAGAGACAGTACCGCAGGATCCGGCCGTAGTACATTTCCACCAGTTCCTCCGCCGCCTTTCCGTCGCCGGCCTCTATTCGTTTCATCAGTTCATCTTCGCGCGTCAATGTCATTTCCTCCGGAGGGCGTCCCCTCATATACTGTAACGTCCGGGATGATGTGGAATGATTACTATTTTCCCATAAATTACACCGCACGAAAAAAGTATCAAAAAAGCGGCAGATCTCTCCGCCGCCTTTTTTACTCCTGTACTGTATACATTTCGGAATACCATCAGAACCGCAGCCGGAAACTGACACCGCCTATGGAAATATCATTTCCGCTCCGAAGACGGTTCGGTGAATATATCCGCATTCCGCAAAGGAAGGTTCCTTCCGGCGAATTCAGATCCTCCACATAGACGACCTGATCCTTCAGGAATACTCTTGTATTCTGCGGAGCCACCCCTGCATCGTTCCAGATCATATCACAGTTTTTCCCGCTCCCGATCAAGAGCTGATCCTTCAGCAGGAATGTCGTTCTGGAACCAGCATACCTGCCGGAAATGACTTCCATTTTCATGAATATTCCGCTGCCGTCATGAGACCCGCCATTCTCTCCCGCTTTCCTGTTCTTCCCCTTAAGAAATACCAAAACCGCGGCGACGGCCGCCAGCAGAACCCCTGCCGCGATCCCCAGGATCAAAAACAGCTTTCGTTTTCCGCCGCCATTCTCTGGATCATCCGCCTCGTTATCAGGCAGCGAAGCCGCATCCGATGATTCCCCTTCGGATATCGTCCCGTCTGCATCTGTTTCCGGAGCAGTCTCTGTTTCTGACGAATCTTCCGTTCCCGATACGCTCTCTGTCTCCATCGGATTCTCTGTCGCGGGAACCGTTATCTCCGGCAAATCGCCTTCAGCCGCTGAAGAGGCCGGCTCCGAAGGCGTCTCGCCATTCTCCGCGCCTTCCGTCTGTTCCTGCTTCGAAGGAACGACCGGTGCGGCAACTCCGCTGCGCAGTACCGTAACACCAGAGATCCGGGTCTCGGAAACCGCGATATTATTGTTGATCCGGCCAACAAAACGCATCTCCACAGGGAACCGTTCCATGGCTGAATGCGCCGGGCAGGGGAAATCGATACGATACAGCCCGTCGATAAACTCTGCCATTTCTTTTCCGGCGCTCTCCGCGTCTTCAGCGTCTGTAATCATAAGATCCAGGCCGCTCCCCTGCGACAACGTCTGCTGCGCCAGGTCATCCCATTCCGATACGCATACCGTATGCACAACCGTTTCCGCTGATTCGCCCAGGGCCATCAGAGTCGTCTCTGCCGCAGCTTTCTCAGCCGTCTGTTCTTCCTCTCCCTGCTTGCCGAGATCCGGAACTCCATCCGTGATAATGACCAGATTAACCAGATCGCCTCCAAGCCTGGATGTGGAACCGATATAATTCAGCGCATAAACAAGACCGTTATAGGGATCCGTCAGCATTTGATTATATTCCAGATTACGGACGGCATCTGCAACAGCTGCGGGATCCGTCAGATTCTCGTGAACCTGCTCAAATTTCTCTCCAAAACCCGCTACCGTGAATACAACATCCTGTTTCTCCTGCTCCATTAACGAATAAATGAACGGTTCTATCACGGATGAATACTTCCGCATGGAGCCGGACAAATCGACCATCAGGAGATAACGGACAATCGTGTCGCAATCCGTTAATTTCTTAGGATCTGTCATCGCATCCAACAGAGTATTATTCTCAAGCTTCAGAGATGCCTTCATCTGCGCCGGATCATGCTCCCCCTCTGCCTGCACGAACGTATACAGCTTATTGTCTATTCCGTATGCCGAAACCGTTGTCAGCCGCGGACCATACGACAGATTCCCCATCTCCGCGGCTGTCTCTCCCGAACGTTCCTCCGCCGATGCCAAAGTTCCTGCCTCCGTGTCCGCTCCGTCAGACGCCGTCTCTTCCGCAGCCGCGTCCCCCACAGCCGAAGCGACGGCCGTCAGGCATACCGTCCAGGACATTGCCAGCATTGTCAGCCAAAAAATAAACAAACGTCTTCTCACTGAAGGTTCCTCCCTCGCATAGCATTACTCTATCAAAACCGTTATCAGGCTTAGATTATCGTGATCCGGACGAACGCGGGCAATCACACGCAGGAGGAGCAACTCCGCCCATTCCTGCGCTGTTTCCGCCTTCAAAAGATCAATGAGGATTTCTTCATCATCCAAATACTCCCATACACCGTCCGTACAGAGCAAAAACGCGTCTCCGTTTTCTAACGCCGCACCGTCCAGATCCGGTTCATTCCTGTCGGGATTTCCAAGCGCTCTCAGAAGACTGGGCTGATCTTCATCCTGACCGATCTGCTGTTTGGTGATCTCTCCGGCCTTATATTTTTTATAAGCAACCGAATGATCCTCCGTGACCCTGCATATACCGCTGTCATGGCAATAATACAGGCGGGAATCGCCCACATGTCCCCAGACTGCCTGGCCGCCGTCGATCAAAAGCGCCGAGACCGTGCTGCGCATCCTGGAATTAGCCTCTTTCTGAAGCGTGAGTAGCTTCTGGTTGGCCTGTTCGATCTGTAAGAGCAGCCATTGCCGGCGTTCTTCCCCAGCCTGCGATTTTGCATTCCACGCTTCCAACAGCGTATCTACCACGCAGGAAGACGCCAATGCACCGTTATCATGACCGCCAAGTCCGTCCGCCGCCACGAAAATACCTGTATCTCCTTCGCAGCGGAACGAGACCGAGTCCTCATTATATTCCCTTCCTCCCTGGCTGGTGTAAAGGAATCCATCCATCTTCATAGACAGTTACCCCATCTCGACCCGAAGCGTATTCGCCGGTTCTCCCAGATAGAAGCTGTCGCCGGCCCTTAACCGGTACGGAACACCCGGCGTAAGTTTTTGTCCGTCAGACAGATAAGTTCCGTATGTTGACCGCAGATCCGTCAGCAGGAAATCGCCGGTCTGCGGTTCCCAGACAACAGAACAGTGCCTCGCGCTGATTCCCGGCGTCCCCTCTTTATAGACGATCTTGCAGGCAGTTGTATCCCTGCCGATCAGAACCGGATCATTTCCGATCGAAATCCTTCCGCCGTTATGCTGGACCGCCATAGAACGTATCGCAGGATGCAGAGCGGCCGCGGGGTGGATACTCCCCACTGCGCCGTTTCCCGGCGCGATCTGTTCCGGTGAAGCCGGTGAAGTATTCTTTGCCGTCGTCTTCTTCCTGCCTGCCAAAGCGATAACCAATACCACCAAAAGGACGATCACAGCCGCGCCGCCCAAAATCAGCGGCAACACCAGATTCTTATCAGGCCGGATCTCATACGGCACACCATTATTGTCCAGCATGGGAATCAGTTCTTCGATATTGATCGCGTAATTGACGCTCTCGATCTCAATACTGTTTCCGGTCACAGACGTATTGGTAACCCCACTGGCGTTAATGCCGATAAGATATCCGTCGACGTTCACAAGCGGACCGCCGGAATTTCCATGCTGAATGACGGCGTCCAGCTGAAGCTGACGAACGCCGGTTCCGGAAGCGGTCAGCAGACGGCTGACGGTTCCCGTCGTAACGGTGGCGTCCGTTACTCCCCACTGGGATACCGGAGACATGGCTGCATTATCTGAGAGACCGGGATATCCGACTGCGTACACCGTCGCTCCTACGACATTTTCCGTGGGTATCTCCAGAACGATCGCCTTGCGCTTCATGGTAGGATTGCCCAGCCGCAGCACAGCAATATCTTTGATCTCGTCATGAGCGACCACATAAGCTTCTTCATAATCGTTGGCGTCATAGTAAACCCGCATCGTGACTCTTACAGCATGCTGCGAACCATCCTCCAAAGTGAGGGTCTGCGCCTCGCCGGATCCGAAATCAATATAATCCGCTATCACGTGATTGTTCGTTACCAGATACTGCGGATTCTCGTCCTTCTTTCCCACAAAAAAGCACGTGCCGGAACTATAGAGATCTCCCACGCCGTCGATTTCCAGATAAGTGGCAATGGCAGCCACGCTCTCTCTCACCTCTGTACGGAAGCTGCTGGCCGAAGACAGGATCACCGAACTTACCATAAACAAACACGTTAACAGCAAAAAACCTCTTTTCTTTTTCATCTGAAATCTCCCCTCTGTTTAATATCCACAGCGGACCACAACCGCCGTATAGTTATCCTGGTAAGAGAGTCCCTGCTTCAGCACGTTCTCCTCCAGATTCGCGCATATTTCCGTCGGCTTCGGCCAGCTCAGGCAGCCAAGGATCTGCTCCTCGGAAAGGACGCCGCCGACACCGTCCGAACACAAAAGCAGCACATCGCCGTCCTTTAACGGATAAGGGTGTTTAAAACCGTCGATTTCATCCATCCCGCTCATACCCAGGAACTGAACAAGCGCTCCCGATTCCTTGTCTTCCTCCGCCGCCTTCGGATCCATCTTTCCGGAACGAATCTGCTGCAGATACAGCAAGCTGCGATACGTATGCTCCCGGTTCAGACGGTAAAGCTGCGTGCCCCGCTTCAGATACAGATAGCTGTCTCCGACACTGACAAAATACAGCTTCTCCCCGAAGATCAGGCAGACGACCACCGTACTTCCGCCGTCTCCGCCCAGCAGCGCGCGGATCTGCCCGCCAGCCCGGAACACAATGTCTGAAAGCTGGTCCGCCAGATCCGTGCTGCGGTCCAGCCCGTCAAAACCGCTCTGCAGACATTCGATCGCTGTCCTGCTCGCCAGGCTGCCGTCCTTCATGCCGCCCATTCCATCCGCAACGGCAGCAAGAAGACCCTTCGCGCCCATCTCAACGACATCGTCGCCGTTGATGATCAGAAAATCATCCTCTTGACGTTCTCTCCTTCCGATCCCCTGCAGAGAAGCGACCTGATAACTGAGCCTCCGTCTGGACGGCGTATCAGGTGCAGACAGATCCGCCGGTTTAGGCGGCGTTTTCTGTTTCTTTCCGGAAAAAATCCACATGTGCCGTCACCTTCCCTGTAAACCGTCTTGCCAGTTAAAACGCTCGCCGCACAGAGCGACCAGAACAAATTTACTCTCACCGAATTCGATGCAGTCGTACGGCTCAAGCTTCACCGGCATATAGACCGGTTCATCATTGACGTAAATATTATTGGTGCTTTCCGCCGGAATCAGCGTAAAATAATTATGGCGGGAATCATAAGCGATCCTCGCGTGCCTGTCACGGGAAATCGTATTGTCCCCTTTAATGCAGACATCCATTTCTGAACTGCGGCCGACGGTATTCTGCTTGTCAAGAAGACGATAATCTTTCCCCTTGTCGGCGCCATCGATGCAGACCAGCCAGCCGACGACCGGCTCTATGTCCATCTTCTTACGGCTTAAGCTGACCGTCTTATTCTCCTTCTCCTCCCGGTTACGGTATTCTTCCGGAGCGACGGTTTTCCTTGATGCCGGCTCCATCTGTGCAGGACGAAGCGCCTCCGTCTTTCCCAACGACGTACGCGGCTGATCCGACATGCCACCTCCCAGGCTTTCTCCCCCGCCGAGAGGTGCGGTCTTCCCCACGTCATCAAAAGAAATCATCTTTCCGCCTCCATTGCAGTACGGGCAGGACGGATACAGATCCGTATCATAAATATGACCTCTTCCACATTCTGTCTTCGGCATTGTTGACCTCCTTGAATATAATTTTTATCTGCTGTCGCCTTGGAAAATGGTGACCTGCAGTACGTTTTCCTTTCCTCCTATATAGATCAGATTATCTGAACGAAGCCTGATCTCTGTATCCGGAAGCACTTGTGTCTTCCTATCCAGGAATGTCCCGTAGCTGGAATTCAGATCCTTCACGGTCCAGCCAAATTCCGTGTACTGAACGCTGCAGTGATGCCGGCTGACACCCGCGGCGGCATCCGGAAAACAGACGCCGCAATCAGCGCTTCTTCCCACAGTGACCGTCTTTCCTGCCGGCACATCCCAGACGTTTCCCTGCAGGCTTCCCCGAACACAACGCAAACGGAGCGTACCCGCAGCCTGTCCTGCCTCTTTCCCTGCCGCCTGTTTTTTAACTGTGCTATAAGCGGCCCGTCCGAATGCCGTGCCGCCCACCGGAAGCTGTCCGCCCGCTGCGGCCGCAGCCTGCGTTACCTGGTAGAGACATTTCTGCAGAATCTTTAACACAAACATCCATAGCGCCGCCGTAATCGCGACCATCTTGGCAAACTCCAGAACGTCCGAATCGAAAAACGCCGTATTCCAGCAGAAATGGGCTGCGCAGGAGAACAGGAACGCAAGGGCAAAGTCAGCGTTCAGAAAGCTTTCGCCGCTCATCCTGCCATCTTTCATATGCAGGGCAATTGCCGCCGTATAGGGAGCGCAATACAGCGTATGGCCGCCCAGCGCAAGTACGCCCCGCAGAAGCTGGTTCCATACCATCGAATCGATCGTCACCGCTGAATCGATCGCATAAGAAACCGATTCAAACGCACCGAATCCGGCGCCTACCGCCGCCCCGACCGCCAGACCGGTAATGCCGTATATTTTCTTCTTTCTGCTCAGAAATGCTAGAAAGATCACCGATGCCGCCAGCTTGGCCGGTTCTTCCCGCAAAGCTGCGTACCCGGCGGGAAGACCGCTGTCTATCATCCGGAACATAAACCCAGTGACTGTAAAGGACAGAAGCCCGCCGACCAGGAAGATTCCCAGCACCTCATAGATAGACAGATTGCGGGGAATATTCATCTCCCAGAAAAACACCAGCAGGATCAGGGGCGGTATCAGCGGCGGAATGATCTCTGCCATCTGGATCAGGGACACGGCCGACATGCCGAACAGCAGGAAAGATCCGTAAAGCAGCACATAGATCAGCACGATCAGCGCGATTCCGCCTTTCAGCAACGGATAAAAAATCCAGGGTCTCTGCCATTTCTGCAGCATAGTAGCATCCGTCGCCGTATCGAGCGAACTTCCCGCCAAAAGCGCATACTCCAGATCCTGCTTTGAGTGTTTTACTCTGTACTCCGAGAAAACATCCTTCCAGGTGATCCTGGAGACCTTGCTGCCGGCCTTCACAAAAAATGTCCGGTTCCCCATGGTTCCCTTTCCTTCCCCCATTTCCGGGCTTATCCTGCGCCATTGATCTTCGGCTTTTCTATTTTTCGGCCTCAACACTCTTGATCATATCAATATTAGCCCTCTCATACGGATTGAACTCGGTAGTTGAAAAGCTGCTCGCCGCCCTGGTGCCCTTCCGGTACCAGGATTTGGAATCGAAGTACGCCTGCAGATCCGCTGACTTAAACGTGCATCCGTACCGTGCATAGATCTCGTTCCTGGCAAGGCGGAGCTCATCGGCAGAGTATCCCCTAAGTTCAGCCGCCGTATAATACCTGGAATCGCTTTCCGGCAGTATGTATTCGCTGTTGTCATTCTGTGCCTGCGATACTGGCTCGATCGGCGTCACCTCGCCGTTCTCCAGACCCGGATTTACGACCTTCCTGCCGTCGTTAAGATTGATCGCGATTACCGATGAATAGGCGTCTACCAGCATCCATTCATCCACAAAATTAATGTCGTAAATATAAGTGCATCCCAGTTCATTCGGATCTGCAATTTTTCTCAGCCCGCTTCCGTCCATGTTCATGCGGTAGATCGAATCATCGGTATCCATGAAATAAAAAGTATCCTTATATATAGCCAGATTCCAGCAACACGATACACCGCCGGTTCTGGTCCAGCTGGTCTCAACCCGGCTGCCGTCTAACCTCATCCTCCATATTCCGCCGGTAAGATCGCTCCAGTAAATCCAATCGTCATAGAAATTAGGCCAATGTCCAAGATCTTTACAGAGGAATTCCCTGCCGCTTCCATCCGTATGTACCCGATACACATCCATATCGGCGTCATCACAATAATAAACGTAATCGTCAAGAATCAGATATTTCTCCTCACCCAGCATATCATCCGCCACAACGTTCGCCGACGAATTGCTGTTCAGCGGAATCCGGGTCAAACACCCCGGATCTCCATTATATACATAACAATATCCGTCAACTATGATCATGCTTTCATATTTCTGGCCTTCCAGGAGGCATGCCTCATCTCTGCCATCCTTACCGATGCCCCACAGATCGCCATTGCTCAGATAATAAAGCGAATCACCATAAACATTCAGATATTCGGCATCCCTTCCGGTCAGTATCACAGCATTTCCCGAGGATTTATCAACTTTGACGATACCGGATCTTATCGCGTAATAGTAGGAATCTTCATCCTCGACCGCGAAGCTGCCATTGACCAGATTCGCCTGGATATTACCTTCTATGCCGGATGACGCCGCGCCGTACACCGATGCGTCGCTTCCGTTCATATCTGTCAGCAGAATACGCGTCCCTACGCCGTTATCGATCAGCGCCATAACCTTGATAGCATTCGGATCCGTGTCTGCAAGATTGATATCGGACAGAGATTCTGAAGCGGCTGCCTGATAGATCACCTTCTGCACTCCCGACGATATCCGGACCAGGCAGTTGGTCCGGTCATCCGCAGGCGGATAGCTGACTGCGCAGAGTACATTCCCCCGATACACATTGAGAGTTGAAACAGAAGAGCCATCCCCGCCCACCTGCGCTGCGAGAAGTTCCTCAGATCCATCCTGCGGATCGATCCGGTATATATTGTTAGGGCTTACCGCCGCATAAAGATAACCGCCTTCTTCCACCAGGGAAGCACAGACGCCGTCAAAGCTGCACAGCACCTCAGGCTCTTCGGAACCATCCGCCGGTATGCGGCAGATATCTTTTCCGTAAGTTGTTCTGTCCGGATAATACAGCCATCCGTCATCCAATACGACGGAATTAATATTGTAACAGTTATCCGTGATTTCGCGCGTGTCTCCCAGTCTGCCGCTGACATCCAGTTCCGATCGGTAAATATGAGTCCCGCTCGATCCGATACACACTATATAAGCAGCCTTTTCCGACATGATCAGATTCCAGATATCGCCTGTATCACTACCTGTCAGCAGAACCTCCTCCTGCGAACCGTCCCGGTTCATCCGGCAGACCTGATGATCGGCATCCAGAAAATACAGCATATCATTGACCATGCTGACTGCGCTGATATCGCCTTCTTTATATACTTCTGCGTCTCCGCCGCCGTTCGCCAGCACATGGATCATACCGCTGCCCGGAAGCCACATATAAACTGCCGATCCCTGACTGCACAGATATCCGCCGTTGCTCAGATTGCCGGAGGTATTGCCTGTAACCGTCTCAGTGGCCGTTCCCGACTGGGATCCGCCGCTCACGGCAGCCCCATTCCCTTGTCCTCCGGTCAGGCGGCGCCCGTCAGATCCGGCCGCCGCAGCTGTCGTCCGCGTCGTATCTCCCTGATAAGCCGCTTCCTTTTTGCCCCTCGGGACCACAGCCAGAACAATGGCAAGCACAAGAACGCCGACAGCCCCCAAGGCCACAGGGCGCAGCCACTTCCTGCTGCCGCTCTTTCTGTCGTTCCAGCCGTCATTTGTGCTAATCTCTTTTCCCCCGATGCTCTTTTCTTCAATAGACTCCTTCAGGGTTTCCGAAATATCCTTCCCGGGATCATCGGACCGTATATGGTCAGCACTGTCTTCCGTGTCCTGTCCGGCCTTCCCTGTCAGCGCCGCTCGGAAGTCGTCCATGGTCTGGAAACGATCCGCCGCCTGTACGCTCATTCCTTTCAAGATCGCGTCTTCTACCTGTTTTGGTATCTTAATTCCGAGAGAACTTGGAGAAAACAGGTCATCCTCATCCACGCGGTCTACAGAATCCGGCGGTGTGCGCCCCGTAACCGCATAGTAAAAAGTAGCCGCCAGAGAATACACATCCGTGTAACTGCTCTGCCGCCCTTTCCGGGTATACTGTTCTTTAGGCGCGAAACCATGCTTTAAGACCACATCAAGGCTCCGGCTCTGATTGCCCAGACTGTATCTGGCAGCGCCGAAGTCTAAAAGCTTTACTGTCCCGTCTGCTGTGATATAAATATTATCCGGCGTCACGTCCCGGTGAATGATTCCCCTGCTGTGTACCGCGCCCAGCGCAGTCATGACCGGCAGGAGGATCCGCTCCGCATCCTCCCAGGAAATCTTGCCGCCATTGTTTTCGATGTATTTCTGGAAACTGATCCCGGCGACATAATCCATAACGAAATAAGCCGTTCCGTTTTCCTCAAAATAGCTGTGTATCCGAACGATATTGGGGTTCCCGATAAATTCTGCGAGCGTCTGCGCTTCCTGCAGGAAGCACTCCTTACCGTACCGGAAGCTCTCCTCGCGTTCACCAGAATACGGAGACACGGAAGCGCCGCCTGTTCTGGTCGCCATAGTATCCGGTAGGTATTCCTTGACCGCGACCAGCGACTTTGTCTGCCAGTCCTGCGCCACATAGGTAATCCCGAAACCGCCCTGCCCCAGAACCCTTCCCAGAATGTAGCGGCCGGCAAGGATCGTTCCGCCCGGCAGTGCCAGCGGATATTTATGCAGATCGGTATTCGGATCATATCCGCAATAAGGGCAGCTGCTTCCCGCGGTATCTTCCGGCTTCTCTCTAAAGCAATTATAGCAAAGATCATTACTCATTGCTGTTTCTCCCAATTATTTTTCTCTTGAGTTCGTGACTTTTCCGACTATTTATGGATAAATATTAACATATTCTTGCAGAAAAGTCCATATAATGTTCATTCGCAGCCTTATCGCAGATACCGATTCCCCTTTATCGGCATTAACGCCTGCCTCTCACTTCACCACTACATCCGCCGTCCCGTACCGGATCACCTTTGCCAGATCCGCCGGGCTCACTTCTACCTGGCAGCCCACCTTCCCGGCGCTGAAATAGAATACGTCCATCTCTTTCACCGACTCGTGGATCGTGGTCTTAAAGAATTTCTTCATGCCGATGGGCGAGCAGCCGCCGTGAATATAACCGGTCAGCGGCAGCAGTTCTTTCGCCTTAACCATATCGATGGACTTTTCCCCCACCGCCTTCGCGGCTTTTTTCAGATCCAGCTCCTCCGCCACAGGGATCACAAAGACATAATTCTGCCCGCTCTTTCCGACCGTCACCAGGGTCTTGAAGACTCGGCTCACATCCTCCCCAAGCGCCCTGGCGATCTCCTCGCCGCTGGTCGCGGCCGGAAGGTCGTAGGTGTGACTTCTGTACGGGATCTTCTTCTGATCCAGAACACGCATGACATTTGTTTTCTCTTCCATAATTACTCCAGATATTTCTGCAGATTCCGGTACACGATCTCATACGCCTCCGCGTACATATGCACGCCCTCGATCGTATATTCCGCCTTCAGGTTCCCATCCGCGTCCGTCAGACCTTCATTGACATCAATGTACTCATAACCGTACCGGGCGGCGAGCTCCGCCACTTTCCCGTTAACCAGGCGGACATTCTCATTGGTACGCACCTTCAGCATCCCCTGAGCGCCGGGACTTAAGTCCACGCCCGCGTTCACCGGATAATACGCCATCACATATACCTTTGTCTGCGGCAGACGCTCCCTGCACTGCTTAAGGATCTTCTCGTAATTGGCAAGAAGGCTTTCCATCCAGTCGCGGCCGTCGTCCCACTCACGGATATCGTTGGTGCCGATATTGATAAATACCACCGACGGCTCCAGGTCAAAGAGTACCGCATCGATCTCCCGCAGGAAATCCTCGGTCGTCGTACCGCCGATGCCGCGGTTGTAGACGGTCTTCCCAAGATCGTGACTCGCGGCCAGCTCCGCCACCGGAAACTGCTCCATCAGGGACGAACCGGTGAAAAGGATCTGCCCCTTCTTTGCCACGCGGTTCAGGGCCCGATAGCTGCGCACCTTACCGGCCTGCTCCTTTTTCATATGTGCCGCCATCTGTTCGCCGATGGCTTTCATCGTTTCGTTCATGGATTCCTTTGTCTCTGCCATATTCTCCTCTTCTCCCCGGATTTCCCGTTGACTTTTCTTCCTGTTACTGCTCTGTTTCCGCTCGTCGTTTTTCTTTCTGTTACTTCTCTGTTTTCCCGCCGATATCCCCGATCAGCTTTTCGGAATTTTTCGGCAGCCGGTCTGTCCTGTATAGATCAGATTTTACTGCAAATCGTTCAGGAAAGCAAGAAACAGAAACGCACAAAAATACCAGCTGTTCTGCCAGCTGGTATTCATAAAATAGCGGAAGGGAGATTCGAACTCTCGACACCACGGGTATGAACCGTGTGCTCTAGCCAACTGAGCTATTCCGCCATCGTGGGATATGGGGCCAACAGGGCTCGAACCTGTGACCCCCTGCTTGTAAGGCAGGTGCTCTCCCAGCTGAGCTATGACCCCATAACAACGCGTCTTTCGCGACTGCCTAATCAGTATATATGCTGTTTTGTAAATTGTCAAGCCTTTTGTGAAAATTTTTGTCAGGCCCTTTTTGTCAGATCTGAAAATCATCGCCAGGCCTGAAAAATGAAATTTACATAGTCCTCCGACCATCCCGGCAGACTGTGAAATCTTCTTCCGCAAAAAGAGTCCTCCATGATAAGAATCACGGAGGACCTTTGCGGAACCATTTTCTTAAATCCTTCACCTCAGCAGAAACGTGGCGCACTCCGTCTGTTCGGCCTCGGAAGCCCCGTCGCCTACGATTCCGATCCGCTCCGCCTCGCAGCGGCGTTCCCGGTTGTAGACGCAGTTGACGGCCTCGCAGTCGATCTCCAGCCGGCTCTCCGGCGACTTGAACAGATTCTTGTACGAACCGTCGCTGCTCTCATCGAAGCTTCCGCAGCATGTCTCGCTGTTTTTGTGCGCCTCGCTCCCGTCCACGATGATCGCCTGTTTACAGCAGCGGTTTTCCGCGTTGTGCAGGCAGTTTGTTACGCTGCATTCCAGTTTGGTCATGATCATGTCCTCCTGCATGGATAAATGAAGGCCGCCGCGAAACGTTATCCTCTCTGACAGAGATTCCGCCGTTTCGCGGCAGCCTCCTGATTACGTTTGCAGGATTAGGATACCCTTTTTCATCCGGATCCATACTTGCAGCGGGCCGTTTTAAACTCGCTGAAAAATTCATTCCGCTCAGCCCGGCTGTCCGCTCATCTCACAGCTCAGACTGTGAGGAATCTTCCTCTGGCTGCGGACCGCGTAGACGCCGAAGCCTTTCAGAAAATCGCGGGTAAAGCGGTCCGGCGCGTAACGCTCCAGAAGCTCGATCTTCATGGCTTTTCGGATCGTCAGGTTCTCATCCTCATAAGAATACGGAATATTCACTTCCACGGCCCTGCACTTATAGAGAACCGCGCAGACCGGGGCGGCCATATACATGTAAATCGTATCGCCCACTTTGATACCGGCAGTCTGCTTCCACTCCATCACGGGGTTCTCCCGGAAGCCTGCTTCCACGTCGTAATACTTCGGATTCGCCGGGATGATCCAGTCCGCCGGGCCGCGCAGCCGCTCCTTTTTCTTCTTCGAAGCCGTAAGCGCGTAGCTTATGTCGATCAGATCCATGACCCGGTCCTTCGGGACGGTTCCGTCCAGAAGGACGGAGATCCATTCTGTATGGCTCATATGATAGGCCGGGAAAATGCCGGGCTCCGACCGCAGGATATCTCCCATGGCAGGATCGCATTTCAGGTTCAGGATATCCGCCGGTTCCGGATCTGCAAGCCCCAGCCTGCGGCGGCTCACATACATGAGAAGGCCGTACCATTTGCGGGTGTCCGCATGGCGCAGGACCGCGCTGTCCGGATCGCCCTGCCAGGGATAATCCGGTTCGGTATCATACTGTTCCTTTACGTATGTCAATACTTCCTCGCGCGTCATGATCGTACTCCTCTCTTCGGACGACGTCCTCTCCGCAGCGGCTGCCTCACCACAACAGCCTCTTCCCGCATAGGCGCCGCGGCCAACTGTGCGCCTGCGCTTCTCCAGTCTGATTTTCTATCAAATATTCTATCAAAAAGAGACGGCTGTTTCAACAACAACCGTCCCTTCATACACATTCTTCTTTTATACATGCAATCGCATTATCTATCCATCTGCAACCGCGTTCTTCATGCGTATCCGCGATCATTCGATATCCAGCTCAGGCGGCTCATCCAGATGCTCGGATACGTATTTCCCGTTCTTCTTCCGCTGCCGCACGCATTCGGTCAGCAAATATTCGATCTGGCCGTTGACCGACCGGAAATCGTCCTCCGCCCAGGCAGCGATGGCGTCGTAGAGTTTGGCCGACAGGCGCAGCGGGATCTGCTTCTTCTGGTTATCCGCCATATCAGTAGAGGCTGCCCGAATTCACGATAGGCTGGGCGTCCCGGTTGCCGCAGAGAACTACCAGCAGATTGGAGACCATAGCCGCCTTACGCTCCTCATCCAGTTCCACCACCTGCTTCCTGCTTAACTGCTCCAATGCCATCTCCACCATGCCCACAGCGCCGTCCACGATCATCTTCCGGGCGTCGATGATGGCCGAGGCCTGCTGCCGCTGCAGCATGACCGCCGCGATCTCCGGCGCGTAAGCCAGATATGTGATCCGGGCTTCGATGATCTCGATGCCGGCTTCCTTCACCTTCTCCTGGATCTCGTCCCGGATGCGGGCCGCTACGATCTCGCTGGAGCCGCGCAGGCTCCCCTCGTCGGCCACGCCGTCGCCGGTGGTATCCACGCCGGGCGCCACGTCGTAGGGATAAATGCGGACGATATTGCGCAGGGCGCTGTCGCACTGCAGGGACAGATATTCCTTGTAATTATCCACTACGAACACGGCCTTCGCCGTATCCACCACCCGCCACATGACCGCGATGCCGATCTCGATCGGATTGCCCAGACAGTCGTTAATCTTCTGACGGTTGTTGTTCAGCGTCATGATCTTAAGGGAAATCTTTTTGCTCGGCGTCTCCGAGGAGCCCGCGCCGGACGAGCTGCCCGCTACGATCACGGGCATGGATTTCCCCCCGTCGCCGTCCACATCGCCGCTCTGCCGAAGTCTTGTCTTCGCCGCAGGATTCACCGCGGAGCAGAACGGATTGACGAAATAGAATCCCGGCTCCTTCAGCGTCCCCACATAGTTGCCGAACAGCGTCAGCACCACCGCTTCCTGGGGCTTAATGACCGTCAGACCGCAGAAGGGGATCCACCCCACTGCCGCCCAGAAGATGCCCACGCTCAGCAGAACCGCCCCAAGTGTCTTCGAGCCGTGATCCAGCTGCAATCCGCCAATCACGATCGTCACGACCGCAGCGATGTAAAGCAGGCCGAAAAGCAGAAGCATCTGCATGCCGTTCCGATTGCCGTTTAATACTTTCTCCTTCATGATCTTTACCTCCATTCTGTGTACCGTGGTGTTTCCGCACGGTACTTTCCGCGCTCTTTGCGTGTTGTACTGTGGTGTGTGCTTCGCTATGGTGTTTTCTGTACTTCTGTGCGACCCCGCGAATAGATTGACAGCCGCGCCGAGTACTTTCCTGTGTTGATATTTGTATGATATCATTTTAATATCATATTGTCAATATCAAAATGTAAAATTTGAAAAAGCATGAAACACAGCAAATAGCCTCTGTGCTTCATGCTTCTTTTACAGCTTGGCTAAACACTGTTTCGCCAATCCGATCCTCAGACCTTTACTCTTATATTCAATACCAAAAGCTTAGAGATCCCGCCGCCCCAGCTGCCAGAACGCCACCGCGCCGGCCGCGGCTACATTCAGAGAGTCGACGCCATGGGCCATCGGGATCCGGATCGTATAATCGCAGGCGCGGATCGTGCTGTCCCTGAGGCCGCTTCCCTCATTGCCGAGTATGACCGCGATCTTCTCCTCCGCCAGAAGGCGCGGGTCATCGATCCGCACGGAATCCTCCCGCAAGGCCATGGCGGCCGCGGCGAAGCCCATATTCTGCAGGCGAGTTACATAATCTGACTGCCAAGGTATTTCGATATTTATCCGGTCTTGAGAGTTGCCGGACTTTCTCTTCGCGTCCGGTTCCCGATTTCTGCTCTGCAGCTCTTCCATACCATTTCCGCATGTCGAATATTCTCCGCGTTTTCCATCGTCAATATACGTCCATGGAATCTGAAACACCGTTCCCATACTCACCCGAATTGACCTTCGGTACAGCGGATCGCAGCAGTCTCCTGTCAGCAGCACCGCGTCGAATCCCAGTGCCGCCGCGCTGCGGAACACAGCGCCGATATTCGTCTGATTCGTCACATCCTCAAGCACGGCGATACGCTTTGCCCCGGCGCAGACTTTCTCCGCGGAAGGCACTTCTCTCCGCCGCATGGCGCAGAGCACGCCCTGGGTCAGATGGAAGCCGGTGATCTGCGTCAGCGTATCCAGCCCTGCGGTATAGACCGGCACGTCCCCGCAGCGGCACAGAATTTCATGCAGCAAAACCGCTTGATCCTCATTGTCAGAAGAAACTATCCTTTCCGATTCATCTTCTCCGGCAACCGATGCAGCCACAAGGGGATTTCCCATTCTCTGCTGCTCACCTTCCTCCAAAGCAGCAGGCTCTGCCATCCGGGAATTTTTCACCCTCAGCGGTTCATTTTCTACAGAAGTTTCCGACTCCGCCGCCAGGAACTCTTCTGCTTTCCCAAGCAGTCTCCGCTCCGCCAGCAGCGACACCGGCTCATATCCCGCGTCAAGCGCCCGCATGATCACCTTCGGACTTTCCGCGATGAAGATTCCCGGCTGCGGCTCATAATACCGCAGAAGCTGCACCTCCGAGCGACAGTTGTACACCGCCAGTTCCGGCCCGGAAAGATCCCGAATTTCAATCACATCAGACACAGTCTTCCCCTCCGTTCCCGGCTCTTCTGCTCATCCGGACAGTCCGGATTTCCGCCTGTCAGTTTCCGCCTCGCAGATATTCTGCTCAAACCGCGAAGCCATACAATTTATGTTACCTCTTCACACACTCTCTACTCAAACTGCGACGCATACAGCTTATAATAGAACCCCTTCCGCACCATCAGTTCCTCATGGGTTCCCTGCTCCACCACGTCGCCGTGATCCACCACCAGGATCCGGTCCGCGTTCTGGATCGTGGAGAGACGGTGGGCGATGACGAAGCAGGTCTTGCCCGCCATCAGCCGCCGCATGGCCTGCTGCACCTGCCGCTCCGTGGACGTATCCACGTTGCTGGTGGCCTCGTCCAGGATCAGCATGTGGGTATTGTAGAGCATGGCCCGGGCGATGGTCAGAAGCTGCTTCTGGCCCTTGCTGATATTGCCGCCGTCTTCGCTGATGACGGTCTGATAGCCGTCGGGCAGACGCATCACGTAGCTGTGGATGCGGGCCGCCTTGGCCGCGGCGATCACCTCATCCATGGAGGCGCCTTCCTTGCCGTAGGCGATATTGTCGTAAATGGTTCCGCGGAACACCCACGTATCCTGCAGCACCATCGCGTAGGTCCGCCGGAGGCTGTCGCGGGTCACGGTGCGGATCTCATTGCCGTCCACATAGATCGCGCCCTCGTCCACGTCGTAGAAACGCATCAGCAGGTTGATGATCGTCGTCTTGCCGGCGCCGGTGGGGCCGACGATGGCGATGGTCTGACCCGGATTGGCCTTCAGGTTCAGGTCGTGAAGGATCGTCCTGCCCGGCACATAACCGAAGGATACATGCTGCGCCTCCACGTCGCCTTCCACTTCCGTAAGCACTTTGGCGTTATAGATATCCTGGATCTCCTCCGGCTCGTCCAGCAGGCGGAACACCCGCTCCGCCGCGGCCAGGGCCGAATAGATCTCATTGATAATATTGGCGATCTCGTTGATCGGGCCGGAAAATTTCCTCGAATACAGCACGAAGGAAGAAATCTGCCCCAGATCCACGATTCCCCACAGATAGAACAGCGCGCCCACCAGGCCGATCAGCGAAAGTCCCAGGTTATTGATGAATCCGACGGTCGGGCCCATGGTCATGCCCAATGTGTCCGCGTCCCGGTAGGCGTCGGCCGCCGCATGGTTGATCCCGCTGAACTCTTCGCAGACGCCGTCCTCGTAGGCGTAAGCCAGGATCGTCTTCTGGCCGGTGAACATTTCCTCCACGAAACCGTTCATGCGGCCGTAAGCGGCGCTGCGCTTCGAATAGAGGGGCCTGGTCCTTCTTCCCATGTATCTGGTATAAAAGATGGCCATGGGGATCGTCACCAGCATACACACAACGAGCGGCAGGGAGATCGCGCACATCATGAGAAATGACCCTACAACCGTGACGACGCTGGTGATGATCTGCACCACGTCCGTCGCCAGGCTGGTGCCTACCACGTCGATATCGTAGCTGACGCGGCTGATAATGTCGCCCGCCTGGTTCCGGTCGAAGAACCCGACCGGCAGGGTCATCAGCTTGTCGAATACGTCCTTGCGCATTTTGCGGACCACATTGCGGCTGACCCGCATCATGCCGATATTGATGATAAATGTGAGAAGGCCGCTGGCCAGATAGGCCGCCAGCATACATTTCCCATAGAAAAATACCACGTCGAAATCCACTTTTCCCGCGCCCGCGCCGGCCGCGTGGATGGCTTTTCCGGCGAAATTCGGCCCGAGAAGGTTGCCGAAATTGCTGATGAAGGCGCAGAGAGTCAGCACGATCACCGGCCACCGGTAGTCGTTCAGGTAAGAAAGAATACGGCGAAGCGATTTCTTCGCGTCTCTGGGCTTCTCCTTTTTGCCGCCCCGATCTCCTCTTCCAGGCATTCTCACCGCCTCCTTTCCGGGCACAGTCCGGCGCTTTTCTTCAGAAAATTATTCCTCATCTCGTCTTCCTCCTTACGCCAGCGCGCCCATCTGCGTATTAAAGATATCCCGGTACTCCGGGCATGTTTTCAGCAGATGTTCGTGGTTTCCGTAACCGATGCAGCGCCCGTTGTCCATGACCAGGATGTTGGTCATGTTCATGACGGAGCTGACGCGCTGCGCGATCAGGATCGTCGTCGTGCCGCCGTAATTTTCAAAGACCGCCTTCCTGAGGGAAGCGTCCGTCTTATAGTCAAGCGCCGAGGAAGAATCGTCCAGGATCAGGATCTCCGGCTTCGCCGCCAGGGCACGGGCGATCAGGAGCCGCTGCTTCTGCCCGCCGGACAGATTGGCTCCCTTGATATCCGCCATGTAGTCGATGCCGCCGTCCAGACCTGCTATGTACTCCGCCGCCATGGCGTCCTTCGTCGCCTGGGTAAGCCTGTCCTCCGGGATGTCGCGCCCGAAGGAAATGTTCTGGCGCAGGGTGTCGTTGAACACCATGTCGTTCTGGAAGACCACGCCGAACTTCCGGTGAAGGTCGTCCTTCTCGTAGCTGCGCACGTCCTTCCCGTCTACGAATACGCCGCCGTCTTCCACATCGTAGAAGCGCATCAGCAGATTAATGATCGTCGTCTTGCCGCAGCCGGTGGGTCCGATGATCCCCAGACTCTCGCCTCTCTTAATGGAAAAATCGATATCGTAGAGGCACTGTTCCCGGCTGCTGCCGCCGAAGGCCTCTGCCTGGGCCGTGCCCGCCTCGCCGTAGCTGAAATTCACATGCTCGAACCGGATAAATTCATCGCCGGACGGCTTCTTCGCCTCTTCCGCCGTCAGGATGCGCTGATCCTGCGGCGCCGCCATGATGAGAGCGATACGGTTCGCCGACGCGGACGCCTTGCTGATCATCATGAAAATGCGGTTGATCGCCATAACGCCCTGCAGCACCATGTTGAAATACGTCAGAAACGCCAGGATCACGCCGGGGTTCATCTGTCCGTTATTGACGCGGACCGCGCCGATGAAGACCACCAGCGTCAGGCCGGTGTTCAGGCACAGCTGCATGATCGGTCCAGGCAAAGCCATAATCGTACTGGCATTAATATCGTTGCGGGTCATGGCGTCGTTGCTGGCCGCGAAGCGCCGTTTCTCATAATCCGTCTTGGAAAGGGCTTTTACCACGCGGATGCCGGTAATATTTTCACGCATGACCCGCACCACGTCGTCCAGGCTCTCCTGCACCTTATTGTAAAGCGGGATCCCGTACCGGGATACGCTTAAGATAACGACCAGCATGATCGGCAGCATCACGCAGAGTACCGCCGACAGCACCCAGTCCATGGTCATCGTGATCAGGATGCCGCCCACCAGCATGATCGGCGCGCGGACGCACAGGGTCTGCAGAGACTGGGCGCAGGACTGGACGTTGTAGCTGTCGCTGGTCATACGGCTGATCAGGCTCGGAAGACCGAAGGCGTCGAACTGGCTGCCGGACAGATTGGCCGTCTTGATGAACAGATCCTGCCGGATGTTGTAGGAAACATTGTGGGCGTTCTCCACCGCGCCCCGGTTGGCCGTCACGTTCAGCTGCCGGGTGGCGACGGCGGTCAGGATCATCAGAAGCCCCCACAGGAATATCTGCGTAAGGTTGCCGGTCGGTACGGTGACGTCGATGATATGCTCCAGAATATACGGAAGTAAGAGTTCCACCATAGTCGCGGCGAGCTTCAGTCCCATGACGGCGGCGATCGCCTTCGCGTATGGCTTCATATAGCGAAAGATCAGTTTCACAACACATAACCCCTTTAATAAAGCTTATTTTATCGACCTGTAATCAAAATCCTTTTTATTATATAGCATGCAAACTATTTTTGCAATACATCTTTTCCCATCAGTACACCGTCTCCATCCGCGTCCCTTCATAGAAGAAATCCAGGATATCGCCGTATTTCCATCCCCGCTTCGCCATGGCCTGGGCGCCGTTCTGGCTCATGCCGATGCCGTGGCCGTAGCCGCCGCCATAGATGAGCCAGCACATTTCACCGTCTTCCGCCGTACTTTCTTCGATGGAAATGAACGCGCTCGGAAGGCTTCCCCAGCCGCTTAAAGTGCCGCCGCCGTTCTTCGTGATCATGGAGCCGGGGTGTCCAAGCGCCGCGCGGATCCGGCTTTCGCCCTCGACCTCCTTTGTCCCGTCGGAACCGGTCACGGTCACGCGCTGCGCCACGCCGCCGGCGCCGCGTCCGCTGACCTGCACGTCCGCGATCCGGCCGATATCGGAAATATTTTCCTGAAGCTGCGCGGCCGTGATCCGCGTCTGCCAGCGGTACATGCTGCAGGAAGCTTCGAAATCGGCCTGCCCGCCGTTTTCTCCGCCGCCGCGGATGAACGCAGCGAACGCTTCTTCCCCGGACAGGGCGGACGGATCGGACGATTCGACAAGACCGTTTACCGCAATGCCATCCCCGACAATCTCATTCTTCACAATGCCGTCGTCTGTACTTTCGGTGCTTCCGGCTTCGGTCACCCCGCCGTTCGGCCGCACCTCCACCGCATGCAGGTACGGCGTCCGCTCCGGTTCCTGTCCCCAGGCCCCCATGTCCGTCGTATGGCCGCACGACGTGGAGAAATAGTAAGTCTCTGCTGCGCCGTCGCCGTACATCAGGATCTGCCCGTAGGTCGCGTCCACCGCCTCCGCGGCCTCGCGGCCGGTCTCGCTGTTATTGTAGACCTGATAATTGGTGCTGTCGTCCACATGCGCGCCGTACTGACGGCAGGAATTGCCGCGGATCTGCCGGTACGCGTAGGTACGGGCGCAGACCGCCTGGGCCTTAAGGGCTTCCGGCTCATAGCTGAGCGGCATCTCGCTCGGAAGCACTCGTTTCAGATAATCCTCCATATACAGTTCATTGACCAGCACCAGACCGTTCTCCTCGCAGGACACCTCCAGCCGCCCCGGGCAGACCGGCGCGCCCTGCCCGCGCGTCACGCTCGCGACGCGGATCCCGGCGCTTTCATCCGCCGGGCAGAAAATAATGCGTTCATCCGAGGGGGCAAGCTCCCCGGATATCCCGCTCACGACTTCGTTCGAACCAGCCTCAGGCTCCTGCCCATCGCCGCTCCGCGCTGCCAGCACAATGCTCTCTCCCGCATGGAAAACCGTCTCCTTCTCTCCCTGCCGCATGATCCCGCCGCTTAAGAACTCCAGCCGGATCTCCGGATGGAAAATGGAATGGAAGCCTGTATCTGTGATCAGCACGCGGATCGACTCCGCGCCGAAGCTTCTGACGATCAGCGCGGCGCACAGTTTCCCCTCGGCCACGATAAATTCCTGCGTGTCATATCCTACCAGGATCTGTGAGATGTCCTGCCTTTCAAATTCCCCATACGTCTTATAGACGCAGAAATCCTGATCAAGGCTGATCTCGCCATAACCTTCCAGTTCAATCGCGTCCTCCCGGACAGCCAGAACCTTCGCGGTGATCTTCTCCCTCTTCAGCGCGATCCGCTCCACCCTGCCGCCCGCCAGCTGAAGATCCGCCAGCTGATTGACCAGATCACCAGCCTGCGCCAGTTCCTTTTCCACCGCGAACTCCCGCATACAGTCCCCGGCGAAACCGGTGACCGCCGTCTCGGAAGCGCTCACGATCCATACGTTCCGGCAGACGACTTCCTCCGAAACGATCTCCACGACGCGGATCAGCTCACGATCCTTCGCCAGTACCCGGATCTGACAGTCTATGTATCCGGCCAGGCCCAGTCCTTCAAAGCCATAGATCCCCTGATCGGTATAGACGGTCCAGGCCGGCGCATTTTCCACATTATCCGGCGTACCGATGATCTGCAGTACCTCCTCGGTTACCGGGCTGTCATTCCCATCCGGTTCCGCATCGGTATCCGATCCCTCATTTCTATCCGATTCTTCACCTTTGTCCGGTTCCGCGGACGCCAGCCCGCAAAGCTCCCCGTACATCTCCCAGAAACGCTCCGCGGGGATCGGCTTATTCCTGTTCCGGTTTGTCCTTCGCACAATATCCGCCAGCCGCCGCTTTATTTCCTGCAGTCCTTCCGTATCCTGCCGCGCCCCACCGGCAGTCCCCGGTAAGATTTCCGCCGCTCCCAGCAAGTTCTTCTTTGTCTCAGGCAAACCTTCCGTAGCCGCCGAAACTTCTCCCGCCTCCAGCAAAGCTGCTGCCATTTCCGACAAATCCGTCTCCGGCTGACCCTCCGCGCTCTCCGCGGCGCCATTTTCTCCCCAGACCGCTTCCGCCAGTTTCTCCGCCAGCCGCTCCGCCTCCTCATAAGTCAGCCGGCCTTCCGCAACCCTGCCTTCCGGCGGCGTCATTTCCTCTGAAAGCAGTCCGCGGCGGTACAGACAGTCCATGTATTTCACATACCACTGCCGCTGATCGGCCGCCGGGAAGAAGGAGCGCTCCGTCTCCGTTTCCTTGCGGCACGCATCCGCCGTCGTCAAAAAAAGAGCCGCTGCCTTACAGGCCGCGGCCCTTGATATTCCATCCTGCGCCGGTCTCTCCTTATAAAAGATCACAAGAACCAGCGCCAGTACAATAAATGGAACGCCAAGCATCCACACGATACCTTTTTCTCTCTTCATACACCCCTACCTGACAAAAGTTTTCCGGTCTTCGTCGATATGCTTCAGTCCCCTGTAATCGTCCGTATTGACGGACAATAACTTCTTCTTCAGACGCTTCTCCACAGCTTCCGCCAGCAGGCGGCTGATCACCGCAAAGGTCGGCACGCCGATGATCATGCCCACCGGCCCCATGATGCCGCCGAAGAACAGGATCGAAAACAGCACCCAGAAGCTGGAAAGCCCCGTGGAATTGCCCAGGATCTTCGGTCCCAGGATATTCCCGTCGAACTGCTGGATCAGAAGGATCAGGATCAGGAAGATCAGGCACTGCTTCGGGCTTACCAAAAGGAGCAGGACCGCGCTCGGGATCGCTCCGATAAACGGCCCGAAGAACGGTATGATGTTCGTCACGCCGATGATCACGCTGATCAGCATGGTATACGGCATTTTAAGAAGGCTCATGATGATGAAGGTCAGGATCCCGATGATCAGCGAATCGATCAGCTTGCCCAGGATAAACCCGCCGAACACCTTGTGGACGAAACGGCATTTCTCCACCAGTTCATTCGCAAACCGGAGGGAAAAGAGGCCGTAAGCCAGCTTCTTCGCCTGGGCGGTCAGCGTATCCTTGATATTCAGCAGGTAGATCATGACGATAACGCCGATCAGACTGTTCTTCGTCACGTTGACGATCCCCATGACCCCGGAATAGACGCTGCTTAACGCGGTCTCCAGATTCGGCATCCAGTTGGCCGTGGACTTCGTCCACTCCAGCAGCCGGTCCACACCGTGCTGGTAGGCGTTCATCACCGCCGTCTCTACTTCCGGGTTGTTGGCAAATATGGTCTGGATCCAGCTGGAGATCTTCTGCACATAGGACGGAATGGAATTCACGATGCCCATGATGCTCTCCACCACCGTAGGAATGATCATCGAAATAAGGCCGATGACGACCGCCGCCAAAAACAGCAGGCTTCCCACCGTGGCCAGGGCCTTGGAAAACGACGCCCTGCGCTCCGGCTTCTTCACCGCCTTTTCAAGCAATGCTCCCGTCCAGCCGTACAGGCGGTTATAGACCGGCGACATCAGATAAGCCAGGATGACGCCGTAGGTGATCGGCGCCAGGATCTCATTGATCATATCGATCACGCCCCGGACCGCCTGCCAGCGCAGAAGCATGAGCGTCACCAGAATACAGGCCACGATCACCAGAAATGCCGTCACTCCCCAAACGATGTACTTGCCATATTTATGATCCTTCATCTGTATGCCTCGTTCCTTAGAAATATGTTGTCCGACTCTTCTGTTCCCGGAGAAAATGTCAGTAATCTCCGTTTCCTATAGAATAGCATATTTTGCCGGAGGACGCAAGCCGTACGGAGAAAGCGGCCGGCCGAAATCCATACGCCTCCGCGCCCTGCCCCCGACACAAAAAGCAGCGATCGCTCGCTGCTTTTTTCATTTGTAACTCCCAAGATGCCGGTTCTTACTATTTGACGCCTAGCCAAGCTAGGTGGGCAACCGCACTCCGGCTTCTGCCTTCCACTGCAAACGGAGGCCTGACATCCACCGAAAAATATAGGAATCCCTTCTGTCACAATGTAGGTTCAAAGAAAGCAAGAGTTGTCGCACATCCCAGGAATCACATCTGTTCTGTTGCGATCATTATACTACATAAGCATCCTCTTGGCAAGCAATTTTTCACAAAAAAATGTGGAAATAACTGTCATAATTAGTAAAAGTGAAAAAAGATCAAAACCGCTCCACGCCGTCTTTCGTCACCCGGGCGTAGACCAGCTTTTTCTCCGCCGCGGGCTGTGCGCCGATCGTATAGGACGCCAGGAACTTCTGCTCCGCCCCGTGAAAGAGCGCTTCGTCGGAGGCGTACATTTCTGCAAGCACATCGCCCTTCTTCACCGGGTCGCCGTATTTCCTATGGAGATAGATCCCGGCGCTGTAATCGATGACGTCTTCCTTCTTCGCCCGGCCGGCTCCAAGCATCGTGGACGCGATCCCGCAGCCTTCGGTATCGATATGGGTGATATATCCGTCAGCCGGACACAGCACTTCCTTCCTGTACGGCGCCTCACGGAACAGGGACGTATCGCAGATATAATCCGGATCGCCTCCCTGGGCCTTCACCATGGCCGCCAGCACATCCACGGCGCTGCCGTCCGCCATGGCCTTCTCCGCCAGAGCGCGGCATTCGGAAATACTTCCCTTCTCCGCCATGAAAAGCATATTCGAGGCCAGCTGCAGGCATACCTCCGTCAGATCCGCCGGTCCTTCGCCCCGCAGCGTCAAAACGGCTTCCTTCACCTCCATGGCGTTGCCGATGGCGCGTCCGAGCGGCACGTCCATATCCGTGATCAGCGCGCAGCATTTCCGTCCCGCGCCGACACCGATGGCGACCATCTCTTTCGCAAGGGCAATGGAATCCTCCAGCGTCTTCATGAACGCGCCGCTGCCGGTCTTTACGTCCAGCACGATGGCGTCGCTGCCGGCCGCCAGCTTCTTGCTCATGATCGATGAGGCGATCAGCGGCACGCTGTCCACCGTCGCCGTCACGTCCCGGAGGGCGTAGAGCTTCTTGTCCGCCGGAACCATGTTGCCGGTCTGTCCGATGATGGCGATGCCGGTCTCATTTACAATCTCGAAAAAACGCTCCTTATCGATACTTGTCGTAAGTCCCGGGATCGATTCCAGCTTATCCAGGGTCCCGCCGGTGTGGCCCAGCCCCCGCCCCGACATCTTGGCGATCTTAACGCCCAGGGACGCCGCGATCGGACCGATGACGAGAGACGTCTTGTCTCCCACGCCGCCGGTGCTGTGCTTATCTACCTTGATGCCTTCGATCCCCGACAGATCCGCCGTATCGCCGGAATGGGCCATCTCCATAGTAAGATATGTGGTTTCCTGCGCGTTCATTCCCTGAAAATAGATCGCCATCAGCATGGCCGACATCTGGTAGTCCGGGATCTCCCCGGCCACATAACCGGTCACCATAGCGTGGATCTCTTCCTCAGAAAGAGCGCCGCCGTGCTTCTTCTTTTCGATCAGATCATACATTCTTATCATAACTCATTATCCCCTTTTAGCATCATGCTTATTTGCAGAAAGCGTACCGTCGGCACCCTTTCTGTACCACTCTTATTCGCATGGAAATATATCGCCGTCCGTCACTCGCCGAACCACTCCCGCAGACGGCAGATCCGCCGCGCTACTTCCCGAGCATCTCCGCCCCGAACGACAGCGGCAGAAGCTCCTCCAGCGTCCTCTCGATATAATCCTCTTCCGACTTCGCCATGATCACCAGGAAATCCGGCCCGCAGAATTCCTTCATCACCTGCCGGCAGACGCCGCAGGGCGAGCAGTAATCGGTGATCACGCCGTTTAAGCCGCCGCATATGACGATGGCCTCAAACTCCCGTTTCCCTTCATTGATCGCCCGAAAGAACGCGCTCCGCTCCGCGCAGACCGTCGGCGTGTAGGTGGCGTTTTCGATATTGAAACCGGTATAGACGGTTCCATCCTTACACAGTAGAGCCGCCGATACATGGAAATGCGAATAAGGAGCGTAGGAATTCGGCAGATTCTCAATAGCCGCTCTGATCAGACTTTTCCTGTCCATGGGATTCCTCCTCCGCCTTCGCCAGTTTCACAATGCGGCTGGTGCCAAGCCGGGACGCGCCCAGATGCAGGAATTCCTCCGCGTCCGCGAAGGACGAGATGCCTCCCGCCGCCTTCATCTTCACGCCCGGTCCGACATGCTCCGCAAACAGCTTAATATCCGCGAACGTGGCGCCCGCCTTGGAAAAGCCGGTAGAAGTCTTGATGTAATCCGCTCCCGCCTCGGTCACGATCTCGCACATTTTCACTTTCTCTTCGTCGGTCAGCAGGCAGGTCTCGATAATGACCTTCAGAATATGGCCGCCGCAGACGGTCTTGAGAGCGCGGATCTCATCCAGGATCTTCTGATAATTCTTATCCTTCAGATCGCCGATGTTGATGACCATGTCGATCTCGTCCGCGCCATTCTTAATAGCGTCCTCGGTCTCAAACACCTTGACCGCCGTGGTATTATAGCCGTTGGGAAAGCCGATGACCGTACAGACCGCCATCTTATCTCCCAGATACTCCTTCGCCCGCTTCACATAGGACGGCGGAATGCAGACGGACGCCGTGCCGTATTTTACCGCGTCGTCGCACAGCTGCCGGATCTCCTCCCATGTGGCGCCCTGCGCCAGGAGCGTGTGATCCACTGCCTGAAACATTGTCTTTCTGTCCATAAATTACCTTTCCTCCATTTCCTTCAGACGATACACCTGATACTCTCTCTCAAATACATACCCTAACTTCTCCGCCAGTCCCACTGACTGGAGGTTGACCGCGTCCCAGTTGGGGACCAGTCCCTTGTCCAGACACTCCAGAACGAACGCCGCGCTGCAGGCCAGTGCCAGACCCTGTCGCCGCCAGTCCTTCCGCGTGTCCACCTCGATCTCCATCATTCCCTCGCTGACGCCGTAACAGGAACAGCCGGCGATCAGCTCGCGTCCCTTAAGCGCCACATAACCGAAAGCATACTCCAGAAACCTCTCAGCAGTATCGAAATTCGAGCAGAGGTCGCGGCTCCATTCCTCCTTCATGACCTGATGGTAGAGCCTCTCATCGATCCGGCGGATCCGGACGCCCTTCGGCACCGACTTCACATAGTTCCGAAGCTTCTCCAGATCGAAATGATGTTCGTCCTTCTTAAGCGCGTAACGGGTCACGATACGCAGCTGGGCCGGAAACTGTTCTTCCAGCCAGTCGGCCCACCGCTCATCCTGCGGATAGAGAAAGGCCTGCTGCGCCGACTCGAAGATCTGGCCCTTCAGATCCAGCGCCTTCTCGCCCCTGGGCGGCAGCCCCAGAAGGTAGGCAAAATCTCCGACCACCACCAGACAGTAGGAAGGATTCGTCAGATGGGGCACCCACACCCGGCCGATGGCGCCTTCCGCCGCGCCGCGCAGCAGCACATCCCTGCTGCCTTCACAGATGGACTGAATAACCTGCCGTTTCGCCCTGCCAAGTTCAATCATCATGCCGAAGCCCTCCCTTTCTCTCTATGTCTTACCGGTTAGTCTTTACAGTATAGCATATTTTAACAAAAAATTCTATCGATTTATTAAAATAAGACGAAATATTCTATAATATTCCGTCTTATTATCCGGCTCAATTTTCAATTTTCGCTGCTTCAGAACGCTCCCGGCTCCAGAATGCTTCCGGCTCTAGAACGCTCCCGTCGATTTCACGACCTTCGGCCGGTAACCGGCGTCGTTCAGCGCCTGGACGATCTCATTCTTGTGGTCGGTGCCGTAGGCCTCCAGCGTGATCCGCAGCTCCACCGCCGCGTTGCGGTTGATGCTGATGAACTGGTTGTGCTCCAGCTTGATGACGTTGCCCTGGTGCTCCGCCAGAAGCGTGGACACTTTAGCCAGCTGTCCGGGCTTATCCGGCAGAAGCACGGAGACGGTGAAGACCCTGTCGCGCTGGATCAGGCCGTGCTGGACGATGGACGCCATGGAAATGATATCCATGTTGCCGCCGCTTAAGATAGATACGATCTTTTTCTTCTTCACATCCATATGGCGCAGGGCAGCCACGGTCAGAAGGCCGGAATTCTCCACGATCATCTTGTGGTTCTCCACCATATCCAGGAAAGCCACGATCAGTTCGTTGTCGTCCACGGTGATGATGTCGTCCACATTCTCCTGAATGTAGGGGAAGATCTTCTCGCCGGGACACTTGACGGCCGTGCCGTCGGCAATGGTGCTGACCGACTTTAAGGCAACCACATGGCCGGCCTTCAGAGACTCCTGCATGCAGTTGGCTCCGGACGGCTCCACGCCGATGACCTTGATCTTCGGATTCAGAAGCTTCGCAAGCGTAGATACGCCGGCCGCCAGGCCGCCGCCGCCGATGGGTACCAGGATGTAATCCACGGTGGGCAGTTCCTTGATGATCTCCATCGCGATGGTTCCCTGTCCCGTAGCCACGGCCAGGTCGTCGAAAGGATGGACAAATGCCATCTTCCTCTCTTCGGCGATCTTCTTCGCGTACTCACAGGCCTCGTCGAAGACGTCTCCGTAAAGGATCACTTCCGCCCCGTAATTCTTCGTGCGGTTGATCTTAATGAGCGGCGTCGCCGTAGGCATCACGATCGTCGCCGGCACGCCAGCCAGCTTGGCGGCGTAGGCCACGCCCTGGGCGTGATTGCCGGCGGAAGCCGTGATCAGGCCGTTCTTCTCTTCCTCGGCGGTCAGGGTGCTGATCTTATAGTAGGCGCCGCGGACCTTGTACGCGCCGGTATACTGCATATTCTCCGGCTTGAAATAGACCTTATTGCCGGTCTGCTCGGAATAGTATTCGCTGTAAACCAGCTTGGTCTCCTGGATCACTTTCCCTACGACTTCGGTTGCTTCCTCGAAACTCTCAAGTGTCATCATGGTAAATCATTCCTTTCTTCCTGTCTCTCTTTATGCAAACAACGCGTTAATGAACGCGTCCGCGTCAAATTTCTGGAGATCGTCGATCTTCTCGCCGATACCGATATATTTGACCGGGATCCCCAGCTCCGACTGGATCGCCACGGCGATGCCGCCCTTGGCCGTCCCGTCAAGCTTCGTCAGGATAATGCCGGTCACATCGGCCGCCTCCATGAACTGTCTTGCCTGGGCCAGAGCGTTCTGTCCGGTCGTGCCGTCCAGCACCACCAGCGTCTCCCGGTAAGCGTCCGGATATTCCCGGCTGATGACCCGGTCGATCTTCTTCAGCTCTTCCATCAGGTTCTTCTTGTTATGAAGGCGCCCGGCGGTATCGCAGATCAGCACGTCCGCGCCGCGGGCTTTGGCGGCCGCCACCGCGTCGTAGACCACCGCGGCCGGATCGGAACCTTCCTGATGGGCAATGATCTCCACGCCGGCCCTTCCGGCCCATTCGGTCAGCTGCTCCACCGCGGCCGCGCGGAAGGTATCCGCCGCCGCCAGGATCACCCGCTTTCCCTGGTCCTTCAGCTGCCCGGCCAGCTTGCCGATGGATGTGGTCTTGCCCACGCCGTTGACGCCGATCACGAGGACCACGCTCTTCCGGTTCTCAAACTCATAGGCGTTCTCGCCCAGATCCATCTGGCGCTTTAAGCTGTCCATCAGAAGCGTCTTGCACTCGGACGGCTCCTTGATATGCTGCTCCTTCACCTGCTGCCGCAGATCCTCCATCACCTTCATGGTGGTGGCGATCCCCAGATCGCCCATGATCAGGGTCTCCTCGATCTCCTCGTAGAAGTCGTCGTCAATGGCCGAAAATCCGGAAAAGATCGAATCGATCCCGGACACGATATTATCTCTTGTCTTCTGAAGACCTTCCACCAGTCTTCCAAAGAATCCCTTCCTGCCTTCTGCCATGGCTGTCCTCCTTTTCTGACTATTCGTCTCCGCCGCCCGGCGGCACTCTGCTAATTGTCCAGCTTATCCTCGATCAGATTCACCGACACCAGGGCCGACACGCCCTTCTCCTGCATCGTGATCCCGTAGAGACGGTCGGCGCTGACCATCGTGCCTCTCCGGTGGGTGATCACAATGAACTGGGTATTCTTCGTCAGCTTGTGAAGGTACCTCGCGAACCGCTCCACATTGGAATCGTCCAACGCCGCCTCGATCTCGTCCAGCAGACAGAACGGCGACGGTTTCAGGTTCTGGATCGCGAACAGCAGGCTGATCGCCGTCAGCGCCTTCTCGCCGCCGGACAGTTGCATCATGTTCTGCAGCTTCTTGCCGGGCGGCTGGGCGATGATCTGAATGCCGGCCTCCAGGATATCCTCATCCTCCACAAGCTCCAGCGTGCCGTGGCCTCCGCCGAACAGCTCCTTGAACACCTTGTCAAATTCCTGACGGATATCGTGGAATTTCTCCGTAAACTGCCGGCGCATCCCGGCGTCCAGTTCCTCGATGATCTGAAGCAGGGCCGCCTCGGACCTTGCCAGATCCTCATGCTGGGTATTCATGAATTCGTAGCGCCCGGAGACTTCCTTATAGTCTTCGATGGCGTTCACATTGACATTCCCCAGACCACGGATATCGGCCTTCAGCTGCTCGGTGCGCTTACGCATCTCCGGCACGGAATGAAGCTCCGGATCCCGGAACGCCTCGGCCGTGGTAAATGTCAGCTCATACTCCGTCCACATATAATCCACATGGCGGTCCAGCCGCTCATTCACCTTCTCCTGCTGGCTCTGAAGCCGGAACTGGTCCTTATCCAGCTGGGCCAGACGTCCGGACAGCTCCTCCCGCTTCTCAAACAGGCCTTTCTGCTTTGCCGACTGTGCCTCCCTTGCGGCAGTGTCCTGCTCGATCAGCGCGTCAAGCCGGCCCTTATGCTCCTCCGACGCCCGGATATGTTCCTTCAGTTCCTCGATCTCCCGCTGCTTTCCGCCGATCACCGCGTCTGTGTCGTGGCTGCCCGCGGACAGCTCCGCCTTTTCTTCCTCCAGACGCCGGATCTCTTCATTTACACGGTCCACATTTTCCTGGACAAATCCGTATTTCTGCAGCAGGTTGGCCGTCTCCAGACGGATTGCGGAAAGGGACTCGGCCATGGTCTCGCGGCGGCTCCGTTCTTCCTCCAGCTTCTTCGCCAGTTCTTCGATATCCTGATTGGCCTGCTGATTCTGATCCTCCAGGCCCTTTACGTCGGCGGACAGCTCTTCCTGATTCTTCTTAAGATCCAGCGCCTGCTCCTCCAGCTGCCGGTTCTCGATGACCAGATCCTGGCCGGAATCGGCGATATCCTGGATCTTCTCCTCCAGCTGGGCCATATTCACCTGTATCGTGTTCTGCCGCAGATAAGTCTTCTGAAGAGCCGCTTTGATCTCTTCCAGTTCTTCCCGCTTCTGGGCAAGAACGCCCTCGTTCAGTTCCAGATCCGCCTGCAGCCGTTCCGTCTCTTTCCGAATCTTCTCGCAGAGATTCTCCAGTTCCTCGATCTCCCTGCGGCGTCCCAGGAGATTACTGCTGTTCTTAAACGCGCCGCCCGTCATGGATCCGCCGGCGCTTAACAGCTCGCCCTCCAGCGTAACGATGCGCAGGGAATGTCTGTATTTGCGCGCCAGCGCGATGGCGTGATCGATGTCCTCCGCCACCACGACGCGCCCGAGAAGATACTCCACCAGCCCCGCGTACTGACTGTCCGCCTCCGCCAGCTGACTGGCAAGCCCCAGTACTCCCGGCTCCTTAAGCGCCTCCTTCGGGCCGAAGCTTCCGTTCCTCCCGACGCTGTCAAGGGGAAGAAATGTAGCCCGGCCGTAACGGTTCTTCTTCAGATATTCGATCAGCTGCTTGGCCGTCGTCTCCGAATCCGTGACAATGTTCTGGATGCTGCCGCCAAGAGCTGTCTCGATCGCTGTCTCATATTCCTTCTTCGTAGTAATGATATCGGCGACCACGCCGTGGACGCCCTTCACACGGTCGCGGACCTCCATGACCCGCCGGATGCTGCCGCCGTAGCCGTCGTAGCGCTCCGCCAGATTCCTGAGCGATTCCAGCCTGGCGTAATCCGCCCTGTACTCCTGCTGCTTCTCGTTCAGATTCCGGCTTAAGCGGCGGCTCTCCTGCTCGCAGCCGGCGATCTCTTCCGCGCAGGTCTCCTGCTTCGCGGTAAGTCCGGCGATCTCTTCCTCCGCCTGCTTAAGTTCCTCTTCAGCCGCGTCCTTTAACTCCGCCTGGGCTGACTCGTCGCTCTTGATCCGCAGAAGGCGCTGGGCCACCTCCGAATGCCGCACCTGCACCTGTTCCAGCATCGTCATATAATGCTGCTGCCTGGCGGTCAGAGACGCCCGTTCATTCAGATTGGTAATAATGCCCGACTTATGGCCTTCGATCTTCGCGTCCAGCATCATGATCCTCTCATCCGCCTGACGAAGATCCTCTTCCGCTTCCTCCTGCTTCTTCTTGCTGGCCTCCGCCTGTCCGGCGATATCCGCGTTATCCGCCAGATACTGACCGATCTGCTCCCGCTTTCCGGCCACATCCCGGTCGATCGCCTGGACCCTCTGGCTGAGGTGTTCGGCGTTCAGCTGCTCCGTCTTGATCTGTTCCAGAAGGACGTTGATCTGGCCTTCCAGATTCCCCTTCAGAACGTCCTCCATATTCCGCTGGTTCCGGTTTTCCTCGATCCGGCCGCTTAACTCCGCGACCGCCTGATCCAGTTCCTCATAGGTAGCGCGAAGCCTGTCCGACTCCTCGCGGGTCTCCGCCAGATCCGCGGAGACAATGCCCTCTTTCTCCGTAAGCTCCTTTAACTGGGACTGCAGGACTTCCGTCTCATTCAGAAACAGGTTCACATCGTAACGTTTCAGCTCATCCCGAAGACGCAGATACTCCCTGGCTTTCTCCGACTGTACTTTCAGCGGCCCCACCTGCTTCTCCAGCTCCGACAGGATGTCCTCCACGCGCACCATATTCTGGTGCTCGTCCTCCAGCTTCTTCACGGCAATGCTCTTGCGCCGCTTGAATTTGACGATGCCGGCGGCTTCATCGAACAGTTCGCGCCGGTCCTCCGGCTTGCCGCTTAAGATCTTATCGATCTGGCCCTGTCCGATAATGGAATAGCCTTCCTTGCCGATGCCGGTGTCGTAGAACATCTCGTTGATATCCTTTAAACGGCAGGCGCTGCCGTTCAGCAGATACTCGCTCTCGCCGGAGCGGTATATCCGCCGGGCGATCGTGACCTGCTCGTAGTCGATCGCCAGCTGATGGTCGGAATTGTCCAATGTGATCGCCACATAGGCGAAACCCTGGGGTTTGCGCATCTCCGTGCCGGAGAAGATCACGTCCTGCATGCTGGCGCCGCGCAGCTGCTTCACACGCTGCTCGCCCAGCACCCAGCGAACCGCGTCGGCCACGTTGGACTTGCCGCTGCCGTTGGGTCCCACAATACCGGTAATACCGTTATGAAATTCAAATACGATCTTATTCGCGAAGGACTTAAATCCCTGCACCTCGATGCTTTTCAGATACATAATCCACCTGCATGTTCTTTCGTCTGTAAATGTTCAGCCGCCTTCGCGGCTTTCCTTTCTCTCAAGGATCGCCCGGTAAGCGGCCATGGCCTCCGCCGCCTTCTTCGTGCGGCCGGTTCCACGGCCCACTTCCTTATCACCCACAAGGGCCCGCACCTCGAACCGCTTATTGTGATCCGGCCCTTCTTCGCGCAGAAGCTCGTAGCTTAATTCGCCTTCGTCCTCCGCCTGCACCATCTCCTGCAGGATAGTCTTGCTATCATAAAAGAGCTGCTTATGCTCGATATCGTTCAGCACAAATCCGTGAATGAACTCCTTTGCGCTAGCAAAACCACCATCCAGATAGATCGCCCCGATCAGGGCTTCCATCGCGTCCGACACCACCGACGCCCGGCCCCGGCCGCCCGTGGCCTCCTCGCCCCGGCCCAAAAGCAGATACTCTCCCAGCTTCAGCTCTTCCGCGCACAGCGCCAGCGTCGGCTCGCAGACGATACTGGCCCGCAGCTTCGTCATTTCCCCTTCCGGCTTATCCCCGTAGTTCCGGTACAGATAATCGCTGCATACCAGCTCCAGCACCGCATCCCCCAGAAACTCCAGACGCTCATTGCAGTCCGCCTTCGAAAGCCGGTGTTCGTTGGCGTAGGAGCTGTGGGTCAGCGCCTGCTTAAACAGATCCCTGTCCCGGAAAATATAGCCGGTTTCCTGTTCCAGTTCTCTCAGATCCCTGTTCATTCCATTCCTCCCATCCACGTTAATACGAACAAAGTAGGCGCTGCGTATGGGTTCTTAGGCCCCCGCAGCGCCTGCTCACCGTCTGATCATCTTAGTTGGCCAGATTCTTGATCTGCTCGACTGCGTCGCCCACCGTCACGATGCTCTCCACAGCGTCCTGGGGAATCTCAATATCAAATTCTTCTTCGATTCCCATGATAATCTGAAAAACATCCAGAGAATCTGCACCAAGGTCGTCTACAAAAGTCGTGGCCATGGTAATGTCCTCGGCGTCTACATTGAGGACTTCTGCGATTATACTCTGTAATTTCTCAAATTCCATTCTGCGTCACTCCTTTCTCCCTCAGATTTGTCCGTCTGACCCACCTGGCTCGGGGGCCCCCACCGTCAGACTTTCTTTTATCTTTCCATTAATATCCTGCTCTTTAAAGGAAACGCACTGGATGATGGAATGACAGATCTCCGTGGCCGTCGAATTCCCATGGGCCTTCACCACCAGTCCGTTCAGTCCCAGAAGCGGAGCGCCGCCGTACTGGCTGGCGTCGAACCGTTTCAGGGTCGTCTTAAGCGCCGGCTTCACCAGAAGAGCGCCGATCTTACTGCGCAGGCTGGTCATCATGCCCTTCTTCACCATGCTGATCAGCGTCGCGCCGACTCCTTCGTAAAGCTTTAAGATCACATTCCCCACAAACGCCTCGCAGACGATCACGTCCGCGTACCCATGGGGAATCTCCCTTGCCTCGATGCTGCCGATGAAATTGATATCCCCACAGGCTTTCAGAAGAGGAAATGTCTCCTTGACCAAGGCGTTGCCCTTCTCCTCCTCGGCGCCGATGTTGACGATCGCAACCCTTGGCTTCTTGATACCTATGACGTTCTCCATATAGATAGAACCCATTCTGGCAAATTGCACCAGATGGGAAGGACGGGCGTCTACATTGGCCCCGCAGTCGATCAGCAGGGACACGCCCTTCTCCGTGGGGATCAGAGGCGCCAGCGGCGGCCGTTCCACGCCTTTGATGCGACCAACGATCACCTGCCCGCCGACCAGCACGGCGCCGGAACTTCCGGCCGAGACGAAGGCGTCCGCCTCACCCCGCTTTACCATGTTCATGCCCACCACGATGGAGGAATCCTTCTTCCGGCGGATCGCGTTCACCGGCGGCTCTTCGGTCTCGATGACCTCCGTGGCATTCACCACGCTGATCCTGGTCTTATCATACTGGTGCTTCTGAAGTTCCGCGCTGACCGCCGCCTCCTGACCCACCAGCAGGACCTCTATATCCGTCCGCTGCGCCGCCGCGTCCACGGCTCCTGCCACGATCTGGCCCGGAGCGTTGTCACCTCCCATGGCGTCTACCGCTACTCTGATCATCTCTGCAGCTCCTTTTAATCCTTCGGATTCATCTACCCATACTATATATCATATCAAAATAGAAATCAACCAGTTTTTCACGCGGAAACAATGTTTCCGTCGACAAAAGAAAAGCGGCGCAGCCTTACGGCTGCACCGCCCTGAACATCTTAATCACACGGCCGGACCGCTCCGGCCGCCGCATTCCGCGCGTCGCCGCGCGTCACACGCCAATTAGTCCTCGTCAACTTTGACGATCTCTCTCTTATTATAAGTTCCGCAGGCCTTGCAGACTCTGTGCGGCATCATCAGCGCGCCGCATCTGGAGCACTTCACCAGATTCACGGAACCCATCTTAAAATTGGCAGATCTCCGCTTATCTCTCCTGGCTTTGGAAGTCCGGTTCTTTGGGCAGATAGACATGGTTTACACCTCCTTAAACTGATTGAAAATATCCTGGATAACAGACATTCTTGGGTCCAACGAACTCCTGTCACAGTCGCAGGCGGTCTTATTAAGATTGGCCCCACATCTATTACAAATCCCTTTGCAGTCTTCCTTGCACAGGACCTTCATCGGCAGGTTCAGATACAACTCATCGCATACCAGCTGATCCACATCCAGCGTGTACCCCTGCAAATAGGGCTGTTCCTCCAGAGACTCGGCCCGCTCCCGCGACGACAGCTTCATATCAAATGTCCTCGCAAGATCCAGTGAGAATGGAACCTTCACCGGTTCCAGACAGCGGCTGCACGGAATCATCAGAGAAAGCTTTACGCTTCCTTCCGCCGTCAGCGTTCGATCCCCGATATTCACGAAGTGAAGCCTCACCGGCTCCGCCTCCGCCAGTTCATACTCGCCTTCCGGGGTACTGAGACTGGTCATGTCCAAATCCGCGGTCACATCCAGCTCTTTCCCGTCTCTGGTAAACAGTTCGGTCAGGTTTATCTGCATAATAACTCCTAACACGCACCCTAACATTATACAAAGGGGCGCAATGTTTGTCAACTGGTTTTTTCACGTCGGCGCAGAAATCTGCTTTCATGACTGCAGCTTACCGACTTACCTCTTATTACTGCACCAGCCTCAGGGTTTCGCGGGCGATGGCCAATTCCTCGTTGGTCGGGATCAGCATGACCTTGACCTTGGAGTTTGCGGAAGAAATGACCGCGTTCTTGCCTCTCACATCGTTGGCCTCATCATCGATCTCCACGCCCAGGTATCCCAGGTAAGCGCAGACAGCCTTGCGGGTCTTCTTGTCATTCTCGCCCACGCCGGCGGTGAAAGCAATCGCGTCCACGCCGTTCATGGCCGCGGTATAAGCGCCGATGTACTTGGCGACCCGGTAAATGAACGCGTCCAGAGCCACCTGCGCGTCATGGTTGCCCGCCTCGGCGGCCGCGCCAAGATCGCGGAAGTCGCTGGATACGCCGCTCATGCCGAGAACGCCGGACTTCTTATTCAGAATGTTCAGCACCTCGTCCACGGTCTTGCCTTCATTGTTGCAGATGAACTGGACAACAGCCGGGTCGATGTCGCCGCTTCTGGTGCCCATGATCAGGCCCTCAAGAGGGGTCAGGCCCATGCTGGTGTCCACGCACTTGCCGCCGATGGAAGCGGAAATACTGGCGCCGTTGCCCAGGTGGCAGACGATCACTTTCGCATTCTTCGGATCCAGTCCGCCGAACTTGATGGCCTCGCCGGACACGAACATATGGCTGGTGCCGTGGAAACCGTAGCGGCGGATGCTGTATTTCTCAAGATATTCCTTGGGAATCGCGTACATATAGGCCTTCTCCGGCATCTTCATACCGAACGCCGTATCCCAGACAGCCACGTTGGGCTTGCCGGGCATGGCGGCCTCGCAGGCCTCGATTCCCATCAGGTTGGCCGGGTTGTGCAGCGGCCCCAGCGGGAAGCACTCGCGGATGACTGCCTTCACGTCCTCGGTGACCAGGCAGGAATCGCTGTACTTGGTGCCCGCGTGGAGTACGCGGTGGCCGATGGCGGTGATCTCGTCGGTGCTGGCGATCACGCCGTGATCTTTGTCCTGCAGAGCTTCCAGAACCAGCTCGATAGCTACATGATGATCCGGCATGGGCTTCTCAACGACATATTTGTCCTTGCCCGCCGGCTGGTGGGTCAGCTTGGAACCGTCGATGCCAATCCTCTCGCAGAGGCCCTTGGCGATAACGCCCTCATTGTCCATATCGATCAGCTGATACTTTAAAGAAGAACTTCCGCAGTTAACGACTAATATTTTCATCTTGGTCTACTCTCCTTTTTGTTCAATCACACGGGCTGGCGGCGCGCACGCCTGCAGCCTTTCTCCTCTGTACGCAATATGACTTCACACGGGCTGCCTTATGCACGGCAGCCCGTGTATTTCGTATGGTATGTTCAATTCACACTAACCCCGCGCTTCGCCTGCAGCTCGCGCTCGCTAAGCGCTCAATGCCTACTTCACGATCTCGCCCATCACAACGCCTGCGCAGCCGGCCGCGTTGGACTCGTCAGTATCGATGTGCATCGCCAGCGCGTAGCTGTCGCTCACACGCACGACCACATCGCCGAAGATCAGGCTTCTGCCCTCGGTGTCAACCTTCACGCTCACGATGTCGCCGTTCTCCACGCCCAGCTCCTTCGCGTCCGCAACGGTCGCGTGGATGTGGCGCTTCGCAGCGATCACGCCCTCGGTGATCTCGATCTCACCCTTCGGGCCAATGATCTTGCAGGCACCGCTGCCGGCAACATCGCCGGACTCACGGATCGGTGCCACAACGTCGATGGAACGGGCGTCGGTCAGGGACAGTTCCACCTGGGTGGCCTTTCTCACCGGGCCAAGGATCGATACGCCTTTCAGTTCTTTCTTGCTTCCCACGATGGTAACTCTCTCTTCGCAGGCAAACTGTCCGGGCTGGGACAGGTCTTTCTTCTTGGTCAGCTGGTAGCCCTCTCCGAACAGAGTCTCCAGATCAGCCTGAGTCAGATGAATGTGACGCGCACTGGTCTCAACGATGAATTTCATGATGAATCCTCTCCTTTTCCTGTGATATAAGGCCCATGGGCCGGGGGAGCCGTTCCTTGCAGACACGTCTCCATTAAAATCTATTCTATGTGGTTTTTGCCGATTTTTCAAGCCCTGATTAGAAATAAATTGCATTTTTTGCCAAACATCGTACTGCTGGGATTTTCATAAAAAAGTGTCTTCGACACATCAACCCCCTAGCCCCCATTCATGGGGGAATTAGGGGTTTCTTTTTGTATCTTTT